>JAZLJD010000001.1:0-32919 GCA_045617725.1 Lachnospiraceae bacterium
AGTTACTTAGGTGCGTCAAGCACTTTTTTTAAGAAATTTTTGATTTCTTTTTGGAACTTAAAAGGCTTGTTTTACAGCACTTCACCACGCTATATCGCGCGGTGGATTTTCATTATAGCACCACACTTTTTTCATTGTCAATATGAAAAATACGTGTTTTGCAATAAATAAGCACGGCAACTTTACCGTGCTTAATAGCGGAGAAAGAGGGATTTGAACCCTCGCGCCGGTTGCCCGACCTACACCCTTAGCAGGGGCGCCTCTTCGGCCTCTTGAGTATTTCTCCATGAGCCAATCAACCCGCTGTCAATATGCAGTTTCATGTTACTCGCGTTCAAACGCAAGTGTTATTATACAAAAGCACCTCTTCTTTGTCAATTCTTTTTATACAAAGAGGTAGCCGTTTCATACAAATCATTTCCCTTGGTATCAATTACTACAATCGTCGGTAATTTCTCTACTTCCAGACGTCGAATTGCTTCCGTTCCCAAATCGTCATAAGCGATTACCGTTGACTTTTTAATCGCTTTGGAAAGCAGTGCACCTGCTCCTCCGATTGCAGCCAGGTAAACAGCGCCCGTCTTCTGCATGGATTCTTTCACCTGTGCAGAACGCTTGCCCTTACCTATCATAATGGCAAGTCCCCGCTCCAAAAGCTCCGGCGTATAACGATCCATTCTGCTGGAAGTAGTAGGACCTGCGGAACCGATTGGTCTTCCTTCCCGATTGGGCGACGGTCCTAAATAGTATACGGCCGTTCCGTCTATGGAATAGGGTAAATCCTCACCCTTTTCGATTGCTTCATGCATTCTTTTATGCGCAGCATCGCGTGCTGAATATATTGTTCCGGTAAGATATACAAAATCCCCGGCATTCAATTCTTTTAAATCCTCTTTTGTAATCGGAAGATGTAATTCTCTATCCATAAGTTATCCCCGCATTTCGTAATCCGTTATATTTCCCGGGTAATATGTCTGTTTACGTGACAGCAGATATTTACTGCTACCGGAAGCCCCGCAATGTGTGTGGGATACGTTTCAACATGAACCGCAAAAGCAGTAATTCTGCCACCAAGCCCTGCCGGTCCGATCCCCAGATTATTTATCTTCTCCAGTAATTCCGTCTCAAGTGCTGCGTACATCGGATCCGAATTGTGCGTATCGGCTGCATGCGTCAGTGCTCTCTTAGCAAGGAAAGCACATTTCTCAAACGTACCACCGATTCCGACTCCGACCACCATGGGCGGGCAGGCATTCGGTCCGGCATCTCGAACCGCAGTCAGAACCGCCTCCTTCACACCTTCGATTCCGTCAGCCGGCTTCAACATAAACACACGACTCATGTTCTCGCTTCCAAAGCCCTTGGGCGCCACTGTAATACGAAGACTGTCACCCGGAACAATATCGTAATGAATAATGGCAGGCGTATTGTCCTTCGTGTTCACCCTGCGCAGCGGATCGTCCACGACACTCTTTCGCAGATACCCGTTTATATACCCGCGCCGAACTCCTTCGTTCACTGCTTCCGTAAGCGACATACCTTCTATGTGAAGGTCCTGACCTATTTTCATAAACACAACCGCCATCCCGGTATCCTGACAAATCGGGATCATATCCTCCCCGGCAATCTGAAGATTCTCCTTCAGCATCCCGAGTACACCCTTGCCTACTTCGGATTCCTCTTTGGCCTGCGCCAAAAACAAAGCTTCCTTCATGTCCGGTGCCAGGTAATGGTTCGCCAAAATGCACATTTCTTCTATGTTGCTTATAATCTCATCTGTATGAATCGTTCTCATAAATACACCTGTTTCTTCTATATAAATAGTGTCTTTGAATGTGTTTCTTCTATATATATATACAAGATGTTGTACTATACAAAATACTGTTGAATATAACGGTATACTGCTATCCCCAAAGTAACCACCAAATACAAAATCGCATAGACATTTAAAAGGAGTGTTTTGAATCGGGTACCCTTGGGCAACTGCACCTCGCCCGGCTTAAGTTTTATCCTCCATACGAAAATAAAGAACAGCACCAGACCGGCAAAAATCATGGTGTAAATGATTCCGTCGGTAATCAAAATCGGTACCATATTCTTAAGCGTCGTCAGTATGGATGACATATCACTCAAATTGATCGAACCTAGGTTAGGGGAATATTTCTGCATAATGTGAGCCAGAATCGTACCGATACTATTCAGTGTTATATGGCAAATCATAGTGTTTCGGATACGACCACTCTTGCAGTACAGGTAAGCAAGTCCCAAACCAAACGCGAATGCATACAGTATCTGTTCCGTACGCATGTGAAACAGTCCAAAAGCGAGGGCGGAAATCAAGATGGCAGGTGCCTCACCATATCGATACAGACGATCAATCAGAAGCTTCCGAAATACCAGTTCCTCCATAATCGGTCCTATGAGCACCGCATACAAAGTCATAATCAACGTTTCTTTTTGCGTCATCGTATTCAAAATAGCAGAGTTGAAGCCCGGCTTACCACCGATAAAAGAAACAGCTACGCTTCCGATAATCGTAATGAAGTTTGATGCGATAGAAAGGAAATACGTACATAAAAAGACTACAACCCCTCGCCAAAAACCAAACTTCTGTTTCGGAGGAGCCGACACAGGGATTTTCCTTAACACAGGGAAATACGCTACCGGCAACGATACCAGGTAAACACTGAACATTGTATAGAGTGCAGCCCTGTCCTGCGTAGACAAAAGGGCCTTATACCAATCCGCGAATACTATGGGCAGTATTACAAACACAACCGACAAAACGGATATGAATATGAAATATCCCAAACTCAGTTTTGTACATCTGCTTCTTTCTGTTTCCATACTCTCCACCTCCGACAATATTCAATTATTATAGCAACGAAACACCTCCTTGTCTATTTTTTGGCACGCAGAATGCGGACCGAGTAATTATAAGAAAGGATAGAATCGTAATCTGCATAATGCTGATCATAAAATTTCTTAATCCGATTCTCCAAATCGTATTCGGTGAGTTCTTCCTTTGTTGCCCGAGAAAGAACCTCCACATGCGCATCGGCGCCGAGCGACACCACGTAGCGTGCGTCAAACTCGCCAATCTCCTCTCTATGTTCCCAGTTGTAACGCGTTACGACTGTTGCCGGCTTCATATAAGCAAAAATCAGGTAGAAAAGAGTAACACAAGCCAGTGCATACCGAAACAGCGGAAACGAAGGAATATAAATCAGCAGGAGCACGCCGACAAAAAGAAGCAACAGCACGCTCAGTGCCCAGAACACCTGCATTCGCAGAATGGACAAACCATAACGGCTCACGTACATATACATACGAAGGCCGGAAGAGAGAATAAGTATATAGGTTGTAAATGTAATGATTGTCAGAATTACTTTGAGCAATGCGGTTCTCTCAAATACGGCAAGGCAAATAAGAATCAAAACAAGGTTAATGATACAAACCGCAAGGAGCTGGAAAAATCCCTCTCTCGCATACTGCGCATAAGTCACATTTTCAGGAAGTGTCAGTTTCTTTAAAAACAGCCCCCAAATCTGAATGGTTGAAAAAATAACATAGATTAATGCAAGCGTAACTCCCGTAAGATATACGGCGGCCGGGTTCTTACGGGTAGAAATCCCTTTCAATTCACTGAAGCAGCGCTTTTCGCTGATACTTAAAATCGCATAAGAGAAAGCACCCAGGAATACAAACCGAAGAAGGAACGGGAAAACCTTCTCCATATCGTCGAACACATCGAAGAAACCGGAAAGCAGATTCTTAAACAGAACATCCGCCGTGGAAAGCAGTAGCAATACAACGGCAACAATCGGAACCATCACAAGTACGGAAAGCCAGATGGTACGATTGCCTCTTTTTTTACCTTCATCCGTGTTACCTATGCTGAAATACTTCCGTCCGTGTGTAATCGGAGCGAGGAGCTGCGAAAGAGAAGTCACTGCAGTGACTACCATTGCGGCAAGGACCATTCCGAGTCCCCATTTCCTGTCGTCATAGAACGAATTTACCAAAAGAACCAGCATCAGTAACAGGGCAGCAAGTACACTGATCGCCTGTATCACATCGTATGCTCCGAAGGTAATCGAAATCCCGATAGCGGCAATCGCCAGTGCCAAAAAGAAACCGTACAGCTTGATACGTCCGCCCAGCTTCGGAATGCCAAGCAGCAAATAGCCCAGAGTCAGCAGAATCACTGCACTGCCTGATGCGGTTTCCCAGCCGAAATTCAACAGAAATGCGCTGAGGGCTGCATAAATAACGGTAATCGATATAAAAAACGGATATTTCTTTAACATGTCATCCTCCTAATAGCAAGAAAACACCGGAGTGCTTCTCTTCTTGAAGAGAATATAGCACCCCGATGTTTGCATGTCAATAGAAATATATTGTATCTCGATAAATATTGCTTGTGTTACAACCGAATCGCCTAGAATTGGCTGTTGTACAGGTTCGCGTAGAAGCCGCCGGCCTTTAGCAATACTTCATGTGTGCCCTGCTCCACGATGTGACCGTCACGCATTACCAGAATTACATCTGCCTCCTGAATCGTGGAAAGACGATGCGCCACAATAAAGCTGGTTCTTCCCTTCATCAGGACCGCAAACGCATCCTGTACCTTTTTCTCCGTTCGGGTATCGATGGACGAAGTCGCCTCATCTAAAATCAGCATGGGCGGCGGTGCCAGAAGAACCCTCGCTATACAAAGCAGCTGCTTCTGTCCCTGTGACAGCAGTCCGCCTTCATCCTTAATCCTTGTATCGTAACCGTTTTTCAACTGCATGATGAAATTGTGACAATGTGCGGCTTTGGCAGCCTCTATCATTTCATCCTCACTTGCATCCGGCTTCGCCAAAAGCAAATTCTCACGTACCGTAGCGTCCTTGATCCAGGTATCCTGCAGAACCATTCCAAAATTCTTTCGAAGAGAATCCCGTGTAACATCCTGTGTAGATACTCCGTCAATGCTGATTGTTCCGCTGTTTACATCGTAAAACCGCATGAGCAGATTGATCAGCGTCGTCTTTCCGCATCCGGTCGGACCGACAATTGCAACCCGCTGTCCGGGAAGTACTCTGAGATTCATGTGCTCGATGAGCGGTTTCGTCGGAACATAGGAGAAACTCATATCCGTAATCTCACACGCGCCCGAAACATTCTGAAGCACGATTGCGTCCTTTGCATCCTCTTTTTCAAGTGGCTCCTCCAAGAGTTCGAAGATACGCTCCGCACAAGCCAGTGCATTCTGCAGCTCCGTGATTACGCCGGAGATTTCATTGAACGGTTTCGTGTACTGGTTGGCGTAGGATAAAAAGCAGGACAACCCACCGACCGTCAATCCGCTTCCGGTTACGGCAGCAATTGCACCAAACACTCCGACACCCGCATAAACGAGATTATTGACAAGGCGTGTGGACGGATTCGTGAGGGAAGAAAAGAAAGTCGCTTTCAATGCTACCTCCGACAGTTCTTCATTGATTCCTTCGAAGGAATCAATCGCATAGGTTTCCATACCATACGCCTTAACCAAAGCTTCCGCGCTGATCATCTCATTCATGAATGCCGTCTGCTCACCGCGTTTTTCCGACTGTTTCTTAAACAGTGCATGCGTTTTCTTTGCAATGAATCCGGCAATCAGAATGGAAAGCGGTGTCAGTATAACTACAATCAATGCGATTTTCACATTGATGGTCATCATCAGAATCAATGTACCGAGAATCGTGAGAACTCCCGTGAACAACTGCGAAAAACCAAGCAACAGTCCGTCTGCCATCGTTTCGGCATCGGAAACAACGCGGGAAATAATATCGCCCTGCGGATGGGAATCCACGTAGGACAACGGAAGTTTCTGAAGATGCTTCATCGCAAGATGACGCATACTTTCCACGGTCTTATAAGTAATCCGGTTATTACACAAACTCATCACATACTGTGCAATCGCGGATACCGCAATCAACACAACTATCTTTGTGAGAATGCTGAGCAGCTCCGTCATATGAACGTTACCGGGTCCAATGATTTCATCGATGGCATCTCCGGTAAATATCGGGATGTAGAGGGAAGCCAAAACATATACGACGGAAAACAATAACGAAAGAATCAGTAACCAGAGATACTTCTTCATTACATGTATCAGTTTTTTCAGAGCCGTTTTCTTTTTCATGAGCGTGCCTCCTTCTGATACTGCGATTTATAAATTTCACGATAGATTTCGGAAGTTTCCAAAAGCTCCGCATGAGTTCCTTCGGCAGCGATGCGTCCGTTCTCCATTACAAGAATTCGATCCGCATGCGCAATCGAAGCGGTTCTCTGCGATACGACTATAATGGAAGGCTTCGGATTCAGCTCCTTCAGTGCCTTCTTAAGAGCAGCATCCGTTGCATAATCAAGCGCCGAAGAGGAATCATCCAAAATCAGAAGCTCCGCATTGCGGATAAGTGCCCGGGCTATGGACAGACGTTGTTTTTGGCCTCCGGAGAAATTCCGACCCTCCTGCTCTACCGAAGCGGAGATTCCACCTTCCCGGGTGCTTATGAATTCGTAAGCCTGTGCACGCTTTAAGGCCGTGACTGCTTCCTCCGAATCCGCATCCCTCTTGCCCCAGAGCAAATTGCCCAGGACGGTTCCCTTTGTAAGAAGCGACTTCTGCATAACGACGGCAATCCTTGAACGCAGACTCTTCTTGGAATAATGCTCAAGCAGCTCGCCATCAAAATAAATCTCGCCGGCGGTGCGTTCGTAGAACCGGGGAATAAGGTTCACCAGCGAACTCTTACCGCTGCCGGTAGAACCGATGATTCCGATTGTTTCACCACGCTTCATCTTAAAACTGATATCGGAAAGCGTTTCCTTTCCGGCACCACGATAGGTCAGGTCCACGTTCCTAAACTCCAGAATGTACTCGCCATCCTTCGAGAGAGCCATATCCTCCGCCTCGGAGAAGGTATTGTCCTCCTCATCCATTTCAAGAATCTGGGCAATACGCTTCGAACAAGCCAATGCCTTCGCAGCAAGAATAACAAGATTGGCAAATTTCACAAGCTCCACAAGAATCTGTGACATGTAGTTAACAAGTGCCAGTACCTCGCCTCGCGTTAACAGGCCGGCATCTACCTTTTGCGCACCGGAATAAATAATAATCAGAGTTGCTGCATTTACAATAATAAAGGTGATGGGCGAAAGCAGATTTGCGATTCGTCCGACCGCCAAAGACAATCCCGTATACTCCGAAACCGAAGCGTCAAAGTCCTCCGTTTCCTTCTGTTCCCTGCGAAACGCGCGAATAACACGGATTCCCTTCAAATTCTCCCGTGTATGAGCGAAGATTTTGTCGTTTTTTTCCTGCACCTTACGATACATCGGCATGGTCGACAGCAGGATAAAAAATACAATAATGAACAGCAACGGAATGACCACAACAAAGGTAAGTGCCTCGTGGGCGTTCACATAGAAAGCCATAACCATGGCGCCAAAAACAACGAACGGAGAGCGTAGCAAAAGACGAAGAGTCATGTTGACGCCGCTCTGAACCTGGTTAACATCTCCGGAGATACGATTCATCAGCGTAGATGAACCAATCGTATCAACCTGCGAAAAAGAAAATGTCTGAATTTTCTTAAACACGGCTGCCCTAAGTTCCTTTGACATACCGACTGCAGCTTTGGCCGAAAAGTACTGGGCGGTAATGGAGGTTCCGTAACCAACAATCGCAAGCAATACTAAAACCGCGCCCATTTTATAAATAAGCGCGGTATTCGATCCATCAATACCCCGGTCAATAATAACCTTCATTACAAGCGGAACAAGTAACTCAAAGGAAGCCTCCAGCATCTTAAACAGCGGAGCCAGGATACATTGTGGTATATATTTTTTTAAAAATCTGAGACAGGTTTTCATAAGAATCAGTACACCTCAACCCCATCAATCTTAAAATCGCCTGTAATTTCTACACTAAAGCCGGTACTGTTATGGGAAGCACCTGCAGAAATACTGCGGTTCCAATCCGCATCCGGAGTAATCGTCAAAACATTGCCGGAGTACTCAAACACACCGTTCCAGCCTTCGATGCTTTCAATTGCCTTCGAGAAAGTAATCTTTATCGTCCAGCCCTCTACCAAATCGCCGGAAACATTCGTCATGTTAATATTATACTGTCCGTGATTCTCCCAAAGCGAACCTACTTCTACTTTCACTTCCAGCTTGCCGGATCCTGAAACAGGTGCCTGCGAAGCAGGGGCTTTCGTTTCAATCGGTTTGACAGGTTCGGGAGATTCCGTGGCAACCGGAGTCTTCGGTGTAACGGGTGTCGTTACGCCATTCCTTCTGCCATTCATCAAATCGTAGATCCACTGGCCGCTTTCCTTAAGATCCTCGTATGCCCAACCGCTGGTCTTGGCACAGGTAGTCTTTATCATCGCACTGGCTTCATCTTTATTGGCAAGATTCCACATGATGAAGCTTACACCATAATCATCCAAAAGGTTAACCCAGGTTTCGGCTTCGTCATAGTTATTGGCTCCGTTTCCGGAAGCATCGCAGATTCCGTATTCGCTGACAAAAACAGGCAATCCTTTATCCAGAGCCTTCACCATCTTGTTCCGGAGATCCTGCTTGTGAGTATCCGCATAGAAATGTAGCGCATAAAGCAGGTTATCGGCTGTAAGAGGATCATCGGCTACCGTATCCACATCCTGAGACCAGGTTGGAGTGCCAACAATAATGACGGCATTCGAGTCATTCTCGCGAATAATGGGGATTATGGACTCCGCATACTCCTTGATGGTCGACCAACTTACCCCGCTGTTCGGCTCGTTGCAGATTTCATAGATAATATTGTCATAATCCTTGTACTTCTTGCTAAGACGGCTGAAGAAATCTTCCGACTCCGCCTGATAAATCTTTGGATTACCATTTCCTGAAATAGTATTGGAAGTATCATTCAGGACATGCCAGTCCACAATTACATAGAGTCCCAAATCCGTCGCATAATCAATTCCGTTGCAGACAAGATTGTAAAGTGTCGTTTTGTTTTGCTCACTGCCTGTGCAATATCCGTTATATTCAGCGGTATACATGGCAAGACGAACTACATTGGCATTCCAATCATCCCTTAGATCCGTGAAAGCTGCCTTGTTTACATACTGAGGGTACCAGGAGAGGCCATGGGTGGAAATACCAACCAACTGATACGGGTCTCCGTTTTGATCCTTAAGGAGAGTTCCGTCCACGGAAAGTCTTCCGTGAATACCGTACGGAGTATCTCCGGAAGGAGCGGGCGTAACCACAGGTTCCGGCGTCGTTGCAGGTGTAACCTCTCCGGCTGGAGACGGTTCCATGGAAGAAGCCGGTTCCATGGAAGGAACCGGTGCATCCGGAACATCGGTGGGTACAGGTTCTACGGAAGGTGTATCGGGATTTATGGTCACATCCGGCGTATTCGGCATGGCAGAAGGTTCCGTCGATGCTATAAATCCGGCCGGATCAATCACATTCCCCGGTTCATCCGCTTTCAAACCGCTGTCCTCGCACGCAAACAAAAACAGAGACATCGAAAGTATGGCTATACTTACTACTAGTTTATTTTTTCTCATTGTACCTCCGGAAATTTCTTATAAAGAAGCTTCAACAGTATGGGTGTCGAAATGGAAGAAATAATAATCAGTAAAATGACTGCCGCAAAATACTCTGAACTCATAAGGCCGACAGAAAGACCCTTCTGGGATACAATAAGGGCAACCTCTCCTCGCGTCATCATACCGATTCCGATTTTAAGAGACTCCTGCCATTTATATCGGCATGCTTTCGACATTAATCCACATCCAATAATTTTTGTAATCAAGGCAACAAACACAAATGCCAGTGAAAACCACAAAATGTCCAGGTTAAATCCCTTTAAGCTTGTCTTAATTCCGATAGATGCAAAAAAGACCGGACCGAACAGCATGTAGGAATTGATATCCATCTTTTCCGCAATATACTTGGAGTCACGGATGGAGCACAGAATAATACCTGCGAGGTAAGCACCCGTGATATCTGCGATACCGAAGTACTTTTCTGCAATGTATGCAAAAGAAAGGCAAAGTGCCAGTCCCGCAATCGGAATACGACGGGTATGCGGATACTTGGCATCCACTTTCTTGAAAATCAAATAGCAAATGTAGCCGACAATAATGGCAAACACAAAGAAGAGCAGCGTGCTGAGCACAACCTTGCCGGGATTGGCCTCCGGATTCTTGAATCCGATGACAAAGGTCAAAACCATAATGCCGATTACATCGTCAATAATTGCTGCAGCTACGATGGTAGTTCCGACCGTTCCCGATAAAAAGCCCATCTCCTTTAAAGCTTCCACCGTAATGGATACGGAAGTTGCGGTCATGATACAGCCGATAAATACGGCTTTATAGAATTCCTCGGTTCCCAAAGCCGCCGAACCATAGAACATCATATACAAAATGGTTCCGCCGATGAGTGGAACAAGTACACCGGCACAGGCAATCAGGGTTGCTTTGATTCCGGTTCTTTTTAGCATTTTAAGATCGGTACCGAGTCCGGCAGAAAACATCAGAAGCACTACGCCTATTTCTGCCATGTTATTTAGAAAGTCTGAATTCTGAACCAATCCAAATATACTGGGGCCAATAAGTAAGCCGGCAATGATTTCACCTACTACCTGCGGCGCTCCACACTTTCTTGCCAATAAACCGAAAAACTTGGCAAAGATAACAATTAACGCCAAGTCTTTAAAAATTTCATAAGCTTCCACAAACAACATCTCCTTTGAGAATTGAGCGTATAACTCTACACAATGCGCTATTATAACACATTTTTGTTAATAAGCAATTATAAAGCCATCGGGACTAACGCCTCCGATGGCTCAATTCCTCTGTATTAAGCAGTTTTCTTATTCTTTTTCATAAGGAACTGAAGAACGCAAATACCGCCTACCAGTACGATACCGATGATATCCGTCAAAAGACCGGGGATCATCAATGTCAAACCGCCAATTATTATCAGGATACGCAAAATCCAGTTCATCTCGCCGATTGCATATCCTCTGATACCGGCCGCAACACCGAAGATACCGATGATGGAAGTAAGTACAATCTGAACTACTTCAAAGGGCGTCGTGTCGACAAAAAGCATGGACGGACTGTAAGCAAAAATGTAAGGAACGATAAATGCGGCAATCGCCAGCTTTGTTGCATTCACACCTGTCTTCATAGGATTCGACTTGGCAATTGCGGAACCTGCATAAGCTGCCAGCGCAACCGGAGGAGTAATATCCGCAACAATACCAAAGTAGAAAACAAAGAAGTGTGCTGCAACTACGGGGAAGCCCAACTGAATCAGGATAGGAGCACAGGTCGCTGCCATGATACAGTAATTGGCCGTAGTGGGAACACCCATACCAAGAATGATACAGCAAATCATGGTAAGGAGTAATCCGATGAAGGTTGCATTACCTGCAATTTGGACAATTCCATTAATTAAGATGGAAGCAAGTCCGGTAACTGTGATACATCCGGCAATCAATCCGGCCATTGCACAGGCAACTGCTACCGTAACGGCACCCTTGGAACCTGCCTGAAGTGCATCTACCGTAAATTCAAAGGTTCCTTTTAAGGTAGTAACCAATACTTTTCCAAAGGACATCTCGGGATGCTGTTCCTTCATTTCAAGAAGAAGATGAACGAATCCAATCAGGAGTGCAGCAATAATGGAAACGGCCGCGGAGAATGCCATGGTTCTTGCTCCGGAGGAAACCAGCCAAATTAAAAGAATCAAAGGAAGAATCAAATAGCAGTTCTTCAAAAGATATTTCCACTTCGGAAGTTCCGATTTATCAATACCCTTTAAGCCTAACTTTTTGGCCTCCAGATGAACCGCTATGAAAATTCCGGCAAAGTAAAGCACGGCGGGAAGAATTGCCTTCACTGCAACCTGTGCATAAGGAAGTCCCATGTACTCGGCCATCAGGAATGCTGCAGCACCCATGATGGGAGGCATGATCTGACCGCCCGTTGAAGCTGCTGCCTCAACCGCACCGGCAAACTCCGGTTTGTAACCGGTCTTCTTCATCATGGGAATGGTTACGGAACCTGTGGTAACCGTATTACCAACGGAAGAACCGGAAACCATACCGCACAGTGCTGATGAAATAACTGCTACTTTGGCAGGACCGCCTGCAGACCAGCCTGCAACCTTATTGGCAAAAGCAATAAAGAAACTGGAGATACCGGTTCTCTCAAGGAAGGCGCCAAAAATAATGAACAATACAATGTAGGTATAGCATACATTGGTCGGCGTACCGATTACACCATTCGTGGAATAGAAAAGCTTATCGATAATCTGACGAAGTGCGGAATAGAAGCTTGCACCATAAGTGAACTGATTGATAAAAGCATATATAATAAGAGCGCCGGCTACACACAGAATCGGAACACCTACACAACGTCTGCAGAGTTCCACAAGTACCAGAATACCTACCGTACCAATGATAACCTGAAGAGGCTTAAGGCCTGTGCTGCCTACCATCTTGATAATGGACAGCGCATTGAATGCAAAGTAAAAGAAACAACCGGAACCAACTACCATAAGTACCACATCATACCACGGTAAATAATTCACTCTTACATGTTTCTTGCTGATTGGATAATTTAAAAAACCAATAATAATGATAAATGCCAAAAACAACGACAACCTGGTCTCAGGAAGAACGGTTGCAAACAGAGTCATATAAATACAGTAGATGGAAAAGACAGACATGAAAGCAATAATAATCTTTTTTGGAATTCCTTCCCAAATACGAGTATTGGATTCTTTATCATATTTACGCATGATCTCATCGAGATCCTGTTGAGTAGTATTTACTTTTTCGCTTTCTGAACTCATATGATTCTCCTATAACTTATAAACGGCAGGCCCCATCACGGAACCTGCCGCAATTTGTTTATCCTAATGAAACTAAATTATTTTGTGAAAACGTCAAAACCTTTTTCTTTGAAGTACTTGGCAGCACCTGCATGGTAAGGTACGGAAGTAATGGAAGAACCGTACTCAAGGTTAACTTCGTTGTACTTAGCATGGCTGTCACCAAGATTAGCTGCGTTATCAAAGATATCCTTAACAAATGCATATACAGCATCCTCAGATACGGAATTCTTGGCAAGAATAACTGCACCTACACCAACGGTAGTAGCATCTGAAGGCATACCATAGGTATCAGCGGTGATTACGCATTTAGCATAGTAAGGAGAAGAAGCAAGTAACTTGTTAAGATGCTCCTCGTCTAAGGATACAAGATATACCTGCTTTGTGGTGGAAAGGTCAACAACTGCGGTAGTAGGAGCACCTGCTACGATGAATGCAGCATCAATCTTGCCATCCTTTAATGCATCAGCGCTGTCGCCGAAGGACTGATAGGTAGCGGTGATATCGTCCTCAGTAAGGTCGTAAGCACCTAAAATATCAATTGCGTTGAAGTAAACACCGGAACCGGGAGCACCGATGGAAACGTTCTTGCCCTTCAGGTCAGCTACGGTCTTGATGTTCTCATCCAGAGTAACAATCTGAACCTGCTCGGTGTAAAGAGCTGCTACAGTAGAGAAATCGGTAATCGGCTCTTCGAATAAATTGGTTCCTTCATAAGCATAAGCCATAACGTCAGACTGGCAAAAAGCAAGCTCTGCAGTGCCTGCGGTTAATTCCTGAACGTTCTTCTGGGAACCGTTACCTACGATTGCGGTAACCTTAACATCTGTGTTGTTTGTTACATGCTGAGCGATTACGGAACCGAATGCATAATAAGTTCCGGACTCACCACCGGTAACAAAACGAAGATTGGTGGTGCCACCGCAAGCGGTAAGAGATAATACCATGGCGGTAGCAAGTAATGCTGCTAAAAACTTTTTCATAAATAAACCTAACCTTTCTTCCCATAGAGGGTAACTCATTACCTCTGTCATTGTATACAATGATAAAGGTATATAACATTATTCTTATACCATAGAATGCCTTTTTAGGCAATAACAAACATCCGTGCAGGAGGGTTATACCTCTTCGTTCTCCGTCTCATTCTCTGTTTCATTCTCTGTTTCAATTTCATCGGAATCTGACGGCACTTCATCTTCCTGAATCTCGATTTCCTGATCGTCATCGGTAGTGACTTTCTCACGTACCTTGGCAATCTTGGCAACCTTAACGCCCTCATCCAGATTAATCAGTTTCACACCACTGGTAACTCGTCCATGAACATTGATTTCGCTCATACGAATCTGGATGATGATGCCTTCTGTGGTAATCATCATGATTTCATGATCGTCGGTAACTGCCTTAACACCTACTACATCGCCGGTCTTCTCGGTAATCTTGTAGCACTTAATGCCCAGACCACCACGGTTCTGTAACTTAAAGTCAGCAAGATCGGTACGTTTACCAATACCATACTCGGATACGATAAGCAGGGAATCACCCTGATGATCGAGCTGCATACCGATAACTTCATCGTCATCACGAAGTCGCATACCGATAACACCCATGGAAGAACGTCCGGTACCTCTGACATCGGACTCCATAAAGTGAATGCACATACCCTTCTTGGTAACAACAAAGATTTCCGTATCTTTGTCGGTAACCTTAACCTCAATCAGCTCATCGTCTTCACGAAGATCGATTGCAATCAGGCCGTTCTTACGGATATTGGCATATTCCGTAATCTTGGTTTTCTTGGCAATACCCTTCTTCGTAATCATAAAGAGGTTTTTATTCTCATCGTATTCCTTAATCGGAATGATGGCACTGATCTTCTCACCCGGAACGAGCTGAAGGAGATTTACAATAGCAACACCTCTTGCCGTACGTCCGGCTTCCGGAATCTCGTAAGCCTTCAAGCGATATACACGTCCAAGGTTCGTAAGGAACATGATGTAATGCTTCGTAGACGTCATAAGAAGATCTTCGATATAGTCATCCTCAATCGTCTTCATTCCCTTAATGCCACGTCCGCCACGGTTCTGAGCCTTGAAATTATCTACCGTCATACGCTTAATGTAACCCAGACTGGTCATGGCAATAACCGTATTCTCATCGGGAATCATGTCCTCAATACTGATATCATATTCGTCAAAACCAATCTTGGTACGACGATCGTCTCCGTATTTGGCGGCAATCTCGCCGATTTCAACACTGATTACCTCAAGAAGCTTCTTCTCATCCGCAAGAATGGCTTTATATTCCTCAATCTTCTGCAATAATTCCGCATGCTCCGCTTCGATTTTTTCTCTTTCCAGACCGGTAAGTGCACGCAGACGCATCTCGACGATGGCATTAGCCTGAACTTCACTCAAAGCAAAACGATTGATAAGATTTTCTTTGGCCTCCTGGGTCGTATGGCTGCTGCGAATAATGCTGATTACTTCATCAATGTAATCCAGTGCCAAAAGATAACCCTGTAAGATGTGGTCTCTTTCCTCAGCCTTATTGAGATCGTACTTTGTACGTCTGGTTACTACTTCCTCCTGATGGCGAATGTAGTAAGTGAGCATATCCTTAAGATTCAGTACCTTGGGCTCGTTATTGACAAGAGCCAGCATGTTCACGCCGAAGGTGTCCTGAAGCTGTGTATGCTTATATAACTTATTCAATACGACATTGGCATTGACATCCTTACGAAGTTCGATGACTACTCGGGTACCCTGCATGTTGGATTCATCACGAAGGTCCGTAATACCGTCAACTTTCTTGTCATGGGAAAGCTCTGCTATCTTTTTAACCAGCATAGCCTTATTTACCATGTAAGGAAGTTCCGTAACAATGATACGGGTCTTGCCATTCTCCATAGTTTCGATATTGCATACGGCTCTAACGTAAATCTTGCCGCGTCCGGTTCGATATGCTTCCTCAATACCTCTGGTGCCTAAAATAACGGCGCCGGTCGGGAAGTCCGGACCTTTGACTACGGTGAGCAGTTCATCGATATCTGTCTCACGGTCCTCTTCGATACGGTTCTTTATCATGAGCTTTACAGCTTCCACCGTTTCGCGAAGGTTGTGGGGCGGAATATTGGTAGCCATACCAACGGCAATACCGGTAGTACCGTTTACCAGGAGATTGGGATAACGGCTGGGAAGTACTACGGGTTCCTTCTCGGTATCATCAAAGTTCGGAATAAAGTCTACGGTATCCTTGTTGATATCAGCCAAAAGTTCCATGGAAATTTTGGAAAGTCTGGCTTCCGTGTATCGCATTGCTGCGGCTCCGTCACCATCTTCGGAACCAAAGTTTCCGTGACCGTCAACAAGCGGATAACGTGTGGACCATTCCTGAGCCATGTTTACCAATGCACCATAAATGGAACTGTCACCGTGAGGATGGTACTTACCCATGGTATCACCGACGATACGTGCACTCTTACGATGCGGCTTGTCGGGACCGTTATTCAATTCAATCATAGAGAAGAGAACTCTACGCTGTACCGGCTTCAAACCGTCTCTGACATCCGGTAATGCTCTGGAAGCGATAACACTCATAGCATAATCGATGTAGTTTTTCTCCATCGTTTTCTTTAGATCGACTTCCTGTACTTTATCAAAAATTGTTTCTTCCATCACACTAATCCTCTATATGTCAAGATTCTGTACAAATCTTGCATTAGCTTCTATAAATGCTCTTCTGGGTTCAACATTGTCACCCATTAAAGTAGTAAATGTAAGATTCAGTTCAGTTTCGTTATCTTCGTCCATATTTACCCTTAAAAGAATTCTTCTTGCGGGATCCATGGTAGTTTCCCAAAGCTGCTCGGCATCCATCTCGCCCAGACCTTTGTAACGCTGAATCTTGTTATTCTGATCACGTCCGACTTCCTGAAGAATCTTGTCAAGCTCCTCATCGCTGTATGCATACCAGACTTTTTTGTTTTTCTCAAGTTTGTATAAAGGCGGCTGTGCCAGATATACATAACCCTGCTTGATAAGTTCCGGCATAAATCGATATATGAAGGTGAGCAAAAGAGTAGCAATATGAGCACCATCAACATCGGCATCGGTCATGATAATAATCTTGTGATAGCGAAGTTTTGATATATCGAAGTCTTCATGAATACCCGTACCGAAAACGGTAATCATGGATTTGATTTCCTCGTTTCCATAGATTCGATCCATACGGGCCTTCTCGACGTTCAGTATCTTACCTCTCAAAGGAAGAATGGCCTGAGTCTGGTTGTTACGGGCCTTTTTGGCACTACCACCTGCGGAATCTCCCTCTACGATATAGATTTCGCAATTCTCAGGATTCTTGTCTGAACAATCAGCAAGCTTTCCGGGTAACTTTCCACCGTCAAGTGCGGACTTACGGGCAGTTTCACGAGCCTTACGGGCTGCTTCCCTTGCTCTTTGCGAAATAATGGATTTTTCACATATAGTCTTGGCAATGGAAGGATTCTGCTCCAGATAGTACATAAGCTGTTTGGAAACTACCGCATCCACAGCCTTTTTGGCTTCCGAGTTACCAAGCTTCTGTTTGGTCTGTCCTTCAAACTGCGGTTCTCCGATTTTGACGGAAATAATAGCAGTCATACCCTCTCGGATATCCTCGCCGGAAAGATTCGGGTCGTTGTCCTTTAAAAGCTTATTGGATCTTGCATATGCATTAAAGGTTCTGGTAATAGCTGTCTTAAAGCCTTCAATGTGAGTACCGCCATCCGGTGTATTAATGTTATTAACGAAACCATAGCATTGCTCTGCATAAGCAATGTTATGTTGAAAAGCAACTTCAACGATTACATCATTCTCATTTCCTTCAAAGTAGAGAACATCATCGTAAAGAACGCCCTGTTCCACACTATTGATGTATGTAACGAATTCCTTGATACCGCCTTCATAATAAAATTCATCGGAAATCGGCTCTTCGGGACGCTCATCCGTTAAAGTAATTCTGAGGCCTTTTGTAAGGAAAGCCATCTCACGCATACGACGCTGGATGATTTCATATTCAAAGACGGTAGTCTCAAAAATCGTCTCATCCGGCTCAAAAGTAACCTTCGTTCCGGTTTTGGTCATTTCGCAATCGCCGATGACCTCAAGAGGATACATTACTTTTCCTTTCTCATAGCGTTGCTTATAAATCTTGCCTTCATGGTAGATTTCTACTTCCAGCCAGTTAGAAAGAGCATTAACAACGGAAGCACCAACACCGTGAAGACCACCGGAAATCTTGTAACCTCCACCACCAAACTTACCGCCTGCATGAAGTACCGTAAATACAACTTCAACTGCCGGCTTACCTGCTTTGTGATTTAATCCGACCGGAATTCCTCGACCGTTATCAATAACCGTAACGGTTCCGTCTTTATTGATAATAACCTCAATATGATCACAAAAACCTGCCAATGCTTCATCTACAGAATTATCAACTATTTCATAAACCAAATGATGCAGTCCTCTGGAAGCAGTAGTACCGATGTACATACCGGGTCTTTTACGAACAGCTTCAAGACCTTCCAGTATCTGTATCTCGTCTCCACCATAGTTATTGTTTTTATTTTCCATTTTGTCCTCCATCTGTCAGAGAATTAATTATCATCAATAATTGTTCCGTTTACCACTTTCAGTAATTTATTTATCTGAAAATTATTCTGAACGAATTCGTCCAATCCCGTACAGGTAATGATAGTCTGAATACTACCTATACTTTCGAGCAGATATTTCTGTCTGTTACTGTCAAGCTCAGACAAAACGTCATCAAGTAAAAGAACAGGATTCTCTTTTGTAACTCTTTTAACCAATTCTATTTCAGCCAGTTTTAACGAAAGAGCAACCGTACGCTGCTGTCCCTGAGAACCGAACCTTCTTACATCAATACCATTGATGCAAAAAATAAAATCATCCCGGTGCGGTCCGACCGAAGACTGTTTCATTCTAATGTCGCGTTCCTGGCTGTTTCTTAATTCTTCTTCAAAATTCTCTTCCGAAACCTGCGGCAAATATTCCATAACCAGCTTTTCTTTCGATCCGGAAAGCTTGTAATGAATCTCTTCCAGTATTTCATTCATCTGCTCGGTGAAAAGACGCCTTCTTTCCATAACCTTGCTTCCGTAATTGAGCAGCTGGGAGTCCCAAATATGCAATGTATCCCTTAATTCGGAATGACTGTATAAATCTTTGAGCAGTATATTTCTCTGATTTATTATCTTGTTATAGCTGGACAGATTATACAGATAAAAACTGTCGAGCTGACACAATTCCATATCAACAAATCGTCTGCGTTCACTCGGTCCGTTTTTTACAATACACAAATCTTCCGGAGAGAAAAAAACTACGTTAATCAATCCGAGAAGCTCTGCTGCCTTTGATATCTTACGGCCGTTAATTGCAATGATCTTTGTTTTATTTTTACGAAGATGCATATCAATCTGTTCAACAAGCTCTTTTTTATAAACTTCAGCTCTGATATGACCTTCTTCCGAATCAAAATTGACTATTTCTTTGTCTTTACTTCCTTTGTGTGATTTGGTCGTCGCACAAAGATATATAGCTTCCAGAATATTCGTCTTTCCCTGAGCATTGTCGCCAAAAAGGACGTTCGTTCCGGAGTCAAAAGAAACCTGTACATTTTGATAATTTCTGAAATCCGTTAATTCCAGAGATTGAATTATCATAAATTCACCCGTAAAAATTATTTAGTAATTTTCAGCTTTTTACCTTCAAATTCAACTTCGTCGCCGGCGTATAATTTTCTTCCGCGTCTTAAATCAGGTTCTCCGTTTACAGAAACAAGACCTTCCTGAATTACCTCTTTGGCTTCCACGCCGCTTTCTACAAAACCGACTGCTTTGATTGCCTGACCAAGCTTAATAAATTCTTCTCTTAAGACTAATTCTTCCATCACGATACCTTACAATAATTATTCTGCGGAAATAAAGTTAACAGGAAGTATAAGATAGAAGTAGCTTCCTTCTTTGTCTTTAATAAAGCAGGGTGCTTTGGAACTGATCATGTAAATATCAATTTCTTCTTCATCGATTACTTTCAATACATCAATCAAAAACTTCGGATTAAATCCAATCTTCAGGGTATTACCGATTGTTTTGTTGATGGAAATACTTTCATTCATGCTTCCGAGAGAAGATTTCATCTGAATATTCAAGGACTGATCATTAACGTCAATGATAATCGGTTTTTTATCTCCTTCTTTAACGAGAAGAGTAGCTCTGTCGATACAGCTTAATAAATCCTTCTTATTGACGGAGAAGCAGATTTCATGATCGTTTGAAATCATCTGATCAATTCTGAAATAATCTCCCTCTATCAGTCTCGATACAACAACCGTTTCATCGAACTCAAACATAATATGTTTGGAGGTAAAGAAGATGCTTACATCCTTGTCTGTTTCACCGGAAAGAATCTTGCTGATTTCATTTAATGTCTTACCGGGAACAATTACTTTCTTATATTCGTAATCATTCTTAAGTTCAATCTTTCTTAATGCAACACGATGTCCGTCAAGAGCAACGATACGAAGTGTATTGTTCTTAATTTCAATCATCTCACCGTTCATCATTTTATTATTGTCGTTATCGGCAATAGAGAAAATGGTCTGTCTGATCATTTCCTTCAATGTGAACTGTGAAAGAATAATACTGTCGTTTCTGTCGATAACCGGAATCAAAGTAAAATCATCTCCGGGATGACCTGCAATCTTGAAGGAAGCATTCTCACAGGTAATGGAAGTAACATATTCACCGTTTGTTTCAATCATTACATTGCTTTCGGGAAGTTTACGAACAATATCTGAAAAAATCTTGGCATTTAAGGCAACGGAACCTTTTTCAAAGATTTCACCTTCTACGATTGTTTCAATACCAAGCTCCATATCATTGGCAGTAAGCTTAATATCACCGGCAGATGTATCAATCAAAATACATTCCAAAATCGACATAGTAGTTTTTGTGGGAACTGCTTTTGAAACAATATTTACTCCGTTTAATAAACTTGCTTTTGATAACTGAATCTTCATTTTAATTCCTCCCTGCAGGATGAGCTGCGCTTAAATAAATATATATAATTTATTCAGTAATATTAATAATAAGGGCTGCGAATATGTGGATAAGTACTTTCCGTCCTTATTTTAAGGCAAAAATCAAAGGTATAAGTATATGGATAAGTGTGCCTTTACCATGTGGAAAAAAACAAACCTTTGTGGATGAGTTTCTTCTATATATATTAGTAAGAGGTTAACTTCTTACGTATGATATCCACAGTATTTCTTATTTCAGGATCGTTGTTATATTTCTCTTTGATATTGTCAATTCCGTTCATTGCGGTAGTGTGGTCCTTTTTACCAACGGTATTGGCAATGGCTTCCAATGAAATATCCGTGAGTTCCTGGCAAAGATACATGATGATGTGTCGCGGAATCACATATTCTTTATTTCTCTTTTTGGAAACTATATCCGTTGTGGAAATACTAAAGTGTTCGGAAACAACTTCTACAATCATGGAAGGAGTAATTTCACGACCATGTTTCGGATTAATAACATCTCTTAATGCATTCTCAGCAAGTTCCAAAGTAATATCATGTGTTGAATTCATGAGCTTGGCCATTGCTATTACTTTGTTGAAAGCTCCTTCAAGTTCACGAATGTTTGAAACGATGTTATTGGCAATATACTGAAGAATTTCATCATCAATGTGATTGTCGTAGTTTTCGGCTTTCTTTTTAAGAATAGCCATTCTTGTTTCATAATCGGGTGGCTGAATATCTGCAATCAGACCCCATTCAAATCTGGTACGATAACGATCTTCCAGATTTTTAAGTTCCTTGGGAGGCTTGTCGGAAGATATAACAATCTGTTTTCCGGCTGCCTGAAGAACATTGAAGGTGTGGAAGAATTCTTCCTGTGTGGATTCCTTACCGATAATGAATTGAATATCGTCAATCAAGAGAACATCAACATTTCTGTATTTCTCTCTTAATTTAGTCATTGTTACCTGACTACCTCCACGAATCGAATCAATGATTTCGTTCATAAAGGTTTCACTGGTGACATACAATACTTTCGTATTTGGATTCTCATTCAGAATATAATGTCCGATGGAATGCATAAGATGAGTTTTACCTAATCCTGCATTTCCGTAAATATAAAGCGGGTTATAAGCTTCACCCGGTGATTCCGCAACCGCCAGGGAAGCAGAATGAGCAAATTTATTGTTGCTTCCGACAACGAAAGAATCGAAAGTATATCTCGGATTTAGATGAGCACTTTCGGAATTGATATTGTAGGTAGTACGTTTCGAAACGGGAGAAGACAGATCGGAACTGTCAGAATCGGCATCCTTCTCTAGAATGAAACAAACATCATAGGAATGATCCATTATTTCAGAAATCTGTACTTTAAAGAAATCCTTGTATTTATTTGTGATGTAAGTAAGTGCATGAGCCTGATCCATGGGAATAAGAATATATACAAGATCACCTTCTACTTTATGAAATTTCAAAGGCTCAATCCAGGTAGTATAAGAAACATCGGTTAATTCATATTCTTTACGAACCTGAAATTTGATGTCTTCCCATCGATCTTTAATAGCAGTCATCAGAGCACTCCTTACCTATTTATATATACATAAACATACACATCTATCTTACCTTAAAAATAACTAAAATACAAACAAAAAAGTTATCCACAATCGATAATTTAAGCTGTTTTTAGCAGGGAAAGTTATGTACATTTATAAATCTGGAAATGTGGATAAAGTGGATAATTTGGAATGCCATTAAATAAAGCCTTTTTACAGTGTTTATTTAGTTATCTACATAAAAAAACTGAATTATCCACCACTTATGCACATTATGTGGAAAAATTATGTAAAGCGAATAAGTGAGTGGATTATCAACATTTAGTTAAAAATTATACACAGAATACTATATGTATTTTCTTGTTTTTTTTCACTTTTTATATTTATTAAAGTTTGCGAAATTCCTTGACATAATTTTCATAATTCTATTATAATTGTAAAAGTTTTCGGCACAAAGAAGATTGGAGGTGCTATTGATATGAAGATGACGTTTCAGCCTAAGAAGAGACAGAGAAGCAAGGTACATGGATTTCGTTCCAGAATGAGTACTGCCGGTGGAAGAAAAGTTTTAGCATCAAGACGTGCTAAAGGAAGAAAAGTTTTATCCGCTTAATCTCAAGGCCGCATTTCAAATGTGGCCTTTTTTTCACTTTCGGGGAATGCAATGAAATTTTCGGAATCATTAAAAAAGAATCATGATTTTCAAAAGGTTTATGAAAATGGTAAATCATTTTCTAACAGATACTATGTAATGTATGTGCTTGAAAACAATCTGGGTATTAACCGCCTTGGAATTTCAGCAAGTAAGAAAGTAGGAAATAGTATCGTCAGGCATCACATTGCCAGACTGGTACGTGAGAGCTACAGATTACATGAGCCTTTATTCAATAGTGGTTTGGATATCGTAATCGTGGCAAGAGGCTCAGCAGCTACAGTTTCATATTTTGAAACAGAGAAAGCAATTTTACATTTAGGTAAGCTTCATCATATTTTGAAGGAAGTCTGACCATAAAATTCGACATGAAAAAAATACTGATAGGAATGATTCGGTTTTATAAGAAATTCATATCACCTTTGTTGGGCAAGCATTGTATCTATACTCCTACCTGTTCTACGTATGCCATTGAAGCAATAGAGAAGTACGGAGCTTTTAAAGGTGTGTGCCTTACGGCATGGAGAATTTTAAGATGTAATCCCTTTTCAAAAGGGGGCTATGACCCGGTTCCGTAGTAGTCGGAACATATTTAAGTGAAAGGCATGGTATTATTTTGTTAGGATCTTTATTAACTCAGAATTCAACACCTATTTTTAAATGGATTGTATGGCTTTTGGGAAAAATCATGAACTACATTTTCGAGTTTCTTGATTTGATAGGTATTCCCAATACGGCTTTAGCTATCAGTTTATTTACCGTTGTTTGTTATTTGCTTATGATGCCCATGACTGTTAAGAGTCAGAAGTTTTCTAAGTTAAGTCAGAAGATGAATCCTGAAATTCAGGCAATTCGTAACAAATACAACGGCCGTAAGGATCAGGAATCCATGATGGCTATGAACGAGGAGACCAATGCAGTTTATGCAAAATACGGTGTATCTCCAAGCGGCGGATGTTTACAGCTGTTAATTCAGATGCCGATTCTCTTTGCTCTTTATCGTGTTATCTATTCAATGCCTGCTTACATCGACAAGATGGGTAATGCATTCAGAGAGCTTGCACATGTAATTTTTAATACTGATAAAGCAGAATTTATTACTTCTTCTGCAGTAACTACCGTTCAGCAGGTAGTAAATCAGTATGGAGGTCCCATCAAAACCGGAACGGAAGAGAGTACCATCATCAACGGTATTGTTGACGTACTTAACAAACTTTCTTCTTTTGACCTCACGGAAGTAGCAAATCACTACAACCTTTTTGGCATTCAGTATGACGGAATGAATGTACTTACGCAGGGTGACACCTTAGGCCTTATTGATAAGTACAACAATCTGTTCGGACTGAACATTGCCAATAGTCCCAAAATTATGATTTCAACACAGTGGGCTGCAGACGACAGAAACTGGTGGATTATCATCGGAGCAATTATGTTCCCCATTCTTTCTGCAGTAACCCAGTGGATCAACACTTTACTTCAGCCTCAGCAGCCTAAGAATGACAAAAAGGACCCCAACGACCAGGGAGCCATGATGCAGTCTTACATGAAGGGAATGAATTACTTCATGCCTCTGATGAGTGCTTATTTTTCCTTCATCCTTCCTGCAGCAATGAGTTTCTACTGGATTGTAGGTGCAATCTTCCGTAGCGTTCAGCAGGTAGTCATCAATAAGAATCTTGATAAGATCGATATTGAAGCTGAAATGGAAAAGAACATGGAAAAGTACGCCGAAAAGCAAAAACGACGTGGCAAGTACATGGAAGGAATCAATGCCAATGCACAGAGAAGTACCAAATCCATTCAATCCCGTGCTTCTCAGCCTGTATCAACCAGGCCTGCAACAAAAACAGAAACAACAAATACTCCGACCAGTTCCTCTTCCAAACCCGGAAGTCTTTCTGCAAGAGCTAATTTAGTTCGTGACTTTAATGAAAAGAACAATAAGTAGGAGGTAATTATGGAAGAATATAAGTCTTTTACCGCCAAGACGGTTGATGATGCAATTACCGCAGCATGTGAGTTTTTTCTTGTAACAAGTGATCATCTTGATTACGAAGTAGTAAATGAAGGTTCTTCCGGATTTTTGGGAATCAATGCGAAACCCGCCGTAATCAATGCAAGAGTTAAAGAAGAAGTAAAAGAAGAGAAAACAGAGAAAGCAGCAGCTCCTGTTGCTGAAAAAGTTGAAAAGGCAGCACCTGTATCCGAAACTAAGGTTACTAAGAAGGCAGCCAATGTAGATGCAAAAGCAGTTGAAGAAGCTGCAAAGGTATTCTGCAAGGATGTTTTCGGTGCCATGGGAATGGAAGTTACCGTAAACGCAGATTACAACGAAAGCAACAGAGAACTCAACGTTGATTTTTCCGGTGCTGAGATGGGTATGTTAATCGGTAAGAGAGGACAGACTCTTGATT
The DNA here is from genome assembly GCA_045617725.1 of Lachnospiraceae bacterium. Classification (GTDB taxonomy): domain Bacteria; phylum Bacillota; class Clostridia; order Lachnospirales; family Lachnospiraceae; genus JAZLJD01. The sequence goes on from JAZLJD010000001.1 coordinate 25,650, forward strand.
CTCTTCAGTATTTGATCAGCCTTGTAGTAAACAAGAGTACTTCTGAGTATATCCGCGTTAAGGTTGATACCGAGAATTATCGTGAGCGTCGTAAAGAAACCCTTGAGAATCTTGCAAGAAATATTGCAATCAAGGTTAAGAAAACAAGAAGAGCTGTTTCTTTGGAGCCCATGAATCCGTACGAGCGCAGAATTATCCATTCCGCACTTCAGAATGATAAGTACGTAACCACGCATTCCGAGGGAGAAGAACCCTTCAGACATGTAGTAGTAACCCTGATTAAATAATTCTATTAGAAAATGAACCGGCAGACTTTCCGTAATGGGGAGCCTGCCGGTTTTATATTGTAAAATTGAAACTTTATGCTAAAATCATTATGAATTATTATGTACAATGAATAGAGTGTCGCCATTTTATGTTTAAGAATGATACGATTGCTGCAATTGCAACGGCTTCAAGCGGTGGTTCCATCGCAATTATCCGTGTGAGCGGGCCCGATGCAATTGAGCTTACCAAAAAGCATATTCGACTTGCAAAAGGTACCTTGTCCGAAGCACAAAGTCATACCATACATTACGGACATGTAATGGATGGAGATGAAGTTTTGGATGAGGTTATGGTTTCTGTGTTTAAAGCCCCCAGAAGCTATACTACCGAGGATGTTGTCGAAATCAATTGTCATGGCGGACAGGTCGTTGTTTACAGGGTTCTGGATCTTCTTTTGCAAAATGGTATTCGTGCCGCAGAGCCGGGTGAGTTTACAAAAAGAGCATTTATGAACGGCCGAATCGATCTTTCTCAGGCCGAAGCGGTAATGGAATTGATTGAGACGAAATCCGAACTGTCACGTAAAAATGCAGTAAATCATTTGAATGGCAATATAAAGAATAAAATCAGGTCTCTTCGGGCGATTCTTTTGCATCAGATTGCTGCGATTGAAGCAGCGCTTGATGATCCGGAGCATATGAGTCTGGAAGGCGGAATGGAACTTCTGGTTGAGAATGTTGATTTTTTGCTTTCGGAGACGGATCGGCTGATTGATTCCTTTGAAGACGGTCGCAGGCTGTCAGAAGGAATTCATACCGTTATTGTGGGGAAGCCGAACGCCGGCAAGTCTTCCGTACTAAACAGACTTTTAGGTCAGGAAAGAGCCATTGTTACGGAAATTGCAGGAACCACGCGTGATGTAATCGAGGAATCGATGAAGCTCGGAAGTGTGGCACTAAACATCTGCGATACGGCCGGCATTCATAAAACAGAAGACAAGATTGAACAGATCGGAGTACGCAAGTCACTCGAGGAAATCGACCGGGCAGAACTGATTCTGTATGTGGTGGATTCTTCCGATTCGTTTGGCGAGGAGGATGAAGAAATCATCGAAGCCGTCAGGGACAAGACCTGTGTTCTCATAATCAATAAAAACGATTTGCACACAGAGCCGAATACGGATGCTTATAAGGAGCGGATTAAGAATCTTCACATGGTTTCCGTCAGTGCACTGACCGGTGATGGTTTTGAAAAGCTCGGTGAAGTGATTGAGAAATTGTTTTTTGCCAAAAATAATTTTATCGGCGAAGAAATTGTTATTACATCTTTACGACAGAAGAATTGCATTGTTCTTGCTCATGAAGCACTGATGAAAGTAAAGCAGAGCATTGAGGATGAGATGCCGGAAGATTTTTATTCTATTGATATGATGGATGCTTATGCATATCTTGGAGAGGTAATCGGCGAGGAAATCAAGGATGACCTGGCAGATGAGATTTTCTCCAAGTTCTGTATGGGTAAGTAATGAAGGACAATTATGATGAAATGTAGAATTGAAGAGGTTGATGCGTGTGTCGTCGGCGCCGGTCATGCAGGATGCGAAGCTGCACTGGCGCTGGCAAGACTGGGTTTTGAGACGGTTATTTTTACCGTAAGTGTAGACAGTATCGCACTCATGCCTTGTAATCCGAATATCGGAGGAACTTCAAAAGGACATTTGGTACGCGAGCTGGATGCTTTGGGCGGCGAGATGGGAAAGAACATCGACCATACCTTTATTCAGTCCAAAATGCTGAATGTTTCCAAGGGACCTGCTGTTCATTCCTTACGTGCACAGGCTGACAAATCGGAATATTCCAGAAGAATGCGTAAGACGATGGAACATACGGAGCATTTGCAGATTCGTCAGGGTGAAGTATGTGAGCTTCTGACGGAAGACCTTCCGGACGGAAGTAAGAAAATTGCCGGAGTGAAAATTTACACGGGTACCATTTATCGTGCAAAGGTTGTGGTACTGTGTACGGGAACCTATCTGAAGGCACGGTGCCTGTGCGGTGAAACGATTACTTATACGGGTCCGAACGGGTTGCAGCCGGCTACGCATCTCTCCGATTCACTCAGAGAAATCGGCATCGAACTGCAGCGGTTTAAGACGGGAACTCCCGCACGTATGGCCAAGGACAGCATAGATTTTTCTGTTATGGAAGAGCAAAAGGGCGATTCGTATGTTGAGCCGTTCTCTTTTTCAACGAATCCGGATGATGTACAGATTGATCAGGTTTCCTGCTATCTGACATATACGAATGAACAGACGCATGAAATTATAAGAAATAATCTTGACCGCTCTCCTATTTATGCAGGTATTATCGAGGGAACCGGTCCCAGATACTGCCCGTCCATTGAAGATAAAGTCGTGAAATTTGCCGATAAGGAACGCCATCAGGTATTCATTGAGCCGGAAGGTCTGTATACCGATGAAATGTATATCGGCGGTATGTCTTCTTCGCTTCCCGAGGATGTGCAGAATGCGATGTACCGAACCGTCAAGGGACTGGAACACTGCCGGATTGTACGTACAGCTTATGCGATTGAGTATGATTGCTTAAGTCCCGGACAGCTTACTCCTTCCCTCGAGATTAAGAAGGTCAGCGGTTTGTTCAGTGCAGGTCAGTTTAACGGAAGCAGCGGTTATGAAGAGGCGGCTGCACAGGGATTGATGGCCGGTATCAATGCTGCCAGATTTATGCAGGGCAAGGAACCGCTTATCCTGGACCGTTCGGAGGCTTATATCGGAGTTTTGATTGATGACCTTGTTACCAAGGAGAATCGTGAGCCCTACAGAATGATGACTTCCCGAGCTGAATATCGTTTGTATCTTCGTCAGGACAATGCGGATTTAAGACTGCGCCATAAGGGATATGAAGTCGGTCTCGTATCAAAGGAAGAAGACGACTACGTAACCTATAAGGAAGAGCAGATCGAGAAGGAAGTAAAGCGTCTTACCGAAACTACGGTCGGAGCCAATAAAAAAGTTCAGGAGTTTTTAACATCACTGGGTAGCAATACAATCAAGACTGCTACTTCGCTGGCGGAACTGATATGCCGTCCGGAGCTGGATTATGAAAGCATCGCACCAATTGACACGGAGCGAATCCCTCTGTCTAAAGATATAATTCGTCAGGTAGAAATCAATATCAAGTATGACGGATATATCAAGAGGCAACAGCGTCAGATTAAGCAGTTCCGAATTATGGAGAACAAGTCGATACCGGAAGATATTGATTATGATGATGTTAAGAGCCTGCGTATTGAAGCAAGACAGAAACTCAAGAAGCTGCGCCCTATTTCCATCGGACAGGCTTCCCGTATCAGTGGTGTTTCACCTTCCGATATTTCGGTATTACTGATTTATCTGGAACAAATAAATCAAAACAAAAAACATACAGAGGAGGAACAATAGCATGTCTAATGTGGATTATTACAGTGATGATTTGGATGAAGTACTTGGTATCCTTGGAATAACAGGGTTATCGATAGCTGCCGTGGTTGGAATTGTTTTTTGCACAGTGTTTGTTTGTATAGCGATTAATTACCTGCTGTACAGAATTCCTCTTTACAAGATGGCCAAAACCGCAGGTATGCCCAATGCCGGACTGATTTGGATTCCGTATTGTGCAGAGTATGTTTTGGCGGTGCTTCCGGAAGGAGAGTTTATGCTGTTCAAGGGCTTTTTCCGGGTTAAGAAGAGAATCAATGTGTTCTTTATTCTTCTGGGAATTCAGCTTGGATCGGGAATTGTTTTATCTATTATCAGTTTATTCAATTCCGTTTTGGCTACTATGTCGTTTGGAATCAGCAGTGTTTTTACGTTTCCGGTTTATATGTTGATTACTCTGGTTATAAATGTAGCTTTGAGACTTTTGTCCTGGCGTCTGTACTATGACCTGTTTGAGTGCTTCGATCCGGAAAATCATTCGACCAATTTGGCAATCAGCATCATCGGAGTATTTATTCCAATCGTACAGATTGTTTATCTTTACATCGAGATGAATAAGGTTCCTTCATACGGCGCAGGAAATTGGAAGTAAGGCGGTTCCCTAATACTTTGTAATGGAAATTACTATGACAGAAGAAGAATTTTTGTTAACTGAATTGCAAAAAATGAATCCGGAAATCAATAAACGACACGCGTGTCAGTTTATGCGATACTACGAAGCTCTTGTCGAAAAAAACAAAGTCATGAATCTTACGGCGATTACAGAGTTCGAAGAAGTTGTGACGAAGCATTTTACAGACAGTCTTTCGTTGTGTCGTTTGGGTAAGCCCATCGGAGACGCAAGAATTTTGGATGTGGGAACCGGAGCAGGTTTTCCCGGTATTCCGCTTAAGATTGTTTATCCGAATATGAAACTTACCTTGCTGGATTCGTTGAACAAGAGAATTGGTTTTTTGCAGGAAGTGGTTGTTATGCTTGAACTTGAGGATGTCAGTTGCATCCATGGAAGAGCTGAAGACATCGCTCACAATGCAGAACACAGAGAAAAATACGATTTCGTAGTATCAAGAGCAGTTTCCAACCTGGCCACTCTTTCGGAATATTGTCTTCCGTTTGTGAAGAAGAACGGATATTTCGTAGCTTATAAGTCCGAGAAGACGGAGGAAGAGATTAAGCAGGCGGAACGGGCAATTAAAATGTTGGGCGGAAAGCTGGAAACGATTGACAGTTTTACTTTACCCGGAACGGATTACACGAGAACACTCGTAGTGATTAAGAAAGAAAGCAGTACCGCGGGCAAGTATCCGAGAAAGGCAGGATTGCCGGCCAAGGAACCGCTTTAAATTTCTGAAAGGAGGATGTACAAACTATGGCGAACAAGGGATATGAAATATTGAGCGAGATGAGAAATTCTCTGGTTGATGAGCAGGTTGCTCTGACATCGCGACTGAATGAAATGACCGCACATATCGAAGAGATAGACCTTTTTGTGCAGACACTCCTGGCAGACGAGGACATCGATGTAAAGGTATTTACTCCGAGGAATTTGGAAAGCCGGCACAAGGAGCATCTTGAGCAGAAGCGCATCGAAAAAGAAAATCTCGAGGAACAGATAAGGCTTACTCAAAATCGAAGAGATGTGATTAATGAGAAAATAGATCAGCTTGATATAGTTTTGCATGACTATGAGAGCATGATGAATAGTCAGTCATTGAAGAAGCAGGTCACGGAAAATGTTTCACATGAAACATTGTTATTATCGCTTTTGGAAGATGAAAGAGCACGAATTGCCAATGAACTGCACGATGACCCGGTTCAACAGCTTACGGCAATCATACATAAAACTGAATTGTGCGGTAGATTCATACAGCAGGATCCCACAAGAGCACAATTGGAACTTGCAACAATAACAAAATCGCTTAGAAATCTGATTAATGAAACGCGTCGAATCATCTATAATCTTCGACCGCTCGTTTTGGATGACCTGGGATGGAATGCCGCAGTCAGAAAAATGTTGCAGGATATGCAGCAACAAACACAGCAACGTATTTCATTTATGGATTGCGACATTGAGGTGAAGGCCGAAGAGCTGATACAGATTACCAGTTATCGTATTGTTCAGGAGGCTGTTACCAATGCAATCAAGCATTCCAACGGCAACAGCATTGAAATCAGTATAGCCGAGACGGAACACGACTACATTATTAAGGTGTTCGATAACGGCCAGAGCTTTGATATCATTCAGACCAATCCGGAAAAGAAGAATTTCGGATTGCAGGTAATGAAGGAGCGAACTTCTCTGATCCATGGAACCTTGGATATAGAGCAGACTCCGGGTGTGGGTACGTTAGTGAAACTGACATTCCCCAAATAGTATAGGTTGATAGTATAAGGGCTACTGTTGAAGAATCTAAGTAATATAAGCGAGGTAAATATGATTCGTTTGATGATAGCAGATGACCATACGATGGTTCGTGAAGGAATTCGACAGTTATTGGAACTGGATGGATTGATTCAGGTAATTGAACAAGCAGCAGACGGTCGTGACTGTATAAGCAAGTATCTTCAGTCGAAGCCCGATATTCTTTTGCTGGATATTAATATGCCGGTCTTGAATGGCTTGGAAACATTAAAGGAAATCAAGGCAAAAGATGGAAATGCCAAAATTCTTATGCTTTCCGTACATAATGAATCAGAATATCTGTTGGAAGCACTTGATTCCGGCGCCGATGGCTATGTTCTTAAGGATGCCGGTAGCCGGGAACTGATTGAAGCAATCGAGTCCGTGGTGAATGGGGTTACTTATATCCAACCCGAATTGCTTCCTACCTTGAATTCTGCTCTTATTAGCCGTAACACGGATAAAGACAAGATTGAGTCCCTGACAAAACGAGAACTTCAGATTGTATGTCTGATTGCACAAGGCAAGATTAATCGCGAGATAGCGGAGGAGCTGGACATCAGCGAGCGTACCGTAAAGAATCATATTTCCAATATATTCGCAAAACTGGAGATCTATGACCGTACGCAGGCGGCAATCTTTGCAGTAAAGAACAATTTGGTTAAGCCATATTAGGGAGAGAAAGAAGAATCGCTATATAGGACGGCGAAAGCGACATAGCATTCACTGCAGCTCATGTGCGCTCCGCAGGCAGATTAACGGTTCTGCCTTTACGCTCCACGGAAGGTAAGTGAGTCAGAGCTCGGAATGTGCGATAGCGAAACGACATAGCATTCACTGCAGCTCATGAGCGCTCCGCAGGCAGATTAACGGTTCTGTCTTTGCGCTCCACGGAAGGTAAGGAAATACATAGATTGCTATATGGGACGGCGGAAACGTCACAGCATTCACTGCAGCTCATGAGCGCTCCGCAGGCAGATTTAACGGTTCTGTCTTTACGCTCCACGGAACGAAAGCGAACTCATCGCTCGCCGATGCGAGCTCTTCAAACATGTCGCTTTCTATTTCGCAGTGCTTTGGAGAGCACAGCGAAATTCCGTTTCACT
>JAZLJD010000002.1:0-15518 GCA_045617725.1 Lachnospiraceae bacterium
GTGCACAGGTTTTCTAAAGCGCCGGCCGCCGGCGCAGCGGGGAACCGGGGCACGGCCGGCGCGTTAACGCTTTAATGTGACAGAAACCCCCGTCCCCATTAGTAAATTTCGTGCGGCCGTGAAAAAAATGATTGACATGATAATGACGCTATGCTAATTATATTTATGTAAAAGACTTCCTGCTACTGACGGATAAGTGGAGCACCACAGAGGAGTGGGGAGCATATTGAGTCGACCGTCTGGGCATGCTTTGAATGTTTTTAGAGTATGCTTTTTTTGTTTCGCGAGGCTCACAACAAAATAAACGATAGGAGAAAACAATGGAGATGAAATTCGTTTACAAAGGAAAGACAAAGGATGTTTATGAACTTGAGAATGGCAACTACCTGTTGAAATTCAAGGATGACTGCACCGGCAAGGACGGAAAGTTCGATCCGGGCGAGAACTCCGTAGGACTGACCATCGAAGGTGTGGGCGATGTAAACCTTCGTATGACCGAGTATTTCTTTGAAAAAATCAATGCTGCAGGCATTAAGACTCACTTTGTTAAGGCTAATCTTTCCGATACCACCATGGAAGTTCTTCCCGCAAAGGTATTCGGTAAGGGTCTTGAAGTAATCTGCCGTTATAAAGCAGTCGGCAGCTTCTTCCGTCGTTACGGTGAATACATTGAAGAGGGCGCCGATCTTCCCGCATATGTTGAGATGACCTTCAAGAACGACGCTAAGGGCGATCCCCTTGTAATCAAGGATGCACTTGTTTGCCTGGGCGTTATGACCGAAGAGCAGTACGATACCATTAAGAAGATGACCCAGGATATCACCAAGATTGTAGCTGATGACTTAAAGGACAAGGGTCTTGATCTTTATGACATCAAGTTTGAGTTTGGTTATGCTCCGGACGGCACCGTAATGCTGATTGACGAAATCGCTTCCGGTAACATGCGTGTTTACAAGGATGGCGAGTACATCGATCCCATGACTCTTTCCAAATTGTTTTTTGCTTAAGTAATAGACTTACGCCCCTCTGCAAATCGTGCAGAGGGGATTTTTTTTATGTTTTTTCTATGATATAATATCGTGTTGTATTGCTGTTTGAAAGAAAGGTGGGATTACAATGAGTCGAATTTTTCTTTTTGTTTTGGACAGTTTTGGAATAGGAGAGGCTCCGGATGCCGCAGCATTCGGCGATGAGGGTACCAATACCGTGTACTCCGCTTCGACGGCTTCTTCCTTTAAGATGGAGAATTTAAAGAATCTCGGATTCTTTCAGATGGATGGCATGAAGACTGCTCCCCTGTATGAAAAAGAGCAGGTGCCCCTTCGGGCTACCATTGCGCGTATGCGGGAGGTATCCAAAGGAAAGGATACAACCATCGGACATTGGGAGATTGCGGGCATTAATACACCGAATCCGCTACCTACCTTCCCGGACGGTTTTCCGGATGGCTTTTTGCAGGAATTTTCAAAGGCAGTTGGTCGTGGCGTATTATGCAACAAACCATATTCCGGCACGCAGGTCATCAATGATTACGGCGATGAGCATGTAAGAACCGGAGCTCTTATCGTTTATACTTCTGCGGACAGCGTATTCCAGATTGCCGCCCATGAGGATATAGTCCCGGTAGAGCAGCTATATGAGTATTGCCGGATTGCAAGGGAGCTTTTGCAAGGTCCCGAACTTGGGGTAGGAAGAGTCATTGCCCGTCCGTTTATCGGCGAGAGCGGCCATTATACGCGTACTCCGAGACGTCATGATTTTTCGCTCGTGCCGCCGAAAACGACCATGCTGGATCAACTTAAGGATGCCGGTAAGGATGTCATCGCAATCGGTAAGATCCAGGATATTTTTGTGGGCAAGGGCATTACGGAGCACAGCTATACGACCGGGAACGAGGATGGTATTTCACAGAGCCTTGCCATGATGGACCGGAATTTTGACGGCCTTTGTTTCATTAATCTGGTGGATTATGATATGCTCTACGGACATCGCAGGGATATCGAAGGCTATGGCCGCGCCCTTACGTATTTTGACGAAGCATTTCCGTCCTTTGTTTCAAAGATGCGGGAGGATGACATTATCATGCTGACGGCGGACCACGGATGCGACCCCGCATTCCTTAAAACCACCGATCATACCAGAGAATACACGCCGTTCTTTATGTATGGTAAGAATGTAAAATGTCAAAACCTTGGCACACGGGATACATTTGCGGATATCGCCGCAACGGTTTTGGACTATTTTCATATAAAACCCGAATTTGATGGAAAGAGTATGCTGTAGCATACAAGAGGATTTTGTTTTGAGTAACATAGAAGCAGAAATATTAAAACGACGCACCTTTGCGATTATTTCGCACCCCGATGCAGGTAAAACGACTTTGACCGAGAAGTTCCTTTTGTACGGTGGAGCTATCAACCTTGCGGGCAGCGTAAAAGGAAAAGCGACCGCACGACATGCCGTGTCGGATTGGATGGAGATTGAGAAGGAGCGTGGTATTTCCGTAACAAGCTCCGTACTGCAGTTTAATTATGACGGATACTGCATCAATATATTGGATACTCCGGGACATCAGGATTTCTCGGAGGATACCTATCGTACACTGATGGCAGCGGATTCGGCGGTCATGGTAATCGACGGTTCCAAGGGCGTTGAGGCCCAGACCCGCAAGCTTTTCAAGGTCTGCGGTATGCGCGGAATCCCTGTATTTACCTTTATCAACAAATTGGATCGTGATGCGCTGGATACTTTTGATCTATTGGATGACATCGAGAAGGAACTCGGTATCACGACCTGTCCTGTGAACTGGCCCATCGGAAGCGGTAAGAATTTTAAGGGCGTGTATGACCGAAATTCCGACAGCATTGTTATGTTTTCCGATACCCAGAAGGGCACAAAAGAAGGTCTCATGACCGAAGTGAGTCTTTCGGATACGGAGAAGGCAATCGAGGCAATCGGCCGGGATGCATACGACAAGTTGACGGGCGAAATCGAGCTTCTTGATGGTGCAAGTGACGAGTTTGACCTTGAAAGAGTTCGGGCCGGCAAGCTGACTCCGGTATTTTTTGGCTCCGCTCTTCAGAATTTCGGTGTGGAGATCTTCCTGCAGAACTTCCTCAAGATGGCGACGACCCCGCTTTCCCGTGTTTCGAAAGGCGAGTATGTTGACCCTGTTAAAAATAATTTTTCCGCCTTTGTCTTTAAGATTCAGGCCAACATGAATAAAGCCCATCGCGACCGTATTGCTTTTATCCGAATCTGCTCCGGACGCTTTGACGCCGAGCAGGAGGTAAAGCATGTACAGGGCGGTAAGGTGATGCGTCTTTCCCAACCGCAGCAGCTGATGGCGGACGAGCGTAAGATCCTTTCCGAGGCCTATGCAGGTGATATTATCGGTATATTCGACCCCGGTATCTTCTCAATCGGAGATACGCTCTGCATGCCGAAGGACGACTTCTGTTACGAAGGAATTCCGACCTTTGCTCCGGAGCATTTCTGCCGCGTGCGCCAGGTAGATACCATGAAACGTAAGCAGTTCATAAAGGGTATCACCCAGATTGCCCAGGAAGGCGCAATTCAGATTTTCCAGGAATTCAATACCGGTATGGAAGAAATCATCGTTGGTGTTGTCGGCGTGCTGCAGTTTGAAGTCCTTAAATATCGTCTTGAGAATGAATATAACGTTGAGATAATCATGGAGAAGCTGCCCTACGAGCATATCCGCTGGATTAAGAATAAGGACATCGATTTAGTACACTTAACCGGTACTTCCGATATGAAGAAGGTTAAGGATATGAAGGGTAATCCGCTGCTTTTATTCATCAATGCATGGAGCGTCGGCATTACGGTGGAACGAAACAAGGGGCTGGAGCTTTTGGAATTCAACAAAGATTGATTTGTTGTAAAAATTGTATCGGTTTGCTATAATTATTGAGTATTTTTGCTGAATGGAGATTAGTGAGAATGGAGAATCAGGTAAGTAAGGAAGCAGGCAATATCGGCACCGTTCAGATTGCGGATGATGTGGTTGCAATGATCGCAGGCATCGCTGCAACTGAGGTGGAAGGTGTTTCCGCGATGGCCGGTAATCTTACCAATGACCTCATGGGAGCTGTCGGCATGAAGAAGCTCACAAGAGGCGTCAAGGTGGATGTTTACGGCCATAAAGTTAAGGTTGATCTTTCCGTTATTTTAGAGTACGGTTACAATCTTCCCGCAACGTGCCAAAAAGTACAGCTTAGAGTGAAGAATGCTATTATGAATATGACCGGCTTAAACGTTACGGATGTAAATGTACGTATTGCCGGTATTTCCATGGAGACGAAAGCTTAAAATGACCAGAAGTTTATTACGTGAGAATATTTTTAAATTGCTTTTTCGTGTAGAGTTTAACTCTCCGGAAGACATGCCGGAGCAGGAGCAGCTGTTCCTCAATAATGAAGAAGAAGGCTTAACTCCCGCAGACAGCGAGTATATTTCCGGTAAGTATGAGCGTATTGCTGCAGTGCTCCCGGAGATTGACGCAGCGATTTCCGAGAAGACGGAGGGGTGGGCGATTGAAAGAATCGGCAAGATTGATTTAACAATTCTTCGTCTTGCCATTTATGAAATTCGCTATGATGAGGATATTCCCACTTCCGTAGCCATTAATGAGGCAGTGGAGCTTGCCAAAAAATTCGGACGTGAGGAATCCTCTTCCTTTGTGAACGGCGTGCTTAAAAAATTTGCAGATTAAGGATTACTGAACATGGAGAGAGTTTATTCCGTATCACAGGTCAATAGTTATATCAGCGGGTTGATACGGGAAGACTTTATGCTGAGTCACGTCAGCATTCAGGGTGAAATCAGTAATTGCAAGTATCATGATACCGGGCATCTTTATTTTTCGCTTAAGGATGAAGGCGGTGTCATCAGCGCAGTAATGTTCGCAGGCAAAAGAGCAGGCCTTCGTTTTCGCTTATGCGATGGCCGGAAGGTCATCGTTACGGGCTCCGTGAGGGTGTACGAACGAGACGGTAAGTACCAGATTTACGCGGATCGTATTGAAGAAGCCGGAATAGGCGACCTTAGGAAGCAGTATGAAGAACTGAAAGCACGACTTGCCGAAATGGGCATGTTTGACGCGATGTACAAGAAACCGATACCGAAGTATGTGAGAAGTGTCGGAATTGTTACAGCGCGTACCGGCGCAGCCGTGCAGGATATAATAAATATTGCACATCGACGCAATCCATATGTACAGCTCTATCTGTATCCCGCTGTGGTACAGGGAGCCGAATGCCCGGAGAGTGTAATAAAGGGCATTCATGCAATGGAGAAGCTTGGCGTGGATGTAATGATTGTCGGTCGCGGTGGCGGTTCTATTGAGGATCTGTGGGGATTTAATGATGAACAGCTGGCTGAGGCCGTTTTTCAGTGCCCGATTCCCATTATTTCCGCAGTCGGGCATGAGACAGACTTTACCATTATTGATTATGTGTCGGATCTCAGGGCACCGACACCCAGCGCCGCAAGTGAGCTGGCGGTAGCGGATATCACGGAGCTTTTTGAAAGAATCCGCGTGAACAGACAGCTTCTTACGAGGCATATGGAACAGAAGCTTGCGTCCGCAAAAGCAAGACGTACAGAGTACGAGGCGGCACTCCTTCGACTGAGTCCGATGGAGAGGCTTCATGCGGATCGAAATCGTCTCGCTACAACGGCTCTTAAACTGAATCAGCGGATGACGCAGCGCCTTGTGAAGCTTAAACACAACTACGAAGTGTACTATGAAGCACTCAAGGGGCGTAATCCGATTCTGAAGCTTTCGAAAGGGTTTGCGCATGTGGGGGATGCAGGCGGGCATGGTATTCAAAACGCCACTTCCGTGCATCCCGGCGACCGATTAACCCTGACCATGCATGACGGTGTAATACTGGCTACGGCCGATACGATAAAGCAACAGGCTTTTGGAGAAACAGATGAGTGACATGAATATAGAGCAGCAGTTTGAAGAATTGGAAGCAATACTTAAGAAGATGGACGACCCGTCTCTTTCTCTGGAGGAATCCTTCGAAGAGTATAAAAAGGGGCTGGAGCTCTTAAAGATGGCCGGTGAGACCATCGACCGCGTAGAGAAGAAAGTCCTGGTTCTTAAGGAAGAGGGTGGCTTTGATGAACTTTGAGGAAGTCTTTTCGCAAAAGAAAAAAGCAATTGAGGACATGATTGTGCAGTTCCTTCCCGCTGAGGAAGGGTACCAAAAGAGCGTACTTTCCGCCATGAATTACTCGGTAACCGCCGGCGGCAAGCGCTTAAGACCCATGCTGATGTTAGAAACCTTTCAGCTGTTTGGTGGCACCAGCAACGCGATTTACTCTTTTGCGGCAGCAATAGAAATGATTCATAATTATTCCCTGGTCCATGACGATTTACCGGCCATGGACAACGATGAATACCGCAGGGGCCGGAAGACGACACATGCCGTATACGGCGAGGCTATCGGTATTCTGGCGGGAGATGCGCTACTTAATTATGCCTTTGAGACGGCGCTTACAGCTTTTGCGGCCGACCCGGAGAATCCGTACATTGCAGGCAGCCTGTTCTACCTGGCACGCAAGGCCGGCGTTTACGGTATGATCGGCGGGCAGACCGTGGATGTGGAGTCGGAAGAAACAGATAATCTTGATTTAGAGACACTTCTGTATATTCATGAGAATAAAACAGCAGCCCTGATGGAGGCTGCCATGTGCTGCGGTGCCATGCTGGCAGGTGCCTCCCGGGAGGATATCAACAAGGTTGAGCGCGTGGCGCATAATGTCGGAATCGCATTTCAGATTCAGGATGATATTTTGGATGTTGAAGGTGATTTTGAGACCTTTGGCAAGCCCATCGGCTCGGATGCCGAGAATCATAAAGTAACCTATGTTACAGTAAAGGGCCTTTCGGAATCCAAGGCGCAGGTTAATGCACTTACGGAGGAAGCGGTACAGCTGCTTTCGGAATTGCCCGGAGATTCCACATTCTTAAAGGAACTTCTTTTGAGCCTTATTCACAGAAAAAATTAGTAAAGCCGGAATGCAATGATACTTGACAGAATAAACAAAACAAATGACATAAAGAGCATAAGCCCCAAGGAGTACAATGAACTCGCAGCCGAAATCCGTAAGTTCCTGATTTCTACGGTATCGGAGACCGGCGGGCATCTGGCGTCGAATCTGGGTACAGTGGAGCTTACCATGGCACTGCATCTGTTCTTAAACCTTCCGGAGGACAAGCTGATTTGGGATGTGGGACACCAGTCCTATACCCACAAGCTGCTTACCGGTCGCAAGGAGCAGTTTAAGACGCTTCGGCAGTTCGGTGGAATGAGCGGTTTCCCGAAACGTAAGGAAAGCGATTGCGATGCCTTTGATACGGGGCATTCATCGACTTCTATATCCGCAGGTCTTGGATATGTAAAGGCAAGACAGATAAAGCATGAGGACTACACGGTTGTTTCCGTTATCGGAGACGGTTCTTTAACGGGCGGTCTTGCATGGGAAGCACTCAACAATGCGTCCAAACTTGATAGTAACTATATAATTGTTTTGAATGACAATAACATGTCCATTTCCGAGAATGTCGGGGGTGTTTCGAAATATCTTTCCAATATCCGAACTGCAACCGGATATCAGAGTCTTAAGAAGAGCATTTATGACAGCCTGATGAAGAACAAGGTCGGAGAGCAGATGGTAGCAACGATTCAGCGTACCAAATCCTCCATTAAGCAGCTTGTGATTCCCGGAATGTACTTTGAAGATATGGGCATTACCTACTTAGGACCCGTGGACGGACATGATGTGGCGTCCATGCTGCAGGTGTTCAAAGAAGCACGGCGACTTCCCAATGCGGTTTTAGTCCATGTAATTACTGAGAAGGGTCATGGCTACGAACCTGCCGTGCGTCATCCTTCGAAGTTTCACGGAACCGATCCTTTTGATATTGCAACCGGGCTTCCCAAGCACATTCGCGAGAAATCTTCCTATACGGATGTTTTTTCCACGATTATGTGTAAACTCGGAATGCGTAATGATAAGGTGGTTGCTGTAACGGCGGCCATGGCCGAAGGAACCGGGCTTAAGCGATTTCGAAATATCTACCCCGAGCGGTTTGTAGATGTAGGCATTGCGGAGGAGCACGCAGTTACCTTTGCAGCGGGTCTGGCACTGGGCGGTTTAAAACCGGTGGTATGTATTTATTCTTCTTTTTTGCAGCGTGCATATGACGAAATTATGATAGATGTCTGCATACAGAACCTGCCGGTGGT
Source organism: Lachnospiraceae bacterium (assembly GCA_045617725.1). Taxonomy (GTDB): domain Bacteria; phylum Bacillota; class Clostridia; order Lachnospirales; family Lachnospiraceae; genus JAZLJD01. Next base: position 8,286 of record JAZLJD010000002.1, read on the forward strand.
ATTTGCCATAGACAGAGCCGGTATTACGGGAGGTGACGGTGAAACGCACCAGGGCATTTTTGATTTGTCCTATCTTTCCGGCATGCCGAACATGACGATTATGGCTCCTAAAAATAAATGGGAGCTTTCCGATATGATGAAGTTCGCCGTAAATTTCAACGGCCCCATTGCCGTAAGGTACCCGCGTGGTGCTGCTTACGACGGACTTTCCGAGCATCGCGCCCCTCTTGCACTTGGTGAGGCGGAGCTTTTGTATCCGGGTAGCCGGGTCTGCATTTTTGCCGTAGGCACCATGGTGGAAACCGCACTTTCGGTGCGTGAGAAACTGATGGAGCAGGGCGTTATTGCGACACTTTATAACGCCCGGTTTGTGAAACCGATTCCGTGTCAGCTTGCTGAGGAAGCGCGTCAGAACGAATTAATTGTTACCATGGAAGAGAATGTTCTGGCCGGAGGCTTTGGTGAGCATTGCTTAAGCTTTGTGGAAGCCATGGATGGTAAGCACGCCCATGTTATGCCGATAGCCATACCGGATACTTACGTTACGCACGGCAGTGTCAAGGAACTTAAGGCAAGTCTTGGACTGGATGCCGGCAACATCGCAGGTAGAATTTTGGAATATATTAAGAGAGATTAGAGTAGCGTGAAAGAACGTCTGGATGTATTACTTGTAAAATTGAATTTGGCACCCTCGCGGGAGCAGGCCAAGACCGTCATCATGGCCGGAGATGTTTTTGTCGACGGGCAGCGGGAAGACAAAGCCGGATCTACCTTCGATGAGGATAAAGTACACATTGAGGTCCGTGGTAAGGCGATTAAATATGTATCGCGCGGCGGCCTGAAGCTTGAAAAAGCCCTAAAGGTATTTCCGATTGATCTTCAGGATGCTGTTTGTATCGACATCGGAGCGTCGACCGGAGGTTTTACGGATTGCATGCTTCAGAATGGAGCGCGTAAAGTTTTCAGTATCGATGTGGGCCATGGACAGCTGGCCTGGTCTCTTCGCAACGATGCGCGCGTGGTATGTATGGAGAAAACGAATTTCCGATACATGCAGCCTGCGGATATCGGTGAAACCATTGATTTTGCGAGCTGCGATGTATCCTTTATCTCACTGGACAAGATACTCGGCCCCGCCTATGCGCTACTTAGGGACGAAGGTGAGATGGTCTGTCTTATAAAACCGCAGTTTGAGGCCGGACGCGATAAAGTAGGTAAGAAGGGCGTAGTACGCGATCGGAAGGTACACGCGGAAGTCATTGAGAAGATAACGGGCGTAGCCCTTGAAACCGGCTTCCGAATTCTGAATTTGGATTATTCTCCCATAAAGGGACCGGAAGGCAATATAGAGTATCTTTTGTACTTAAGAAAGAGCGATCAAGGCGGAATGGACGTAACAAATGCGTTTGTGAACCAAATCGTGGAGAAGGCCCATGAGGAACTGGGCAGTAGGGAAAGTAATGAATAGAGTACTGATTATTACCAATCACATAAAGGATAAGGAACTTGTTTTTTGCAAAAAAGTAGAAGAATGCCTTGCGGCATCCGGCGCACAGTATCGGGTTCATATCTACGAGCAGGGGAATTTTCTTCCGCCTGCCAAAGAGAATATGGAGTGGGCCGAGGCTACCATTGTTTTGGGCGGTGACGGAACCATACTGCGGGCTGCCATGGACCTGAATGCCGTAAAAAAGCCTATCCTCGGTGTGAATCTCGGGAACGTCGGATACCTTTCCGAAATCGAAATAGGAGAGATCGGAAGCGCAATCGAGGATCTGCTTGCAGACCGTCTCATAAAAGAGGAACGCATGATGATCTGCGGTTCTGCCAATGGAAGCAGCTACGATGCCCTGAATGAAGTAACGATTACCAGAAACGGGCGTATGCAGGTTATGGCCTTTGAAGTGTCCGTAAACGGTCGTTATTTAACCAAGTTTATGGCCGATGGAATCCTGGTTGCAACACCGACAGGCTCCACTGCCTATAATCTGTCCGCCGGTGGCCCGATTGTGGAACCTTCGGCCAGTCTGATGGTACTGAATCCAATCTGTTCACATTCCCTAAAGTGTGCACCGATTGTTTTGTCGCCGGAGGATGTGATTGAAATTAAGATAGAGCATGGCAGGGAACAGGCCGATTCCGCAATGGAAGCAGTATTTGACGGCAAGCAGTCCATTGCCCTTAAGAGTGGGGACGTAGTAAGAATTACCCGTTCCTGCCACAGTGTCACCTTGTTAAAAACGGGTCGCGAGAGTTTCCTGACGACCCTTCAGAAGAAACTTACAATGCCTGAATGAAATTATGAAGAAAAAGAGACTGGACTTAATTAAAGAATTAATTACCACCTATGACATTGAAACACAGGAGGAACTGGTGGAGCGACTTCATGCCGCCGGCTTTGAGGTGACGCAGGCCACCGTTTCCCGTGATCTCAGAGAATTGAAGCTTACCAAGGTACCCGGTGAGAAGGGTGGTTCAAAATATGCGCTGGTAGCTGATGATGCCCATCACAACCGTTATGGCGGAGTGCTTTCCACAGGTCTGATTTCAGCCGCAAGCGCAGAAAAACTGGTTGTTGTAAAGACCGTATCGGGTATGGCTATGGCAGTCGCCGCTGCCATCGACCATATGCATCCCGAAGGCGTGGTGGGCTGTATTGCGGGCGATGATACCATCTTTATTGCCCTGAGCGAGGATTGCGATACCGAAGCGGTTATTGCGTCCCTTACGGGTGGCACCGAAGCCTGATACGACAGATACCGCAGCGAGATGTTGCGGAGCTACGGAAATGACGTTTGGATATGACCCATATTCCTTTTTCGATATGCCCGAAGAGGGAGGAGAAAGAATGTTAGTTAGTTTACACGTAAAAAATCTGGCCTTGATTGATGAATGTGAGGTTTCCTTTCAGGATGGACTGAATATCCTGACCGGAGAGACCGGAGCCGGCAAGTCGGTTCTTATGGATTCCATCAACCTGGCACTGGGCGCCAAAGCAGACAATGATCTCATCAGGCGCGGCGCGGATTCCGCCTTGATTGAGCTTGTTTTTAGCGTGGATGAAGGCGTTAAGGCGCACCTTGCAAAAGAGGATATCGAAGTGGATGCGGGGGATGACCTTGTCATTATCCGTCGTATCCTGCAACCGCAGCGGAGCACCCTTAAGGTAAACGGACAGGCCGTTACCCAAAGACAGCTTCGGGAGCTGTCGCCGCTGCTTCTTGACATGCACGGCCAGCACGAGCACCAGTCGCTTTTGTATACCGGTAAGCAGCTCGAATGTCTGGATTCCTATGCGGGTTCCGCATTTTCTGCTGAACTTGATGCCTATCGAGAGATTTATGCCGAGTACAAAAGCATTCAGAAGCGTCTTACGGAGGATTTTGCCGCGGATGTGAATGTTCAAAAGGAACTGGCGATTACGGAATACGAATATAAAGAAATCAAAGAAGCTGCACTTTCCGTGGGAGAAGAGGAAGATTTGGAGCTTACCTGCCGGAAGATGGACCATCTGGCCAAAATTTCCGAGCGTATTTCCGAGGCGGAGTCACTACTTTCCGATGATGCACCGGATGGAGCGCAGGGACAGATTCAGCGTGCGCTTCGTTCACTTTTGTCGGTAAGCAACCTGGACCCCGAAATCGAAGGCCTGACCGATACGCTGTCACAGGCCGGCGATATTATGAATGATTTTTTGCATGACTTGCGTGTATATGCCGATGCAGCCGTGTTTGACGAGGAAACTTATTCAAACAGCCAAAAACGACTGGATCTTATCCGGCACCTTGAGGATAAATTCGGGCGGACTATTCAGGATGTCCTTGCATACGGCGAGGAGTGCGAGCGGAAAATCGAGCATCTCAAGTCCTTCGAGGAGGAGAAACAGGCACTGAATGACGCCCTCTTAAAGACGAAGGAACGCCTTGCCGGAGCGGCCTTTAGGCTGCACGAGATGCGTCAGAAGGCCGCCTTGGAGCTTAAGCATAATATAGAACCCCTGCTCCTTGATATGAACTTTTTGAAGGCAGAATTTTCTGTTGCGTTTATTGAAAAAGAGGAATATACTTCTTGCGGAAATGAAGAGATATGCTTCATGATTTCCACAAATCCGGGGGAGGAATTAAAGCCTCTCGCATCGGTTGCCAGCGGCGGTGAGATGAGCCGTATCATGCTGGCCTTTAAGTCTCTTATGGCCGAAAAGGACGAAATTGACACCTTGATTTTTGACGAAATCGATACCGGTATTTCCGGTAAGACGGCCTGGAAGGTCGCCAGAAGAATGGCAGAGCTTTCCAAACTTCATCAGGTAATTGCCATCACGCATCTCCCGCAGATTGCGTCCATGGCAGACATACATTTCTGCATCAGTAAATCAGCCGAGACCGGCGTCGCAATTACGGGCATCCGTGAACTCGACGGGGAAGGCAGGATTGCTGAGATGGCCAGACTGCTCGGGACAGACGAGGTCAGCGAGGCAGGAAGGGAGAACGCTGTGACGCTCCTTTCCGAGGCAAGATCCTTCAAGGAGGGTCTTTCATGATAGTTACGCACCTGCGTGCTATAAATAAATAAAGGAACTGGAGGTTCTATAATGGTAAGAATTATTATTGCAAAAGACTATGATGACATGAGCCGCAAGGCTGCCAATGTTATCAGCGCCCAGATGATCTCTAAGCCTAACTGTGTACTTGGTCTTGCTACCGGATCGACTCCGATAGGCACCTATGCAGAATTAGTACGCCGCTATGAAAACGGCGACTTGGATTTCAGTACAATCACTACGGTCAATCTGGACGAGTACAAGGGTATCACTCGTGAGAATGATCAAAGTTATTATTATTTCATGAATGATAATCTGTTTTCTAAGGTTAATATTGACAAGAGCCGTACTTTCCTTCCGGACGGAATGGAACCGGATTCTGAGAAGGCATGCCGCGAGTATGATGCAATTGTTGCATCGGTCGGCGGTGCAGATTTACAGCTTCTGGGTATCGGTCACAACGGTCATGTGGGCTTTAACGAGCCCTGTGATGAGTTTAAGAAGGGAACGCACTGCGTAGACCTTACTGAGAGCACCATTAAAGCGAACCAGCGTTTCTTCGCTTCCTATGACGATGTTCCCAAGCAGGCTTATACGATGGGTATCCAGACCATCATGAGTGCCCGTAAGATTCTTCTTGTCGCAAGCGGCAAGGACAAAGCGCAGATTATAAAGGATGCATTCTTTGGTCCTGTTACGCCGAAGTGCCAGGCTTCCATTCTGCAGTTACATCCCGATGTAACCGTTGTTGTGGATGCTGAAGCAGGCGCATTACTTTCCAAATAAATTTAGGGTAGGGTAGGATATGAAAAACATTTTGTTCGCAGCATCAGAAGCTGCACCGTTTATTAAAACAGGAGGTCTTGCCGATGTTGTAGGCTCACTTCCGAAGTTTTTAGACAAGCAATATTTTGATGTGCGGGTTATTCTGCCACGCTATAATTGTATGACCCAAAAGGTAAAAGACATGATGTCGTATAAGACGCATTTCTATATGGACTTCATGGGGAATAACGAGTATGTCGGTGTGCAGGAGGCTGTTTACGAAGGCATTCATTTCTACTTTATCGACAACGAGATGATTTTTGGCGGAGCCCATCCTTATTCGGATGACCCGCTTTACGAAATTAAAAAATTTACGTTTTTCTGTCGTGCTGTGCTTTCCGCGCTTCCGCTCATGGATTTTAAGCCGGATATCATTCACTGCCACGACTGGCAGACCGGCCTGATTCCGGTTTATCTGAAGGAACGCTTCCGCGGGAACCTGTATTTCTGGGATATTAAGACCATCATGACGATTCATAACTTAAAGTTCCAGGGCAAGTGGGGCGTTGAGGATGTGAAGAACATTACCGGCCTTGACGATTACTTTTTTACGCCGGATAAACTGGAAGCCTATAAGGATGCGAACCTCTTAAAAGGCGGTATCGTCTATGCGGATGCGGTAACGACGGTCAGCGAGACCTATGCGCAGGAGATTCGAACCGCTTTCTACGGAGAGGGGCTTGACGGCATTTTGAATGCCCGTGTGAACGACCTGCGCGGTATTGTGAACGGTATCGATTATGGCACCTATGCGCCGGAGACGGACACTGCGATTGCCTGCAACTATACGGCTGCGAATTTCCGGACCAACAAAGTAAAAGATAAACTGGCTCTTCAGAAGCTGCTTGGATTGCCCGAGAACCCCAAGAAATTTATGATCGGAATCGTATCAAGACTGACCGATCAGAAGGGACTGGACCTTGTAGCTTATGTAATGGATGACTTATGCCACGATGATATTCAGTTCGTCGTGCTGGGAACCGGCGAGGAGCGTTACGAGAACATGTTCCGTCATTTTGCATGGAAGTATCCCGACAAGGTGAGTGCCAATATCTATTATTCAGAGGAACTGAGTCATAAGGTATATGCAGCATGCGATGCGTATCTGATGCCGTCTCTCTTTGAACCCTGCGGCTTAAGCCAGCTGATGGCGCTGCGTTACGGCACCGTTCCGATTGTGCGCCAGACGGGCGGCCTTGCCGATACGGTCATTCCCTTCAATGAGTTTGACGGAACAGGAACAGGTTTTGGCTTTATGAACTACAATGCGCATGAAATGCTGGCAACCATCCGCTACGCGGAGCAGGTTTATTACAACAAAAAACGTGCATGGAACAATATTGCCGAACGCGGCATGAAGGAAGATTTCTCCTGGACCAGAGTATTTCATCAGTATCAGGATATGTACGACTGGTTGATAGGCTAGAGGCGATTAAACAGTTGGGATGACTTGCGCGTTAGCAATGAGTTGTACAGGCCCTCATAGATTTTGCTTTTGCAAAATCTACGAGGGCCTGCTCTATGAACTAGGGTAAAGTGGTAGCGGTTTAGGTTTACATAAATGCGGGAATCATATAATTCTGCTTTTACCAAAGCATTTTATATGTAAAAAAAAACAAAATATCAGATAAGGGCTATAAAGATTACTCCTTTTATATGATAGTTGTACATATAAAAATAATTGAAAACTGTTTTTTATATGATAAACATGGAAGAAGTACATATAGAAAATAATGATAATATAATCGTTATATGCTTGGGAGGTTTAAACATGAAATTATCAGTAATTTACGATTCAAAACAGGAAATACAAAGCAGGCTGGAGAATGGATTGTTGAAGGTATGTGCAGTACTCAAGGGACAGAAGC
>JAZLJD010000003.1:0-4576 GCA_045617725.1 Lachnospiraceae bacterium
TTTCATCTTCAACGTTCAGCAGTATGACGGACCGGAAGATCTTTCAGAGCATTCACGTTCTCTTGATTATCTTAAGGAACTTGGCTTTTCCACCATTCCTTTTTATCAGAGATGTACCGATATCGAAGAAGCCAAGGCTGAAGTAGCAGCAATTGGCGATAAGCGAGCAAGCCTCGCATTTGACATCGACGGAGCGGTTGTCAAGGTTGATAACCTTGATCTCCGCGAAGCCATGGGCAGCACAGCTACATTCCCTAAGTGGGCAATTGCATATAAATATCCTCCTGAAGAGAAGGAAACTGTGGTAACAGACATTGAGGTTACAGTTGGCAGAACAGCTGCCCTTACACCAACTGCTGTTTTTGAGCCTGTTCTTGTAATGGGTTCCGTAATCTCGAGAGCAACTCTTCACAACCAGGATTTCATCGATGAAAAGGGCGTAAACATCGGCGACACAATCACCATCAGAAAAGCAGGAGACATTATTCCTGAGGTGGTTACTGTCATTAAACATGCGGAAGGAAAAAAAGGTAATTTCAAACTGCCTGATTTCTGCCCGTCATGTGGCGAGCCTGTCATCAGAGACGAAGAGGCAGCGGTAAGGTGCACCAATCCGGAATGTCCTGCACAGCTTCTCAGAATTCTTATTCATTTCTGTTCAAAGCCTGCAATGGACATTGACGGTCTCGGAGAATCCGTTGTCGAAGCACTTGTGGACAACAAGCTTATTGTGAAGCCTACAGACCTTTATAAGCTTACTGCCGAAGACATAGCATCTCTTCCCAGAATGGGTGAGAAGTCTGCGACTAACATCATTAACGCAATTGAGGCCTCAAAGCAGAATGACCTTTATAGACTCATTTTCGGCTTTGGCATTCGCCATGTGGGAGAGAAGGCAGCAAAACTTCTTGCCGATCATTTCGGATCAATGGATGCTCTCATGGATGCATCTCGAGAAGACATTCTTGCCATAGATGGATTTGGCGGAATAATGGCTGATAGCATAGTGGAATTTTTCTCTCATGCCGACACTCACGAGATGATTGAAACATATAAATCTTTCGGCCTAAATATGTATAATAAGAATAAGGTTACTGATACTCGCTTTGAGGGTATGACTTTTGTCCTTACCGGTACACTCAAACAGTTTAAAAGAGCAGAAGCTACCCAAATAATAGAGTCGATGGGCGGAAAAGTATCCGGTTCTGTCTCAAGAAAAACTACATACCTTATTGCCGGTGAAAATGCCGGAAGTAAGCTTGAAAAGGCCAACTCGCTTGGAGTGACTGTACTAACTGAGACAGAATTCGATGCAATAATACATTAAATTCTGAAACAGGAGGTTAATTATGAAAAGTAAAGACAAAAAGTTCTCCATGTGGTTCCTGTTATGGGGACTCGGACTGGCAGGCCAGCTTTGCTGGAATATTGAAAACCAGTGGTTTAATACTTTTGTCTACTCAAAGATAGGCAAAGATCCTTCAATTATCACCGGAATGTTGATATGCTCTGCACTTGCAACGACATTTTCAACATTTTTCTTTGGCACCTGGAGCGATCGTATAGGCAACCGAAGAATTTTCATGGCACTTGGATATATTTTGTGGGGTACCTTTACGATAGCCTTCGGCTTGACCCAATTTATCAGCCGTGATATGTATACGCTCCTGGCTATAATGGTTGTAATGGCGGATACTATTATGAGTTTCTTTGGGTCCATGGGAAACGACTCAGCATTCAATACATGGTGTAATGACATAATGACCAATGAAAACAGAGGCGGTATAGGAGCTGCTCTGGCTACTCAGCCGGTTATCGGAACCATACTTGGAACTGTAGTTGGAGGATTTCTTGTTGGTAGCCACGACAATTACATGCGCCTTTTTGTTGTTATGGGGGCTGCAGTAATCGCGTTCGGAATATTTACATTATTTGCCCTTGGTCCGGAATATGATGTTAAGCCATCCATTAAAGGAAACTTCTGGAGTCAGTTTGCTTCAGTTTTTAACTTTAAGGAATTCTTTAAGCACAAAGAACTTGCGCTTGTTCATGTAGGCGTGGCAATTTGTTTTTCCGGTTTCAATGTTTACTTTGCTTACATGGGCAACTTTATTATACATTATCTTGGCTTCACACCTGACCAGATGGGTATCATTGAAGCTGTCCCGCTATCATTGGCCATGTTTTCGGCAATTCCCATAAGTAAACTCATTAATAAGGGATATCATCCTTACATCGTAATATCTGGAATAATTATTAATATTTTGGGATGTGTTTTCGCTTACCCTGTAAAGCCCGGAGACGTGGACACCACGAAGATATTTAACCCGCTTATCTGGCTGGGTATATTTGTGGTAGGAATAGGATACGTTGCCATACTTCAGACATGCAAGGTCTGGGCAAAACAGCTCTATCCTCGAGATTCAAAGGGCCAGTTTGAAGGCATATGGATTCTATTCTTTGTGCTTCTACCGATGATATTTGGTTCTATAATCGGAGAGGCTGTCGTTAAGACTAGCGGCGAGCAGTTCCTGGATATCACCAGTGGACAGATGCAATACATACCTAACGGAAATATTTTCCTAGTAGGAGGAATAGTGGTAATGCTTTCACTTATTCCGTTTTTGATTATTCTTAAATCAGGCAAGAAAGAAGTAAAATAAATGGCAACACCACAGAAGTTCGTTGCGGCAATGACCGGACTAAACGAAGAAACAAGAGCAACCTTTTTAGGGTCAATGCTCGCAGAAGACTCATATACCATTCATCCGGATTCAACCAGGAGGGAAGGGGCAACCTACAACAGAGCAGATCACTTTGTGCTCGAGGATTGTAAGGCATACCCCGGAGTAAAACATAATTGGTGGGTTTATGTTCCGGTTAACTACAAAAAAGATGAACCTGCAAAAGTCATGCTCTTCCTCGATGGGCTGGAATACCTTAAGGCATGCAAGGTCCATTATTGCATTGACAACCTTCTTTCAGACGGAGAAATCCCCAATATGATAGCTGTCTTTGTAGGACCGGGAGATAAGGGACCGGGTTACCCCAACGGCATGGGCGGAACAGACAATCGCAGCATTGAGTATGACAGTGTTGACGACAGATTTGTAAACTTTATAATAGATGAAATATATCCTCTTGTTGCGGCCAATATACCTTTAACAGAAGGCGGCCATTGTATCTGTGGCCTTAGCAGTGCAGGCAATGCAGCTTTCACTGCGGCATGGCACAGACCCGATGTCTTCGACAAAGTTATTTGCCACTGCGGCAGCTTCGCTGACTTGCGTGGCGGAAATCTATACCCGAAAAAGATCAGAACCGAAGAAAAGAGAGACATCAAGGTATCTCTTTCCACAGGTGAACAGGATGCGAACTTTGGCATAGGTGAGTGGAAACAGCTTAACATTCTTATGGCAGAAGCTTTAAAAGAAGCAGGCTATGATTATGAACTTAATATTGGAGAAGGCGGTCACAATTACAGATATGCCGCATCTCTTTTACCAGATACCATAAGATGGATTTTTAAATGATCAGTTGGAGAAGAAATCATGAATATTGATAACCTTGCATCTAAAGTCGGAGAGGTCGGCGAATCGGTTGCTTCAAAGCGCAACGACAGAAAGCAGAAGCTTCGCGAAAAGAATTTCAATGTAAATGATAAGATGAACATTCTCGTAATGGGTGTTTCCGGAGCGGGAAAGAGTACATTGGTAAACGCCATTATAGGCAAAGAAGTTGCCAAAACCGGCAAAGGAGATTCCGTTACAAAATCAATGAAGTCATATGAGTCAGAAGACCTTCCATTCAGACTGGTTGACACCATAGGCTTCGAATACGGTGTTCTCAGCCAGCAGAAGATAAAACAAGCAGTAAAGAAATGGTCTGAAAAAGGCCTCAAGATGGAGAACTCAGAAAACGTAATCCACGCGATCTGGATTGGCATTGACGCCCAGTCTCAGCGAATCTCGAAGAATTCTCTGGACAACATTGCAAGGGTTTCAAAGATGTGGAAAAATGTTCCAATCATCGTAATCTTCACCAAGAACTACTCAAAGGAAGCAGCTGAGGAGAATGAGAAGACCTTCAGAAAGGTTCTTTTCAAATACAGAAAAAAGAGAAAACTCAATATCAATGGCATAGTTTCAATTCTTGCCAAAGAGTTTGTAATTGATAAAAACAGCAAGATTGACGCATATGGCACAGAAAAGCTCCTTGAACTCACAAAAGAGATGATGCCACATGCGAAAGATGTAAACACTGAGATAATGGAACGCATGTCTGTAAAGGTGCTTAAGCGCTCAGCCGATTCCTATGTAAAGACTGCGACTGCCGCTTCCGCTTTAGTCGCTTTCCTTCCAACCGAGAAGCCTGATGGCGACTTTATCAAAGATATTCAGAGGAATATGCTTAAAAGAATCTCAGTTGAATTTGCGCTTGATGATTCCGGAACTGAAAGATTGCTTAGACTTGTTGATAAGTCAGATGCAACCTCACGCATTGGACGTAAGGTAGTCAATATGCGCTTCATCAGACGCATACCTTTCATTAAGTCATATGTTGCCGGAGCAGGTAC
>JAZLJD010000004.1:0-38035 GCA_045617725.1 Lachnospiraceae bacterium
AATAGTATGAAAAATGCAAAGCATTTTTCATGCGACACTTTGTGTCGCAATCCGTAGCAGTTTCGCTGTAATACAGTGAAGGGCTAAATATACCGGATTGCGAAATGCGGGGAATAGTATGAAAAATGCAAAGCATTTTTCATGCGACACTTTGTGTCGCAATCCGTAGCAGTTTCGCTGTAATACAGTGAAGGGCTAAATATACCGGATTGCGAAATGCGGGGATTATTATGGATAATATACTAATTGAAAATATAGATAGAGTACATTCTACTGATATGGGAGTAGAAAGAATAAGAAGAAACCTTGGCCTTGGCGAAATAGATGTAGTTGCCTGGTGCAAGGAAGAAATCCTTAAAACTGACGCAGATATAGAAAGACATGGTAAGAATTGGTATGTTCATACAGATGGATGCGTGATCACTGTCAATGCTAGCAGTTATACCATTATAACCTGCCATAGAGAATAGACTTCAATAACTGCAGGAACACTTTTCCGAAAAGGGATTTATATAATTGGAGAAATGGATTTGTAAATTTGCATTCGTAGTGGATGTGGTAAGGATTCAGCAACAAAGAGTAATATAAAACATTAGTAATTAGTAATACTAAGTTTGAGGTACAGACTATGAAACTGCGTAGAGTAACAATGGAAGATGCAAGGATGCTGTGGGAGTGGGCGAATGACGCAGAGACGAGGAAGAATTCGTTTTCGGCGGAGCCGATTCCGTGGGAAGAGCATCTTGCGTGGATGAAGAGAAGAATGGCGGATGCGGAATGCCTGTTCCTTGTTTTGGAAGATGGGGCAGGGACTGCGTGCGGAACGATTCGCTATGACCTTGTGGCAGGAGATGCGATTCGGATTTCCTACAGCGTGGCGCCCACAGAGCGTGGGAAGGGCTATGGGACGAAGCTTCTTGAATTGGGAGAGGCGGAAGCTAGGGCCTTCTTTGGAAAAAAGAAACTTGTGGCGGAAGTGAAGCCGGAGAACGAGTATAGCAGGCGATGCTTCAAGCGCTGCGGGTACACGCTAAGCGCGGAAAATGCGCAGGAACTTAAGTTTGAAAAATGCATGTAGGGAATAAGCCCGGCGGCAGTTAGCCTTCGTAGAAGGCGAAATTGTTGCCGGGTTTTGTTTTGCATTGATACATGACGCTGTCGGCCTTGGAGTAGAGGGTATCGAAGGTTGCCTCGTCAAGCTGCGTGGTGAAGCAGGCTCCCAGGCTGATGGTTACGGGAGTGTCGCCCATTTCGTAGACGGTGTGGGCTTCCAGGTGCGAAAAAAGACGCTGGATGCATTCCTCACCGTTCTTGCGGTTCGTGATGCCGGTAGCAAAAATCGCGAACTCGTCGCCACCGAGACGCATGATGATGTCACGGTCACGGAAGGATTCCTGAAGGGAACCGGCGATGGCCATGAGGGCTTTGTCACCGACCTGGTGGCCATACGTATCATTGATAGCCTTGAATTTATTGGCATCCAAGAGGCAGAACATACCACTGATACCTTCCTCCAAAAGGAGGGAGGTCTTTTTCTCGCCGCTGCCGCGGTTGTAGAGGTCGGTGAGGGCATCCTTCTCGCTCATGATGCGGAGCGCCTGCTCCATTTCACGGTCCTTGGTGATATCGACGAAGGTGGTGATCATAACGACCTTGCCGCCCTTGAGCTCGATTCGTTTGACATCGCCGCGGATATAACGGAGCTTGTTGCCACTGCGGACTGCGGAAAAGTAGTAAGTCAGGGTGGGACCGCCTTTTAACTTGAGTTTCTGGTACTGACTTAAGATAGTCTCGGCGTCCTCGAGAAGAGTACCTTCTGCAAGGTCGGAGAAGCTGCCGGAAACGGAAGAAGCATCTTTGTGGTTGAAGAACTGAGCCGCCGTATCGTTGATAACAATGATTTCCTCGTTCATATCCGTGGCTACGATACCGCCGGACTGCATCTTGAGAAGCTCGGCGTAGATGACGTTTCGGTCCTCGTAAGCCTGACGGATGGCATTGTCGTATTCGAACTCACGCTTCTTCATATCATCGATGTTCTGGACTGCGTGGATGACCTTTAAGGGCTTGCCGGAGGAATCACTTTCGACGCGAATAAAAACGGACATGCACCAACCTTCGTTTTTGCCCAGAAATTCGTGCGAAATCATATTCTTGCCTTGCATGCGGGCGGGAAGTGTCTGCAGGTTAACAAATTTGACCATGTCCTTAACGTATTCTTCCTTAACGACACCCTGCATAACCTTGCGAATCTGCAGGTCCGCACCGTCTTCCTTCTGGATGCAGGCATCGATGAAGGGCGTGGAGTGAACGACATGCTGCTTGTTCTGCGTAAGATCAAAAAGGTGTAGTGAAACGAAAGACTTACCGAGGGATTCCAATGCCTTGTAGATTTCGTCCGACTCGGACCGATAGAAATCGGAAATCATGGAAAGTCGTTTTTCGCGCTCGATGCTGATATTGCCCGTAAAGATGACCACGGCGGCGGTCATGTAGCCCATGGAATAGAAGGGGATGTCGGGGAAAAACAGCTGGAATACACCAAACACGGATGGAATCAGGAAAAAGAGAATGATGGTCAAAAAGCGGGCCCGGGCGAAGGTATCGGTAGCTTTTTTGATGCTGATGCCGGTAATGATGATGCCCAGGATAAAGTAGAAAATCTCAACGTAGAAGAGGCTCATACGCAGCGGACCGGCATGGTAGTTCAGGGCCTCGTCGACATAGTAGATGCTGCCGGTGAAGGGCGTTGAAATAAGGAGAATCATGCCTGCGATGAAAGGCAAAAAAACAAGGTGCTGATACAGAAGGGAACGATTGAAATTTAAGTAGACAGTGGCGTAGCGATACCAGATGTAGGAAGCAAAGAGCGCTCCGTAATGAAAAATGAAGGAGGTTACTTCGATTGCTTTCGAACCGCAGGGGATGACGTGACATGCACACAGACCCCAGGAGAAGTCCATCAGCGTGAACAGGATGATGGAAAAAAGAACATTATCCAAAACTCTTGAAACACGATCTTTGTTTTGAAGGTTGCGATTATATAACAAAAGAATAACAAGAACCAAGGCAGATATGAAAGCCATCAAAGAATACATGATATTCATTATTTCTCCCAAAATGCGCCGAAGCGCTGCTACACAACATAATGTGGCAAATGCCACGTATCATGTTAATTATATCAAGATATATGGCTGATGTATAGTGGGAGATACTAAAAAGTAGGAATTATTTGTTAAAGACGAAGTGCTCCGTGTATAGATTCCGATACGCGGAGGGGGTCATGCCGGTGTGTACCCGGAAACAGTTGGAAAAATTATGGACATCCTGCCAGCCTAGTGAGTACGCAATCTCGGAAACGGGTGTTGTGGTTTCTGTAAGCAGGGCCTGGGCATGCGAAAGCTTGGTGCTTAAAAGGTGCGATTTGAGGGCGACCCCGGTGTGCTTATGATAAAGGGTGGTCAGGTATTTGCTGTTGTAACCGAAATAGGCTGCAAGGTCGGAAACGCGCAGATTCTCCTGCAGGTGCCAGGAAATGTAGGTGTCGATGTCGGAAACGAGCTGCTCGGAAGATCCTTTTTGGCTCCGGTCGCTGTGCATGGAGCCTTGAAGCTCGCACAGAATCGCGCCCGTCAGATAGCGGTTCAGAATCGGGTTGTGGTAACGCTTCTCGCTGTCCATGAGCTGTTTTATGAGGATGATAACACGGTCGACGGACTCGGGACGGCCCTGCGGTGGGAGCAGAAGATGACCGGCTGCGGCCGTGTCGCTTTCCTTATGGTCATTCAGCCCATCATGATAACTGAAATGGAGCCAATAAAAACTTGCTTCTCCCTTACGCGTGCCGTGCTGGTTCTGGCAGGGCGGCATGAGAAGATATTCGCCGGGGTGTACCTCGTATTCCTTATCGCTGTTGGCGATGTAAAGAGTTCCCTCGGTGACGAGCATGAGTTCGTAATCGGAAAGGACTCGTGTTAAGTGAATCCAGTCGCTTCCGGGCGGGTCGAAGCGTCCGGAAAAATGATGTTCAAATTCTAACTTAGAGTCAAAATCTATCAAAATAACACCTCTTGAAGTCTGTTTTTCTATAGCATATAACCTTTTTACACATATTACAACCTTTCGCACTTTCTTTTTGGCCACGGAGACGGGATAATGAAGGTACATTAAGAGATATGTGACACTTTGTGTCGCAATCCGTAGCAGTTTCGCTGCGATGCAGTGAAGGGCTAAATATATCGGATTGCGAAATGTGAGGATAGTATGAAAAATGCGAAGCATTTTTCATGTGACACTTTGTGTCGCAATCCGTAGCAGTTTCGCTGTAATACAGTGAAGGGCTAAATATACCGGATTGCGAAATGTGAGGATAGAGTATGAAAAGAATTCAAACAATTGACATTTCAAAGGTTACTTTACTCGACGAGTATTATGTGAATGCGTCTACCGTAGAGGTGGACTATCTTTTGTCGCTGAAGGCGGACAGGCTGCTGGCAGGCTTTCGTGAGACGGCCGGGCTTCCGATGAAGGCACCGCGTTACGGCGGATGGGAGAACATGCTGATCGGCGGTCATACGCTGGGTCATTATCTGACCGCGGTGGCACAGGCGTATGCTTCGGCGACCACTCCGAAGGAGGATAAGGCGGAACTGCTTTCCGTACTTTCCTACATCATGGAGGAACTGAAGGCGTGTCAGGACGCCCTGGGCAACGGATTTATTTTTGGCGCCACCATACCGAACAAGGACAATTTATACGAGCAGTTTGACATGATAGAGGCCGGCAAGTGCGATATCATCAAGGAAGCGTGGGTGCCCTGGTACACCATGCACAAAATCATTGCGGGCCTTGTGAGCGTAGCTTCCCTTGCAGGCGACGAAGCAGCAAAGGTTTCTGCCCTGGCACTTTCCATCGTGAGCGACCTTTCGGACTGGTGCTACGCACGCACGCAGACCTGGGACGAGAAGGTGCATCGCACCGTTTTGAACATTGAGTACGGCGGAATGAACGACTGCCTGTTTGATGTATTTGCCCTGACCGGCAAAGAAGAACACAAGAAAGCGGCGCTGATGTTCGAGGATGCGCAGCTTTACGACCGCGTGAAGAACGGCAAGGCCGGCGAGAATGTGCTGACCAACGTGCATGCCAATACGACGATTCCGAAGTTTATCGGCGTTATGAAGCACTATCTGGTGCTGGGCGGCGAGGAGTACCTTGCGTGGGCGGCTGCGTTCTTTAACATGGTCAACGAGAATCACACCTACATGACCGGCGGCAATTCGCAGTGGGAGCATTTCCGTGTGGACGGTGCGTTGAATGCGGACCGTACCAGCTGCAACTGTGAGACCTGTAACGCCTACAACATGCTGAAGCTTGTGGATATGCTGTACCGTGTGACCGGTGATTTGAAGTACGCGGACTGGTATGAGAATACCTTTATCAATTCCGTGCTATCGTCACAGAACCCCGGCAGCGGTATGACGACGTATTTCCAGCCGATGGCGACCGGCTGCTTTAAGACCTTCTCCAACGAATTCAATAAGTTCTGGTGCTGTACCGGAAGCGGTATGGAGAACTTTACGAAGCTGGCAACCGGCATGTACTACGCTTACGAAGGTGCGCTTATCGTGAACCGTTATGTAAGCAGCAGGGTAGAATTTGATGGAACAAAGCTGCTTGTGGAAGCCGGATTGGCCGGTGCCAAAAAGAAAGCCTGTGACGGTAGTGTATTAAATGATGGCGAAGTTATGTTAACCATTGAAAACGCATGCGATAAGGCGATTGTATTAAGAATTCCCGGCTGGTGTGCAGCACCTTCCGTAAAGGCACCCGGACATACCGTAAAGATGGTAAAGAGTGCCGGAGAGCTTTCTGAAAACAGTGAGTTACGATATGGTGTAACGGAAGTAGTAAATGATGATGCGCGAGTTATGTTAACCGATGGAGATGCGTATGCGGTAATCGAGGGACCGTTTGCAGCGGGTGAGAAGATTCTTCTTGGCATCCCGGCTCGTGTAACTGCATTCTGTCTGCCCGACAGCAAGGCAACGAACGGATTTAAGTATGGCCCGTATGTGCTTGCGGCTCTTTTGGGAAGCAAGGATATGGTAACGACCATGACCGGTGTAGCAGTTACGATTACGGAGAAGGCCATCATCGAGGATTCCTACGTGCCGTCAGAATCGGATGCAGTTCAGGTTACATCCGGGGATACAGAGGAATTCCTTGCACATATCGACAAGTACATGATTCGCGAGGACTCTGAGAACCTGCGCTTCAGACTGCAGGGAACGGATTCAAACCTCGTGTTTGTACCGCATTTCTCGCAGTTCAATAACCGCTTCGGCTTGTATTTCACTTTTGGGGACGTTCCTTTTGTCACGGGGATGTGTACTTTGTCATAAGGATGTGTACTTTGTCACGAGGATGGTACTTTGTCATAAGGATGGTACTTTGTCATAAGGATGGGGGATTTGTCTCGCCTCCGCCCGTCCGCGCATCCTCTCTTTCGAGACAGCGGTTTACATAACTACAGTGCTGGCATCGATACTTGCTTCTCATGCTTTTCCCGATGTCGTCTGAAGCATTTTTGAACGGCTTCCGACATCGGATATGACAAATATCTTCTGCCCCGATGAAATGGTACCCGAGATGACAGTGTTTTCGGCATCGGGGCAGGTGTATTCGAGTAGACCCGATGCCAGGTCCTAAAATCAGCGCATAGGAGAAAGAAACAACGTATCGTAATACAGTCAGTGCATAGTAATACAGTCAGTACATAGTAATACAGTCAGTACTTAGTAATACAGTCAGTACATAGTAAACGGCTCCCACCAATCGGTGGAAGCCGTTTTATAATGCACTTAACTATGCACTGACTGTATTTTTATGCGCTGATTTGGACCAACCGGCATCGGGATTATTTCAATCAATCTGCTCCGATGCCGAAAATGCCGGATTCTGAGTCACCATTTCATCGGGGCAGATCCTACATAACAGATCCGATGTTGGAAGCCGCTGTGAAACGTTTCCGGCGACATCGGAAAATAGCATAGGAAGCAAGTATCGATGCCAACACTGTAGTTATGTAAACTAACAGGAAGGGCGGGGGGGACGAGACAAAGTACCCATCCTTATGACAAAGTACCATCCCCATGACAAAGTACCATCCGCGTGACAAAGTACACATCCCCGTGACAAAAGGAACGTCCCCAAAGTTAGATTTGAATCTCGGTCCACTTGCCTTTCTTGTAGCGGATCACCGCGAAGATGTAGCGGGAAACCTGGTCAAAAAGTACACCGAGCCAGATACCGACAATACCCCAGCCGAGTGTGTAGCCGCCCAAATAGGAGAAAACGGTACGGATGATAACGACGGATATCATGGAGGCAATTGCCGTGTAAAGCGTATCGCCGGCACCTCGCAAACAGCCCATCAGGATTACCTGGCTGATTTGGAAGATGATTACAAGCGCGATGATACGCATGATGCTGACACCGATTTCAATAGTGTCCGGTTCGGAAGGGAAGAACAGCCCCATCAGGAAGCGAGCACCGAATAAGTAAACGGCTACCATGAACACGGCAATGATGGCGCCGAACCGCTTACAAATACTGCCGTAATCGATGGCCTTCTGTTTGTTTTTTTCACCGAGAGACCGACCAATCAAGGCGACAGCAGTGGACTGAAGACCGTCGCCAAAGCTGAAGGAGAGTCCCATTAAGTTCATGCCGACCTGGTGTGCGGCCATAGCCTGTGTGCCTTGCTTGGCAGCCATGATAGCGGTGGCCATGAAGCCGACACGCATAAGAATCTGCTCGAAAAAGACGGAATAACCGACCTTGATGATGTTTTTCATGCTGCTTAAGGCCGGGCGGAGCTTCTCGCTCCTAATATACTGGAGGCATATGAAGCCATCCGGCTTGGTGATGGAAATGATACTCATAATGCAGGCAACCACAGTGCCCAATACGGTGGCCAGAGCAGCGCCCTCTATGCCCAGAGCAGGAAAGCCCAGATGTCCTTCAATTAAGAGCCAGTTAAAAATGACATTGATTATATTCGAGGTAACGTTGGTACGCATGGTAATCTTGGTGTTGCCGGCGCCGCGCTGCGCGGAGTTGATGCCCATGGAGATGCAGTTGAAAATCATGCCGCCCATGACGATACGGAAATACGCGACTGCGCCTGCGTGGGTGTCTTCATTGGAACCGCAGAGGGCAATCAAGGGGTCCGCCCAAATCACGGTGGCGATGCTGATGAGAATGCTGGCTATGATGACAAAAAGCAGCATGGTGGAAACCAGCCTGTTTGCGTCGCTTTTACGCTGCTCGCCGCGTCGTCTTGCTACAAGTGCCGATATAGCCACATTCGTTGCAAAAAACAAACTCAATCCGATGAACTTGGGCTGCGTGGTAAGGCCGACCGAAGCGACGGCAGCTGTTCCTAAGGAAGATACCATTAGGGAGTCTACAAGACCTGTAAATGCCGAAAAGAAGGATTCCAAAATGGCAGGCCAGGCCATATCTAAGGTGATGTGCACCATTTCTTTTTTTTCATTCGATTGTTGTTTCATAGTAATCCTACATTTCGAAATCCGGTATATTTAGCCCTTCACTGCATCGCAGCGAAAGTGCTACAGATAACTACACGATTATACTACTTTTTAACAGAAAAGACATCAGAGATATTTATTGAAAATACTCTGATGTCTTCTTAGTTAGTCTTCGTTCTTTCTCTTTTTCAAGAGGGTGGTTACTACGGTAAATCCTGCGACAATGGATGCCACGATGAAGATGCCATAGTAGATGTCGTACGGATCGGAAGTCTGCGGTGATGTAACTTTTTCACCTAATACCCTGGGGTTCCTTGAAGGCGGTGTGGAAGGTGCCTCTGAAGGAGGATCGGTGAGGTATGCATCAAACATGACGACTTTGCCGTCCGGGAACGGAACACCGTTCATATCGCAGAGCTGGGTTCCTATCATTCGGAAGGAAATATCAGCTGCCAAATCGAAACCGGCGGGTGCACATTCCTCGTGCAGTGTATAGGTAGATTCCGGAAGACCAATGAGGCAAACGGAGCGGTCATTGGTGGTCCAGGTAATCTGATGTTGTGTTGCCACGTAATTGGTACCTGCAGTGCTGTCCGCGCGGACGATGCCGGAAAGATCAACGCTTTCGTTTAAGCAGGTCAGAGTTAATTCGGCGCCAACAAGAATGCTGCCATCGGTTGACTTCTTCTCGAATACGGGAGGCGTAGACGGAGGAGTCGTAGGCGGTGTTGTGGGCGGTTCACTGGGACTCGGGCTGGGAGTCTCGGAAGGACTCGGGCTGGGAGTCTCAGAAGGACTCGGAGTCGTGCTGGGAGTCGTGCTCGGGGTCGTGCTCGGGGTTACGCTAGGAGTCGTGCTAGGAGTCGTGCTCGGGGTCGTGCTCGGAGTCGTGCTGGGAGTCGTGCTGGGAGTCGTGCTCGGAGTCGTGCTCGGGGTCGTGCGCGGGGTCGTGCTCGGGGTTACGCTAGGGGTCTTGCTAGGTGTAACGCTTGGTGTAACACTAGGAGTCGTGCTAGGTGTTACGCTAGGGGTCTTGCTAGGTGTCTTACTCGGGGTAACGCTGGGAGTCTTGCTCGGGGTAACACTAGGAGTCTTGCTCGGGGTTACGCTCGGTGTTTTGCTCGGGGTAACACTCGGTGTCTTGCTAGGTGTTACGCTAGGGGTCTTGCTCGGAGTTACACTGGGAGTCGTGCTCGGGGTAACACTAGGGGTCTTGCTCGGTGTAACACTGGGTGTTTTGCTCGGGGTAACACTAGGGGTCTTACTAGGTGTAACGCTGGGAGTCTTGCTCGGGGTTACACTAGGAGTCTTACTAGGTGTAACACTAGGAGTCTTGCTCGGGGTTACGCTAGGAGTCTTGCTCGGTGTAACACTGGGAGTCTTGCTAGGAGTTACGCTAGGAGTCTTACTAGGTGTAACACTAGGGGTCTTACTAGGAGTCATGCTAGGAGTAACGGTGGGAGTCTTGCTGGGTGTAACACTAGGAGTCTTGCTAGGAGTTACGCTAGGAGTTTTACTAGGGGTAACACTAGGTGTCTTGCTCGGTGTAACACTGGGAGTCTTGCTCGGGGTTACGCTCGGGGTCTTGCTCGGTGTAACACTGGGAGTCTTGCTCGGGGTAACACTAGGGGTCTTGCTAGGTGTAACACTGGGTGTTTTGCTCGGGGTAACACTAGGGGTCTTACTAGGTGTAACGCTGGGAGTCTTGCTGGGGGTTACGCTAGGAGTCTTACTAGGTGTAACACTAGGAGTCTTACTAGGTGTAACACTAGGAGTCTTACTAGGTGTAACACTGGGAGTCTTGCTCGGGGTTACGCTCGGAGTCTTGCTCGGGGTTACGCTCGGAGTCTTACTAGGTGTAACACTAGGAGTCTTACTAGGTGTAACACTAGGAGTCTTGCTCGGGGTTACGCTCGGAGTCTTGCTCGGGGTAACACTAGGAGTCTTGCTAGGAGTTACACTCGGTGTCTTGCTAGGAGTTACACTAGGAGTCTTGCTCGGTGTAACACTGGGAGTCTTGCTCGGAGTTACGCTAGGAGTCTTACTAGGAGTCTTGCTAGGAGTAACGCTAGGAGTCAAGCTCGGTGTAACACTGGGAGTCTTGCTCGGTGTAACACTGGGAGTCTTGCTCGGTGTAACACTGGGAGTTTTGCTCGGGGTTACGCTGGGAGTCTTGCTCGGTGTAACACTCGGTGTCTTGCTCGGAGTTACACTCGGTGTCTTGCTAGGAGTAACGCTAGGGGTCTTACTAGGAGTCTTGCTAGGAGTAACGCTAGGGGTCTTGCTCGGTGTAACACTCGGTGTCTTGCTCGGTGTAACACTAGGAGTCTTGCTCGGTGTAACACTGGGAGTCTTGCTCGGAGTTACACTCGGTGTCTTGCTAGGAGTTACGCTAGGGGTCTTGCTCGGGGTTACACTAGGTGTTTTGCTCGGAGTAACACTAGGAGTCTTGCTCGGAGTTACACTAGGTGTTTTGCTCGGAGTAACACTAGGAGTCTTGCTAGGTGTAACGCTGGGAGTCTTGCTCGGGGTAACACTCGAGCTCACACTAGGAGTCTTAGAAGGGCTCACACTGGGAGTCTTAGAAGGGCTCGGGCTGGGAGCCTTGGAAGGACTCGGGCTGGGCTTGGGTTTCTCGCCCAGAGGATAGTAAGGGTAGTAGTGACCCTCGGTTGTCTTGCTGTTGATGGTTTTGGCAATGACGCCACCTTCGATGTTACCGGAACCGCCCAAATCAATGGTTGCCTTGGGCGCTACGATGTGACCGCTGGCACCGTTAAAGGTAATCGTGCCGGTTGCATCGGGAAAGTTCCAGATGAGCTTCATGCCGTTGTTGCAGAACTGATCATCACCGGTAGCCAGCGCCTTGAGTGCATTGGCAAAACCGTTATTGAGGTCTTTACGAACGTTCGTGTAGGTAAAGTCCAGGGAAATGTTGGTAGAATTAACTCCGGTAACGGAAATAATCAGATTGTGATCTTTTAAGTAGTTGTAATTGCCATATAAAGACTCAATGACAATGGCGTTGAATCCGGTCACCAAAGAGTAAGGAATGCTTACATAAACATCATTGGAACCGAAGTTTGAAGATTTCAGGGTGGTAAGGTAGCCACTCCAGTTGTTGCTGATGGAGTAGGAGCCTGCATCATAGTAGTCACCACCATTCAGGGGCCAAGTAGGAAGTGATACAGAGATAGAGGAAGAGGAATTAAAGGAACTGCTTTCGGTAGCTATGGCTTTGAAAGCGGAGGTCATGTCAACATACGGAGTGTCGATATATTCCATGCCGCTTACAGGATTGATGTTCGTGTTTGTGTAGTAGAGCTTATGAACCTTGTAATTGTTGTAATCAGAGAAACCGGAGGTGTTGAATCCGGGGAAGCTGACTACAGTTCCTGCGTAGGAAGCGACGGTTGCCATGTTTCCGTAAGGAGTATAGCCTGCATCAAACTTGCCACCTGCAGCGAGGGCACCCATGTTATGGTTTCCGGCTTTAAGGTCATCTTTGGCGAAATATTGATAGTCAGATAATATACGGAAGATGGAATAGTCGGTACCGTAGTTAGCAGCTGCCAATGTGGTAACCTTCGGCACAATGGAAGAGGTTACGACCATGATGCCCGTCAAAATCCAGGCAATGGCTCTGCCGCATTGTTTTTTGAAATCTGTCCTCATTTGTGTTTCCTCTTATTTTGAAATGGTAAGTACTTTTTTGCCAATAACTATGTAGCGGTTAATCTTGTTGCTACAGGTTGATAATATTAGAAGCTCATCGTCCGCATTGTATGCATAAGGCGGAAAATAAGGCTTGCTGCCGTTGTAAGAATTCAGCTTCTGGAAGATGTCCATGCCCAGACCTTCCATGGGGTAAGGTCCGTCATCGCCGACCAAAAGGTGGGTCGAGGTGTACGTGCTCACAAGAGCAATCTGATAAACATTGGTTGCATCCTTTGTATATAGGAAGAAATAACCATGTTCGTCGAGAAAACCTTCTTCCTCGTAGCGGTACAAATCCGCAAACATTGTGCCGTCGTGCATCTTGTGACCATAGATTACGTTGACGGGATCTGAGAAATCCCGTTTGTTGTAACCTTCGATGAACAGGCAACCCGGGTAGCCATAGCTTTTGTCAAAGTTATGTTTTAAATAGTAAGTGTCGGTCCCGCTGTAAAGAACGGGGTAGGAAATGACTGTTCCGGGAAGCACCAAATAGCCGCAAACGTCCTCATTCTGCTCAAGCAGATAGTCAAAATCGACGGACGCATAGAGGTAAGGCTCTACGAGCCGGCTGTTTGTGCAGTTGTCCAAAAAAGATTGGATTTCGTCGACAGAATCGGAAAAATCATTGTCTTCTAAGGAAAGTGAATTGTCTTCCGGAGAATCGTCACGGTCAATCTTGGATTCGAACTGAAAAACGGAAAGATTCACAGTATTGTAAAGTTCGCGGGCCTTCACACGATTGCTGTAGTCCCGCAAAATCAGGACGCCGGTTACGACAATCGCAACACCACAACAAGCGAGAACCCACCAGGAAACGCTTTTGCCATTTTTGTTCATATTACACTCACATTATCCACGGTGCCAAAAAGCACATCGAAATTGTACGAAATTGTTAAGTAAAATCATAGGAATAAAATCAACAAAGATTTCCTTTTACATGAATAAAGACTATGAAAAAGTACTAAACAGTTCAGAATTTGCGTAAATATTTCATGTTTTTGCGTAATTTTACTCATTAAAAAAACCAAGTAATTTTTAGGAAATTTTGTTAAGTTAATCTTGTTTTTGGCGCCGCCTTAAGGCAGTGAGGCCTGTGAAGGCAGCAATCAGGAACGCAAGAATAAGTGTGCCGCGGTAGAGGCTGTAGGGGTCGGAGGTCTGTGGTGAATCCTTGTCGCCGCCTACACGTGATGACTTGCTGGGGCGTGCCGAGGGCGTGGTGCTCGGGGAGTCGAGCGGCGGGTCGGACATGTAGGAGTCGAACATCGTAATGACGCCTCCCGGGAACGGAACGCCGTTTTCGTCGCAAAGAACACCGTCACGCATCACAAAAACAAGGTCGTCGGCGACATTGTAGCCGGCGGGCGCGCAGTCCTCGTGCAGGATGTAGGTGGATTCCGGAAGTCCCAACAGGCAGACACACTTGTCGTTGGTGGTCCAGGAAATCCGATGTGCGGTTGCAATATAATCATCGCCGGCAGTGCTGTCCGCGCGGACGATGCCGGAAAGATTTACATATTCGTTCTCACAGGTAATGCTCAGAAGCGCTCCGTGCAGGTAAGTGCCGTTCGGGGCCTTCTTCTCGATGACCGGCGGGGTGCCGGGCGGTGTCGAAGGCGGATTGCCGGGCGTAGAACTCGGAGTCACGCTGGGAGTGGTACTCGGGGTAGTGGACGGAGTAGTACTCGGTGTAGTGCCGGGCGTGGTGCTGGGAGTAGTGCTCGGAGTCTTGGAAGGAGTTACACTGGGAGACTTACTCGGAGTGGTGCTCGGGGTGGTACTCGGAGTCTTGGAGGGGCTCACACTGGGAGACTTACTCGGCGTGGTGCTCGGACTCGGACTCGGCGAAGGCTCGCGGCTGGGATACGGGTCGTCCGGATCCTCGGAGCCCAGCGGTGAGTAGGGGTAGAAATGTCCTTCGCTGGTAAGGTTTTTGAGGCTCTTACAGATGACAGAACCTTCCAAATTGCCTGTGCTGGGGAACTCTACGTGTGCATACGGTGCAACGACATGACCGCTTAAGCCGGTCAGATAGATCGTGCCGGTTGCGTCGGGGAAGTTCCAGATGAGCTTCATGCCGGTATTGCAGAACTGCTTGTCCTCCGCAGATACCAACGATTTGAGCTCGTTTGAAAAGCCCGTGCCGCTATCGTTTCGCACGTTGTCGTAGTTGAAATTCATAGTAACATCAGAGGCTGAAACGCCGGTAACAGAGAGAATCAGGTTGTGGTTTGTCAGGTAGCTGTAGCTGCCATTCACCTTGCTGACGGTAAACGCATTGCTGCCCGTCAAAAGGGACACCGGAATGTTCACATACACATCCGATGCTCCCAGCGCCGACGCCTTTATTTTTGTCACATAACTGCCGTAATTGTCCGTGATTGTGTAGGAACCGCCGTCGTAAGTGGATCCCGCTGCGATGCCGCCTGCGGGCAGTGCGATGTTGATTGCAGTCGGCTGCGCCAAAAAGGAAGCACTCTGCAGGGCAATCTTGGTGAAGGCGGTAGTCATGTCAACATACGGCGTATCAACATGAACCATGCCGACAGCGGGAGTGATTTCGCTTTCGGAATAGTAGAGTTTGAGCACCTTGTATGAAGAATATGCGGAATAATCGGAGGAATTCAAAAATCCCGGAAACGAGATGACCTTGCCGGCGTAGGATGCTTCGGAGGCCATGTTTCCGTATGCGGTGGAGCCTGCATCAAAATTGCCACCGGCGGCAATTGCGCCGATGTTGTGATTCCCGACCTGCAGATTTTCTTTTACAAAGTACTGATAGTCGGAGAGAACGCGGAAAATATTGTAGTTCGTGCCATAGGTGGGCGTGTCCGCTGCATGGACGGAAATCCCGTTCATCACCGGGGCGGTGATTACGAGCGCGGCGGTAAGCACCCAGGCGATGCTTCTCGAAATATTGGTTTTAAATGATTTCGTCATATGGAACCCTCCCAAAGGGGCGTAGTATCGCTATTTTCGACTAATTATAGCAAATGATGCTTTAACAGAGAATTAACATTATAAGGTAGTCGCGGCCATTTGGGAAGAAGGAGTTTGGGCGCCCGGAGAATTTTTGTTAGGGCACATCTCGGCCCGACTCGGCCCTCCGATTTAGAACATTATCCGTGGCACTAAATGGGCTGAAATTATGGATTCTATCCGTGGCACTAAAGGGACTGAAATTATGGATTCTATCCATGGCACTAAAGGGGCCGAAATTATGGACTATATCCGTGGCACCCAAGGGGACCAAATTATGGATTCTATTTGGCGATTCCGGAGGGAATGCATCGGGATTTACGGAATACGCCTGCCCCGATGTCAAATTTTACGGGGTTGGAGGCTTGTTACATCGGGGCAGGTGTTATCTGAGAATTCTCGATGTCAAATCTTGCGGTTTTGGAGGCTTGTTTCATCGGAGCAGGTGTTATCTGAGAATTCTCGATGTCGGAAGCACTCGAAAAATAGAAGATTTGACATCGAGAATAGTGTCGGGCACAGAACCCGATGTCAAAAATGAGTTATGTAAACCAACGAGCGCAATTCACATGCCCTTTGATACATTATGTAAACCAACAAGCGCTGCTCGCATGCTCTCTAGCGCATTATGTAAACCAGCAAGCACCATTCACATGCTCTTTTGAATGTTATGTAAACCAACAAATGCCTCTACATACCATCCGCATGTTATGTAAACCAAAAAACACCAGCCACAACCAAACACATTATGTAAACCAACAACCGCCACCCCACACACCCTTCCACACATTATATAAACCAACAAACACCAGCCACACAACCGTGGCACATTATGTAAAACATCAAACAACACCATCCCCCACTTCCGCTCCCCATGGACAAACGGTAACATTTCCATATAATTAAGAAAGGAATCCTTTATTTTAGGCACATAGAGCAGATGTTAATTTGCGTTGCTGGCAGCGCCTGCAGTTTCTTTGGTAGGATAAGGCCACCAAGGCAAAGGAGGAAAAAATATGCTTGGAGAGAATATTAGTAAGCTTCGTAAGAAGAAAGGTTTATCACAGGAAACACTGGCACAGTATTTGAATGTGGTAAGACAGACAATTTCGAAATGGGAGAAAGGACTTTCCGTCCCGGACGCAGAAATGCTGAATTCAATCGCAGAGGTCTTAGAGGTCCCTGTCAGCACACTGCTGGGCAGCACGATTGAGGATGAGGAGAAGCCTGCAGGGGCCGGAATAGAGGAGGTAGCCAAGCAACTCGCAATCCTGAATGAACAGCTGGCACTCAGGTCGCAAAGACGCAGGCACATTTGGAAGAAGGTACTGCTGGGTATCCTGATTGCATTTGTTGGTTTGGCGATAGTATGGGGAACCTGTTTTTTCCTGTTTCGCGTACAGCCCGGACGGAATGCGATTATGACGACAAAAACCATCGCTTGCACGCTGAACGGCGAGGAGTATTCGTACACCGTCGTATATGATGAGAATTTTCGCCTCCATGAATCAGGCGGAGATGGGTTTATTGCAAATCATGTGCCGGTAGAGCAATACACGGATGCCAACGTGCTTCTTGCCCAGATTGAGGATTATTTCAAGGATCATGGCGGCACATTCGCGGTTGTGGGGGAATCGGTGCAACAGCCCAATCGTTAAGTGGCAAAAAACAAACTAAGCTCGGTTTACATAACACAACAGGAGCTGAATTACTACGAAGCGAAACACGATACGGACATCGATAACTGCGCCACGGCGCGGGTATTGATGCCCGGCATTGTGTTTTTTTCATATGCTCCGATGCCGGCCGCCCTGCATCACCGACCCGTCCACCCTTTTTAATAACTTCTTAAATATAGATTAGATAAAGTTTTCGTTTTGTGGTAATATAAAAAGGATGATAGTGTGAAAAATGCAGGCATTTTTCACGCGACACTTTGTGTCGCAATCCGTAGCAGCTTCGCTGCAATGCAGTGAAGGGCTAAATATACCGGATTGCGAAATGCGGGGATTTATATAGGACAGATCAAATAGATGAAGGCTGATGAAACGGATGAAAGATTAAAATGGAAGCTTGAGGGCACGGAGAACCTTTTGCATACGAGGGTGTTCGAGGTGCTTTCGCAGCACGAATGTGCCCATGACGGAACGAGGGGCGAGTATATCGCTCTGGATGCTGCGGACTGGGTGATCGTTATCCCGGTGATTGGCGACAGCTTCCTGATGGAGAGACAGTTTAGGCATGCGTCCCTGTCCCTAAGTTGTGAATTCCCGGGTGGCGTTGCAGGAAGGACGGAGGATCCGGAAGCAGCGGCGCGACGTGAGCTTTTGGAGGAAACCGGCTACCGTGTCGGCAGGATGACGAAGCTTGCAGAGATTAATCCAAACCCCGCTTTATTTAAGAACCGTTTGCACATTTTCCTTGCGGAGGACCTTGTCTCGGAGGGAACGCAGAACCTGGATGCGGACGAATTCCTTGAGTATTTCCTTATGAATCGGGATGAAGTCATAAATTCCTTCGGAACCGGTGAGTTTCAGCATGGACTCATGGCAACGGCTTTGGCATTCTATCTGATCGAAATGAAGAGGAGAGGTACACACTGATGTGGTATGTGCTTGATTATTTATCAGAGAATTTCGTAACACTGTTTCTGATTATCGGCATGTTTCTGATTCTGATCAGTAACTCGGAAATCGGCAAGGCGAGTACAAAGTATATCTACATTCTGCTGGCCGCGGTTTTGACCCTGACCATCACGGATTATATTGAGATGCAACTGGCATTGCTGCCGTATGTGACGTTTTGGCGCCTGCTTCTGTCGGTCATCGGATATTGCATAAGGCCTTCATTTGCGATGCTTCTGGTTGGAATGGCAGCCCACGAGAAGCGGTTTAAGTATTTGCTTTACATACCGGAAATCATTAATATACTGTGTTATCTGACCGCGTTCTTCTCACCGCTTACGTTTTATTTCGCAGAAGACAATGCATTCCAACGCGGGCCACTCGGATATACGGTGCATATAATCGGTTTCTTCTATATAGTAGTACTGTTTGTTTATTCCGTGATGGTACTTCGTGTGGACAAAAAGTCCGATGGCATGATTTTACTTTTTTGCGCCATTATGTGTGTGGCGGCAACCATCATCGAGACGATTACCACAGCCAAAGGAATTTTGTGCTGTTCCACGATTATCAGCGCGATTTTCTACTATTTGTTCCTGCATATCCAGACGAGCACGCGGGAGAGTATTCGGAAGGATGCACTTCTTACCGAGCAGCGTACGCAGCTGATGATTTCGCAGATTCAGCCCCACTTTTTGTATAATACGCTGGCGACGATTAAGAGCCTGTGTCATTCCAATCCGAATCTGGCGGCGGAGACCGTTGAGAATTTCTCAGATTATCTGCGGGAAAACATGAGCAATATGGGCAATATCAGCCCGATTCCCTTTGCCAAGGAGCTGCAGCACACCAAGACGTACGCGGAAATTGAGATGCTCAGATTTCCGTTTATCGAGGTTCGCTACGACATAAAGGATGAGGATTTCACGATTCCTTCGCTGACCGTACAGCCCATGGTGGAGAATGCGATACGCCACGGAGTTCGAATTCGTGACCACGGAATCGTGGAAGTTCGTACGTACCGGACGGAGGATGCACACGTAATCGAGATAGAGGATAACGGTTGCGGATTTGTTATTGGCGGAGCCCCGGAAGGAAAAGGTGCTCATATAGGTCTAAAGAATGTGTGCGAACGTGTCGAAAGAATGGTGGGAGGAACGATGCATATCGAAAGTACTCTTGACGTAGGCACAAAAATAACATTTACTATACCCGTGATTGGAGAATAAGGTAATGAACGTTTTGATTGTTGATGATGAACAACTTGTATTGGCTGACATGGTTGAGATGCTCGAGAATATCAAGCTGGTCGAGGAAATTCGCAGTTTTTCAAAATCGAGGGAGGCACTGGCATACGCGCTCGAGAACGACGTGGATGTTGCCATCCTGGACATCGATATGCCGGGAATCAACGGGCTTGACCTGGCACATGAGATTCTGAAGGCTCACCCGAAGTCAGATGTGATTTTCTCTACGGGCTTTGGCGAGTTCGCACTGGATGCATATCGGGTGAAGGCGTCCGGTTACCTTATGAAACCGATTAAAAAGACGAAACTGGAAGCGGAGCTCGAGCACATTAAGGAGCTGCGCCAAAAATAATAAGTGCCGTCCTGAAGCTTTGACGGCTTAATAAGTTCGGAGTGTATTAATTCAAATGAGTTTGAAAAAGAAATATATAGGCAGTCGCGAGTTTTACGGGTATGTCATAAAGCTTGTGCTGCCTATGATTTTGCAGAATGTTATAACAAATCTGGTCAACATGCTGGACAATATCATGATTGGAAGAGTCGGCACGCTGCAGATGGACGGTGTTTCCATCGCCAATCAATTCATCTTCATATTTAATCTGAGTATATTCGGAGCCCTGTCGGGCCCCGGTATTTTTGGTGCACAGTTCTACGGAAAGGGCGATCACGAGGGACAGAAGTACACGTTCCGCTTCCGACTGATTGTGTCGGTTCTGCTGCTTGCCGTGGGAATTGCCATCTTTACCATCTTCGAGGAACCACTCATTAATCTTTACATCAATGCGGAGGATACGCCGCAGGAAGCCCTTGAAACACTGGGCTACGGTGTGACCTACCTTCGAATCATGCGGTTCGGCCTGATTCCTTTTGCTATCGGCCAGGCTTATTCCAGCGTGGTGCGAGAGTGTGGTGAGACGAAGGTACCCATGTACGCGTCGCTGGCTGCCATCGGAGTCAACCTTGTTCTGGATTACGGCTTGATTTTTGGCCGCCTGGGACTGCCTGAGATGGGCGTTGCGGGTGCGGCGCTTGCGACGGTGGTTGCCAAGGTGATCGAGGCCTTCATTGTGATTGTGTGGGCGCATCGGCATAAGGAGAGAAATCGCTATATTATCGGGCTTTTCAAGGGCTTTAAGATTCCTCTTGACCTGACCGGCAAGATGATTGTGAAGGGCTTCCCCCTTCTCATGAATGAATTTTTGTGGTCCTCCGGCATGTCGATTATCGCGCAGGCATACTCGCTGCGAGGTCTGGATGTCGTGGCTGCGAGAAACATCGCAGGGACATTAACAAACCTGTACAACGTATTTTTTATCCAAATGGGCGCCTGCACGGCGATTATTCTGGGCCAGGAGCTCGGTGCCGGCAAGCTGCTTAAGGCCAAAGAGGATTCGAACAAGCTGTTGTTCTTCTCCGTGGCAATGTCCGCGGTGCTGGGGCTTTTGATGCTCCCCGTGGCGAAGTATTTCCCGATGATTTACAACACATCCGACGAAATCAAGGCGCTTGCGACGAGCCTTCTTCTGCTGCAGGCTTTTGCAATGCCGATTTGGGCGTACACGAACAGCTCTTACTTTATCATTCGCTCGGGCGGCAGGACCGGAATTACCTTCCTGTTTGATTTCGTGTTTACCTGGGTGGTAATGATTCCGCTGGCCGTGTGTCTGTCCCGTTTCACGGATATGGAGTTTAAGCAGATTTTCATGATTGTAACGTATTCGGAGTTCTTTAAGTGCATCATCGGCTACTTCATGGTGCATTCCAATATGTGGGTACGTAATATAGTGGGGACGGGGGGTTGTGACACATTAAAGTGCTAAAGCGCCGCCCACTCACAAATTATATAAAGGAACCGGGGATATACGGCGGTGCTTTAACACTTTAATGTGTCAGAAACCCCCGTCCCCACTAGCATGCGACGACAAATCACAACAATCCTAATGTGCATATTGGCCGGACTTCTTCTGGCGGGCTGCGGCTCACAGGGGATAAAGAAAACCGGTGTCTTTGCGAGCAAAGAAGAAAATGTCACGATGACCCTTACGTTTTTTGAGGACGGAAGCTATGAATTCTCAAGCAGCGAGGCCATCTTCGACAAGGAGCAGACGCTGTGGATCGACTATCCCGAAGGAACCACGGTGTATTATTCTCTGGACGGTTCAGTGCCTACCAACCACAGCACGAAATATTCAGGGCCCATCGGCTTAGGGCTTAAGCAGGGGGCTATCCCCGATGCGTATGCGTTTCGGTTTGTGTGCATCCTGGAGGATGGAAGTACTTCACAGGTGGCATCCAAAACATTCTTTGTGGAGAAGGATGCAGGGACACGTTTTACGGTACCCGTTGTCTCCATCATCATGCCTCCGAGCGATTACGGGACCGGCAAGGGCGGTATGATGTCGGAGGAGATGATTTACGAAAGAGGCCGCGACAGTGAGTATGCATGCCACATCGAAGCGTACGATGCAGACGGAACGATGCTTTTTTGCCAAAACGGAGGCATCCGTGTGGCCGGAAATCACTCCCGCACCTTCCCCATCAAGTCCTTCAGCATTTACGCACGCAAAAGCTATGACGAAGAACACAAGAATTTCAAAACGGATATATTCCGGTCGGAAAAATTAAACGGTGAGGATGGTTATGTGGATTCCTACGACAAGCTGCGGCTCCGCTGCGGCGGAAACGATTCGCAGTTCACCTTCATAAAGGATGAATTGTCGCAGGACCTGGCTCGTCAGGCGGGCTTTGACTTCTACGAAAACTGCATTCCCGCGGGTCTTTACATAAACGGCGAGTATTACTGCTACACGAATATACACGAAAGCTACACCGACAAATACTTCTCGGGAAAGCTCGGAAAGCACGAGGGCGAGTTCATCACGATGGACGGCAGGGATGCCACCATGATGGATGTATTGCCCGAAGAGAATATGGATGAATATGTGGCCAAAAACGATTTCGACCAAAAGATGGCATACTTTTTGGCACTGGATTATAAAAAGGATTCCTCATACGACGAGCTGAACCGGTATTTCGACGTACAAAATTACCTGGATTATTTCGCATTTAACATAGTAATCGGAAACGGCGACTGGCCGAATAACAATGTCATGTACTTCCGCTACGAGCCGGGAGAGGATGGCAGTTACGGCACGGGATATTACGATGGACGCTGGCGGTTCCTGGTGCACGATGCGGAATACACCTACAATTATGTGGGGTCGCTCGGAACCACCACCGCAAGATACAATGACCTTGCGGATCTTCTGAATCCGGAACATGAGCGATATGCACCGCTTTTTTCGGCACTTTGGGAGAATGAGAAGGCACGGACGTACTTCCTTGATAAAGCACGGGAGCTGAACGACCTTCTGATGACGGAGGAGAATCTTATAGATACATATTCGCGGCTCCATGCGGCGCGCGAAACGGAACTTAATTACTTCTTTAAGTATGTCCGTAAGACCTTAAGATACAAGAATCCGAATATCTGGTGCAGTGGTAGCACCTACAGCCGCTACGAGCGGGAAATGCTTGAGTTTTTTGCGGAGCGGCACGATGCAGTAGAAAAGTTTTTGGCTAATGGGGACGGGGGTTTCTGACACATTAAAGTGCTAAAGCACCGCCTCTCACAAATTAAATAAAAAAAACCGGGGATATACGGCGGCGCTTTAACACTTTAATGTGTCACAACCCCCCGTCCCCATTAGGAGGAACAACATGAAACAGAAGAAAAACAATTACGCAGCACTTTTACCTATCCTTGTATTCGTAGTGCTGTACCTGGGATGCGGTATCCTTTTTGAATACGTGCTCCACATCGAGATGGGATTTTATAATATCCCGATTATTGTAGTTTTCCTGGCAGCACTTTTGGTAGCCTGCCTGCAGAACCGCAAGGTGAAATTTGATGACAAACTGGACATCATGGCCCGCGGCCTTGCCGACAAAAACATCATCACCATGCTTCTTATTTTCCTGACGGCAGGATGCTTCGTCGGAGTCGTCGGACGCTCCAGCGCCGAGTCGGTTGCGTATTTCCTGCTTTCCATCATCCCCGCCAAGTTCGCAGTCCTCGTTTTATTCCTGGTCAGTGCGTTCGTATCCCTTGCCATGGGCACTTCGGTAGGTACGATTACCCTGATTATGCCCATCGGATTTGCGGTAGCGGAGAGCTCCGGCTTTGACATGGCACTTGTTACGGGCTCCATCGTGGGCGGCGCCATGTTCGGCGATAACCTGTCCTTTATTTCGGATACAACGATTGCCGCCTGCAACGGTCAGGGCTGTAAGATGAAGGACAAATTCCGTGAGAACTTCGGTATTGCCCTCCCGGCAGCACTTGTATCCTGCGTGTTAATCCTTGTCTTAAGCCTGAAGGCAGACGTAAGTGCGGTTCAGGTGCAGGATTATAACCTTGTACAGATTATTCCGTATGTTCTCGTATTGATCGGCGGTGCAATCGGCATCAACGTATTTGTGGTCCTTTTAATCGGTATCGTATCCGGCGCCATCATCATGCTTGTTACCGGCGCTACGGATGCAATCAGCATGTTAGGGAACATGGGCAGCGGCGTATCCGGTATGTTCGAAACGTCCATGGTAGCCGTCCTGGTTTCCGCAATCTGCGCCCTGATAGCGGAAAACGGCGGTTTTGAAGCCCTGCTTCACTTCATAAAGAAGGTATTCAAGGGCCAAAAAGGAGGTTCCCTGGGCGTAGGTATTCTTGTTGGCCTCATGGACATCGCCACCGCCAATAACACCGTTGCCATCGTTATGGCAAACCCGATTGCCAAGGATATGGCAGCAGAGTACGGCATCAGCCCTAAGCGTACGGCATCCCTGCTCGACACCTTCTCCTGTATCATGCAGGGCATCATTCCTTACGGCGCACAGATGCTGATTGCGGTCTCCATCGTGGCCGAACTGGGCGGTAAGGTCAGCGCGTTTGATGTAATCGGAAGATTGTATTATCCGTACATGCTACTTGTTATGTCCCTCATTTTTATCTTCTTTATTCCCGCCAAAAAGAAGAATAATCCGTAGAACCATTTGCGACGGTGTGCATTTATTGCGAAAATCGGTTTTAAAATAGCAATATGTGGGCAGAGATTTTGCGTCTCTGCCCCTATTTTTTTGCAAAAAAACAGCTTAAAAAGGCTTAAATGTACTTTCTTGTTGTATTTTATGTATTATTTTCAACAAAATAACCGCAATTTTTTGAAAAAAATTAATCATTTATCACATATTGCGGACTTTATCAAAAAACCTTAATTTTTATAGTGTAGTTGTTATAATTAAGCTAAGTTATTTTGTACATAAATAACCGGCAATCTTTGATTGCCGTAGCTTATGAGTAGGAGGGTACTATGTTAAAAACAGTTCAGACAGAAAACGGCCTGGTTCGTGGTATCACAGGCAATAATGCACGTGTAACGTCCTTTAAGGGAATTCCTTTTGCGGCTCCGCCCGTGGGGGACAGACGCTGGAAGGCACCCGAGCCCGCAGAATCCTGGGAAGGTGTCAGAGATTGTTTTGAATTCAAACCGATTTCCGTACAGGACCAGCCCGGTGTCGGTACCGATATTTACTGCCGTGAGTGGCATGTTGACCCCGATATTGCAATCAATGAGGATTGCCTTTACCTGAATGTTTGGACGAATTCCAAGACCGGCGACGAGAAGAAACCCGTTCTGGTATGGTTTTTCGGCGGCGGTTTCCAGTGGGGCTACACAGCCGAGATGGAGTTCAACGGCGAGCATATTGCCAAGCGTGACGTAGTCGTTGTTTCTGTAAACTATCGTCTGGGTGCACTCGGCTTTTTAAGCCATCCCGAACTTTCGAAGGAATCCCCGGAAGCTCCTGCCAATTTCGGTATGCTGGATCAGCAGGCAGGCCTTAAGTGGGTTATCCGTAACATCGCAGCATTCGGCGGTGATCCGCAGAACATTACCATCGCAGGACAGTCCGCAGGCGGCGGTTCCGTTATGAACCAGCTGGCAGCACCCTCCAACAAGGGTCTGTTCCAGAAGGCGGTTATCTTCTCCGGAATGATTCGTTCCCCTTATGTAACGAAGGACCCCATCCTTGCATCCATCGACATTAAGGCAGCTGAGAAGGTCGGAGAGAAGTTCTTCGATTTCCTGGGCGTTAAGACCTTAGAGGAAGCAAGAAAGCTGGATGCTTTCTATATTCGTGACAAATACGCTGAGTTCCGTAATCAGAACGGCTTCATGGCTCCCATCGTGGACGGCAAGTTCATCCCCATGGATGCTTACAAGAGCCTGACCACCGGCAAGAGCCACAATGTTCCCATCCTTGCAGGCTGTACCGAGGATGAATTCCACAGCTTTATCATGGCCGAAAACGATGCTGACTTTGAGAAGCAGGTTTCGGATATCTTCGGCAAGGACAAGGATACCTTCTTATCCTTCCCGGAAGCACATGTTAAAAACGGCCGGATCTATGCCCCCTGCATGGGCATTGCAGCCAGCGTCAAGAGCGGCTTTAGAGGACGTGAGAATTGCTACTACTATTGCTTCGAGCCGGATATCCCCGGTTGGGATCATCCCGGAACTTTCCACTCCGTAGACCTTTGGTTCTGGTTTGAAACTCTGGCAGAATGCTGGAGACCTCTCGACGGACATCATTTCGACCTGTCCCGTCAGATGTGCAACTACCTGACCAACTTTATTAAGAACGGTGACCCGAACGGTGAGGATGTTGACGGCAAGATGCTTCCTGTTTGGGGCGCTTACTCCGATGAGCATCCCAACGAGATGCACTTTACAAAGAACGGCAGCAAGCCCGCTTGCGGCAATACCGCCTTTGATCAGTTCTTAATCGACTGGGTAAATCATCAGGCTGTGAATCCGGACGGTGAGTTTGTACAGAACAAAAACGCATCCGTTCTTCCGAAGAAGCAGGGCCTGAACCCGTACCTTCCTTCTTGGGAGTATATCCCGGACGGCGAGCCGTATGTCTTTGGCGACAGAGTATATGTATACGGTTCTCATGACCGCTATAACGGACATGCTTTCTGCCTGAATGACTATGTATGCTGGAGCGCACCGGTATATGACCTCGGCAACTGGAGATACGAAGGCGTTACCTACACAAGACTGGATGACAAGTTAAACGAGCGCAATTCCATGTGTCTGTACGCACCCGATGTTACCGTAGGACCCGACGGACGTTACTATCTGTACTACGTACTCGACCAGGTCAATGTCGTATCCGTAGCAGTATGCGACCAGCCGGCCGGCAAGTACGAATTCTACGGCTATGTTCATTATGAAGACGGTACCCGCCTGGGCGAAAAAGCAGGTGATGAGCCTCAGTTCGATCCCGGTGTTATCACCATCGGCAAGGAAACCTATCTCTACACCGGCTTCTGCGGACGCTTCGATAAGTCCAGAAGCGGTGCACAGTGCACGGTACTTGGCGAGGATATGCTTACCATTAAGAAGGCTCCGAAGATCATCGTTCCCGGCTCCTGCTATTCCGAAGGCACCGAATTCGAGCATCATGCATTTTTCGAGGCTCCTTCCATTCGTGAACGGAACGGAATTTACTACTTCATCTATTCTTCCGAAGTTATGCACGAGCTGTGCTACGCAACCAGTAAGTCTCCCGAGGGACCTTTCAAGTACGGCGGCGTAATCGTAAGCAACTGCGACCTCGGAATTGACAGCTACAAGGCAGCTTCCAAGCCCACCGCATACGGTGCCAATAACCATGGCTCCATGGTTGAGATTAACGGTCAGTGGTATATCTTTTATCATCGTCAGACCAACAACTCCTGGTATTGCCGTCAGGGTTGTGCAGAGCCCATTTCCTTCAGAGAGGATGGCAGCATCATTCAGGCCGAAATCACTTCCTGCGGCTTGAACGGCGGTCCGCTTCGCGATACGGAGGAATATCCGACCTACATTGCATGTAATCTGTTCACCGATAAAGACATGCCTTACGTAGGAGCGCCCGGAATTCCCCGCATTACCATGGAAGGCAAGGATGGCGACGAGAACTTAGGCTTTGTAACCGACATGGGCAAGAATGCAACCATGGGCTTTAAGTACTTTGATTTCAAGGGTGTCAAGAAGGTTCAGATTGTTGCCAGAGGTTATGGAAGCGGTGACTTTGAAGTACGTACGGCAATCGACGGCCCCGTTCTCGGTAAGCTTACCGTAGAATATTCCACCAAGTGGGAAGAATATGTAGCCGATTGTGCAATCCCCGATGGTGTATCCGCTTTATACTTCACCTATGTGGGCGGCGGCAGCGTAGCAGTTAAGTCATTCAAATTTATTCACTAAGGATTTCGTTTTATCATGCAGTATATTTCAAGAGACAAAGAATTTTATAAAAAAGCAATTGCGATTACGATCCCGATGGCACTTCAGTCCATGATTACCATCGGAATCAACCTCGCAGATACGGTTATGGTCGGCAAGCTCGGAGAGGATTCCCTCTCCGGCGTCGCCCAGGCCAATCAGTTCGTAGGATTATTCCAAATCTGTTGTATGGGCATCGGCATGGGAGCCAATGTCCTGACTTCCCGTTTCTGGGGCATGAAGAAGATTACCGACTTAAAGCGTGCGGTAACCATTATGTACAGGTTCCTTTTTGTCCTGTCCCTTCTTATTTTCATTATCCCGACGATTGTGTGCCCGAACTTTATTCTGGGAATCTATGCCAAGGAGCCTGAGGTTATTTCGGAAGGTGTCCGCTATATCCGCTGGATGATTCCCTGCTATCTGTTGCAGGGACTGGCGCTCACTTCTTCCATTGTGCTTCGGTCGGTTGGTAAGGTTAAAATTCCTTTATATTCCTCCATTGGTGCATTTTTCCTGAATATTTTCTGTAACTGGGTGTTCATTTTCGGTAAATTCGGTGCTCCCTGTATGGGCGTTGAAGGTGCCGGAGTCGGAACTCTGATTTCCCGTGTTTTCGAGTTTGGCTTTATCTGTGGCTACATGTTTGTTGTCGATCGGAATATCGGCTATCGCGTGAAGGATTTGTTCATGGGAGTGAAGGACCTTCTGGGCGATTACTTCCGCATCAGTATCCCTGTTTTCGTTTCCGATACGCTTTTGGCACTGGGAACCAGCGCCGTTGCCATCGTTATGGGCCGTATCGGCAAGGAATTCGTTTCCGCCAATTCCATCACGGTAGTTACGCAACAGCTTTCAACCGTGCTGATTCAGGGAATCTGTAACGCCAGTGGAATCATGACGGGTCACACCTTAGGTGCCGGTGACAAGGAGAAGGCGACCACGGAAGCATGGACCTTCCTCTTTATGTCCGCCATCGTGGGCATCGTGGGCGGTGGTATCATTCTATTGATCGCCGAGCCCGTAATCGGATGCTACAACATCACGGAGGAAACACATGAGATTGCCAGCCAGCTGATGCGGTCCATCGCAGTCATCGTAGTGTTCCAGTCCATGAACTCCATCCTGACGAAGGGTGTCCTGCGTGCCGGTGGCGATACGAAGTTCCTCATGGTTGCGGACATTCTGTTCCTTTGGGTGGTTTCCGTACCCTTAGGTGCTGTGGCAGGCCTTTACTGGCATATGGATGCGTTCTGGATTTACTTCTTCCTGAAGATTGACCAGGTCATCAAGAGTGTTTGGTGCCTCTTCCGTTTAAAGAGCGGCAAGTGGATTAAGAATATTGAAGCTAAGTCGTAGAGAAAGGTAGGTATAATTTATGAGTATGACCAATATGCCCGAAGTCACAGTACTCGGTGACGGCGGCAAGACATGGGAGTATCGTTTTGAGAATTTCTTCGTGAAGGCGTATGTGCCCTCCAACACGCTCCCGGGGGATGTAATCAACTATGGATTCAAGGCTCCGTATCTGCTGGTTTTCGAAGAGAACCGCATGACCATGGAGGAAGCAGTATCTTTTGCCCAAAAGAAAGGCTTCGAGGAAATTGCAGCCCGTTATGATTCCTCCGTACTTTTTATCTATCCGACCGCAGAAGGCGGATGGAAGAATGCTTCTCCCGAAATCTTTAAGGAGATTGTAGCCGAGTCCAAGATTCATCAGTATTTTAAGGATGGCGTGGTTACCATGCGTGACCGTTTCACGGGAGAGTTTAACGGGTTCTTTATAAGAGGAGCCATCTTCAGAACCTATCTCTACGGTT
The DNA here is from genome assembly GCA_045617725.1 of Lachnospiraceae bacterium. Classification (GTDB taxonomy): domain Bacteria; phylum Bacillota; class Clostridia; order Lachnospirales; family Lachnospiraceae; genus JAZLJD01. The sequence continues at coordinate 29,279 of JAZLJD010000004.1, forward strand.
TCGGAGAATCTGCCGATTATATTGCCGAAAATTGCATGATGACCATCAACGGCGCAGGTCTGTGGGGACCGGCGGATGTAACACCCGCTGTGGTTACGCTTTGCGGCCTTACAAAGCCTTTTGCGAGCGAGCGTCGTGATATGCCCATTATTTCCGTAGGCAATTCCCCTGAAATCAATAAGGCTCTCAAAGAGAGCAGTGACTATTTCACGGAGCGTTCGGAAGAAGATTTCGTACGCGACTTTAAGGAGATTGTCGTAAGACATCGCCGTTGGGTCGGAAATCTTGAGGCCGAGCCTCAATTCGATGAAATCGGCATGGTGGAGGAGCCGGGTGTCGCAATACTTACCACAAGCGGCGACAACCGCGGCGATGACCGTGACACGACCCGACATAAAGTCGGCTATATGGCTTATTACAACAAGGGCATCATGGACAGTGGTAAGAAGGTTCCGCTTCTTTTGGCTTTCCATGGCGGTGGAGATTCTTCCTTCTACATTACCTTCGTTTCCGGTTGGTGGGAGGTAGCAAGAGAGCATGACTTCCTCCTTGTTGCCATTGAGAATCATTTGAATTCCACCGCAACCGAGATGATGGAACTCATTGAGCATCTTAAGAAGATTTATAACGTCGATACCGAGAAGATTTATGCAAGCGGATTCTCCATGGGCGGATGTAAGTCCTGGGATATGTTCCAGGAGTATCCCGGTGTATTCGCAGCACTCGCACCGATGGACGCAACCTTTGAGGTAGGTCTGAATGTATTCGGACAGCCCGCTCCCGTAGAAATTAACAAGGACATTCCCGTGCCGGTATTCTACTGCGGCGGCGAGATTACCCCGCTTCCCGAACTTCCGTTCCAGGCTGACAAATGCCACGACAGAATCCGTTATCTGTTTGAAGTAAACCGTATTAAAAAGCCGTACGATGTGAAGTTTGAGGACAAAGAGAACTGGCCCAACAAAATCTGGGGTATCAGCGGCGATATCACGAAGAAGGTTTATGATCCTTCCCGAGATGCAACTCTGACGATTGAACTCTTTAAGAACGAAGCCGGTGTCGTTTACGCAGCACTGGGTTCCATCAGCGGTCAGGGACATGAATGCCGTCATCATACCTGCGAGCAGGCATATCGCTATATGTCACAGTTTAGAAGACTTCCCGAGGGCAGCATTGTCGGCGGTGAGCATACGGAGGATTTATGGAAAGATTAAAAGAGGCTTACAAGGAGTATTTCCGCATCGGCGTTGCCTGCGAGAAGATTAACGGTCGTTTCACGAACCATGAAATCGGAAATCCCGACAAGGAACGCTGCATGCTTGACCACTTCAATTCAATGACTTTTGGCAACGAATTGAAGCCCGCCTATAACATGGGCTGGCAGAGCCCGGAGGCCAAAGAGGATTTTCTTCCCTTTGTGATTAATCCGGTCGCTTACGACATGCTTAGTTTTTGTCGCGACAACGGTATGCCGGTCAGAGGCCATGTTATGGTATGGCATTCCCAGTGTGCCAATGAAGCGTTCTGCAAGGGTTACAAGCCGGTGACGATTCCGACCGACCCCGAGATTTTAAAGGAACGTCCCATGATGAAGATGTTCGAGAAGCTGGATCCGGTATGCTTTGTTGACCGTGAGACCATGAAGGCACGCCTTCGTTCCTATATTTTTTCGCTTATGGAGTATATGTATGCGAATGATTTCATGCGCACGATTTACGCATGGGATGTAGTGAACGAGGCCATCGAACTGGCAGACAAGACGCCGACCGGTCTTAGAAACAGCTACTGGTACCGGGTAATCGGGGATGACTTCATTTACTGGGCTTTCCGCTATGCACACGATGCAGTGCAGGAGGTTTCGAGAAAGTATGCATCGAAGTACGGAGTTGACCCTTCGGACGAAGCTGCACTTCGAAGCATTCAGCCCGGACTTTTCTATAACGATTACAACGAGTTCTATACGGACAAAAAGGCGGCCATCATCGCCGCACTTACCCGTGAGACCGACGAGCACGGCTCGATTATCGGCGAGGGCCTCATAGACGGTATCGGCATGCAGGCACACCTTTCCGACAATACCGATTTGGACCTTTACGAGCAGGCACTTTACGATTACGGCAAGCTGGTAGGCGAGATTCACTTAACCGAGCTGGATGTTAAGTGCACCTGCACGGACGCCAATCGTGAGTATTATCAGGCCGTTTTCTATAAGGACCTTTTTGAACGCCTTATTAAGGCAAGAAAGAGCGGTGTCAATATTACCTGTGTTACATTCTGGGGCCTGACCGATGACAATTCCTGGATTCGCGGCGCAGATCCGCTTCTGTTCCACAAGGATTTGTCTCCCAAGAAGTCCTATGACGGCGTACTTTACGCCCTGACCGGTGAGAGCCTCGGCGAGCCGCTTGTGATTGTTCGCGATTTGAGCAATCGCCACTTCGACTTCGAAGGGGATGCAGAGCCCGAAAGCTACGGCTTCAAGATGCGCGGTTTCGGCAGACTTACCATCGACAAGTCTACCTTCCACAGCGGTACCGCATGCATTGCACTGCCGCAGAGATTCGGCGACTACTGCAATATCAGCTTTGATGCTTCCGACTTTGTCGGCCAGACCATCAAGCTGTCCGCTTATGTAAAATCACCTGCCCCGGCCATGATGCTGCAGGCAGACTTTGGCGGCGAGGATCCTATCGTAGCTACGGCAGAGACCAAGGCGGATGAGTGGACCCTCCTCGAGGGCGTTTACAGCGTTCCCCGGGATGTGCATTCCATTTTCTTCTACTTCTCAACCAAGGAGGAGAAGGAAGGTGTTTCCTCACCGACCTATGTGGATGATGTAAAGATTGAACTCATCGGCCTTAAGGAGAGCTTCGAGGGTGCAACCCACATCGCTCAGATTCGCGGTACCGGACATCTTCCCGTACTTATCGTTACGGACGAAGCTTCCGTGGACGGCAAGAGTAAGTCCTTAAAGATTATGCGTCAGGAGAGAGAGGCTACCATGAAGTTCCCGATTTCCGTATACGCAGGTCGCAAGGTAGAAATCTCCGCGTACGTGAAGACCCGCGACAAGGTTGCTACTATGGGACTTGAGCTCGCAGATAAATGTATCCTCTGCGAAAAAGAAATGAACGGCGATTTCGTACTCTTAAAAGGAGAAACCGTTGTTCCCGAAGGTCTCAAGACCGTAGACGTATTCATCGAAACAGATGGTAATGCGGAGTATTACGTTGACGAAATCTTCGTAAAGCCGCTTTAAGAAAAAGTATAGCCGGATTGTTTTTGGCATAGAATTAGGAGGTATTTATGGCACAGAAAGCAAAAATCACATGTCACCCCGGATTCGCCATCGGAGAGATTTCTCCGAGACTGTTCTCCGCATTTTTGGAGCCCATCGGAACCATGGTAAACGGTACCATGTTCAATCCGAAGCACCCGACCGCCGATGAGCAGGGCTTCCGCCGTGACTTTTATGAAGGCATTCGTTCAACCGGTTTGCCCGCAGTTCGTATGCCCGGTGGTAACTTCGTTTCCGCATGGCAGTGGAAGGACTCCATCGGACCCATGAGCGAGAGAAAGGTACATCTTGATCCCGCATGGCATCAGTACATTACAAACGAGGTCGGCCACGATGAGTATCTGCAGTGGGCCGAAAAGGCAGGCGTTGAGCCCTTATACACCATCAACATGGGTACCGGAAGAACGCAGGATGCAATGGATTGCGTTGAGTATACGAATTTTCAGGGTGGTTCCTATTGGTCGGATTTGAGACGCAAGAACGGACATGAAGCACCTTACGATGTCAAGCTCTGGTATCTGGGCAACGAAATGGATGGCCCCTGGCAGCTTGGAAGCTGGGATTTGGATCCGAGAAGCTACGGCGTGATGGTAAACGAGACCAGTAAGGCCTGCAAGTGGATTGACGAGCGCATTGAGACGGCTGTTTGCGGTTCCTCAGCACCCTTTATGGAGCATTTCCCGCTTTGGGATGAGACAGCACTGGATGCCTGCTACGATACGGTAGACTATCTGTCCATTCATCATTATCACAGCGCACAGCCCGGTGATTTCAAGGCACTTTTAGGCGGCGCCGAATACTACGAGGATTTCATCAATACGGAAGTTGCGATGATTGATTATGTACAGAGTAAGCACAGAAGTCCCCGCCAGGTACACATTTCCTTTGACGAGTACGGTGCAATGGTACGTCCGTATGCTCCGCTGAATCCGGGCTACGGTCGCTACAACATGGCAAGATCTCACTATCGTTTCGATCCTGAGAGAAAATACATTCTTCACGATCCCGACAAGATGAAGGATCATCGTTTCGGAGGCGGCGATATGCTGCATGTTCTGTCCATGGCATCCGTTCAGCTTGCTCTTTTGCGTCATGCCGACCGAGTTAAAATCGGCTGTATGACAGGCGGTCTGGGCGCTTTGTGTGCTTCGAATCATGACCATGTATGGCGCAGCGGTTCCTACTATGCATTCTCCGCACTTATGAAGTACGCAAGGGGCATCAGCATGCAGTGCTCGGTTGAGTCAGAGACCTTTGATATTCCGGGCTACGCAATCGACGATACTTCCCAGTACCCTCCGAAGGAAGGCGTTCACTACATCGACGCCGCATCCGCGTGGGACAAAGAGAACAATCGCTTCACGGTATTCGCAATTAACAGAAGTGAGACGGAAGAATATCCTCTTTCCGTAGACGTTAAGGGCTTCGAAGGCTATAAGATGGTTAGTCATACCGAATTGTACTCCGAAGATTTCGAGAAGGGTAACAGCTTCGAGAATCCGGATGCAATCAAACCCTGTGAGGTAACGGGTGGCAAGTTTGAGAATGGTGTTTATGACGTTCATGTGAAGCCGTTGTCATTCAATGTAATTACTTTTGAGAAGTAAGAATAGGGGAATATGAATGGCCTATTTGCAGATCAATGATACGATTACGCTGTTTTATGAGGAATTCGGAAGCGGGGAACATTACATTTTGTCCGCACAGGCGGGCTTTTACAAGAAGGGCATGCAGCAGGCTCTGGCGGAAGAAGGGTATCATCTTTATTGCATTACCATCCGCGGGTTCCATCCGTCAACGCTCGTAACAGAGGATTACGGAACCGAGTGGTACAACATTTTTGCGGATGATGTCGTTGCTTTTGCCGACAAAATGGGCATTGATAAGTTCATTTACATGGGAGCTTCCCATGGCGCCGGAACCGGCTGGCATCTGATGCTTCGGCATCCGGAACGTGTGGAAGCTTTCGTTGCGGTGGTTGCCGGCCCGCATTCCTTAAAGGAAGGCACGATGAGCTACCGACAGATGCTCGAGCAGGGCATCATAAAGGAAGTTCCCCCATTCGATCCTGAAATTGATGACGATGCAGCCCGTACCCTTCGGCGAAAGAGAAGAGCAGATCACATCGCAGCACTTCCGCCGGCCCCCGTGCAGGAGCGGAATGTAGATTATGGTCGCCCGCTTATGGCACTAAAAACAGAGGAGCGGCTGTGTGAGGCACTCAAAACCATCACGACGCCCACCTTACTAATCGGCGGTATAGACGATCCGATTGCTACACCGGAATTGCTTACCCGTACCGCCCGGTGTCTGCCACATTGCAAGCTGGTGATTTATTCCAACTGCGGTCACAATATCGATACGGATTTGATTGAAGAGACGGTGGATGAAACGGTTCGATTCCTGAAAACCGTACGGGAAACCGGCAGAGTATACAAGCCGGTCATCGAGGAATAAAAGAAATGAAATTTGTGCTTTTTGTGCGAAATGTCGAAAAACATGCATAAAAATGCAGAAAAAAGTCGGAAAAATCGTGAAAATTCATATTTTTTGGCATATTTTATGTAAATTAGTATAGTAAAGCCGATAGGAAGTATGCTATAATCACTATACGTTTCAATTGGCGTAATGGGGACATAGTGAATATAGAAAGGGTTTTTTATTATGCTGAAGAGGTTGTTGGTAGTAGACGACGATGATTTGAGTCGCGACATACTGGCCGATCTGTTTGAAGAAAAATATGAAATTATTCATTGCAAGGATGGCAGGCAGGCCATGAGCGCAATCGCGATTCAATTTGGTCAAATCGAGGCTGTGCTTTTGGATCTCGTGATGCCCAATATGGATGGTTTTGAGTTCTTACAGAAGCTTGCCGAAAAGGGCTGGAACAGGAAGTTCCCTGTCATTGTGATTTCCGGCAACGATGAAGCCGAGAATCGCCAACGCTGTAACAAGATGGGCGTCAAGTACTTCATCTCGAAACCGTATTCCGGCCGGAAGGCACGTGCGGCGATTGAGGAAGCGATTTCCGGATTCCCCGGGGTATAGAGTATTACAAAAGCGTATAAAGTAGAAACAAAGGACATCCGGACGGATGTCCTTTGTTATTTGCTGAAAGGCGAGGCGGCTATGCCGCCGGGGGCCGACAGGACTTTATACGGATGCGGATTACGTGGCATCCAATGCCTGCTACGAGAAGATTGGATATATTTTGAGGGGCAAGCTTTGCACAATATGTTGTTCCTAATTTTTATAGTAGAAGATGGCAAGCTGCGTACGATCGCGTAAGGACAGCTTCTCGAGGATGGTGCTCAGGTAATTGCGGACAGTTCCTTCACTAAGGAAGAGCTGCTCCGCAATTTCTTTGTTGCTGAGTCCTTGTGCAACCAGTGTTACGATTTCACTTTCCTTTTCGGACAGGCCGAACCGGGCCCCGTCGAAACCATCGTGTTCCGGCGTGATGACATGCGGAAGCTTGCCGGCTACATCACTGCCCAAAATCATTTGCCCAAGATAAACGGCCTTGACGGAAGGAATGATACTTTCAAATTCGGACTTTAAAAGATAGCCTTTGGCTCCGCAGCTTAAGGCAGAATAGATGTATTCGTCATCGGAGAATGTCGTCAAAAAGAGGATGCGGGCGTCCGAATGGCGGGAGAGAATCGTAACGGCGGCATCGGTGCCGGTCATTTCCTTCATACGAATGTCCATAAGAACCACATCCGGGCTGAGTTCGTCGTAAAGCGTAATCGCTTCCGTGCCATCGTGGCCTATCCCAACCACATGAATCTCCGGATCACTTTCTAAAATCATTTTAAGAGAAGTGCACACAAGTGCATCATCATCAACAATCAGTACGTTCATACGAATCCCCGCATTTCGCAATCCGGTATATTTAGCCCTTCACTGTATTACAGCGAAACTGCTACGGATTGCGACACAAAGTGTCGCGTGAAAAATGCCTGCATTTTTCACACTATCCCTCACATTCTTAATTTTCCCACTTTTCGCGGACCTTTTTCCTTAGTTTTCCCGCAGGCGTGGGAAGGTAACGAAGATGCGGAACCCTGCATCCCTTGTGATGTAGATGGTTCCACCCACGGCGCGGACGCGGTCACGCATGCTGTCGAGCCCCATGCCGGTGCCGTCGGAGTTTATGGAGACGGTTCCGTTATCCTCGACGAGCAACTGGTATTGGTTTTCATGCTCTCTGAGCATGATGTGGACGCGGGTCGCGTTGGAATGGCGTGCCGTATTGGTAAGCGCCTCGCGGATGATGGAAACCACGCAGTACTTGGTATTCTTGTTCATGTACCAGCCGGAGTCAAGATCCAGCTCCACGGGGCAAAAAGTAAACTCGCTCACAATGCCGCGAATGGTGGCCGTAAGGTCGATGGATTCGTCACGCAGGTCGTGGACACTTGAGCGGACGCTTTCCATGGCACCGGCCAGCGTTGTTTTGAGCTCGCTGATGCTTTCTATAAGCTCGGGTTGTTTGTTGACCACTTCGAGTGCACCCGTCATGATGAGGGCGCGGGAAAGCACATGGCCCACGTTATCGTGAATCTCCCGGGCAATACGGTTCCGCTCGGAGAGCGTGGCGACGTGCACCTCAGCGTTCTGCTGCTCAAGAAGCAGCTCCTGCCGCTTCTGCATTTCCACCTTGAGGGCGCGGCTCGTGTTCTGCTCGTGTTCGTAGAGCAGCGAGCGGGCGATACTTGTGTGTGAATTGATGGTCATGAAGAGCGAGAGCAACAGAAGGACGCCCAAAAGAAAGCTCCCCGGAAAACCAAGTTCGTCATACTTCCTATTGACTGTGCCGCAAAGCGCTGCAATGAGGCAGACGATTATCAGAAGAAAATTGCGGTCATATTTGACCTTGTACGAATTAAGCTTAAGAAGGGAGTAACTGAATTCATAAGCTATCAGGGGCGTAAATGCGTAGAGCGGAGCCTTGAGAAACAGCGAAAGAATAAAGAACAGAAGGCAACCGACCACGCTGATTTGTTTTTGGCGAAGCCCGAGTAGAATGGCGGTCATGCTGATGGAAACGAACAGGGACAAAAAGAATTCGAAGGAGAATGCGTAGGGAATGAGAAAATATACACACAGTGCAAACAGTATGACTCGATCCGTGATAACTCGCATACTAATCCCCGCATTTCGCAATCCGGTATATTTAGCCCTTCACTGTATTACAGCGAAACTGCTACGGATTGCGACACAAAGTGTCGCATGAAAAATGCATTGCATTTTTCATACTAATCCCCGCATTTCGCAATCCGGTATATTTAGCCCTTCACTGTATTACAGCGAAACTGCTACGGATTGCGACAAAAAGTGTCGCATGAAAAATGCTTTGCATTTTTCACACTAATCCCCGCATTTCGCAATCCGGTATATTTAGCCCTTCACTGTATTACAGCGAAACTGCTACGGATTGCGACACAAAGTGTCGC
>JAZLJD010000005.1:0-26853 GCA_045617725.1 Lachnospiraceae bacterium
CCGACAGGGTCCGTAACATGCTTCAGATTTCTCATCGTTCTTTGTCAATCCAAATCGTTCCAAAGCTTTACGTAGAGCGTCGGATTGTGACGTCTGACGTCAAAGAACGTCATCAAGAAAGCTGTTTAAGCGTAGGGAACAACAATACATCTCTGATTGCTGCGCTGTCGGTCAGGAGCATGACGAGACGGTCGATGCCGTAGCCGATACCACCGGTGGGCGGCATGCCGATTTCGAGGGCGTTCAGGAAGTCCTCGTCGGTGTGCTGTGCTTCGTCGTCGCCGGCTTCTGCATTGCGATCCTGCTGAGCGAAACGCTCACGCTGGTCGATGGGGTCGTTCAGCTCGGAGTAGGCGTTGCACATCTCCCAAGTGTTGATGAAGAGCTCGAAACGCTCTACCTTGGAAGGATCGGAAGGTTTCTTCTTGGTCAGCGGGCTGATGGCAAGCGGATGATCCATGATGAAGGTGGGCTGAACCATTTCCTTTTCGCAGTACTCTTCGAAGAAGAGGTTGATGATGTCGCCCTTGGTATGACGCTCCTCGTACTCGAGGTGATGCTCTTTGGCGAGAGCCTTCGCTTCCTCGTCGGTAGCCACTGCATCAAAGTCGATGCCGGCGTACTCCTTGATAGCGTCGTTCATGGTAAGACGACGGAACGGCTTGCCGAGGTCAATCTCGGTGCCCTGGTAAACAATCTTGGTAGAGCCGCAAACGGTCTCGGCCAGGTAACGGAACATGCTCTCGGTCAGTTCCATCATGCCCTCGTAGTCGGTATATGCCTGGTAGAGCTCCATCAGGGTAAACTCGGGATTATGGCGGGTATCAACGCCTTCGTTACGATATACACGGCCGATTTCAAACACACGTTCCAGGCCGCCAACAATTAATCTCTTAAGGTAGAGTTCCAGGGAAATACGCAGCTTTACGTCCTCGTCAAGAGCGTTGTAATGCGTCTCGAAGGGTCTCGCGGAAGCGCCACCGGCATTGCTTACAAGCGTCGGGGTCTCTACTTCCATGAAGTCGCGACCTGCGAGGAACTTACGAATCTCGCTGATGATTTTGGAACGCTTAATAAATACTTCTTTGCTTTCTGCGTTCATGATGAGGTCGACATATCTCTGACGATATCTGGTGTCGGTATCGGTCAGTCCATGGAATTTCTCGGGAAGAATCTGAAGGCTCTTCGTGAGCATCGTCATCTCGTTGGCGTGGATGGAAATCTCGCCGGTCTTTGTGCGAAAAACAAAGCCTTTGATTCCGTAGATATCGCCGATATCGGACTTCTTGAAATCAGCGTAGGAATCCTCGCCGATGGAATCTCTTGCGACGTAAACCTGAATATTGCCCTTCAAATCCTGGATATTGCAGAAGGATGCCTTGCCCATAACACGCTTAAACATCATACGGCCGGCGATGCTGACTTCAATCGGGGATGCGTCCATGATGGCACGTCTTTCGTTGTAATCTGCGTCAATTGCCTCTTTGGCTGCCTGCTCATCCATACCGTCGGTATTCACAACGGCTCTTCCCCTGAGAAGTTCTGCCTCATGTGCCTCGTAAATCGACTTGGCCTCATCGGTATGATGGGTCTGATCATACTTGGTAATCACAAAAGGATCCTTGCCTGCCTCCTGAAGTGCGGCGAGTTTCTCTCTACGTACCTTGAGCAGCTGATTTAAGTCCTGCTGCGGTGCATTCTGTTCTGCCATAATATCCTCCTAAATGCTCTTTTTAGTATTAAAAACGGAGCAGCCATCGCTGCCCCGCGTACAAATCAATCTTTTACAATGCTAAGGATCTTGTACTTAAGCTCGCCTGCAGGAGCCTCTACCTTAACGGTTTCTCCTACCTTGTGGCCTAACAGTGCTTGTCCCAGCGGGGATTCGTTGCTTATCTTGCCCTGTAAAATGTTGGTTTCCTTGGAACCTACAATCTTGTAAGTAACATCTTCCTTGAATTCCATATCGCGTACGGTAACGGTGCAACCGAAGCTGATTTTGGTGGAATCGCCGTCAGCGGGCTCCATATCAACAACTTCTACATTTTTAAGAATAGCTTCCAGCTCTTCGATACGTGCTTCGATGTCTCTCTGCTCGTCCTTAGCTGCATCATATTCTGCGTTCTCGGAGAGGTCACCCTGCTCACGAGCTTCTTTAATCTTCTGCGCTACTTCTTTACGTCTGACAACAATCAGTTCGTGAAGTTCGTCTTCGTACTGTTTCAAACCTTCTCTGGTTAACAGATTCTTCTTTCCGTCCATGGTGTCTCCTTTACAAAATAGGGTTCACCGCCCCTTTTAACTAATGCATTATAGCTTACACCAAATCATGTGTCAAGAATTAACTCCGTAAATCTCATCGACCTTCCGGATGAGCTCATCCATCGTTTCCATGGCGTTAATTTCACCGCGAATCCGGCTGGAAAACGGCTTCCCCTGCACGTACCAGGCAAGGTGTTTACGCATCTCACGCACGGCAATGAACTCGCCTTTATGACGGCTGAGCAGTTCCGCATGCCTGAGAATCGTACGCCGCATCTCTTCATCATTCGGGCGCTCCGGGACCTCTCCGGTTTCAAGATAGGTCACCACTTCGCGAAAAAGAAAGGGATTCCCCTCCGAAGCTCTGGCTATCGCTACTCCGTCGCAGCCGGTTTCACGCAACATACGCTCCGCATCGTAGGGAGTCTTGATGTCGCCGTTTCCGATTACGGGAATGTGAACCGCCTCCTTCACCGCGCGGATAATGTCCCAATCCGCCTCCCCGGCGTAGTACTGAGCACGGGTTCTGCCATGAATCGTCACCGCACTCGCACCGCACTCCTGTGCGATATGTGCCAGTTCGGGGGCATTGATATGTTCGTTATTAAAGCCCTTCCGCATCTTGACGGTAACCGGTTTCTTAATCGATTTGACGCAGGCTTCGATGATTCTGCCCGCCAGAACCGGCTCCAGCATAAGTGCCGAGCCCTCGTGATTGTTGACAACCTTGGGCACCGGACACCCCATGTTGATATCCAGCACCGCAAAGGGCAGCTCCTCGATACGTGCCGCCATTGCGCCCATAATCTCGGGATCCGAGCCAAACAGCTGCAGGCTCACAGGGCCTTCCTCCGGGTCAATCGTCAAAAGTTCCTTCGTATTTTTGTTGTTGTAGTAAATCGCCTTGGCGGAAACCATTTCCATACCGCACATGCCTGCACCCATTTCATGGCATAGCAAGCGAAATGGCAGGTCGGATACGCCTGCCATTGGTGCCAAAAGTACATTGTTTTTCAGTTCCACATCGCCGATTGTCAATTTCATGATTTGTGATTTTTCTCGTATAAGATCCGCAGACCCTCCAAAGTCAGGTTGCGGTCATAAATTTCAATTGCTTCTGTCTCATCACTGATGAGGCGTCCAAGCCCTCCGGTCGCTACCACACGCATCTTCGTAAAGCCGCTTTCCTCGCGTACCTTCCGAATGATGTATTCGGTCTGTCCAATCTGGCCAAAAACCAAGCCGGCCTGCATCGAGCTGACCGTCTCCTGTGCCAGAATGCTCTTGGGCTTATGGATTTCGATTTCGGGAAGCTTGGCAGTATCCTCCCAAAGAGCCCTTGCGGAAATGCGAATTCCGGGTGCCGTGATGCCGGCCAAAAAGCTTCCGTCCTCGCCGATTAAGTCGTACGTGGTTGCGGTGCCAAAATCAATAACCAGAATCGGTCCGCCGTACTTCGTATATGCCGCAACCGCATCGGTGATACGGTCCGCACCGATCTCGCGGGGATTCTCGGTTACCATCTTAATTCCGGTCTTGATGCCGGGGCCGACGATGAGCGGTTTATGTCCCAGATATCTGGAGCAGGCTCCCGTCAGAGCATGCATAATCTTGGGAACTACCGACGCAATAATGATGCCCTTCAGTTCTTCAATCTGAACTCCTCCGGCCTGTAGCAATTCACGCAGTGTGATACCGAACTCGTCACTCGTCCGTTCCATACCGCTCGTCATGCGAAAAGTCGTCTTTAGCTCCTCGTCCTCGTACACACCGCAGGTGATATTCGTATTGCCTACATCGATAACAAGAATCATTCTTCTTCCTCTGTCTCGGTTAATGCATCCACATCAATCTGCTCATGCAGAATGAACATTTTGTAAAACAGTTGCAGAGACTGCCATAATTCCCGGCGTTTCTTCTGGAGCTCTCCAATCAGCATGCGGGAATTAATCTCGTCATACAGAATGTCCTCCTCTGCAGCCTCGGTTTCCAAAAGGACTTCGCCGTCGTCTGCAAAAGAAATCGTAAACACACCGCCTGCATCCTCCGTAAAAAGAACGCAGATGATGTGAAGCTCATCCTGAATGGACTGGGGAAGCTTCGAGAAATCCGGATTAAAGTAATATTTCTGTTCGTAGGCATTGGCGCCGCACAAAACTACATGATCTTCTATCACAGGTCTGCTCCTAAAGTAGCTGCCATAACAGCCTTTATCGTATGAACACGGTTCTCTGCCTCTTCAAATACCATGGACTGGGGAGACTCAAATACTTCGTCGGTAACTTCCAGCTCGGTAAAGTTGTATTTATCGCCCTGCTCCTTGCCGATTTTGGTCTTTAAATCGTGGAATGCAGGCAGGCAGTGCATGAAGATTGCATCGGGATCGCCGTTCTCCATAACTTCCTTCGTAACCTTGTACGGAAGAAGGTCCTTGATTCTCTGCTCCCAAATTTCATCGGGCTCACCCATGGAAACCCATACGTCGGTGCAGATGATATTGGCACCCTTGGTTCCTTCCATCACATCCTCGGTCTGTAAGATGGTGGAACCGCTCTCGCGAGCATAGCCCTTGCAGGTTTCTACAAGCTCGGCGTTCTGCCAGTATGCCTTCGGAGCACAGGAAACGAAATCGATACCCATCTTCGAGCATGCAATCATAAGGGAATTACCCGTGTTGTATCTTGCATCCCCGAGGTAAGCCAGCTTGAGGCCCTTGAGGTAACCGAATCTCTCGCGGATGGTTAAGAGATCTGCCAGCATCTGGGTCGGATGGTACTCATTGGTCAAACCGTTCCATACGGGAACGCCCGCATAAGAAGCCAGTTCCTCCACAACCTCCTGGCCAAAGCCTCTGTATTCGATGCCTTCAAAGATTCTGCCCAGAACTCTTGCGGTATCTGCGACGGATTCTTTTTTGCCGAACTGGGAACTGTCCGGATCAAGGTAAGTGGTTCCCATGCCGAGGTCATGTGCTGCACATTCAAATGCACAACGGGTTCTCGTGGAAGTCTTCTCAAAAATCAGTGCTACGTTCTTGCCACGCAGAACATCCACGGCAATGCCGCTCTTCTTTTTCTGCTTTAATCTCTGAGCGAGGTCCAAAAAGTAAGTAATCTCGTCCGGAGTAAAATCCTTAAGTGTTAAAAAATGTCTTCCTTTTAAGTCCATTTTACTTCTCCTGTACTATGGCCTGTAAGCCGGCTGCGATACCGGACAGGTTCTGAATTTCTGAAGGAATGATAATCTTGGTAGCCTTGCCGTCAGCAACCTCTGCCAGCGTTTCAAGACTCTTTAAGCGGAGCACGGCTTCATCGGCGCCGGCTTCACGAATCATGCGGATACCGTCAGCCGTAGCCTTCTGCACTGCAAGGATGGCCTGAGCCTCACCTTCTGCTTCCTTAATCATCTTCTCTTTCTCGGCCTCAGCGCGAAGGATGGCAGCCTGCTTGTCAGCCTCTGCATTCAGAATCATGGATTCCTTGTTACCTTCGGCAACTAAGATTGCGGACTTCTTCTCACCTTCTGCACGAAGGATGGATTCACGACGTTCACGCTCTGCCTTCATCTGTTTCTCCATCGCATCCTGAATTGCTGCGGGAGGAGTGATGTTCTTAAGCTCTACACGGTTGACCTTGATACCCCAGGGATCGGTCGCTTCATCAAGGAGCGCACGCATCTTGGTGTTGATGGTCTCACGGGAAGTAAGGGTCTGGTCCAGTTCCAGCTCACCGATGATATTACGAAGGGTGGTAGCCGTCAGATTGGCAATCGCTTCAATCGGGCGCTCAATGCCGTAGCAGTAAAGCTTCGGGTCCGTAATCTGGAAAAAAACAACGGAGTCAATCAGCATGGTTACGTTATCCTTGGTGATAACGGGCTGAGGCGGGAAATCTGCTACCTGCTCCTTTAAGTTAACCTTGTGAGCAACCTTGTCAATGAGGGGCATCTTCATGTGAAGGCCTACACCCCAGGTTGCCTGATAAGCACCCAGACGTTCCACAACGGAAGCGGATGCCTGCGGTACGATACGAAATACGCTTCGTACCAGAATAATCAAAACGAAAATGAGAATCACTGCAATTAAAATAATTTTACCTGTATCCATAAATTATTCCTCCTGTTCTTTGATTGCTTCAACTATTGCCTTAACACCGTCAATAGAAACAACCTTAACTATTTGATTTACTTTATAAACTGCTTCGGGGTCTGCACTGCGTGCCGACCAGTCCTGCCCGTTCACACGGATGCGGCCTGTTGCCTGAATATTGTTGATTTCTTCAAATACGAGGCCACTCTGGCCGATGATTCCGTCCGCGTTCGTTTTCTCGATACGATTGTTGAAGTACTTAACCGCGATGGGTCTTGTAAGTACCAAAAGCAGAATCGATACCAGAATGAAAGCCGCAAGCTGGAAATACCAAGGAATGTCGAACAACGACAGCGCGATTGCTACCACTGCAGCGCCCGAAAACCAAATGGAAGTAAGGCCCAGCGTACAGAATTCTATTACGACCGTAAGAATTAAAACTACAAGCCAAATAATCGTCCACATAACAATTACCTCCTTATTTCGAAGTATTAATTATACTAGTTTTTTACCGTAATGTCAAAATGAGGACATACCCGGCAGATATGTCTGCCGATATGTCCTCAATATTTCTTTTCTTATCTTAATAGAATACATGGTTTCCTAAAATGTAACCGGATTTATTACCCTTGCGTCTGAAGTATAAATAGTCACCTATGGTCCATCTTCCCGAAAGAGCCGCATTCACTGCTTCGTAGCAGTCTTCGTTGGCTCCGCCTGCGGCAAGCAGCTTGTCAACCGAGCCGTTCGTAGCGGGAGTGAACTGGTTTTTGGCATATACTACTTCGTGAATACTGTTCGGGAACTTCACGGAACGGACACGGTTAATTACGACATTGGCAACCGCAATCTTTCCTTCGTAGCTTTCGCCGCCGGCTTCCTTTTGAACCAGTGCCGCAAGCAGGTCGATTTCCTCAGCCGTTGCGTCATAGGGCTCGCGGTCCTTATTCAGGCGGGCGTAGAGTTCCTGGGACTCACGGAACGTAATGGTTTCGATATCTTCGGCCTGTGCGATTTCCATATCGTGATGAACATAGTCGGACTGCACATAAGCCACTCCGTCGCCATACTCCACCATTGTGAAATCGCCGTTGTCGGCAACATAGGTCAGGTTCTCGTTCTTTGAAAGAACACCAATGGCCTCGGAGGAAAGGTCTGCTTCCGCATGTACGCGTAAGCCGTTCACATCCGATACCACAATTTCGGTAGAGATATTGCTCGCGAATTCAAGTGCTTCATCGCCAAAGTAGAGATAACGATTATCCACCCAGCCGATTACATCACCGGAACGTACCTTCGTCCATCCATCGCCGTACTCAAGTACCGTACCGCCGCAGAAGTTGTAGAGGCGTCCGAGCACTTCGCCTGTAGATTCCGGAGTCTTTCGCATGGAACAATACTGATTCACATGAGCCATTACAAGGGAACCTGTCGGTTCTTTTGGTAAGGGCTCCTCCGGCGTCTCCGTAACATCCACCGTGTTATTTTTAATTAATTCGTGTATTGCATCCTGATTCAATGCAATATTCATGTCCAAAATGACTGCTGCCCCCGCGTTGACTGAGTCGCTGTCTGCCTGTGCAACCACAGACACATCACCGGTTTCTTCGGTTTCGGCATTCTTTTGGGCCAAGGCTTCAGCGGTCAGAAACGAAGGAAGCATCTCTGAAGCAAGTATCATATACGCAAGTAATATGCCACATGCAAGCCGCTCTATGCTATGATTTTTCATTTTTAATAACAATCCCTGGTGCCTGTTTTCATGTTACAAGCGTTGATAATAGCAAACGAATTCTTTTTTGTCAACTTTTGAATTAACTGAAAAAAACAGCGCCGCACTAGCGACGCTGATTGAAAGCTTCATATATGACAAGGGCTGTAGCTACGGAAGCGTTCAAACTTTCGAGCTGACCGTTCATCGGAATTCGGATACGTTCATCCGCGAGAGCCGCGGTTTCCGGCCTTAATCCGTTCCCTTCGTTGCCTATGAAAAAGGCACTGGCTTCCTTGTAGGAAGGCGCCTGATAGTCCACGCTGCCCTCAAGATAGGTTGCGTAAAGTTTCACGCCCTGTCCCTTGAGCTTCACGGCCAGTCCGGCCGCATCCTCGTAGGTTCTGACGGGCACGCGGTACATGGAACCCATGGTAGCTCGCACCACCTTCGGCGAAAAAAGATCCACACACCCCTGCGAGCAATAGACGCAGGTTACGCCGGCTCCCTCGGCGGTCCTTAGAATGGTTCCCATGTTTCCGGGGTCCTGAATGTCCTCCAAAATCAAGATGAGAGGAACTGCCCGCTCATTCACGGGAAGCTGCTTCATGCGGACCACAAACAGGATGCCCTGTGGCGTTACGGTATCGGCCACCTTCATGAACACGTCGGACGAAAGGGTTTCATACCCCTTGCGTTTCAGGGTCAGCAACATGTCCTTCGGGATCTCAAAGCCTTGGGAAATATAGATTTCTTCGATTAATTCTTCAGGTACTTCACGGCACAGCCTGAGTCCCTCCACCACGTAGAGGCAACTCTGGCGACGCTCCCTGCTTTTACCAAGGAGCAGCTTCAGCCGCTTCACTCTTGCATTGTCCAAACTGGTAATCAAATCGCACACCTCTATGCAAGTACGCGGGAAATATCGTACTGATACTGCGGAATCTCTTTCTTCATCAGAAGTGCCTCTTCCATGTCGATATCCGTAAAGTCACCGCCGGAATAAGCAACTACGCGATTGTTTTTGCCCTTGCACAAGATATCGGCCGCATACGCGCCCATGATGGAGGCAAAGTAACGGTCCTTACAGGTCGGGCTTCCACCACGCTGCATGTATCCCAAAATGGTTGCACGGGTCTCAATACCGGTGGCGGCCTCAATACGACGCGCCATGGAAGTGGAATGTCCGATTCCCTCGGCATTGATGATGATGTGGTGTGTCTTACCGCGACGACGGTTATTGATGATATTGTCTACAAGGCTCTGCTCGTTATAATCATACTTCTCAGGCAAAAGAATATCCTCGGCACCGTTGGCAACGCCGCACCAAAGTGCGATGTAGCCGGCATTACGACCCATAACTTCGATGATGGAACATCTCTCATGAGAGGAGGATGTATCACGAACCTTGTCAATTGCAAGCATGGCCGTATTAATGGCGGTATCAAAACCGATGGTATAATCGGTACATGCAATATCGAGGTCAATGGTTCCCGGAATACCGATTACGTTAATGCCCTGTCTGGAAAGTGCCAGAGCACCGCGGTAGGAACCGTCTCCACCGATAACAACCAATCCGTCTATACCGTGCTTACGGCACACCTCAGCACCCTTCTTCTGTCCTTCTTCCGTAAGGAAATCCAGGCATCGGGCCGTACCGAGAACCGTACCGCCGCGTTGGATAATATCCGATACGTTCTTGCGTTCCATATCAAAAATCTCCTCATTCAGGAGTCCCTGATATCCTTTGTGAATGCCCTTTACATTCACCCCTTCTGACAGGGCCTTACGAACCACCGCACGAATTGCGGCGTTCATTCCGGGGGCATCGCCACCGCTTGTAAGTACGCCTATCGTCTTTATTTCACTTGACATATTTATCTCCTATCTGCCCTTTGGGCTAAACAAGTTTCACATTCTCTGCGCCGTATTTCTGCTTCAGCTGCTCCATCAGCACATCATTGGCCTTGATGGTTTCGTTTTTGGTGAAATGCAGCATCTTCTTTGTTGCTCTGTCATACAGACTGATGGTATCCGGTCCGTCGCTTTCCTTAAACATCTCCCGAAGCTCCGGCACGGCTGTATGCAGCTCGTCCTCGTTCGCAAACTGAATCCAAAGATGTCTCGAAAGCTCCCCGATATCCGTGATTTTGGAAGCAATCAAAACAGAATCCTGATCCTCTTTACATTGAACGCGGCCCTCAATCAGTACCTTCTGATCAACCATGGTCAATGCCCCATAGGCATCGAGAACCTTCGGAAATACGGTAACTTCCACGGTTCCCACCAAATCTTCAAGCGTGATATACGCCATTGCCTTGTCGTTCTTCGTGTACTTGATCTTTTTGTCAATGATTATACCACCAACGGTGACATATGTATTGTCTTTTACCCTGCTGGCACCGGTTTCCTCATCCACGACGAAATCCGATGTCTTGTTGGTAATACTTTTATCAAGAAGGCCCTGGTATTCCTCAAGCGGATGACCGCTTACGTACACGGAAAGAACCTCTTTTTCAAAGGCCAAAAGCAATTCCTTCGGATATTCACCTACCGGTGGAAGCTTAATTTCGAAATCCGCCTTGTGTTCCTCGGGAACGATGTCGAAGAGGGACATCTGTCCGGCCATGCTGGTTTTATTGTCATGTGCTTCCTGGTCCATAACCTGCACATAGATGCTCATCAGCTGCTTTCTGGTTCCGTCGAAGGAATCGAACGCACCGGCCTTAATGAAGTTCTCAACCGCGCGCTTATTCACGCCGCCTTCCACGCTTCTCACCACAAAATCCTTAAGATTCTTGAACGGCCCGCGTGCGGCCCTCTCTGCCAGAATGCTGTCAATTACAGTAACACCGACGCTCTTAATGGCGGTCAGGCCAAAACGAATACTGTCACCCACTGCTGTGAATCCGGCCTCCGATTCGTTGATGTCGGGAGGCAGAATCTGAATGCCCTGGTTACGGCAGGACAGAATGTATTCGGACACCTTCGTAGAATTATCAATGACGGAGTTCATGAGTGCCGCCATAAATTCTACCTTATAATAGTATTTTAAGAATGCGGTCTGGTAGGAAACCACCGCATAAGCTGCTGCATGGGACTTGTTAAAAGCGTATTTGGCGAAATCCATCATGGTATCGTAGATTCCGTTGGCAACGTCCGCGGGAATGCCCTTGCTCACACAACCGGGCACGCCTTCGCTCTCGTTACCGTGTACGAAATTCTCACGCTCTACCTCCATGACATGCTGCTTTTTCTTACTCATGGCACGTCTTACGAGGTCGCTTCGGCCCATCGTGTAACCGCCCAGGTCACGTACGATCTGCATAACCTGCTCCTGATATACGATACAACCGTAGGTTGCCTCCAAAATGGGTTTCAGTTGCGGGCAGACATAGCGAATATTCTCGGGATGGTTTTTGCCCTCGATATACTTGGGAATGAAATCCATGGGGCCCGGTCTGTAGAGAGAAATTCCGGCCGTCATATCCTCGAGGCCCTGCGGACGAAGTTCACGCATGAAGCTCTTCATACCGGAACTTTCAAGCTGGAATATACCGTCACACTTGCCGGTTCCGATGTATTCAAACACCTTCGGGTCCGCGTAGTCGATGTGGTCGATATCAAGATGAAGCTCCGGATGCTCGCGATTAATCGTTTCAACGGCATCATGAATAACCGTCAGCGTACGAAGCCCCAAAAAGTCCATCTTAAGAAGACCCAGCTCCTCCAGAGTGGTCATCGTATACTGCGTGGTGATGCAATCCTCCGTACCGCGTGACAGAGGCACAAATTCATCTGCTGCCTTCGGGCAAATAACAACTCCGGCCGCATGCATGGATGTATGACGCGGCAAGCCTTCCAGCTTACGACACATATCCAGCATGTAACGGATCTGCTCGTCGCTATCGTAGCGGGCTTTCAGTTCCGGATTCATCTTAAGTGCCCCGTCTATCGTAATTCCGAGTTCGTTCGGAATCATTTTGGCAATTTCATCGGTCTGTGCGTAGCTGATATCGAGTGCACGGCCGACATCACGAATCACACCCTTGGCCAAAAGCGTACCAAAGGTAACAATCTGAACCACCTTCTCCTTACCATACTTACGACCGACATAATCGATTACTTCCTGCCGTCTTGCATAGCAGAAATCCACGTCGATATCGGGCATGGTAACTCGCTCCGGGTTTAAGAATCGCTCAAACAGAAGCTGATTCTTTATGGGGTCGATATTGGTTATATGAAGACAGTACGCGACAATGGAGCCGGCACCCGAACCACGACCGGGTCCGACCGGAATTCCATGTTCCCTCGCATAGTTGATAAAGTCCCAGACAATCAGGAAATAATCCACATATCCCATGTGCTTGATAACGCCCAGCTCATAGTTCATACGCTGATGCATCGGTCCCTCGGAAGGACATATACAGGTATACTCCTCCGGGTAACGTTCCTTCATACCGTTCTCGCACAGATACTCAAGGTACGTCTCGGAAGTGAAGCCCTCCGGCACATCGAAATGCGGCAGTTTCGTGTCGCCAAAAACAATCTCTACGTTGCAACGCTCCGCAATCGCGACGGTGTTGTCAATCGCCTCCAGGGCATACGGGAACAGCTCCCGCATCTCGGCTTCGCTCTTGACATAGTACTGGCCGCCTTCGTAACGCATACGGTCCTCGTCGGTTACTTTTTTGCCTGTCTGAATGCATAACAGAATGTCGTGTGCCTCTGCATCCTCCGCATAGGTGTAGTGGCAGTCGTTCGTAGCCACCAGCGGAATGTGAAGCTCGCGACTCATCTTCATCAGTTCCATATTGACGGTACGCTGTTCGGGTATACCGTGGTCCTGAAGCTCCAAATAGTAGTTCCCGGCGCCAAAGCACTCCTGATAGCGAAGGGCGCACCGGCGTGCCTCATCCAAAAGGCCCTTCTGGATATCACGTTGCACCTCGCCTGCAAGGCAGGCCGAAAGACAGATGATGCCCTCGTGGAATTCCTTTAATACCTCCATGTCGACACGGGGTTTATAGTAATAGCCCTCGGTAAAACCACGGGATACAATCTTGCAAAGATTCGCATAGCCCTGATTATTTTCGGCCAGCAAAATAAGGTGGTAATAACGATCATCACCACCGGTAAGTTCCTTGTCGAAACGCGAATCGGGTGCCACATAGACCTCGCAGCCGATAATGGGCTTGATTCCGGCTGCCTTGCAGGCCTTGTAGAAATCAATCGCGCCAAACATAACGCCGTGGTCCGTAATTGCTCCGGCCGTCATGCCCAGCTCCTGCAGGCGTTTCACGTATTCGCTTATTTTGTTGGAGCCGTCCAAAAGGCTGTATTCCGTATGGACATGCAAATGAGTAAATGCCATTCCCGTCTCCTAGAATCTATTAAGCTTGGCTCGTTGCCATAACATCTGTCAGGCTCCGCCCGACAGATGATTAGCAGTCGCCAAATGTCCACTCGCGCAAGCGCGGTGTCCACTTGGCTCGTTGCCATAACAAAAATCTCCGGCCACTGCGAGGTGGCGGGAGATTAAATAATTTCCTTAATGAATAAATTCCGTTCCGTCGACAAATCAATGTAGGTCGAGCCGCACTTAATAGTGGGTCTGGCCAGACTGGATCTGTTGACAAAAACAATCTCCCCTTCGGCTCCGTTGTTCAGACGCACGCGGTGCTGAACAAAGGAATATACAATATTCTCGAGGAAGGTCAGAATGAACTGCGTATCGTACTTCTGAAGACCTTCCATTTCAAACAATTCCACAACTTCAAAAGGACACATCGGCCCGCGATAGCAACGCTTCGCTGTCATCGCTTCGTATACGTCGATGATTCCGATGAGCTTGGCAAAACGGTCGATACGGTCGCCCTGCAGGCCCAGCGGATAACCGGAACCGTCGCAGCGCTCATGATGCATCAGAACCGCATTCTTGATATGAACATTCAGATTCATATCCTTTACTATATTATAGCCTTCCAGTGCATGTGTCTTGACGATACCGAACTCCGTCTCCGTCAATCGCTCGGGCTTGTTGATGATGGCATAGTCAATCTTGATCTTGCCGATGTCATGCAGCATGGCCGCCGTGGTGGCAATCCGGGTATCGTCCTCGGAATAATGCAGCCAGTCACAGAATACATTCGTAAGAAGCGCCACGTTCATGCAATGTGCATAAGTCGGATCGTCCGAGGTACGCATGTTCTGCAAAAGAGAAAAGACGGAAATATTGTCTTCCTTGGAATTCCAAATCTCCTCAAACAGGTTCCATACCTTGTCAGTGTTGAATTCCTCAGCGCCATTGGCAACATTGTCAAGGATGCCGGTGAAATCGGCCACTGCCTCGTCAAAGGTCTGTCTGAATACGCGAAAAGAAGGCTGCTCTCGCATCCTTTCAAATACAGATTTCTCTGTTTCCTTCGTCACCAAACCGTCAACGATTGAATCCTCCACACGGATGGATAAAATCGAATAGAATTCAAGACGGGTAATAGACTTGTCGGTTAAGGTCAGCCCCTTCGGAAGAATCAACTGATTCACATAGTTATAAACATTCTCAGCTGTCACCATTCCGGGTACCAAATCAGCCGTATTTACCTTACGCATTTCGAATTCTCCACACTACACTTTGCTAAATTTTATTATAATTTTGTCGTTTTCCAATGTCAATTTACTAATGGAAACAAAATTGCTTTCGGCACTAATTACCTATAACGAATCCTATTAACTGTTAATTATAACAACTTGACAGTCCGAAACCGTAGTAGTATGGTTATTTTGCTAATTAAATAGTCGCTTCTTATTCAGAGTGGTGGAGATACATAGGATCGATGAAGCCACGGCAACCCCGCTTGCGGAAGGTGCCTGCCTGAGCGATGTGCTTTTTGGCACAGTCGAACAATAAGAGGATTGAATTGCCACTCAGTCCGCTTATGAAGCGGATTTTTTTATGGTACAGGGTGGGATGTTCGAAGAACGAAGCAATCCGTTGTATCATCAAGTTGTAAAGCACCACTAAGGTGCAGGAAATATTTATGAAAGGAATTGATTTTATGGAAAAGTATTTATTTACTTCTGAATCCGTAACGGAAGGCCATCCCGACAAGGTCTGCGATGCCATTTCCGACGCAATCCTGGATGCCTGCATGGCACAGGATCCGTACAGCCGCGTTGCCTGCGAGACTGCAGCCTGCACCGGCTTCGTACTTGTTACCGGTGAGATTACCACCAAGGCTCAGCTGGATGTGCCTGCCATCGTTCGCAGCACGGTCAATGAGATTGGTTACAATGATGCCCGTACCGGCTTCGACGGCAATACCTGTGCCGTTATGGTCGCACTCGATCAGCAGTCTGCCGATATCGCCATGGGCGTTGACAAGGCTCTGGAGGCCAAAGAGGGATCCATGACCGACGAGCTTGATACAGGTGCCGGCGATCAGGGTATGATGTTTGGTTACGCAACCAATGAAACCCCTGAATTTATGCCTTATCCGATTGCTCTTGCTCACAAGCTTGCCTTAAAGCTTACCGAGGTTCGTAAGAACGGTACCCTTAAGTACCTTCGTCCCGATGGTAAGAGCCAGGTATCCGTAGAGTACGATGAGAACGGCAAGCCGTTCCGTCTGGAGGCGGTTGTACTTTCCACCCAGCATGATGAGGATGTTACCCAGGAACAGATTCATGCAGACATTAAGAAGTACGTATTTGATGAGGTTCTTCCCAAGGAGCTCATCGATGACAAGACCAAGTTCTTCATCAACCCGACCGGCCGTTTCGTAATCGGTGGACCGCACGGTGATGCCGGTCTTACAGGTCGTAAGATTATCGTAGATACCTACGGTGGATACGCTCGTCACGGCGGCGGTGCTTTCTCCGGCAAGGATTGCACCAAGGTAGACCGTTCCGCAGCTTATGCAGCACGTTATGTTGCACTGAACATCGTTGCTTCCGGTCTTGCCGACAAATGCGAGATTCAGCTTTCCTACGCAATCGGTGTTGCACATCCCACTTCCATCATGGTTGACACCTTCGGTACCGGTAAGCTTTCCGATGAACGTCTTGTTGAGATCATTCGTGAGAACTTCGACTTACGTCCCGCAGGAATCATCAAGATGCTGAACCTTCGTCGTCCGATTTACAAGCAGACTTCCGCTTACGGTCACTTCGGTCGTCTCGACCTTAATCTTCCCTGGGAGCAGCCCGACAAGGCTGAGGTCCTTAAGAAGTATCTGTAAGAAATATAGATATGGACATAAACGGGGACGGTCCTTTTGTCACGAAAACATGTGACAAAAGGACCGTCCCTATTTACGTCTATTATTCCTTCACTCTCACGCCGGAAGGAGAAGTTCCGAAGCGTTTCTTAAACAGCTTGGAGAAATGATATGCATCGTCGTAGCCCACGCGGGACGCCGCTTCATGAATCGACATCTCCGGATACTGCTCTAATAACTCTTTGGCCTTGGTAAGGCGGATATCAATCAGATACCGAATCGGGGTATCGCCCGTCACGCTCTTAAATATCTTGGAAATATAGAAGGGGCTGACGTACATGTTTCCGGAAATAATATCAAGAGAAATCTTCTCGGCGTAATGCTGTTCGAAGTATTCGATAATCTGCGAAACAATTTCATTCTTGTTGATGGAATCAAAGGAATACTGATTCTGAGAATTCACCGGTTCATGCTCGTCACGCAATACATGCAGCAAAAACTGTGTCAGATAGCTCTGCATCATGTAATAACGTCCGACCAGTTTGGCCTCGCGTTCGCCGCTCATGGCAATACACAGGCGCATTAGTTTTTGGCGAAGCTCCGCTCCGGTTTTATAAATCGGGCCCGACTTAAGGTCCAGGCAGTTCGGACGCATGCCTTCGATGCAGAAGTCATTGGCGCCGATGAAGAATTCGGTAGCCGGCGAAGACGGTTCGGAAATTGCCTGATGGTAAACTCCGGGATTCAAAATAAGGAGGTCGCCTTCTTCAATGTCATAAACAACACCGTCAATCAGGTACTTGCCGCGTCCCGACATAATGAGGGCCATCTCCAGGTAATCATGGTTGTGGTAATACACCTCGTCCTTGGTTCGTACGCCCTTCCAGGTAAAAAGGAATGTCGGATTAAATTCATTTTGTAATAATTCGTCGCGATGATCCATTGTGTTCCTCGGGGCCTCAGCCCTTCTCCCTTAAAACTTGTTCTATTGCTTCCACCAGCTCATCGGAATGAACCGGCTTGCTCACATGTGCATCCATACCGCATTCGATAGCCCGCCGTCTGTCCTCTTCAAAGGCATTGGCAGTCAGGGCAACGATGGGGATTCTTGCAAGACGGCGGTCATCCAGCGCCCTGATTCGACGTGTGGCCTCGTACCCGTCCATACGTGGCATTTGAATATCCATCAGAATAATATCATATCTTCCCGAGAAGGAATTCGCAATCTTATCCACCGCGATTATGCCGTCTTCAGCTTCATCCACAATGGCACCGCTGTCCTCCAGCATATCCCTTGCAATCTCGCGGTTCAGCTCATTATCCTCGACAAGAAGAATCCTGCGTCCCTTAATGCAGAAGGGATCGTAATCGCTGACCTGCTTCTCCTCCACCACGGGGATTGAATCCGTATAAACAAAATCCAGATACACCTTCACCGTCGTACCCACATGCAGGGTACTTTCGATGGTGATATCGCCGCGCATCAGATCCACCAGGCGACGGACAATCGCCATTCCGAGTCCGGTTCCCTGGACACCGCTTAAGGTCGTGGAATTCTCTCGCTCGAACTGGTCGAAAATATGGCAGAGGAAATCCGGACTCATGCCGATTCCGTTGTCCTCAATCGTAAACTCATAAGTACCATATCCTTCAATCGGACATTCCAGCTCGCGGATTCGAAACTGCACCGTTCCGCCGGCATTCGTATACTTAATCGCATTCGACAGAATATTCGTCATAATCTGCCGTACCCGGACCGCATCCATACTGATGAAATCATGTGTGATTCGGGAAAAATCCGTTTGAATGGAAACATTATGCGGCTTGGCTGCCGAACGCATAATTTCGGTGAGCTCATCCGCTCTTTGTTTCAGAGAATAAATTCCGTATTCAAGCTCCGTCTTTCCGGTCTCGATGCTCGCCATATCCAGCACATCGTTCAAGAGGCGCAAAAGATAATTACTCGAGCCCTTCATTTTAAGGAGGCAGTCCCCTACGATGTCAGCATTGTCCTTGTTTCGTTCCGCCTTGTCCGCAAAGCCCATGATCGCATTCATGGGCGTCCTGATATCATGGCTGATATTGAAGAGGAAACGGCTCTTGGCTTCATTGGCGTCCCGGGCATCCTGCAGTGCTTCCCTGAGTTGCTCGGTCATTTGTCCCAACTGCATGTTCGTAATGTGCTCTTTTTTATGATTGATATAAGCACTTGTGCTGTAGTATCCGATTAACAGTAAAATAATCATACTTAGCAAAATACTACGGTACAAATCGATACGCACATCATGCAGAAGTGTCGATTTTTCAAGGAAAACTATGATTCTCCAGTAATCACACAAATCCTTGGAAATAGCAATATAGTTCGTGCCATTTATTGACACTTCCACCTCGCCATCCCGATTGTAACCATACAGAACGCCGTCAAAACCGGCGGTTTTGTCCGAGCTGGCAATTACATTTCCGTTTGAATCCACCACAACGGATACTCCGAATTGGTTGTACTCAAGACTTTCAATATAGTCCTGCAGTTTATCAAGATACAGATCAACCGCCAGTACATTCTCTCCGTCCGAAAGCTTTCTGGCCATCGTCACATTCATACGGCCCACATAGCGTGCATCTTCATAAGGTTCCGTCACGACAGTACGATTCTGCGTTTTTATTGCCTTTTTGTACCAAACACGCGAACTCGGATCGTAATCCGCAGGCATCTCGGACGCTTCACTTCCCACAAGCGTTCCCTCAATACTGCCGTAAACATCACTGTAAACGCCGATTCCAAGCTGTGTCAGTCCGATGGACTGGGTCTGCAGATAATCCGCAATTTCCTCAAGACTTGCATCGTTTTGCACAAGATAATTCGTAGCGTTGCAGGCAACCTCCAGCGAAGTAAATCCGTCATTTAATACATTCGCAATCTTGTCTCCTTTTACGACAACATCCGCCTCGTACTGTTTCAGGATTGATACCTTAGACGCCTTATAATAAGCAAAAAGAGAAGTCGTCAAAATAAGCACGACAGCCAAAAAAGTCCCTACCATCGTGCCTATAAGCAATGCATCCTCTTTAACTAATTTTTTCCAGTGTCTGTTCTTCCCCATTGCCTGTCCCACTACATTTATTTTTCTTTTCTATTGTAATATATAACTTTTGATTTGTATGTATATATTTTACGCAAACCACACGGAATTTACGCATCTATTGCAAAAAATAAGGCTCCGGTTTACGCAGTTTTCCGTCCTGCTGCTTAAAGTGTTTGGCAAGGAAAACCGTATCATAGAACCGACCGAATTTATTGCCGACACCCTTAAGACGCCCTTCCTCCTTATAGCCCATATGCGTATGGAACTTAAAAGATGCGTCCGTTACATAAGGATCCTTAGGGTCATCGGAAGCTACCACAATGGCGTAAACATTCAATACGCCCATGCGTACAAGTGCATCCTCCATGGTATAAACCAGAAGACTTCCGATTCCGCTTCTGCGCAGTTCCTTCTTTATATAAATGGAAAGCTCCACATCCCACGCATACGCTGCACGCGTACGATACGGAGACGCGTAAATATATCCGACCGGCTCCCCATTAAGAACGGCAACCAGGTACGGGTATTTCTGCTTCTTTTCGATAATGCGATCGCGAAATTCTGTCACGGAAGGAGCTTCATATTCAAAGCTGACCGCCGTTTCCGTAACATACGGTGCATAAATTGCCTGCAAAAAAGGAGCATCCTCCGGGGTGGCTCTTCGAATAATCACAGGGCTTCGGTTCTTAGAATAATCCGGAATTCCAAGTTCCTGTGCCGCTTCCTGATAGCACTCCTCCGAAATATCCGGCCAGATTCTTCCGTCAATGGCCTTTTGCTTTTGTTCCGCCAGCTCCGTCAGCAAATACGCCCTGTCCGCTCCGGTCGTAAGGGTCTGGATATTGGCATTCATAAACCAGGGCGCCGCATCATACTGGCCGCTCTCAAATATATCCGCAACCAGAGCATTCACATCATAAGGAAGTGACAGGAAGTCGTAGCGAAATAGTTTTTGGCCTCCGGATGTAAAGCCGGTTAAGAGAACGCACTCGGCACAGCCCGCATTATGAATGGAAATGCCGCAGGAACCCGTATTTATGTAGGTCCGGCCCGCATGCTCGTAGGAAATGCGCTGGTGCGAATGACCGCCGATCAGGTAGTCGGTTTGAAGATTCTCAAGGTATTCATCCAGATTCGGTCTGTCGTAGTAAAGCAGCTCGCGGGTGGAAGTGGGCGAACCGTGACAACAGGTGATGGAAGGGTAACCTTCCTCCTCAAAGCGAAAGGTAATCGGAAGGCTTTCAAAGAAGTCGAGGTCTTCCGCCGTAAGACATTCATAGGTATACTTCAGGTTTCCGCTCGCGGAATTATTGGTCCAGTGTGCATCATTCTTACGATGATTCAGAAAATAATCCTCCCGGTTTCCGCGCAGGAAACGGCAATTGTGTGTCTCCTTGAAATCACGCAACATCCCAAGGACCTTCTGCGGATACGGGGTATCCGACACATAGTCGCCCAGGAACAGATAGTAATCCACCTGCTCTTTTTCAAAATAATCAAGGCACACCTTTAATGCTCTGAAATTGCTGTGTATATCCGAAATAATGCCGACCTTCATACTTATGCGCCCCTTATTTCTTATTCTTTTTCTTGTGCTTCACGGAATGGTATCTGGCCGTAACGCGGAAGTACCACACGCACATCGCTACCGTAATGACCAGTGTTGCCACGCTAATTAAGACGCAGCTCGTATAGTCAACCGGCTCCTTTTCCTCCTCTTCGGGTGCCTCAGCTTCTTCTGCCGCAAGCTTGTCAAGCTCCGCCTCTACATCGTCCACAGGCTCCACGGAGGGCTCGGGTTTCACCAAAGCAGGAATGCTCAGGTAGGTCTTGACGCCGTCCGAAATAGTATATCCAAGGCCCGCATTCTCGTAATCGGGCTCCGTCACCGTCACTAAATTGCTTTCTTCCTGCGTCGCGTCCTCTGTGCCAAAAACTACGGTTGCATAGCCCGCATCTTCCGTCGTTGCAAGGGCTGCTTCCATTCTGACAAGCTCGGTGGGGACATCCCGAAGGGATTCCATGAGGTCGTTGCCGGTTTCATCCGCTTTCAGATACGTCCGATACAGGCCGAAATCCGCATTGGAATACTCGCCGTAATCATCCACCGTGAACCACGCATACTGCTGTGATTCGTGGCACAGATATGCCTGCCTTGCCACTTCAATCGCCGTCTTGCCGTCGAACGCAGTCAAGGCATCCCGCATGGGAATCTTAACCGGATTCTCCTTATAGAGATGCAGGTACGTTTTGGGAACATTGAAGGTTCCGTATTTCTCATAGGAAGGCGCGTCAAAATCCGCTCTTCCCGCATTCTCAACCGCTGCCACGCACGCCGCGGATGCCAGCATATGCTGTCCGTGACCGTACTCGCCCGCCGTATCATGTGCTACCACGACAAGCGGCTTTGTTCTTCGAATGCATTCCGTCAAAAATGAGGTCGCATCCGCAAGGGATATCGAACGCTCCGCATCCGTAAGGTTCTCGGAATATGCGTCCCTGAAATCCCCCACAATCGGATAAATCCTGCAACCTGCTGCCCACAAGCCGTTCAGCTTCTCGTGCTCACGAATCTTGGAATTCGATGAATATACCCAGTGTTGCACCAGGTACACCACCTGTACCCGGAAGCCCTGCTCCGCACCGTAGATGGGCATGATTCCGCCAAAGAAAATATCCTCATCGTCGGAATGGGTCGGTACCAGCAAAATATCCGCTTCCTCGCATACGGGGTCCCAGGTCTGTACAAAGGAAGGAAGCTCTCCTTCCGGGAAAGCGTAAACATCGGAAATTCTCGCACCGTCCTTCACAGAGCCGTCCCGGCCCTCAAATACGGAGCCATCTCCGACCACGATGGTAAGGCTGTTCGTCTGCTTCGGAAGCTTAATGTACTCATGCAGGAAGCCTTCGGTTCCGTAGGTATATTCCTGCTCTTCGATGCGCAGCTTCCACTCCGGCACAAGGCTGTCCCAAACGATGTAGACACTGTCCATAATTTCATCGCAGGTAACCGTCAGCTCCTCGCCGGCCTTGCAGGTGATGCTAGTAGCGTAATCCGCATCCAGGAGCTTCGAAGTACTGCTGCCGCTATCAAACGAAAGCGTCAACGGCAATACCTGATATGCTTTCGTCGCTTCATACAAATCCGTGCCACATTCCCTGCTGCTTTCTATACTTGTATCTATGGGCACTTGCTTTTTGGCCTCCGTAACGAGCGTTGTGCCAAAAAGAACCGAGGGCAGGATAAAGAATCCGGCCGTCACGGCGACAATTACCCTTGTAAATTGTCTTTTACGCATTGCTTATAATACTCCATTTCATAAGGAAAGCGTTTAGCTGAATACCTGTCATCCCGGCTAAACGCTTTTCTCTAATTTCTCATTTTCAAAATTCATTATGTACTTAAGGAAATCGTTACGACTCATGGGCTTGGCGAAATAGTAGCCCTGGATAAAGCGGATGCCGAGTCGTTGCATCTCCTCGAGCTGTTCTCTGGTTTCGATACCCTCGGCTACGATGGACAGGTCCATGCTCTTAATCATCTGCATGGCCGCATCCATAACGAATCGTGCCTTGCCGCCTTCGAAGTATGCGTTGATCAGATTACGATCAAACTTGATGATGTCGACCGGCATATCTACGATGTAGTTCAGGTTCGACTGACCGGTTCCGAAGTCATCCAGTGAGAACTGCACACCGTAGTTCAGGAGCTTCTCCATGTTGTTCAGAAGGATTGCTCGCTGCTCGCTCGGTGCCGACTCCGTAATCTCAAGGTTAATCAGCTTGGGATCAACCTCAAACTTCTCCATGATTTCGATGTAACGTTCCGCAAGTCCCGGCTTACAAGCCTGTACAACCGATAGGTTAATCTCGATGTAGTCCATTCCGAGGGACCTTATGTCCTCCTCGTGAATGAACTGACATACCTTGCGGAATACGCTTTCGCCGATGTAAACAATCGCACCGTTCCGCTCAGCCAGCTCAATGAAAGCTCCGGGAGGTACCAAACTTCCGTCCTCGCGACGGATTCGTACCAATGCTTCCGCGGAATGAACGCTCTTGGATTCGTTGGAATAAATGGGCTGATAGAAGACTTCGAATCGATCCGTCTTGACGGCATCCTCCAAAAGTGCTTCCATATCCCTTTCGTGGTACATCTCCGCGATGGTATCGCGGTTCACTCGCAAAACGCTCTGCTCGTTGAAACGCTTGCCGCCCTTACGGAGATATGCGAAGAGTTTTAAAAGGTCCTCCGCACGGTCGAGCTGCATGCATTCATTGACGATTACCCAGGCAACGCCTGTAACCTGAAGTCTCTCACGGGTGTCGTGCACCTCGAAGAAATCCTTCAGTTTCTTAAGTGCCGGCTCTGCTTCCTCCGGGTTCTTGAATACAATCAGGATTTCGTCCTGGGATACTCGGAAGGTAACGCCGCCGTTAATTTTGTCAAAGGTGTGTACCAGCTCCATCTTGATGCTCTTACGCTCCGTAGGAAGCGTATTGGGACGGATGTTCTGGTCGTATATCATTCCTACGACAGTGAAGTCTGATTTCTGACGAAGCAACTGTCGTACGTATTGTACAATCGCATGGGAGTTAAATAAGCCACTGTTTCGGTCGATGTTGGATTCCGGGTTCTCGAGCTTGATGTAGATAATCATGACTCCGATTGCACCCGCGAAGCTGGTTACCATGAAATCTTCATGAGCGTACTGCACACCGGCTCCGATCAACCAGACGATAAGCCACAGCCAGGTCGCTTCACGCCGTTTCTGATTGATACTGTCTCTGTTTTTCTCGGTAGTATAGCCGATTGCTACCAGCATCAGCATCGAAACTGCATAGGTAAAATCAACCGCGCCTCCTTCAACATGATAAAGGACGCCGTAGTCCTCACTGGGAGTTGCCTTAAGAAGCATAATGACTATTGTGGAAGCCAGTCCGAGCAACAGCCAATTTCGGGTGTGGACCTTGACATAATCACCGCCTTCATAAATATCGGCTATGATGTAGAGGTGCGCCATGATGCCTACCCAAATGAGACTCGCCAGATGAATCTTACTAAATACCGGCGTAATCCAGGAATCCCGCGTCTCCGGAGAATTCAACAAAAGTGTTGAGGCAATATCAAAAATAATAACAGCAATTGTGGTAAGCCAAATTGCCAGATATGCACGTTCTGTATTCAGTTGTACTCTCTTCTGGGTTATATAAAAGAACAATATAACTCCCAGAAGGAACAAGGAACTACACTGAATAATGATGCTCATAAATTCTGTACCTTCCGTGGTATACAATCAAAAAAGGACATGCGTCCTTCAACTATTGCAATACTGCCAAAATAGAAGTCGCTACCTCATGGTATTCTGTAAGCAACTCATCCGTCCCCTTACATATAGCTTCAATATCTCGAACCTGTCCCCTTCGTTCCATAATGTACGCATGTTCTGCCAGTCCGATTGCTCCGATGGACCTTGCGGAACTCTTCAACGCGTGAACCACTATGGTGTAACCTTCCGCATCCTCATTTTGTACGAAGTTGCGAATCTCCTCAGCCTTCTCAGGTTCCTTCTGTGCAAAAAGCAAAAGCACCTGTTGCAGGAGGTCTTCATTGCCTCCGACCGAGCGGAGGGCAGACGCTAAATCCAAGCCATCAATACAGTACATAACTTACTCCATTAGTATAAAAAGCTAATATCATAACACATACTCATCATCTGCCATATTATACCACAACTTTACATAACTCTCCTACTCTTATTTTCTTTTTTGCTTCTTTTTGTGCATATTTCTTGTATTTTATTGTAATATTCGTTAATATTAGCCTAAGAATTTCACTTCTTTTGTGGAATTTGAATAAAAATACATAAGTAAATTAAGAAAAGAGTATCAAATGAAGAAGCGTTTCTTTTTTCCCGTCCTGTCGCTCTCCCTTGTTTTCCTGATTTGTGGATGTGAGCCGAAGTCCGAGGCGCCCGATGTCGTAATGGCAAGTGACATTTTCTCAAGCCAGACGGAGATTCTTGTCAGCCCCTCCGTGGTGCCCTCCGAAGAACCTTCGCAGCTCGTGCTTCCCACGAAACCGGAAGTCATCCCGACCGTTGAGCCAAAGACCTGTACGCTCATTGCTGTCGGCGATACACTGGCGTCAAACGGAACCCATAAAAGCGGCAAATATCCGGACGGTACCTATAATTACGATCATATCTTTGCTCATACGAAGGATGTAATCGAAGCCGCCGACCTGGCCATCGTAAACGAAGAGGTCATGCTGGGCGGTGTTGATTTAGGACTTACGGGATATCCGCTGTTCAATGCGGCTTATGAGTTCGGTGATTCCATCTATGACGCGGGCTTCGACGTCGTGCTGCTTGCAAGTAACCACACCATAGACAAAGGCGAAACCGGATTTGACAACTGCATCAATTATTGGAAGACACACGAGGATGTCGGCATCGTCGGTGTGAACCAGACTCCCGAGGATGTGGAGAACATCTACGTTCGGGAAGTGAACGGAATCAAAATTGCCATTCTCAACTACACATACGGTTTGAACGGCTTACACATGCCCAAGGACCGGGAATACATGGTCAATCTTCTGGATGAAGAGGGCCGCGTCGTCAATGACCTAAAAAAGGCACGCGAGCTTGCGGATTTCGTAATCGTCTGCCCGCACTGGGGCACCGAATATGTTTACAAGCCCACCTCTTATCAAACCAATTGGGCGCAGATTATGGCGGATAACGGAGCGGACCTCATCATCGGCACGCACCCCCACGTAATCGAGCCCGTTGAATGGATTACCGGATCGGACGGCCACCAGTGCCTGTGCTACTATTCCCTGGGTAACTTCTCTTCCAATCAAAATAAAGCACCCCGGTGTTTGGGCGCTATGGCGAACCTTACCATTACCATGGACGAGAATGGAGTATATGTATCCGAATATGGTGTCATTCCTATTATAA
Organism: Lachnospiraceae bacterium; assembly: GCA_045617725.1. Classification (GTDB taxonomy): domain Bacteria; phylum Bacillota; class Clostridia; order Lachnospirales; family Lachnospiraceae; genus JAZLJD01. The sequence continues at coordinate 26,328 of JAZLJD010000005.1, forward strand.
ATCACGAGAATTGGGAGCTTGCGGGACTTACCACCTACCTGATGGAGGACTACACGGAAGAGCTTTCCGCAGTCAATGCCATCCGGGCCAATGACAGCACCTGGTCCTTTGACTTCGCAAAGGATCTGTGTGAGCAGGTATTCGGCGAGCTTTATACCGTCGGCGACAAATCCATGAAACCGCAATACTCTAAAGACTACGGAACAGAAATCCGCGGCAGTGCCCCCGCCGGTATTTAGGGACGTTCCTTTTGTCACGAGGATGTGTACTTTGTCACGAGGAGTGTCCCCTGTCACGGCTGCAACAAAAACGGCTCCATCTGACAGGCTTCGCCCGTCAGATGATTAGCAGTCGCCAAATGTCCACTCGCGCAAGCGCGATGGCCACTTGGCTCGTTGCCATAACAAAATCGCTCCCCACTAGTCGCCCAATTTGCCCCATCGCACGAGTGCGCTGTGACAAAACAGTCGAATTGCACACTTGCATAAATGCAGTGTCCAATTCTTCTGTTTTCTGTCCTCCCCGC
>JAZLJD010000006.1:0-3561 GCA_045617725.1 Lachnospiraceae bacterium
TATTCTTCATCGGCTTTTTCTGCGGAAAGACAGAGCAAGCTGCTGAACAGGACACTGAGGCACAGTAAAGTTTTCGATTATGTTCTGAATTCTGTGGATGCCATGCAGTGGGCAGCAAAAACCGAAATGCAGTATGATGAGTTGAACTTTGATAATTTTGAAATGATAGATGATGAAAGCTTCATTTGCTCGGTTTCCTATAAGGCAAATACAATCGGACAGCAGTATAAAGACGTAAACGAAGTATATCTTGATAATGCCTATGAGCTTGTCTTTGTAAAAAGTAATGACATGTGGCTATGCAGCGAAATGAACTCCATAAGCGAATAAAAAACGCGCCTTAGGAGCGTTCAATAAGGGATTTTCACAAAAAGATTCTTATTGACGTCCTCAAGCGGTGACCACAAGAAAACAGACCACATCATAGGTACAAAAGCCTACGGTGTGGTCTTTCTTTTTACTCTCTTGTCGTAATCTGGATGTCACCCGTGTCCGTGGTAATTTTGCATTTGCCACCGGAAGTCGTTTCGGGCACATCAATCTTGCCGGTATCGCTGTGCACGATAAACACTTTGGAGGACAGAAGTGAACCGGTTACACTACCTGTGTCGGTATGGATATCCAGCTCGCCAGCATCACATCCTTCAAGCCGCACATCCCCCGTACTGCGCTCAATAGAAATCATTTCTTCTGTGACGACATTTTTTAAAGTGATGTTCCCTGTGTCACCATTGGAATTGATGCTATTACAGGAAATATCGGTCAGTCTTGTATCTCCTGTACTTACACAAATGCCAACATTGCTCTTACAGGAAACGGACTGAGCATAAACATGACCGGTTGATACAGTCAGGTCAAGCTCTCCTGCAGATAAGTCCTGTAAACGAATATCGCCTGTACTGGTTTCGATACGCATCATCCCCAAGGAAGAAGCGCGGCTATCGATATGACCTGTGCTGAGGCTCAGATCCATGCTGCCGAAGGTAAAGTCTTTTGGGAGTGCGATATCTCCGGTACTTTCCTTAATAACAAGTGATACATATTCTTTTTGGGGAAGATAAACAGTTACTTTGGGAGAATGAAAACTGATACCGATTTGCTCATACCAAGCTACGTCATCCACGGCACTTATGGTTAACGTGCCGTCCTGGACACTTGCAGAATGTTTCGTGTTTTCCTTTTCATAGCAAACCACTTTGCACATATTGTCACTTGACGCGGCAAAGAGAATGTCCGCTGTATCCGTGGTCAGTTTGATGTTGCTGAATTCTTCGCTTATCTCATAGGTGTTCGTTTCAAAGTGATCGGTACTCAGACGAGTAAAATCCCAATGGTATGCCGCCATCACGGCTGCAAATAGTATCGCTCCAATCGTCACGAGAGAAGCTGCTGCAATAAGCCATTTTTTTGCGCTCTTACTCATTACGCTTCCTCCTTTTTGATAAAAAAGCAGTTTTTAATCCATATCGCAAGTTTTTTTGTAAGGTTCAAAATGCACTTTGTTGCCGCTTTGCTTCCGAAGAACATAAAAACAGAAAGTCCTACGCAGGCAATTCCGGCACCTATCATGGCGATTCCTGTAAGACCGTTACCGCCTGCGGCAAAATACACGCCTGCCGCTATGCTTGCCAAGCCGAAAGCCACAAAAGAAACAAATGCAGCCCATAGAATAATGATCATAGACCATAGCACAACATAAATCGAAAGAATTACGGCAAATACGGCAATCAGAAGAGACAGCCATATCGGAGATCCGAGTACTAAAAGCACGATTTCCCACACTTTCAGTTTTTTCTTCGGCGTTATCTTTTCTTTTACAAGCTTTCCAAGCGGAATATCTGCTATTATCTGCGAAACAAGCTCCTCAACGGCGCCTATCTCACAAACCGCAGTCTCTTCTGGAATGCCGTCCTCCATCCGGTCATCTATCATTTCACTATAAAACGTCAGGCGTTCGTCAATATCATCTTTCGGTAAACCTGACAAACCTTTGCATAACTGTGCAAGAAACTCTTGCTTATTCATCAGCGTCATCCTCCTTGGTTACGAATCGATATATAGAAAGGATCTTCTGCCAGTCGTTTTTGAACTCATCAATACGTTTTAGACCCTCTTCGGTGATATGGTAGTATTTCCGAAGTCTTCCATCGTGTTCCGCTGTGCGGACGGTCAGCATTTTTGCCATTTCCAATCGCTTCAAAATGGTATATAGAGTCGATTCTGAGAGCTCAATGTACGGTTTCATATCTTTGATAATCTTATAACCGTATGAATCTTCGCTCCGGATAGCCGCTAATACGCATACATCCAGGAGTCCTCTTTTCAGTTGAATATCCACAGTACGCCTCCTTTCGTGAAATACATCGTATCACGAAGCATTTCAGCGGTCAAGAGATCCCACAGAAATAATTAATAAATAACAACAAGGGAGAAACTACTTCGTTTGGTAGTCTCTCCCTTCTGGGTGCCCCTTTCAGCATATCATTGAGCCTGCTTTTCGTCATTCCGGCGAGGGCGAAAGTCTGATAGAAGCGTTCAATAAGGGGTTTTCAAAAAAGATTCTTATTGACATCCTCAAGCTGTGACCACAAGAGAACAGACCACATTACAGGTTTAAAATCCTACGGTGTGGTCTTTCTTTTTACTTCTTTTTGTAGACCATACGATACTCTGATATTGAATATTTTTGAATGTTTAGGAATACTCTGAGCGATCAAACTGAATTCATCTCATTAAATGCTATCAAGAAGACGACACTTGACGGCAAGATTTCCGATGAGCGTTTTGGCAGAATGTCTGCTACCTATGAGGAAGAACAGAAACAGCTTGAAAGCCGCTCTGCAGAATTGCAGCAGTTCATTGACTCCTCAAAGGAACAAAGGCTGAATGTAGATTCGTTTCTTACCCTTGTTCGCAGGTAAACGGACATCACAGAGCTTACTGCGGAGATTATCAGAACTTTTGTGGAAAGGATTGAAGTTCAGCAGCCCGAGAAAGTTCCCGGCACAAGAACAAAGAAACAGACGATTGCAATCATCTGGAATTTTATCGGGGCAGTCGACATCCCCGAAGAAGTAAGAAAAACGGCATAGCCTACATTGCTGTAAGTTATGCCGAATTCTTTTCGGATTAAAAAACCCTAATTGAGGACGCCTTTGAGGCGCGTTTTTTATTTACCACTCAGGATTTTTTACTTTTGGACCTTTATATCCGTCCGGATAGTATTTCGGATCGTTATAATAATAGGAAATCAGACTTCGATAGTCATAGTATCCGAGTTCAATAAAGAGTTCATCATATCGGTCGACCCTTTCGCCGGAAGGATCCCATCTCCAGTCGGATAATACGGAGTTGGTCGCTACTGTGTTAATGATTGCATCAGGATTGTTTTCTCGAAGTTCTGCTACTATATTGTCCGGGATGATGGTACTGGTTCCAATCCAAAGCCTGTCGATGCTCTCAAGGCTGAGCAAAGCGTCATAGCCGGATACTTCACCCAGGTTGCAAATGTTTAAATCCTGCAGATTGCTTAGATTTCCAAGAGCCGATAAATCTTTGCAG
>JAZLJD010000007.1:0-24786 GCA_045617725.1 Lachnospiraceae bacterium
TTGAAGACATTGAAAAGATGATTGCAGCCGAAGAGATTGTATATACTGTCGGAAAGAGATTTGAGACCTTTAGGGAGAAACTTGAGAAAAGATAAATAAAAGGGCAGAAATATCAGTCTGTTGTTCCGATACATGTGGAAATCATAGCGTTATTGCCCCGGGAAACAAGTCGACCTGCAAAGGATTATTCGTATTATATTTAGATATGATGAAGACAACAATTTGCTTATTTTAAGTATTTTGGATATTGGTAATCGTGGTGATATCTATACGAGGAGGATTTAGCTATGTTAAAAGCAACAACTTTACAAACGGCAGAGCTTTTGGATATTCTACCTGACGAAGATGTTTCAATTGTAAATGCCTTAATCAAAAAACTCGTCATTGCGTGGGACCCAGACTTTACAAAAGTAACTGAAAGAGAAAGGGGATTACTTGAAAAAAGTGATTTCGAAATGAAAAGCGGAGACTTCGTTTCAGAAGAGGATTTTTGGTCATGATTCAGTAATCACAAAATGCCATCAACTTCGGCTGGTGGCATTATTTTGCGTATTGCAGATTGCCAAGAAAAGGGATACAGTGAATTTGAAGCACAATTGGAAACGATGAAGCATCTTTCCGATTTATATGGTTTTTCATTTATGAAAGTGTGATGATATGTACAAAGAAAATGACAATTTGAATTATAAAGAAATTGAAAAATATCGCAAAATGTCAAGAGAAGATCGTGAAAAATTGATGAAGGAAAAGGAAGAAGAAATTAAGAAAAAAATGGCAAGTAAAAGTGAGGCGACCCCTCAAAGTTAGACTTTTTTTTACACAATTGATAATGCCAATAATTTGCCACGGATCTTATGAATCGTTTTGTAATCTTCTTTCTTTAGTGCGAATCTGATATTCTCTACCGTTTTAACGATTTCTTTATTGCGTTTCTTTTTTGTTTTAATGCTGGCAGAGTAGCCATCAAAATCCCAATCATATTCAAAAGACTCCGGTAATTGTTTTGCACATTCATATAAATCCTGTAAAGCAAAAAATATAGATTCGTCCGTAGCGTCTGACGTATTTAATATAAAGTTACATATTTTAAGAGATATGTCTTTACACTCATCAACGCTAAATGTTTTAGGCTTAAACGAATCTTTACATCGTGATGCATAATGATCTCTGGCATAATGCATTGCTATCATTCCTTCATCCATGGCATCTTGAAACCAAGGTTCATCTGATGCTTTTTCCATAATATCACAGATATCTTTTGCAAGTTTTTCACTTGTTACAACATCTGCATATTCTATGATTTTTTGCATAATTCACCTCCATAAGATTTATAACCATACATAGGTTCACTTATATCAAAATGCGTCATGTTTTTCCTATATTTATTGTAATCAAACTGATTACTTATATAAAGAAGGAAGAAAAGAAATGATAAAAGCAAGTCAGTTTAATCTTGAATGACTCACCAAAAATGGTTTATCGTTTAACAGAGCAGGAATAGAATTGTCAGAAGCAAGAAAAATGATGCGAATTGAAAGAAGGTGATTGGTGTGACAAAAATTCTTGAAAAAATGGATGGAAAAAGGATTGTTTTGATTTGTGAAAATAATACAGATGTTGTAGGTGAAACATCAATCAGATTTGTTGGTAGCATAAAAGAAATTATTACAAAATGCTGTGTTATGGTTCCTAAAAGTTGTTTTTCAGAGCAAAATGTTATACATATAATGCTTCCAGAAGGATTTGATATCAACGAAATTAAAACGATTGAAGACATAGAATTTGTATGAAATTTTATAACCCGATATGAAAGGGCAGCCGAAGCGTGTTGTCCTTTCTTGAATGACCTACCCAAAATGGTGCATCGTTCAACAGAAATTGATTTATATAAAAAAATATTTGTTTCTGAAAAAATAATGAAAAAAGAAAGAATATAGAGTACAATAATCACAAAGGTGTGAAATGAGGATAATTCTATGTGCAAAATGCTTATTTTGCACGCTTTTTTATTGTTGGAGGGAAAAATGAAAAGTATCGTGACACTTTTTAAGAATAATATGTATATGTTAAGCCTTGTGGCAAAAAAAAGTAAGCTTTATGTTATTGATTTCTTTTTCCATATACTTTTTGTATATTTAGGAGAAATGTTACTTGTTGTTGCTCCGAAAATAATTTTTGATACTATTCAAAACGGTAAAAGCTTTATTGATATTATCGGTGTGATTTTAGTATATATGGGATGCACCTTTGTTATTCATTCATTTATCCATTTAACAACATACTATAAAAGTGTGTTGGAGGCTAAACTTAAGCTTGAATTGAATATCGAGCTGGGCGAAAAGTTCATGCATTTAGGCTATTCTCTTTTGGAGCAGAATCAGTCTATTGATATGTTTAATAAAGCTAAAATGGCTATTTCCGGCGGACTTAATGATATTCAGACAATGGGAATGGCCGGAGAACAGGGAATAACAGGCTTTTTTGATCAGATGGGGAATATAATCAAGGACATTTTGGTTATTGCCAGTGTTTTGTATGTTTTCTCCTATACAAAATGGTACGTTTTGATTTTGGTTGTGGTATGCATAGGTATAAATTTATTTGCAAATATTAAAAAAACATATACAACGGTTTCTATTCGTCAGGAAGCGGGCCCTTACCTTACTAAAAGCAGATATTGCAATAAGCTTTTAAGAGGTTATGAATATGGAAAAGAATTTCGTATTTTTAATATGTCTGACTTCATTATCGGAAAATTTGATGCCTGCACAGACGAGTATTTAAGTGTAAGAGACCGGTTTAAAAATAAATCCTGTTTATCCGTAATGATTTCAAGTATATCAAATGCGGTTTTAAAAGCCTGCATTTTGATAAGTCTTTTACTTTCCTTTGTTGACGGGGAAATTACAGTAGGTGATTTCTCCATGGTATTTGCCGCAATTATCAGCTTTTCTGATAATATGGTTAATTTGGCAAATTCATTAATATCAATGAATATATTCTCTGAGTTTATGATTGATTACCAAAAGTGTATAAAGCTTGAGGAAAAAGAAACATTAACCGGTTCGAAAACCCTTGAAGGAAAAGACCACATTATAGAATTTAAGGATGTATGGTTTCAATATCCAGGGTCCACTACTTATGCATTAAAAGGACTTAACGTAAAAATCGATTCAAGAATGAAGTGGTCTGTTGTGGGCTTTAACGGAGCGGGAAAAAGTACATTTATTAAATTGTTGCTTGGCTTATACGAACCGCAAAGAGGCTGTATTTTAATTGATGGCATTAATAGAAATGAATATACTTCGGAAAGCCTTAATAAGTATATGAGTGCAGTATTTCAGGACTACAAAATATTTGCAATGCAGATAGATGAGAACATTGCACTGAATAAGGATATTGATGAAGAAAAACTTAACGATTCCATGAAAAAAAGCGGAATTGATGAAAAAGTTAATTCTCTTGAAAAGAAGAGTAAGTCAGTTATCGGAGGCTTTTTTGATAATGGGGATATGCTTCTTTCCGGAGGAGAATCTCAAAAGATTGCTATGTCCAGGGCATTTTACAAGAATACGGATGTGATGCTCTTAGATGAGCCTACATCAGCACTGGATGTTATTTCGGAAGATAAAATGTACAGAAGCGTAGCAGAAAATCTAGTGGATGAATTGGTTATATTTATTTCCCATCGATTGGCCAGTACAAAATTCTGTGATAAAATCCTTGTTTTTGAGAATGGCACTGTAGTTGAAGAAGGTTCACATGAACAGCTTCTTGCCGTAAATGGAATATATGCGGAAATGTGGAAAGTCCAGGCAGAAAAATTCAAGAAGGAGGCAATGGGAAATGAGTAAAAAGAGAAAAGATCCAAGTGCTTTTGAAACAATCATATATACGATAAAAACTATGTTTAAACTGGATAGACCCTACGCATTTTTGCTTATCGTATCTATGGTTACCATGAGTATCCTTCCGTTTTTAAATGCTAATATAGTAAGCCATGTAGTAAATCTTATGGTTGATGGCTACAAAACCAATGAAATAGTAGTGCATATATTGGTAATCCTTTTGGCAATAGCAATTCTTGAGACACTGGATGCTTTTGTCCTTTGGTATAGAAGCAATCATTATATCAGTCTTGGGCATACCATTGATGTAATTGTAGCTAAGAAAACATTGAGTATGCGTTATGAATTTGCTGAATCACCCGGCGTTTCTGAGTTAAGAATGAAGGCAAACAAGGCAGGCTCAAGCTTACCGGTTTCAGCAGAATCCACTGTGGAGTTGATTGCCAATTTAATTAAAACAATAACCTGTGCCACTGTATTTACAATGGTTAATCCTTTGATTCTTCTTGTAGTGGCAGGCTTTACGATTCTAAATTATTTTTTAAGCCGTCGTTTGCAGGGCAAGATGTATCAGTATGAACAGGAGGAATATCCGTTTAGAAGAAAAGCAGAACATTTTCTCGATACTATGTTAGATTATGTCGCAGGAAAAGACATTCGTGCATTTTCTGCTTCCAAACTGATAAAAGAGAAATATGCGGATGCGGAAACCGGTGTATATAAGGTTCAGAAGAGCTCGCAAAAAGTCCAGTTCTTAGACCGAATGATAGGGCTCATTGTGGTAGTAATTCAGCAGGCTGCCATCTATCTTTTGACCGGAAGAGAGTATTTTGCAGGCCGTGCGGCCATAGGCGATGTTATTTTGTACGTCAATTTGATTTTTGTATTTTCTTCTTCTTTCCAAGGCATTTTTTATAAGCTTTTGGAAATTAATTACAGAGGAAGACGACTTGATGATTTTAAATTCTATTTAAGTTTAGAGGAAGAAGAAATTGAAAAAGAAACAGGTAAAGTCGATGGTTCTTCGGTTTCTATAGAATTTGATCATGTGTGGTTCAAATATCCAAATTGTGAAGACTACATATTGAAAGATATAAGTTTTAAATTCGATAAAAACCACAAATATGCCATTGTTGGTGAAAACGGTTCCGGAAAAAGTACATTTATTAAGCTTATGATGCGGTTTTACTTGCCTACGAAGGGCAGAATACTGGTAAATGGCGTAGATTATACGACTATAAACAGAGATGACTATTATAAATTGTTTACTACCGTTTTCCAGGATTTTAATCTGCTGGCTTTTTCCGTAGCAGAGAATATAGACTTTTCATGTAATGCGGATAAAGATGTTAACGGTATAAATGAAGTATTATCAAGGCAGGGCATATTAGAAAGCATAGATAAGCATCCTGACGGTATTAATACCTGCGTCTCTCAGGAATATATGGCGGAAGGTGTTAATTTCTCCGGTGGTGAAAGACAGAAGATTGCTATTGCCAGAGCAGATTATAAAAAAGCTCCGGTATTTATTCTTGATGAGCCCACTTCTGCCTTAGATCCGTTGGCGGAGAAAAAACTTTACGATAATCTTAACACCATTATTGATAACAATTTGCTGATTATCATTTCCCACAGACTGCAAAGTGTAATGCTTTGTGATGAAATCATTTATTTGAAAAATGGTGAGATTGTTGAGGCCGGAAGTCATGAAGAACTTTTGAAAAACAAAAAGGACTATAGCAAAATGTTTGAACTTCAGGCCCATTGGTATGAATAAAATTGAAAGGACAATTTGTAGAATTGCGGAGAAATTGTACCGGCTCCCGGAATGGCCATTATATATCCTGTGTACGGATGCGACTTTACGTGCCGTGGATGTTTGTGTTCCGCTTATAATCAGGAAAAGATTTATATGGATTATGAAAAGTTCAAAACACTTCCACTTATGATGCGGTTATCAAAAAGGTTGCCAAATTGGTAGAATTAAAAAAGCTATTAGGAAGTGAAACAGTTATTGGTGCAAAGTTTTTGGTTGACGAACCTGAATGACCCACCCAAAATGGTTTATCGTTCAACTTTTTCCTGAATGATTTATCAGAACATGAAGATGAACTAAAAAGACAAATTGTATGCATTATAAAAGTGAAAGAGGTGTAAATCATGTTAGAACACAATGAACACAATGACAGATTGGTTCTTGAATTAAGGGAACTTCAAAAAAAGCAAAAGAAGCAGCAAATGAAGAAGAAAAGAAGCGGTTCATAGAATTGGCCGAACAGAAACGAAATGAAATCATGATGGTAGAATTTGGCGATAAAAACATAGGCAGATTTACTACATTTTGATATTTTATAACACGATATGAAAGGATAGCCGGATGCGTAGGCGGAATTCTTGGAATTGTCGGAATGTATGTGATGCCCGATTTCCCCGCGAATGACATTCTTAATGCAATCGGAATTGTTGCGGGATTGGCATCCACAGGTGTGAATCAGATATATAAACAGCTATCAGTTAAGGTGTGATAAAGGTTATTACAGGAATTAGACGTTCCGGGAAATCATAAGCCATCAAGCCATATATGGCAAAGCTTGATGGCTTGTTTTTTTGCTTTGGAGGGACGGAAACACACGAAATATTCAATTGCATACCGTATATAAATGATTTATAGTACTAAATTGGTATGAATCTTTTTGGGGGAAGGCCCAATAGTATTTTTTTGCAAGGAGAAAAACAATGAAAAAACTTAGTTTACTGCTGGGAACATTATGCGTAGTTGCGTTAATGGCCGGATGTGGCACAACTGCACCTTCCGATGACAAACCGGCGAAAGCAACACCTGGCGTAGTACAGTCCGAAGCACCGGAACAGAAAGCAGAACCGTCTGCAGACAAAGGCGGATCCACCGCATCGGATGAAAAAGAAAAAGACGAAGAAAAAAACGAAGAAAAAGAACCTGAAACCGCTTCGGAATTTATCAGAGCAACCATGTCAAAGTATGTAGATAAATATTTCGAAGGTGATGCCGAGTGTACGTATCTCTATGGATTAAATTACGTATTATCGCACAATTCAAGAGCAGCTGCGGAAGAATCCGTTGACAGAAAGGACCTTGATTGGTATTACCAAAAATACGGTTTTGAAGGCTTTCTTGATTATGTTGAATATGCTTATACTACAGCCGGTTTTGATTATTCAGAATACAAGGAAATGTATGAAACTACATATGATAAGGTAAAGACATCTGAAATTCAGAAGACAAATATCTACAAGAACCTTATGTTGGCTCCGTGTTGGGCACTGACTCCCGGATATGACAATTTTGATCATGTTACGGAAATTTCATCTTATACCGATGAGTATATGACAGAACGCACGCTTGATGACATACTGGATTGGGTTGAGCCTGATAATACGTATGATTATTTCAGTACCGCATCTACGGAAGAATTCTTTAGTGATTCAAATAAAATGCTCCGGTACTGCAAGAATTTATATGCCAAAAAGGACGAATTATTTGAGAAGTACGAAAATGATGAGATTATGGATCCATTATTGTCATTTGAGTTAAAGTTTCGCTTATTTGATCCGGATAAGTACAATAAGCAATAACAGCACTCCCTTAAGTGTCCCTTATTTTGGACTCCAATTACTGTAAACTGAAGTCAGTAAGTGTGAAGGAGCAGGCTGATTATGAAATACTACGTAGTTCTGGATTTGGAAATGTGTAATGGCGTGGAAATCTTAGACGAGGCGCAGCACTATAAGGGACGTAATGAGATTATTCAGATTGGCGCTGTCCTGATGGATGAGAATCTCACCATTCTGGACGGCTTCAATCGCTTTGTGCGGCCTGAGTATGGGAAGCTGGATGAATTCATCACAGAGCTGACCGGAATTACCGAGGAGGACCTGAGCGGTGCCGCGTTGCTGGCGGACGTGCTGGAGCAGTTCGTCGCGTGGATTCCGGAGGGCGATGTCAAGATGGTGTCCTGGAGCAAAAGTGACCAAAAGCAATTCAAACGTGAGCTGAGGTACAAGGACATTCAAAACGACAGGATGAAAGTCCTGCTTAGGCATTGGCTTGACAGCCAGAAGCTGTTTGCCGATAAGGCACCCTATACAAAGACTTGGTCCTTAAGCAATGCCTTGCAGATGTGCGGTATTACTTTCGAGGGCCGCGAACACAACGGCTATGATGACGCTTACAATACGGCAATTCTTTTTACGAAGCTGATGCAGGAGAAGACCCTTCAAATGGACGAGGATTCGGTAGAAAGCATTACGCACATTTCCCGTAAACCCCTGTCAAACAGCCTGGGTGATATCCTGGCCGGACTTGATCTTTCGGGAATTAAGGAGGAGTAATCATGGACAACCAATATTACTACGTAGACAATTACAATGCCGCCGGGTATGGAACCGGGAATAACGACAAGCATTCCGGCTTTGGCGACGTGGCATGCATTATCGGCTTTTCGTTTTCGATTGTGACGATTTGCTGCGATCCGCTTTACTTTTTTTCACTTGTAGCGCTTGTTTTTAGCGTTTTGGGTGTCTGTATGGGGGCCAAAAACAAAGGGTTCGCGATTGCAGGCATTATTATTGGCGTGCTTGCTGCGATTGGGCAGTTTGTTTTTGATATTTTGTCGCTGGGCGTAGGATTTTTCGTATAGCCCGGGGCAGAGGAGAACTAAATGGAATATTACTATCAAGGTGTTAAGGTCAGTCTTTGGGGCAAGGCCGACAAGCAATGTACCATAGTGGTTGAAGACCGGGAAGTTGCGGAGCGACTTGGCGGTTTTAAGAGACACGATGAGGGATACTTAACGTGGTTCTATAAGATGGTCGGCGAGGACGAAGTAGAAGTGGTGGAATAGCTGCTTTGTACCGCTTACCGGCTCACCCTGTACCGCTTACACCCCGGTGTATTGCGCCATAACTTCATACCCGTTAACATCAAATCATCAAAGAGATGTAAGGAGATTTGCGATGAAAACACTGAACGAACTCAGAGATGATTTGGCAAGGGAACAGAAGAAGGGACTTCCGTTTATCGGCGCATCCGTAGTCATATGGGGCTTGATTGCAGTCATATCTTTTACAAATTTGAACATCGAAATGAAGAATATGCTCACATTTTGTTGTTCATGTCCGCTTATGCCGCTGTCCTTTTTGCTCGGGAAACTAATGAAAGTAGATATTTTTTCGAAGGAGAATCCCCTGAGCAGGCTCGGCTTTATTTTTACCCTGAATCAGCTTATATATTTGTTGATTGTGATGTGGGTTTTCTCGGCGCAGCCCGAATCCATGGTGATGGTTTACGCGATGGTTTTTGGCGCCCATCTGCTCCCTTATTCCTGGATTTACAGATCTAAGACGTATGTGTTCTTTTCAATAGAAATTCCGATTGCTGCGCTGGTGATGGGGTGCGTTTTGGGCGTCCGGGCCGTTGCACTAACCGGCTTCTTTACGGAAATTGTACTCACGATTTCCCTGTTGCTTGAAATCTTTTTTGCCAAAAATAAAACGGAGAAAATTGCATTTGATGAAAGTTGTGATAAAGGAAAATGACAGCGAAAACGGCATTTCTGTTGAAATCCGCTGTCGTCAGGTTGATAGGAGAGTCGAGAAGCTCAAGGCGTATGTCGAGCGGTTTGATGACAGTGTAAGAGGGAAAAGCGATGGCGCGTACACGAATATCCGGACCGGCGAGATTCTCTACATAGAATCCGTGGACAACAAGGTGTTTTTGTATACCGAGAACAAAGTCTATGAAACGGAGAAGAAGCTGTATGAGCTTGAGGGAATCCTGGATTCCAAGGACTTTTTCCGGTGCGGCAAGTCACTGATTCTGAACATTAACAAGATAAAGTCACTTCGCCCGGAGATAACACGAAACATTCTGGCAACGATGACGAACGGCGAGGTTGTGGTGATTTCCCGCCGGTATGTAGGCGCTTTTAAGGAACTGTTGATGGGAGGTAGGGCAGCAGATGCAAAATAGAATGAATCAGTTTTTGCGGTATTTCCGCAACTTCCTTGTGCTCAGTTATGCCTGGCTCGTTTTGCTGGCAACAGTGCTATGCGCCGCCGGAGGCAAAACGGAACTTAGAACCGCTACGCTGCTTAAGCTTTTTGGGTTCTGCTTTGGAGCGGCCTTGTTTTTTGCCCTTACATTTTCAAGAGTTTTGATACGTCGGAAGGGCTTCATGTTCCGCCTTACCATTTTCCTTATACTGTTCGTTCCGCTTGAGATAGCCTGCTTTTACAGCATCGGACTGTTTAGCGGCGCGGCGCAGTTTGGGAAGTGGATGCTCTTCGTGGGAATAATCGGAATCTGCTATGTCGTATCGCTGCTTGTGGACCTGCTTGTCCTAAGGCGCAAGGGGCGGGAGTATACAGCCCTGCTTGAGGCCTACCGCTGATTTGGGGACGTTCCTTTTGTCACGAGGATGTGTACTTTGTCACGAGGATGTGTACTTTGTCACGCGGAGTGTCCCTTGTCACGGTATAACAAAAATGGATCCTCTGTGCCAGCGAGAACAATTTCATATAGAGACGAATCACATTCCGAGTTATGCTTTTCTAAGTGTTTTGGGAAGTCTTTCTGTAGTGACGCAATCGGCCTCTACGCGCCGTCCGTGTCGCGTATCGGCCTCGCCCGACCATCCGGGTCGGGCGTTGCTGCGTACCTACAAAACACTAAGAAAACCTATAACTCTCCATGAATCGATTCGACCTATATGAATTGCTTCTCTAAGGCCCGGGGAGCCGTTTTTTGATGTAGCCGTGACAAGGGACACTCCTCATGACAAGGGACACTCCTCGTGACAAAGTACCATCCCCGTGACAAAAGGACCGTCCCCGATGCATACCCGATGCACAAAAAGAACGTCCCCGATGCATCCTCCGCTTGAATAAAATCTAAAAAGTAGTAAAATAGTCCATATAAATATATGAAAGGAGCACGTTTTCATGTCAAAATCCAACAAGGTTGGTAAGGTAATCCTTTTAGGTGCACTTGCAGGTGCTGCCGCTTACGGAGTATACACTTATCTTCAGAAGAAAAACGAATCAGATGACATGGTCGTTGAGGGTGAGGGCGCTCCCAAGAAGCGTTCCTACGTATCACTCAATCTCGACTCTGCCAAGGAATATGCTACAGCAACCTATGAGAAGGCCAAGGACGCCATCAAAAAGGTTGAATCCAAAATTGAGGAAAGCGGTGTTTTTAAGAAATCCTCTGTCGAGGAAGAACCCGTCGAAGTTCCCGAGGGATCCGATGAATGTTCCGAAGAGCCCTGTGAAGCTTCCGATGACTCGGCAGTGGATAACGATATAGAACCCACTTCCAGTGAGGAATTTTTTGATTCCCCCGATCCCGAATAACTTTCCAAAATAGCTTACATCTAAAATTCCCATAAGGCAGAAAGTCTGATCGAAATTATTCGACCAGACTTTCTGTTTTTTATCCCATTTTCAATTTTTCTATCTTAATTTCTCATTGTCGATTACGACTGCTTCCTCTTCCCTGATGCCTTCCCTGCGATACCAGACCCCGCAGATCATCTCAAAAGCCGCAATCACGCACCACAGGATTCCCTGTCCGACTTTATGAATCAGGAAAAAGCTTCCCAGCCCCACAAGCAGGGCCAGCCCCGCCGTAACAAACCAAAACACGGAGGAGATTTTTTTCATATTTCTATGTTTTTTAGTTGCCATCCGGCACCTCCTTCTGCGTCCCCGGCATGTACCAGAATGAATGGAACCCGCTCAGATACGTACGCGCCCCCTTGGGCATCTGGGTCAACGCATTAATAACATTGTAATAATCGCCCACGCCCGCGCCGATACTCAGCACACCGAGCCCGGCCAGCCAGCCATACTGAGGAAATATCAAGTAAAGAATAAACGGCAGGAAGCCAAAAACAATGTTGGGGCACATACTCATAAGGACAAATCGTCCCTTCGTCATATCCTCTGTGCCCACAACAAACAGCATTCCGCGGGAAAGATTGTGATATACGTAGGAGTCCTCCTTAAACCAAATCGCATGAAGAAATTCGTGCGGCACCATGGCAACAAGTGCGATAATCATACCAACAAACGCACTGACTGAGTTTCTGAACCACACACCGCCGCGTAAATATGCAATATAGCCGGCAACGGCAATGATACCAAGTGACACAGCATTCATTACTAAGGAAAGCATATTAATACTCTGTATCTCTTTAAACGGCTTATAGCCTTCGGGATGCTCTCTTTTGGGGAGGGATTCTTCCTTCCCGTTAAACTTACCGGCCCAATGAATTCCAGCCATCTCAACACTCCTATGATTCCTTTTTCGTTCTGATAATGGTTTCCTTAAGTTCCAGAAGATTGTCCTTCATACGGGCATTCACGGAATGGGAAGCCAAAAGCTTACTCACAAGCTGTGACGCCAAATCGTACTTGCCAAATCTGGCAGCCAGCTGACTGATGATATAATCCAGGGTATTCTCGTCCATACCGGCAATCGGGAAGCTTTCCTCGCCTCTCGCCTTGCAGAAGCCCTCCAGCGCTTTCGTGAGGCACTGTTCTTCTTCCTTCTGAAGCATAATTACCTTGTCGGTATAGTCGGGGCGATTCTGGTCGAGACTCTCATACTCACCGCGGACCAGCCATCCCATGCGCAAAAGAAGATATGCCATCTCCGATGCCTTGGACTGCTTCACCATCGTGCAGGCCAGTGCCATCTTGTAACGCTTTCGCGCATACTCATAGGTATAAAATTCACCGGTGCTATCCGACTGCGAAACGAATTTCGAACAGATTCCCGTACGTACAAGCTTCGCCTGCGAAGCCGTAATATTGCCGAAATAACGTCCCATGGCAGCATAACCGCAAGTAGGACACATAATCGCATCGTACTTCATGGGATCCACATACTCAAAACGGGGTCTCGTATCATGATCCTGACTGACCATACGAGCCTTTCCGGTCTTCATGACCTTGGCCTTAAAGCTTGCATCGCATATCGGACATGTAAAAGTTTTGTCTAAGACAAACTCACCTTCTGTATGTAAAGGCGCGGTAGGTTCAGCCTTCTTCTGCTCCTTTTGAGTACCGAACAAATCCGCCCCTGCATCCAAACCAAATTGTTCCAAACCATCAAAAATACCAGCCATAGGCACCTCCAATCTTTCATATTATAGCATATCGGATGCTGTAATCCAACTAAAAACACACCACCCCAAGCTTCATTCTGCCTCGGGCGGTGTGTTTGTTTTTGGCCAAAAATAATTATTTTGCGTCTTCAAGGTCCTGCAGATACAGTTTCTCTGCAACAACCGTCTTCTTCTCATAGCATTCGAAGATATTCTCTACGAAGGCCCGGTCGGGCTTCGGAGTCAGCCAGGTTACGATGGGAACTACTACGAGACCTGCTACCATTGCTACTGCACCGGCTACGATGGAGTTGCCGAGGTAACCCCAAATCATGTTGGTTACGGTGAGGCCAACACCTGTGATGAAGCAGGCAACCACGCTCCACTTGTTAACGCGTTTCCAGTAAAGGCCATACAAAAACGGTGCAAGGAAGGCACCTGCAAGTGCGCCCCAGGAAATACCCATGAGCTGTGCGATGAAATCGGGCGGATCCAGTGCGATGGCTACGGATACTACGATAAAGAATACAATCAGAATTCTCATCCAAAGGAGCTGTGTCTTGTCCTTCATGTTCTTGACGATGTGTCCGCGGAAGATGTCCAGCGTAATTGTGGAGGAAGACGTAAGTACCAGGGAGGAAAGTGTCGACATGGATGCAGAAAGTACCAGGACAACAACCACACCGGCCAGAATATCGGGCACGTTGGAAAGCATCGTAGGAACGATATTATCAAACTTTACGGAACCGTCTGCCTTGTAGATGGCAGGGTTGTCAGCGTACAGACGGCCAAAACCGCCCAGGAAGTAGGAACCACCGGCAACTACCAGCGCAAATGCGGTAGAAATTACGGTACCGGTCTTGATGCACTTCTCGTTCTTGATGGCATAGAACTTGCCGATCATCTGAGGAAGTCCCCAGGTACCAAGGGAAGTAAGAACGATTACGCTCAAAAGTCCCACGGGATCGGTTCCGAAGAAGGAAGCAAATGCGCCCTGCTGTCCCAAAGTTGCAGGAGCATCGCTGGGGATTTCGGAAAGGGACTTCACTGCGGAATAGAAACCACCGTTTCCGTTCAGGACTGCCACAACAACCGCACAAATGCCGATCAACATGATGATACCCTGAATGAGGTCATTCCAAGCGGTAGCAAGGTAGCCACCCAAAATTACGTATACACCGGTAAGTGCTGCCATGGCGATTACGCAAACCTTATAATCAATATCAAATGCCAGTCCGAACAAACCGGAAAGTCCGTTGAATACGGAAGCGGTGTACGGAATCATGAATACAAAGGTGATTACGCTGGCAATAATCTTCAGCGCGCTACTGTCATATCTCTTGCCAAAGAACTCAGGCATTGTGGAAGCAGAGATGTGATGCGTCATAACTCTGGTTCTTCTTCCCATGATAACCCATGCAAGAAGGCTTCCGATGAATGCATTTCCAAGTCCAATCCATGTAGACGAAAGACCGAACTTCCATCCAAACTGGCCTGCATAACCTACAAATACTACTGCCGAAAAGTAACTGGTTCCGTAAGAGAACGCTGTAAGCCACGGTCCTACGTTACGGCCGCCCAATACGAAGTCGTTCGCGTTCTTAACCCCGCGTCTTGCCAGGATACCTACGACAATCATTACTGCGAAAAAAACAACTAACATCAATACTTTAGCTAACATGGTAATCTCCCATCTTTCTTATACACTGCCCATAGCTCCGGCAGCTTTGTTTGTCGCTTTAGCGCTTGAAAGCGTTACGCGTCAACGCTTTTAAGTGCTAAAGCACTTTGCATATAATACCCCCCTGCAAAAGGATTGTCAACCACTTCTGAGAACTTTTTTGAATTGTGTTGCCCGGGGCCCGCGGCCCTGCGGCCCCAGGCCCTCGGCTGCGACTTCCAGGCCCTGTGGGGCGCGACTGCGACTTCCGAGCCCTGCGGGGCGCGACTGCGACTTCCGGGCCCTGCGGGCCCTCTTCATGGTTCCGCCCGGGCTTCCTCATGGTTCCGCTCCGGGCTTCCCTCATGGTTCCGCCCGGGGCTTCCGGGCCCTGCGGGCCCTCCCCCCTCAATTTTCTGGTCCTCACTGTGGTTCCGGCATCGGAATTGGCCAAGTCCGCGTTTCCCGATGTCATTTTTTACCCATAATATTCCTGGTGTCATCGAGATTTCGAGTGCGTTAATTTCCCGATGTCATTTTTTTACCCATAATAGTCTTGGCGTCATCGAGATTTCGGGCGCGCAAATTTTCCGATGAAAAATGGTCTTGATTTTACCCAAATTCTACATCGAGACCGCCCTCGCCCTGAATACTCGATGCCCTATCGCCATTATCGTCCCTTATCGCCCCTGCCCCGCTTTCCGCCCATTCCAAATTTCCTCTCTCCGACAGGGGGCAGGGCGGCCCGGCGGTCCCTCCCAGGAGCTTCCGGGCCCTGCGGTCCCTCCCCGGGGCTCCCGGGGCTTCCGGGCCCTGCGGGCCCGCTCTTGCCACCTGCACACTTATGCTCTATAGTATCTGTAATAAACAAGAAAAGGAATTCCCACATGGATAAAACAAATGTCATGCGCCTTCTTGATGGCAAGAAGGTCCCCTATACACCGCACTATTATGATTCCTCCATCACTACCGGCACGGAGGTGGCAGCAATTTTGGGACAGAACCTCGAAGCTGTCTTTAAGACGCTCGTTACAAGCGGCAAAAGCGGCGCTCATTACGTATTCGTCATTCCGGTTGCGGAAGAACTGGATTTAAAAAAGGCGGCCAGGGCCGCCGGAGAAAAATCTATTGAGATGCTGAAGCAAAAGGATCTGTTGCCCCTGACCGGATACATTCACGGCGGATGCAGTCCTATCGGCATGAAGAAGTTTTTCCCGACCTTCATCCACGAAAGTGCCTCCGAACTTCCCGAAATCTATATAAGCGGCGGCCATGTCGGCGCGCAGGTATCCCTTGCCCCGCAAGATCTTGCCCGCATGATACGCTTTTCCTACGCAGACCTGATATAGTTGCATCAGGGACGATCCTTTTGTCACGAGAATGTGTACTTCTGCACGTGAATGATTGCTTCCTCCCTGATGTTGAGAAGGTCGGCCTTTTGTCACGAGAATGCGTACTTCTGCACGTGAATGATTGCTTCCTCCCCGATGTTGAGAAGGACGGTCCTTTTGTCACAAGGATGTGTACTTCTGCACGCGAATCGTCCACCCCGCATATTGCTACAAAGACGGCGCCGCCGTCCCCCTGGTGAGAAGCAATTACATATAGGGCGAATCGATTCACGTAGAGTGATAGGCTTTCTTAGTATTTTCTTAGAGTTTCCTTAGTATTTTCTTAGTATTTTGTTAGTTCCCGGCAACGGCAGAGCCGTTGCCAAAACCCATCCGGTGCCGGGCTCATAAAAAAGACATCGACAAATGCTGCCACAGCACTTATCGATGTCCTAATTTTCTCACAGGCTCCTATTTCACAGGCTCCTATTTCACAGGCTCATTTTCACAAGGCCACATTCACAAGCCCACATTTCACAAGCCCACATTCACAAGCCCACATTTTACAAGCCCACATTCACAGGCTCCTATTTCACAGACTCATATTCACAGGCCCACATTTCACAGGCACCTATTCACAAGCCCCTATTTCTCGGGCTTTGCGATTACAATCTGTCCGTCCTTGACTTCAAGGCGTACCTTGTTGCCGCTTAAGCCGATGGAATCCAGCATTTCGCGGGGAAGCTGCAAGCGACCCGCACGGTCCAGAATGGAGTACTCGTCCTGCGAGTTCTCGTCATGCCAGTTAACCGCCGTGCTCTCCTGCAGACGTTCTGCGAAGTTCTCCTTCAGGATACGCTCGGAGCTGATCTTTCCGTCTCGGATGGCAGCTACACGCTGTACCTTCTTGGAGAGGGAAACATCATGCGTAACGATGATGATGGTCTGATGCATCTGCTCGTTTAAGTTGCGGAAAATATCAAAAATGATATTGGAGGTCTTGGTATCCACGGAACCGGTAGGCTCATCCGCAAGCAGAACCTTGGGGGAATTGGCAAGGGCGATTGCGATTGCAACACGCTGCTGCTCACCACCACTCATCTGGTGCAAAAGAGAATTCTTCTTGTGTGCAAGTCCAACCATATCGAGGAGTTCCAATGCTCTCTGGCGCTTCTTGTGCGTGCCTGCGATGTTCATGGGCATCATGACATTCTCAACACTGGAAAGATACGGGAGAAGGTTTCTGGCGTTGTTCTGCCATACGAAACCTACCGTATTCAGCTTGTAGGCTACAAGCTCACGCTCGCTCATGGTAAACAGGTTCTTTCCGTCTACAAAGAGCTTACCTGCACTCGGTCTGTCAAGGCCACCGATCATGTTCAGGAAGGTGGACTTACCGGAACCGGAGGAACCGATGATTGCCATGAATTCGCCGTCCATGACGGTCAGATCAAGTCCCTGCAGAGCAAGTACTTCAAGGTCATCCGTTTTATAGATTTTTACGAGGTTATCGGCCTGAACCATGACCTTCGGTTCAGCCGCACCTGCCATTTTTACCTGTTCACTCATATCAGCTCACCATCCTGTAATTCGTAAAGCAGATCGCCTGCTCCCATCAGGGAAGTATCATGGGTGGTCATTACAATTGTAACGCCTTCCTTGGCTACCATCTCCTTAAACAAATTAACTACCGTTACAGATGATGCGGAATCCAGTTCTGCTGTAGGCTCATCCGCAAAGATAATCTTGGGGCTGTGTGCTACGGCTCTCGCGATAGCAACACGCTGCTGCTCACCACCACTCATCTCCTGCGGCATGTGGTCCATACGGTTTCCAAGACCTACCATGTGAAGGCACTGCTCTGCTCTTTCGCGACGTCCCTTGCTGATTCCCGCAAGACGAAGTGCGAATTCTACATTCTCGAGTGCGGTCATCATGGGAATCAGGGATACGGACTGGAATACGAAGCCCAGTTCCCTGCGGCGGTACAATTCTCTTTTGCGCTCACTCATTTTGGTAAGATCGCGATCCTCAAAAAATACATGACCGGATGAAGGCATATCGAGTGCACCCAGGGAGTTAATCAGTGTTGTTTTGCCGGATCCCGAACGGCCCTTAAGGACCGTCAGGGTACCCTGCGGAATCTGTAATGTAATATCTTTCAATGCGTAGAAATCCTGTCCGCCGACCACGGGGAAGATACGGCAAACTTTCTCAGTAGTAATAATATTACTCATCTCTTTACCATCCTTCCTTAATCTTCGCCCAGCTTCAGGGCCTTAGTAATGTTCATGCGTGCTACGATGCGAATCAATACGGCTACGCACAGAAGCAGTACAATTGCAATAATCGTGAACAGCTCCACCATATCGCTTCGGCTGGAAATCAGCTCCATCGGAAGCACCTGGTCGGTCGCTGCGTACGCGTTCTGAATCATCGGAACAAAGAGCTTATTGGCGATAATACCAATACCCGCACCTGCCAGAATCGAGAACACACCGGAGTAAATCTGCTCCTGGCAAAGCATGCTGTAAATCTCGCCACGACGCATACCCATTGCTCTTAGGACGCCAAAAAGTAATTCTCTGGAACGGATGGACATGATCCAGTAAATCAGATATCCGACGCCGCACAGAAGCAGGATGATAATGAAACTCATGGTCAGGATACCGTTGGTTCCCTGGAACAGAGTATCACGACGGATATTCTCTTTGTCCAGGTTGCGGTCTACGTAGCTCAGAATCGGAAGATTCTCTTCGTTAACGAAATTGTAAATGCCATCGGCACCTTCGCCCTCTTTCAGGCTGAACCATACCTGATACGGTTCGATGCCCAGTGAATCCTGCAACCAGTTCAGGTTGGCGATGATGAGGTACTCGCTCTGCTTGGTCAGGCTGCCGTCGGCTGCGGTCTCGTAGGTCACCGGAAGATATCCGGGCCAGTACTCTACAAAGCCGTAAATGTAACCGCGGACTGCATCTCCGTTAATACCGAATACCGTAATGGTATCGCCGAGGCGCAGGTCCTTCTCTTTGAGGAAGTTCTCGCTGACGATAATCGCATTGTTTTTGGAAGCGAGAACATTTAAGTAATCGTAGTAGTCATAGTGAAGAAGGTCATCGTCCAAGGTGGTAACGCTTGCGAATTCCTTCGGGATAATTCCCATCAAAGTAACATCAATCGGCGTCGTTCCGCCAATCTTGGCGGTCTGCTGCTTCTTGTAAACTCTGGCAACATTCTCGACCCCGTCAATCATCTTGAACTGCTCGAAATCCGGCTCGTAATACTCAAGCGGTACGCTCGGGTCTACTCTCTTAAGAGCCTGGTTGGATTCCCATTTCTCTTCCAGAATGAAATCCGTACCGTCTACGTAATCCTTGTTATTCTCCGCATTGGCGATGATGGTACGTGCAACCGATGCGTGGAAGATTCCGAGTGCAACCGTCAGAATCATGAACAGCATGATGAAGGACTGCTTGCTGCCGTTACGAATCGTCTCGAGGAAAGAAGCATAGGCTGCCGGTCTCTGGAAACGCTTCGTAATCACGTAGAGAAGCTTAACAAGGTAGGGCTGCAAGATGAGGTACAAAAGGCCCATACCGATGATGAACAGGGAGCTTGAGAAGTAAAGCAGGGGATCAAGATTCTCGCCTGCAAGTACCTGCAGAAGCATCTGCTCCTCATTCTTACGGAAGGTGTAATATCCGTAGAAGGAAATTCCGAGGCACAGAGCATCCACAATCAGCATGGCTGCAATCGGGCGCTTGTTACGGCTTCGACTGCGCTTTAAGCTTACAATCGTTACGCCGGAATACTTGATGACCGGAATAACCGTCATGATAATGCTGAGTAACGCTGCCCCGAGACCGTACAGAAGTACGTCCAAAGAGTACTCTACCGCGAGATTTCTTTTGGCTCCAAATTCAAGGAACGCACTGGAGGAGCCCAGGATGGAGCAAATAAGGCGTCCGAGCGGCAGTCCGGCAACCATGGAAATCAGTGCCAAAAACGACGACTGCATGATGTAGAGACCCAGAATCTGGATACGTTTGGCGCCACGGCTCTTCAAAAGGGAAATCTCGTTCTGCTCCATAAGAAGCATCTGTCCGGAAATCATATAAAGGAATGCGCACAGAAGAAGGAGAACCGGAATCTGAAGAATGATGAGGGTTGCTTCAATCTTCTTGGCCTTGGCATTATAGGAATTCAAAACATCCATGAAGTTCGTGGACTTAACACAGGCGGAGAAGTTGGGATCGTTGTTAATCTGATCGCCGGTTCTCATAAGGGAAGCTACCTGTGCGGGGCGGATGGTGGTATAGTCGTACACCTCAATCCACTCACCTCTTAAGTTGTAATTCTCGCTGTTCTCGCCCAGGAAATAGCGGCTGAACACGTCGTAATCAATAAAGAAGTTGGTTTCATAATCTTCGGGATTAACTACCCAGTAGTCATCCTCGTTCTCATCCTTGCCAAAGACGCCGACGATGGTGATACGCACCGGATTGCCTTCGTTGTCAAAGATGTACTGGAATTCCACGGTCTCACCCATGAGAATATCCAGCTTAACCATGGTCGCCTCACTGATGATGGCAGGAATTCCGCCGTCGGCCGTGATGGTATCGCTTACGTTCTCACCGGTCAGAATCTTTACGTGCTGTGCAAGATCCGTCATCGTGGTGATGGACGGCTTCCAGGAACGAAGACCGTTGGCATTGATGATGGATTCCGCACCGGAGGGGCTGGTGGAATAAATTGCAATGTCATGCTTTACATCAAGGCCCAGTCGACTGTTGCTCGACTCGGTGAACTGCGTCAATTTAGAAAACAAATCCGTACCGTCGTTCTTGGGCGATACAATACCCATCCGCAGGATGGCCGGCCATGCGACATTGTCCTCTTCATAGGCCTTAAATTCGTCCGTCAGCATCTTCTTGAAGGAAGCGCTACGGTACATGGGATGGCTGACTACGGTTGCTATCAAAAGCACGTTACCGATTAAGAGGCAAAAAACCATCCATTTTTTATGTAATAGTTTCTGAATCATTAAACGAAACATATTGTTTCTCCTTTCGGACCCCGGCTCTCGGCATTTGCTGTGCAAAAGCCTGCCGACGCTCTGCGCTCGCTCCGCGAGCTTGCTGGGACACCTTCGGTGCCTCAGCCTTAGTTATTGCATAAAAGTACTGTGCCTTCTTCAAGGCCGGTAAATACCCAATAGTAATCATTATCGCTGCCACCGGGGATGAAGGTCTGCTTTACCTTGGTACCGTCCTCGCGAACTACGGTAACATAGAATTCATCTTCCACAACCGTTACAGCATTTCGGTCAACCAGCAGAACATTTCGCATGGTATTCGTGTCACCCGTGATGTTCAGGCCTCTTGAGAACATAACATCCTCAAAGTTGCACTCCACTTCCATGATAACGTTCTTGGTCTGCATGCTGGTATAGGAGCTCATTGCGGAGGGGCTTAACACGCGTGCCTTATATGTGGAATTTCCACCCAGTGACAGAGTAACCTCATCACCGTAAGCCAGTCGGTTTGCATAATTGTCAAGACTTATGAATACCTTGTCGGAGGTCGTGATAATTAGGATAGTATCCCATGCGTTAACAATGTCGCCTTCCGTACGGTAATTGTCTACCCATCTTACCCAGCCTTCCTTGGTTGCCTTAACTTCCGTAACCGTAAGGGTTTCCTTGTATTCCTTCAGTGCATCCTCTGCTTCCTGAATGCGCTCAAGCTGCGCTTTCTTGGTATTCTCCCACTGACGAACCTTCTGATTGTAATAAATCATGTTGATGTCGTGAGTGTAGTCATCGTACTTGCCATCGCGTTCGTAGGAATCCTCGTACTGTTCTTCCACATCTTCAAGGTAATCCGCAAGACTCTTCTCATTGTCCTCTACGAGCGTGGCGTATCTTTCCTGCATACGTTTCAGTTCCAGCTCCTTCTGCACAAGAGGAGACTTGTCATACTCAACCGTAATGTGGCCTACCACGTCGCCCACCTTGACGTAATCGCCGGTCTGCACCGTGATGTCCTTATAACGAATGGTACCCGTGGTCGACGGGAAGTTCGTATATTCGATATTCGGGAAGTATGCGTTTACTCTGACATCCCGAATATTGGCGCCCATATCACCGCGTTTTACGGTCGTATAGGTTTCCGTTACAATATCATCCTCCTCGGTCAATGCTCCGAGGTTTAAGTACATGGAATCATCCACAACGGAAATGGATCCCGCTCCGGTATCTTCCGTCTTTAAAAGGTCTGAAACGGAACAGCCCGCTGTGCCAAAAACAAGTGACGCACACAGGAGGATTGAGGTTATTTTTTTCATATCAGTCGTCCACATAAACCTTTTCTCCTTCCACAAGTCCTTCCTTAACCTCAACGCGAACGCCGTCGGTTAAGCCGGTCACGATATATTTCTTAATTCTGGATCCATTCTCCTGTACATATACGTACTTGCCTACGGTATCCTGTCGGATTGCGCATTTATTCAAGGTGATGACATCGGTCGCGGAGCTCTTTTGGGCTACCAGCGTGAATCGGTCGCCAAAACGAAGGTCGTCATCCGGCTCGTTGAAGTAGTACTGCATGTACATGGTTGCCTGCTGTGCCACCAATGCGGAATACGTCTTCGGATCGATGGGAATGTAGGTCACATCATACTGCTTGCCGTTATAGAGAATGTAGGTCTTCTCGGTCTGTTTGGAATTCGCATACGCCGTGTACTCGGAATAAGCGCGAATCTGTGTGGTATCGGCGATGGTCATGTAATAACCTTCCTCCGTTACGCTGTCTCCGGAGTAGAGCTCTGCACGTGCCAGAATTACGCCGTCAAAGGGAGCAATGATTTCGTTTCCGGTACGCTGTCCTTCCAACTCCTTGAGCTGTTCCTTCAGCTTGCCCAGGTTGTACTCGTACATCTCCGTGGTCTGCCGTCTGTTTAAGTCGATTCTCCAGCGGGAATACTTGTTATTTGTTTTGTCTATATAGCCCCAGGGAATTGTTGCGTTGCGGGCATCCTTGATATCGAGGATAGCTACCTCGTCATCGTAGCCGGTCATCGTATTGTGGTAATTCTCGGTCAGCTTGGCAATCTGCTCATTTAATGCCTCAATCTGGTCATCCAGTCCGGAATCGTCCGCACTGGCCAGCACATCGCCCTTCTTTACTTCGTCGCCCAGCTCCACCAGGTATCTTTCGAACTTGCCGGCGCCTGTGAACTGAAGGTCCTGCGTAAGGGGTCCGATGATTCCGGGCGTACGCTCAGTCACATAAATGTCACCGATTTCCGTGTAGTCGAACATGTCTTCATGAGCGATTGTATCTCGAATCACTTTTACCGTGCTGCCGGATTCTTCCTGTGGCTCGCCACCGCAGGCTGCCAAAAGGAATGTCATTCCGGCACACAGCATGAATGCTATTTGTTTTTTCAGTCTCATAATCTGTCCTGCCTCTTATTTCAGAATAACGAAGTCGCCTTCGTTCAAGCCACTTACAATCTCGGTAAACTCAAGACCCTTTAAGCCGGTCTCGATATACTTGACGGAACGATATCCGTTCTCATCCATAACATATACATAGCTTCGTCCGTCCACCGTGCGGATGTACTTATTGGCAAGATAAAGAACATCATGTACCGATTCCAAATCCACATATACGGAGCCCAAGGTTCCGGTCTTGATATTGACCTGATCGTCCAGGAGTTTGAAGTAGAGGTACTGATCCCAGGAATCCATCATAAACGGAGTTGCATCATAAATCTGCATCCTAACTCCGAGGCCGACTCTGAGCTGCAATATCTGGCCTTCATAGAACAGATCCTTGTGGTCGGTTTTGTCAACGCGGAACGCACATACGCTATTGTCGACGATGGTCATAACCTTCTCGCCCTCGCTTGTGGTACTGCCTTCCAAATCCGTCTTAATAAAGGAAATGTTACCGCTGATCGGTGCGTAGAGAGTTCCGTCCGCTACCTTCTTGTTGCATTCATTCAGCTTTAAGTTATCAAGATATATTTTGTCTTCCAAATCCTCGATAGAAGTCTTGTAGGAAAGCTTGATGGCTTCGATATCCTCTTCCATCTTCTCGTAATCGGAATCATACATGGCGGTCATATAAATCTGATCCTCACGGATCTTAATGTCCAAGTCCAGTTTCTCCTGCATCTGTTTAAGGAGCAGATTCTGATACTCTACATCCTCCTTAAGGCTGTCTATCTGTTTGAGGACATCCGTCAAATTGCACTGTGCCAGAATCTGGCCGGCTTTGACTTCGTCACCCACCTTAACAAATACCTCATCCACCCTAAGCTGCTCGCTCTGGAATGCTACATCCTGCTGGGTAATCTGCACATAAGTAGCATTAATGGACAAGGAACTTTCCACATCGCCGCGACGTACTACATCCATCGTATATTCGGGTGCAGGCTCTTCATGGTAAACAACGATTTCGTCGTCACCGACGTCCTCGCCACCGCCCATACATCCCGAAAGACAGCAAAGTAAAACGCACGCGGAGGTTAAAGAAAGCATTCTTCTAAATTTGAGTTTTCTCATATGTGTTCTCCGTTCTGTGTGCCCAATTTCACACACTTTGTAATTATACTTTTACAACTTGTACGATTCAACCGTTTATTCGAAAGTTCAAATTAAGTTAACAAAGGTCAAAGTTGTTAACATTTATGTAACAATTATGCTTATTCTCCGTCATTTTGCACAAATTGTTCCTGCGCGTATTGGGCATTTTGCAGTGGAGGGGTGAAGTCGGAGGCCAAGCGGT
>JAZLJD010000008.1:0-24462 GCA_045617725.1 Lachnospiraceae bacterium
TGGCCGGTCCCCGGGCCGGTTCCGGGCAGTTTTTGGGCCCTCCGGCCGGTCCCGGGCATCGAGAATTCTGCCTTCTCAAATTCCCGATGTCGCCCGGAACCTGCTTTTTCAGCCCCTACAGCGATTTTTCTTAGCATGGCCCGACCCGATGTAATAATTCGATTACAGCTCGGAGATTCTTCATCGGAATAGTTTCATGAATCATATTCCGCCGTCGCCACGTTCATTTTTCAACAAAAAGTTACATCGGGTTTCCCCTGTTTCACGATTCCCGATGCCCAAATCAAAAGAAGAGCCTAAATGAGTGCAATTCTCGGCCCCGCCGTGTTGCCCAAATAGACAAATTCCAGAATAGGAGAAAAAAATGTTAAAAGGAATCAATCCAATTCTCTCACCCGAACTTCTCAAAATACTCTGCGAGATGGGTCACTCCGACACCATCGTAATCGCAGACGGCAACTTTCCTGCCATGTCCGTCGGCAAAAATGCCATCGTATTACGCATGGACGGCCACGGAGTACCCGAAATACTGGAAGCAATTCTCGAAGTCTTCCCGCTTGACCAATACATCGAGAAACCCGTATCGCTCATGGAGTTGAACGACCCACCAAATTGGATGGTCGTATTTGTGAAAAGATTGCGATTCTCAAAGGCAGGGAAGATGCAGATCTTCAGCATGTAATCTATCAGATTGATTATCAGAATTCGTTGAAAGAGCAAATCAACGGAATATTAACGAATCTGCAAGGAAACAATTTCGGAAAAATATCCGATTATCTTGTAAAGTCGTACAATGAAGGCTTTATTGGAACACTGTACGAATTGCAGGGGCAGGGTGTTCCGCTTGTCATTCCTATTGATTTTGAAAAAAATTACATACGAGTAAGACTAAGTTCGTGTTTTAATCTTTAGTTGAAACACGAACTTTTTTATGACAAAAAGACAAAAAATAAGTGCAATGTCTTTAGCCTTGCTCTTGATAAGTCAAGCGTCCACAAACTTCGTAGAACTTTCTCAAGCAAAGCCCAGACAAAATATCCAAGAGAAATGGTTGCTTCCATCCTTGGTCACTTAGAGAAAACCTCGTATTTTCAAGGTTTTCTCAATCTTTTACCAATAGCGAGAAGGGGATTCGAACCTTATGGCACCGCACCGCTACCGCACCATCCACTCTATTCCTTTTACAAGCCGTGTAAGCGGTTCCTGAAAGTGCCCGCCTTCATTCCATTCAAAACTCACGTGTTCCTCCCCGATTCGCTCTGCAATCCATCTATATATCTCTTCGGTCGCCTCGCCCACGGTACGCATCACAGGATGCTTGGTGAGCGGTTCCTTTTTCCCAAGGCTCAGATAAATTGTCCGGTCTCCCGGAAAGAGGCTGTCGTCCGAAAGAAATTCACGCATATACTCCGTAAACCCCGGATACCAAAGAGACCCGGAGCAACAGACACACCCCGAAAAAATATCGCTCCGCGTCATCGCCCAAAGCGAAAAAAGACCTGCCAGCGAATAGCCCGCAAGAAAAATCTTCCGATTGCAGGAAACGGTCGATACCGGTATCTTCGAAAGTTCCTTCAGCAGTTCTTCAAGAAATGCATCCGCATGACCGCCAAAAACACGTCCCTTAAGGATACCGGCAGCCGGCCAGGGCGTTAAATAATCATCCCAGGAAGGCACCTTAGCTTCCATCAGGGAAACAGCCGGCGTACCGTCTTCCGACAGGCGCGCAAGCAGTTCTTCGCCCTGCGAAGGCATATCTGCAGCGGTCACGAAAACAACAAGCGGGCCCTCCGGAGATATATGCAATTGTCTGAACTCAAATTCATTCATTTACGACGACTTTCTACTATGCTCCTTACGAAGAAGGCACAGTGCTCCCAAAATTACAAGACATGGAATAAATGCCGCATATTTAAGGCCTGCGTGAAGGCCATCTGTACTTCTGTCTGCGACAAAGCCGACGAAGGCCGGCCCGAGGCTGCAGCCCACATCTCCCGCAAAGGCCATCGCCGCATAAAGTCCGGTTCCGAGTCCTTTGTCAAGGCGCGCTTCCAGCGAGAAAGTCGCAGGCCACAGGGGGCCAACAAAAAATCCGGCCAGAACACAGCCCACCAGCGCACCCGTATAGCCTCCAAAGCCCACCAGGACATAGCAGCCAAGCATGCCAAAGGCATACAGTGCCAGCAGGGCGCTCAACTTCACTTTGTCAGCAAATCGTGCGTATACCACTCGCGAAATTCCCATAAAAAGGGCAAAAAGGCAGGGGCCCACCAAATCGCCCACCGCTTTTTCAAAGTGGAGTCCGGCTTCCATAAAGGAGGAAATCCACTGGCTCATCGCCATCTCTGACGCGCCGGCTCCCGTCATACACAAAAGCACGAAAAGGAATGTCGCCGGCACCCGCCTGCTCTGCCTCTCACCTTCCGAACGTGCAGTTTCCGTGTTTTCTCCCAAAATAGCCTGTTCATTAAGCGGCACCCTTGCAAAAAAGAAGGCATTGAAAAGCGGCAGAAGGCACCAGAGAATCGGAAGCAACTGCCAAAAATGACTGCCGCTCCATTCCATGATACCAAAATACGCAGCCGTCGTAACCGCTACAATGACGCAGCCGAAACTGTACATCGAATGCAAAAGACCCATCGCCCTAGCCTTTGTATCACTTGGGCAGCTCTCTACAATCGGACTGATCAGTACCTCGGTCACACCACCTCCGATTCCGCATAGAATCATGCAAAAAAGAATCGCAACATAGACCAGATTTCCCGGCGCCAGTTCCGGCAGGAAGCCAAAACACAAAAGTCCAAGTGCGGCACTCACATGTGCTGCTACCGTGACATGGCGAACGCCCTTCCACTTAACCCAGAAGGGTGTTATGAAGTCAAAAAGAAGCTGCGTGCCGAAGTTGACTGTTGTGGTCAACCCAAGTTGCAGCAGTGAAACGCCATAGTTTTTGGCAAAAGTAAGAAACAAAAGCGGTGGTAAACAATTTACCGCCGCCTGTGTAATATACCCTAAATATGAAGCTTTGATGGTATTCTTGTAATTCTTCAATGCGACACCTACATACGATCCGGAGCAGTAAAGCCAAGTAAATCAATGCACTGTTCCATCACTTTTTTGGTAAGAAGAAGGAGTGCCAGCCAGCCCTTCTGTTTCTCTTTGTCTTCCTCGGTCATGATACGATTGTCATGGTAGAAGGAGTTGAACGCATTGGCCAAATCATAAACATACGAACATACCTTGTGCGGTGCGAGATCCTCGAGAGCACTCTGAATCATGGTAGAGAACTGTGCGAGCTGAAGATTTAAGTTCTTCTCGCTTACGCCGCAGGAAGGACGCAACTTAAGGCCTTCGAGACTGCCTCCGGCCTCCGTAAATTTATTCAGAATCGACTTGATACGAACGATGGTGTACAGAATGTACGGACCGGTCTCTCCCTCGGAGGATGTGAAACGGTCGATATCAAATACGTAGTCTTTGGTGGCCTGGTTTGACAGATCGCCATACTTAAGAGCGGCAAGGCCGACGATTTCTGCGGTCTTCTGAGCCTCTTCCTCGCTGATCTCGCGATTCTCCTTAATCTTCTGATACATCGCATCATTGATTTCATTCACAAGACGCTCAAGACGCATCACACCGCCCTCTCTCGTCTTAAAGGGCTTGCCGTCCGGACCGTTCATGGTACCAAAGCCGATAAACTGAAGGTTCACGGAATCATCCGTAATGCCGGCCTTTCTTACAGCACGGAAGCACTGCACGAAATGCAGGTCCTGACGTTTGTCAACTACATAAACGATATCAGTCGGATTATAAAGCTGCATACGCTCCATTACGGTAGCAACATCGGTGGAATCGTAGTTCGTAGCGCCGTTGCTCTTTAACAGAATGCAGGGAGGAATCTCCTTGGAATCGGTCTCCTCCTTGACATTAATAACCCATGCGCCCTCGGAAAGCTCGGCAATACCGGACTTCTTCATATCCTCAATCATGGGCGGAATCATGTCGGACACATCCGATTCACCCTTCCACACGTCGAACTCGACACGCAGACGGTCATAGTTTTTCTTAAGGTCCGCAACCGAGACTGCCATAATATGGTGCCAAAGAGCACGATATCCTCTTCGGCCTGCCTGCAGTTCAAAGGTTGCCTTCAGGGCTTTCTCCTTAAAAGCTTCGTCCGTCTTGGACTTGGCGCTGGCAAAAGGATAAATCTCCTCAAGTTCGGAAACGGTAACGGGGGATTCTTCCGGATACTCTCCCGTAAAATTCTCATCAAAATATACAAGATCCGGCTTACGCACTTCAATCTCGGAAATAACAAGGCCGATGGGAAGTCCCCAATCGCCCAAATGAATGTCACCGATTACCTCATGACCGCAAAAACGCAGGATCCGCTTGATGCTCTCGCCGATTACCGCGCTGCGCAGATGTCCTACGTGAAGCGGCTTGGCAACATTCGGGCCGCCAAAATCCAGTACTACCTTGCGACGTGACTCGGGCTTGGGAACGCCGAACTGTCCGTCCTCGCTCATAGCGGTCACATAATTGCAAACGAACTCAGGGGAAACATCCATATTCATAAAGCCGGGCATAACCACCTCAAACTTTGAGAAGGTCTTGCTGCCTTCGAGATGCTTTGCCACATCGGTAGCGATCTGCATCGGAGCCTTGTGATACTTTTTGGCCCCGGCCATGGCACCGTTGCACTGAAACTCACACAGGTCCGGTCGGTTGGAAACAGTGACTCTTCCGAGAGCTGCCTCGTAGCCCTCTGCTTCAAATGCTGCCATCAGTTCCTGTGAAAGTGCTTCTAAAAATTTCTCCATAACCTATCTTTCTCCTGCCAAAAACTAATCCGTCGCGGCATCGCGTTTCGAAAATACGCAGCCGCAGTAATTCTGTCTGTAAAGTCCGTATTTCTCGGACAATCTGATACTGGTCAAGTATCCGTCACGCTTCTTAAAGTCCGAATAGAGATACGCTACGCCGTATTCCTCCGCAAGGCGGCCGCCGATTTCGTTCAGCTTACCGGCCTTCTTTAAGGGGGAAATCGTAAGGGTCGTCGTAAACAGGTCATACCCGCCGCTTTGTGCGACTTCCGCTGCCTTTCGAAGGCGCAGTTCGTAACACTTAAAACAGCGTTCCCCGCCCTCCGGGCACTGCTCCAATCCTCGTGCCATCTCATAAAATTTCGGGCCGTCATAATCGCAATCCACAAAATCGATGGGGAACAATGAGGAATCGCCTGCAGCCTCCTCATTGAGGATTCCAATCAGACGAAGCTGTTCCTCCTTGCGCTTTAAGTATTCCTCGGACGGCGCAATATTCGGATTGTAATAAAGAACCGTGATTCTGAAATATTTTCTTAAGTAAGTAAGCACATAGCTGCTGCAAGGTGCGCAGCAGCTATGAAGTAATAGTCTGTTTTGTGTTCCGGCTTCGGAAATAAGCCTGTCACACTCTAGTTGGTAATTCATCGGAAGTACTCCACACCGGACTCGAAGATCTTAAGATCCTGCTCGCCGTAGATGTTGATTGCAACACCGTCGCCGCGGCGCTCTACATGGGCCATCTTACCAAGGCAGCGGCCATCCGGAGAAGTGATACCTTCGATTGCGCCGTAGGAACCGTTGACATTGTACTCTTCGTCCATACTTACATTGCCGAAGAAATCGCAGTAGCGGGTTGCTACCTGTCCGTTCTCCTCCAGCTTCTCAATCCACTCAGCGGGAGCTACGAAACGTCCCTCGCCGTGAGAAGCGGGTGTTACATAAACGCCGCCCAGGTCGGCCTTCTGAAGCCAGGGGCTCTTGTTGGAAACGACCTTGGTGTAAACCATCTTGGATACGTGGCGGTTGATTGTATTGAAGGTAAGGGTCGGGCTCTGTGCGTCCTGACCTACGATTGCTCCGTTCGGTACCAGTCCCAGCTTAATAAGTGCCTGGAAGCCGTTGCAGATACCAAGAGCCAGACCGTCTCTTTCGTTCAAAAGCTTCATAACAGCTTCCTTCATGTGTTCATTCTGAAAAGCGGTTGCGAAGAACTTGGCAGAACCGTCCGGTTCATCACCTGCGGAGAAACCACCGGGGAACATGATAATCTGTGCCTTCGAAATTCCGTCCGTGAATTCCTTTACGGACTCACGAATGTCTTCGGGAGAGTTGTTTCTGAATACCTTTACGATGGCATCCGCACCTGCGCGTTCAAAGGCGCGGGCGGAATCGTACTCGCAGTTCGTTCCGGGGAATACGGGAATGAATACGGTAGGACGTGCCACGCGGTTCTTGCAGACATAAACGCTACCCTCTGCTGCTTTATAAATCGGAGCGTTCACTACATCGTAATCCGCGGTAGCGCGCTGAGGGAATACCTTCTCAAGCGGTGCGCTCCAAGCTCTGACAGCATCCTCCATGGAAACGGCAGCGCCGTCCGGCATTGTAAATACGGCATTGCCGGTTACGCAACCGAATACGGTGTACTCGATGCCTTCCGGAATGGAATCCACTGCTGCCGGCTTCATCTCAAGTACCAAATCGCCCATTACATTTTTGTAAAGGTCTGCAGGTACCGTATCATGTGCGAATTCTACACCAAGCTTGTTGCCAAAAGCCATCTTGGCAGCCGCTACGGCAAGACCGTGTGCGTCGGAAACATATGCGGAAACTGCAGCGCCCGAGTGAAGCAGAGCGGAAACAGCTTCATAAAGCTCCATAACATCCTTGTAAACGGGAATATCGTAATCGTCCTTCGGAAGCGGGAAGTGAACCAGCACATCCCCGGCATTCTTCAGTTCGGGAGTCACTACATCCTTGCCGAGTGCGGTATCCACTGCAAAGGAAACAAGTGTGGGAGGTACATCAATATCATTGAAGGTACCGCTCATGGAATCCTTACCACCGATGGAAGGAAGTCCGTAACCAATCTGGGCATCATATGCACCAAGCAGAGCTGCAAAAGGCTGGCTCCATCTGGACGGATCTTCTGTCATACGACGGAAATACTCCTGGAAGGTAAAACGAACCTTCTTGTAATCACCGCCGGCTGCAACAATCTTGCTGAGAGACTCGGTTACCGCATAGATTGCTCCGTGGTAAGGGCTCCAGCTTGAAAGATAAGGATCAAAGCCGTAGCTCATCATGGTAACGAGGTCGGTCTTTCCTTTTAATACGGGAAGCTTGGCAACCATGGCCTGCGTCTCCGTAAGCTGATAACGGCCGCCGTACGGCATATATACGCTGCCTGCGCCGATGGAGGAGTCAAACATTTCCACAAGACCCTTCTGGCTGCAGGAATTCAAATCCGAAAGTGCTGTAAGGAAGGCGTCTTTGGTCTTTCCGGCTTCCGCCAAAGAGGATGCCTTCTCATCGGCATTCTTCTTAAAGTAGTTACCTTCCTCCGTGGGGATATCCACGCTGACTGCAGTTTCCTGATGTGCTCCGTTGGTATCAAGGAACGCTCGGGAAATATTAACGATTTCCTTACCTCTCCACTTAAGAACAAGGCGGGGAGACTTGGTTACGACTGCTACGGGAACCGCTTCGAGATTCTCTTTGGCGGCAGCCTGTAAAAATTCTTCTACATCCGCAGGATCCACAACGACAGCCATACGTTCCTGAGACTCGGAAATGGCAAGTTCCGTACCGTCAAGGCCGGCATACTTCTTGGGTACCTTGTCAAGGTCAACGGTAAGTCCGTCTGCCAGCTCACCGATTGCTACGGAAACACCGCCTGCGCCGAAGTCGTTACATTTCTTAATCATGTGGCTGACAACAGGATCGCGGAACAATCTCTGAAGCTTACGCTCTGTGGGTGCATTACCCTTCTGAACCTCGGCACCGCAGGTTTCGATGGAAGCCTCCGTGTGAACCTTGGAAGATCCGGTAGCACCGCCGCAACCGTCACGGCCGGTACGACCGCCCAAAAGGATGATAACATCATCGGGATCGGAATTTAAACGAACAACATTGGCTCTGGGAGCAGCGCCCATAACGGCACCGATCTCCATACGTTTTGCAACGTAGTTCGGATGATATACTTCTTTAACATAACCGGTAGCAAGACCGATCTGGTTTCCGTAAGAGGAATAACCGCTTGCAGCGCCCCGGACAAGCTTCTTCTGGGAAAGCTTACCCTTCAGTGTCTCGCTGACGGGAACCGTAGGATCCGCAGCGCCTGTGATACGCATTGCCTGATATACATAGTTACGACCTGACAGGGGATCGCGGATTGCACCACCCAGACAGGTAGCGGCACCACCGAACGGCTCAATTTCGGTCGGATGATTGTGCGTCTCATTCTTGAAGCTTACAAGCCACTCCTCCGTAATGACACCGCGTCCGTCCTCGTAATCGATTTCAACGGGAACGACAATGGAGCATGCATTGATTTCATCGGACTTCTCCATGTCCTCAAGCTTGCCGTCCTTTTTAAGCTTACGCATGGCAATCAGGGCCAGATCCATGAGGCAGATAAACTTGTCATCACGGTTCTTGAAAAGCTCCTCTCTGGTATCAAGGTAGCTCTGGTAGGTTGTTTCAATCGGGGTACGATAGTAACCGTCTCCAAAGGAAATATCCTTAAGTTCGGTGGAGAAGGTGGTATGGCGGCAATGGTCAGACCAATATGTATCAAGTACGCGAATCTCCGTCATGGAAGGATTGCGTTTCTCTTCTTTATCAAAATAGCCGCGGATATACTCAAAATCCTTAAAGGTCATTGCAAGTCCCAAAGACTTGTAAAGAGCAAGGAACTCATCCTCGGGCATCGTGGTGAAGCCGTCCAGAATGGCTACATCGGCAGGTTCTTCAAATTCCGTGATCAGAGTCTTCGGTTTCTCGATACCGGTCTCTCTGGAATCTACGGGGTTGATGCAGTAAGCCTTAATCTGTTTCCATTCGTCCTCGGAGATGTTGCCAATAACCATATAGGTTACTGCGGTTTTAATAACCGGGTCCTCATCTTCCTTCAAAAACTTCACACACTGTACTGCGGAATCTGCTCTCTGGTCGAACTGTCCGGGAAGGAACTCTACGCTGAAGATATGAGCATCCTGCGGAAGCTCAATGGTCTCTCTGTATAAGTAATCAACCGGCGGTTCTGCGAAAACAGTTACTAAGGCACGCTCAAAGGTCTCATCGCTGATATTCTCAACATCGTAGCGGATGAACACACGTACCTGCTTAACTCCCTGGATTCCCAGGTAATTCTTTAAATCTTCCTGAAGCTCCAATGCCTTTACTGCAAAGGCGGGCTTCTTCTCAACATAAATTCGTCTGACGTTACCCATTCCTAGATGGTCCTCCTATCTGAACATACAGTTATATATTATACTGCCCCTCCTGTATTTTCAATGGTGCAAATGTTGCAAAAAAACAATAAATATAGGTAGTTTCTCCGTGATTTTGGATATCGCGGTGATTTACATAATCTATTGTGGATAAAGTGCCTTGTATCCCACTAAATGTAGTGTTTTCAGGCCTTTTTCTGTGGTTTACACATAACTATGGATTTTAGGTGATTTTATGTCTCCTAAATCTTGTGTCATATATGGCTGACACGCACATCATATTGTGTTACTCATGGTGTAGCTTCGTTGACCGAACTTAACATTCCCATGTTTAGGGACTTTTCCATGATGCTGCCCTCTCCGGAGGTGCCGAAAACGGTCTTGGAATGACTCAAGTGGTCAATGTTTTTGTTGTGGTTGCGCGGTTTACATAACCAATCTATCATTTTGACTTTGATGACAACATTTAGTATTTCGTCACTCTGACACTGCTATCATTTGTGGATAATTATGTTATGTTCACTATATTATGTAGACACATTTTGTAGTAGTCCGGGGTACCAAGGACGGCACACAGAAGCTACCGTATTTGAGAAAAACGAAGATGAAAAAGCACACAAAAAGCGCAGAAACGACATAGAACAGCCCCAGAAAACAGGAAGAAGCCGCCCCGAACAGGCCCGCAAAAACAAGGAGGGACCATAAAAACGGCCCCCCCCAAAAAACAGGGAGGAAGCATAAAAACCACCTCCAAAAACAGGGAGAGGTGGTCAAACCGGGCACGCTGTAGTATACTCTCCTAAGGAGGATTTAGACATGATTTCAACTGCAAGTTTTGTTTGGGCGGGCTTCGCCATGGCAATCGGCTTCCTGCTTCCCGTCCTGCTGCCTGTTTTTTGGCACAAAAAAACCGGCACCCGTGGTATTAACTACTTTATAGGTGTCGGTACTTTTATATTATTCGCGCTCACTTTGGAGCAGGTGCTCCATATGATTATGAATTCCATATGCGGCGAAGCGCTGAAGGCAAATATGACGCTGTACGCCCTTTATGGTGGCCTGGCTGCCGGAATCTTTGAGGGAACCGGCCGTTTCCTGGCACTCAAGTTTGTTATGAAGAAGGATTTAAGTAAGGATTCCGCCATTATGTACGGTTTCGGACACGCCGGCGTGGAATGTTTCATTCTGCAGGGATTCTCCTCCCTTTCAAGCATCCTCTCCATGGCTTCCATCAATAACGGTTCCCTTGAGGCGCGGCTTGCGAACCTTTCTCCCGAGGAAGTGGCCGTTGCCCGGGAACAGATGAATTCGATGCTTGCTGCCCGCCCCTATGAATTCGGTTTGGGCGGTTTTGACCGCATCAGCGCCCTGATTCTGCAGGTATTCTTAAGTGTTCTGCTCTATCAGGCCATTAAGAATAATCGTAACTACTGTTATTTTATAGCCGTTCTGATTCACGCACTGGTGGATTTCCTGGCGGTTTATCTGTCCTCGGTACTGCTTATGAAGACCTATGTCGTAGAGATTATCCTGGGAGCTATTTCGCTTATCCTTCTTGTTCTTCTGGTGCGCTTCTATAGGTGTCACTCAGATAGTAACCCTCCAGCACAAGCGTCAGATGATTCATCTCTTTTACAGTAATACCGCTCAAATCAATCACGATGTTCGGGTCTTCCGTATCAAACCGGTACGCAACTCCCGCAGAGTCGTTTTTATGCAGAGCTTCTTTAATAACAGATGATTTTCCACCACTATATACCGGAACTCCGTTGCAGGTAAGGAACTTATCATAGTTTCTTACCTGTTTTTCATTTATAGACATGTCCTTGATATATACGATGCCGCTACACTGCAGCGGATCGATACGAAGTCGCTTCACATCCCCGGAAAACGGCATCGAGAGAACGCCGTTGACTACCACAGTCATTCCTGAATTTTCTTCCGTAAATCCGCCGCCCAGGTCATAGTAAATCTGTACACTCTCGTTTTCTACGCGCCTGTTCTGCTCATCTACGGCACTTCTTGCATTAAAGCAGGGCTTAAGCCTTCCCGGAGCCTTGTCCTTTTGGAATTCCCAATAGTTTACCTTCAGTGCCGGTCCGATTACCAGCAAAAAAGAATTGGAAAAGATAGGGAACAGTTTGTCGTCTACGACCGAATCAAAAGCCCGATCCTCGGAGAAGGACACGATTCTGGACCGGTCATAGTTGTTCATATTGTCGTTCAGTTCCCCGACCATGGGCAAACGACGGTCCGAATATATGGTATGAGGGAATTTGTAATCCGGATACGGATAATAGAAGGAATACTCCGCAATACCGCTCTCCAGAATGATGTGCTCAAGAGCCGGTTTTGAGAAGGTTCTGACACAGTCCCCTTCACGGTATCCTTCGATACCGGAATAGTAAGTGCCCAGATGATCCTCCTTGCACCCTGCCAGATACTTCATACCCAGACGATTCTCAATGGCAATCAGAATACGACCGCCGCTTTTTACATGATGACGCAGGATATCCATAAACTTCTGGTACGGCTTAGGGCTACCCATATAGCTTTGTGCATATTCGAATACGCCGATTAAGCAGATATAGTCATAATCATTCGGCAGATGCGGCTCAATATCCTTAAAATTACCGATGTGAATGTTAATATTATCGTAGTCTCTGTTACGATATGCGTTAATCAGGCTGCGTTTCTCGGAAAGCTCCACGCAATCCACACTGCCGGCCATGCGTGCCAAAGCCCCCGTAATGGCACCACAACCACTGCCCACCTCTAAAACCTTGTCCGTCTTTTGTATAGGAATAAACGAAACGATGTTCTCGCGTTCCTTTGCAAAATGATACCGGATGGGCCAGCTTCCGCTCTTCTCAATGATGCTGTCATACTCGGCGGCATCATAGTTTTTGGCTATCCGAAGAAGATCCGATTCAATCGCCCCATCGGAATATAGATCTTTTCCGGAATAGTAAGTGTAATCCAGTTTTACCTTTCCTACCTGCTCCATACCTTCTCCTCCCATAAAGATTGCTTAAATTAAGAAAAGGGCGTTACACACGCCCTTTCCCTGATTGACCGGTTATTTCCTGATTTGTCTGGAATATTCCTTGCTCAATGTAACGCTTTTGCCCAGATTCGTAATCTTCAGCTCCGGGAAATCCTGGAGTAATTTCGAGAATTTGGCATAGCCGTAATTCGAAATATTAAAATCGGGGAAGCGTTTAATAAGGCGCTGATTAACCTCACCCATATTCATGATTTGTTTTTCTGCCTCCACAATCATCTGAATGACCTCGCGGCGTATATCCTCGAGTGTCACGTCGTCCTCGGCGAGAAACGCCGTAACCGTGGTCTCGGTATACTGAAGGCGGATTGCTTTCTCGAAAGCCTTGGATTCCAGGAATTTCGAGAACTTCGTGTATTCGTAGTTACGAACATCGAAGGATGGGTAAATCTTTGTTAAACGGCTGCCGAGCTCTCCTATATCCATGGAGGTGGAATCATTGCCATTGGCGATGATAATCTTCACGATTGCATCCTTGATATCCTCAAGGGTAGCAATGGTGGTGTTAACTTCCTTGGATTTCTTAGAAGTATGGCTCTTGGTTTCAACATTGGCCAGGTAATCCAGAAGCAGGAATCGGTCACAGGCGCTTTGGAAGGCCTCAGGGGTCTTGCTTTCGCCCATGCCTACAACAAACATTCCTGATTCTCTCAAACGCATTGCAAGGCGGGTAAAATCGCTGTCACTGGTCGCCAGACAGAAGCCATTTATGTGTCCCGAATACAGGATATCCATAGCGTCAATAATCATAGCGGAGTCTGTGGCATTTTTGCCTTGCGTGTAGCTGTACTGCTGCACGGGATTGAGGGAATGAGCAAGGAGGACATCCTTCCATTTATTGGCATTCGTACGGGTCCAGTCGCCATAGATACGTTTGTAGGTAATGGTACCAAACTTCTGAAGCTCGTTTGTAATAATGCCGATATAGTCAGCGGAAATATTATCCCCGTCAATCAGTAATGCAAACTTGCTGTCTTCCATGAATCCTTTGTTTCTCCTTTGTGAAATCTATCGTTAATCCTCCACCACAATCTGTGACAGAAGAAAAGCGAACTCTTTATCGATCATGTCTGAGGACAAGCCCATGGTCTGTGAGTAAATACGCATGCCTTCCAGGACAAAAAGGAAGTTTCGACTTGTTCCCTCAATGTCCTCGCAACGGAACTCGCCCTCCTCAACGCCACGGGTAAGCAAATATTCCATTGTGCGGAATGCTGTATTGAACTCGTTCCGAACGGCACTCACGCCACCGCCGATACGGGTCTGGAAATAGTATTCATAGGTGGCCATCGCCAGAGAATCCTTCTTTTTAAGGAATTCCTTCTTCTGCTCCTTAAGGAAAAAAAGCAGGATTTCGAGGTTCGTCTTGTGGCCGATGCTGCTATCCTCGTCGCTTGCGTCTTTCTCTTTGTCCTGCCGAAGTACCTCAAGGAACAGCTCCTCGGTGCTTTCGAAGTACAGATAGAGGCCGCCACGGCTGATACCGCATTCGTCCACTACGTCCTTCATGGTAACATCCTTGTAGCCCTTCTCAACGAACACGCGACGCGCGCAATCTACGATATACTGTTTTTTTTGAATGGATTTGTCGCTCATAACCGGCCCTTTACTGATTATTCTGGTGGAGATCTGCAAGTTCACACATGCGAAGGATTACTGCAAGAAAGACTCCTTTATTGACTGCTTCACTCCAAAGAGCAGTTTTTGATTGACCCTTGATTACATATTTGGAAAGAATATCGCCCAAAACCTTCATGTCCATGGTGCCGAGCTTCGGAAGAAGTGCAAGCTCATCCTCGGCCGTTTTTAAGCGATAATTGGAATATGTATAGACGTAATTGCGATTCAGAAAATGTGTCTGCTCAATTGCCTTCACCAGAGAAAACACCTGCGAGTCAAACACGGGGAAAGGCATTGCGGATGCGGAATCATCGGTTCCCTTATAACTGTGTGACACCGACTGACCGGCTTTAGACTTAAGCCACGGCAAAAAAGAAGCCAGTTTCATAATATCCGGCTGGTATGTGGCAATGATGTCTTCACGGGATAAATTCTGCTCCATAGGCTGTCCTTTCTGTCATGCGTGTCATTAAATTGTGACGCGTACTAATATAATAACATAAATAAGTAAAAAGTACAGCGCATAATTTGCGCATTTTCCGCCATTTTCGGCGTAAATTCGTTGCTTGCAGGGCATCCTTAAAAAGGAGTATAATTAATGCAAATACACTTTTGAAATGTGGGGATTTACATGGCTGAACAGAGATTTCCGGTTGATTCGCTTCTTTTTGGCAAAGGACAGGCAATTAACAATTTATATCTGATTGTGGACGGCACCGTGGAAGTCATCAATGATTACGGCTCCTACACGCTGAACAAGGGCGATGTTGCCGGGCTGACCGATGTATATTACGGCATCGCACATGCGGACTATCAGGCAACGGACGATGTTGTCTGCAGGCCCATAGTTTTCCCCGGCCGTGACAAGCTTCCCGGCCTTATTACTGCGCTCTCCGACGGCGCCCGCATCTTTGTAGCCTCCATGGCCCGCCAGATCTGCAAGCTGTACGAGCTCTATCAGAAGGCTCACATTCAGGTCAATACCAGCTACGGTTTCCTTAAGAAGCTGGTCACTTCCTATACGGATATCTGTACCAGGTACTCCATTTCCCAAAAGAATCTGTCCGCCGCAGAGGAATTCCAGGCGCCCGTTCCCGAGGAAATGAAGCTGGAGTCCTGGCTGATTGAATACTACCGTAACTATGAAATATTGGAGCCGGAGGTATTTAATCTTCACTTCTCGAACAATCCCGCCATCTGTGTCGGTTTTATTATGAAAGCCGCCATGGATGTCGCTACTACCTATGAAACATTGCGTGTCATGATGGATTACATGAATGACCTGATTCCTCTGTTTTTGGATGAA
Organism: Lachnospiraceae bacterium; assembly: GCA_045617725.1. Taxonomy (GTDB): domain Bacteria; phylum Bacillota; class Clostridia; order Lachnospirales; family Lachnospiraceae; genus JAZLJD01. The sequence goes on from JAZLJD010000008.1 coordinate 15,277, forward strand.
TCCGGCATGGATTTCTATGACATTTATACTTCGCTTTACCTGCAGGAAATGAAACGTGAGGACGTCATTTCCGAGCTTTCTGATATGCTGGATGAGCTTACCTTCTTCTTTGAAGGCAACCGTTATATTGACAAAAAGTTATACAAAGCACGCAGCGAGCACTTTAAGAACCGCCTTGCTGCTGCAAGTGAAGCAGCCACGAATGACGCGGCCGAACAGCTTCCCGACCTCGCTGAGCTTGACGATACTGCCCGAAAGCTGGGCACCTACGCCGGCTGGGATGAGGACGAAATCAAGACCTTAGCAGATACCGTGGTACGATATCGCAATACCACCGACAAAACCGCGCAGACCGACGATTTCCGCACCCTGCGTGTCAGCGTAGCGGATCATTTCTTCCGGCTGTACCGCGACATATTTATCGGCTCCATGAACGAGCTGAACGGGGACGTATCGAATTATCACCAGCTTCCCGTTTATGTCCGCATGTTCCTGCTTTACGGTTTCATGGATCTAAAGACCGCCGGCGAGAAAAACGCCCTCTACATGATGCAGCACTGCGATATGCTGCCCGGCATTCCCGAGAAGGGCATCTACAGCTTTTTCGAATGGCTTTTTGCCATCTTTACGGGCGAGAAGGAACCCAGCCGCAGCGATCTGGATATTGATTACGCCGATTATCTGCGCGATTTGAAGCATTCCGGCCGCATCACGGCCAAAGAGGAAAGCGACCTTCTGAGCAACAGTCGCGAGAAGGTTCTTTATGAGCTGAATCACGCTTTTGTGACGGTCAGCAAGGTTTTGAGCGGTCACCCCACTACTTTTTGTCCCATCTTCTCCGAGCACAACCTGTTCCGTGAAATTGAGAACTGTGAAGTGGGCGCCGGTGCAATTATGCAGTCCATTAACCTGATTCGTTCCATCGATTACATGGCTTACATGCGTGAGACACTCGTGAGCGACAGCGGCTCACAGCCCTACCGCTTCAATGCGCATGTCGAGGTAATTCCCGACATCATCCTGATGCCCACCATCGGAACCCGTGGCATTATGTGGCAGGAAATTGAAGGCAAAAAACGAACCACGCCCTGCCGTATGTTTATGCCGCTCTTTACCGGTGAGAATGTTACGCAGATTCTATTGCGTCTGACCGGCGAATATCGTTGGGAGATGTGTAAGCGTGTTCAGGGCGTTCACTGGAACGATGTATCCGATCCGTCCCTGACTGCCGATTACAGCGATTATCTGCAGTACTACAAGAAGAATAACGACCTGACACAGGACGCCAAGGACCGCCTCAAGCTGGCTCTCACAAAATTCCACAACAGTTACAAGGAATGTTTCGTGAATGACTATATGGCTTTCGTTTTGTTTGAGGGCAACAGCTCGCCCCGACTGAACCGCATTGCCAGACGAATTCTCTTCACCTACTGCCCGTTTTCCGCCGGCATTCGTACGAAGCTTGCAGCCAATCCTCTCTTCAAGGAAGGCCTCGACAGATACCAGGTTCAGAAGGGTCGCCAGCTCCATACACTCGAGAATCTTTACAAGAAATTGAAGGCTTCCGGTGCGCCTGTTCCGCCCGAATTGGAATCCGAAATAAAGCTTTGGGAACTTTAATTTTTGTCTTGCCAAACCGTTGTCTATTATGTATAATAACTTTCGTCGGTTGCGAATCGACAAAGTTACCCGTTTAGGGGTGTAGTTCAGCGGTAGAACAGCGGTCTCCAAAACCGTCAACGAGGGTTCGATTCCTTCCACCCCTGCTATTTCAAAACGCAATAAAAAACATCAGGAAAAAACTTCCTGATGTTTTTTTGTTACTTCTTTCCGCCCAAAATGACAGGCTCGCTGTGCGTATCGCGGAAACTGAAATGATAGATTACCTTGCCCACGATATTCTTTTTCGGGATGTAGGAATCCTTCCAGTACCTGGCGTCATTGCTCACGATACGGTTGTCTCCCATGAAGAAATACTCTCCTTCGGGTACGTCAAATTCCTTCATGCTGTAGGACGAAATACGCGGGTCCAGGTAAGCGCTTTCGTCAAGCTTCTCGCCGTTGATATAAACGTCTCCGTCTTTAAAAGAGATATGATCGCCCGGCAGGCCGATGCAACGCTTTACAAGTGTTTCGTTGAGTTCGTCGCTATCGAACACGACGATATCGCCACGCTCCGGCTCGGAGAACCAATACGCGGTGCCGTTGATTATAAGATGCTCGCCCACATCCAGCGTCGGAACCATGGATTCGGTCGGAACATACCCGTGAATCAGGATCTTGGCAAAAATAATAACAATTAAAAGTCCGGCCACCGCATACCGAAGTACAAGCTTCAAAAAGGATTTGTACGCAGCATAAACCTTCTCACGGCCGATACAATCTTCCCGTTTCAAATCATCAAAAAGCATCGACACAATCAGCGCCAGCAATACAAACATACAGATAACGATACCCACCCGAAGCTTCGTATTGTCTTTTTCACCGACGGTGTTAATGATGCTGCCACCCTTTAAAAGCAGCATATTTACATTCATAATCTTCCTCCAAATACAATGAATAATACAAAAATGCACGCTCCCAGAGTGCCCAAAAGAATCATGCCACGCATGTAGGGCTTCTTAACCTCTACCTTCATAAGGAACAGAAGTGCGGTGACAATAAGCATAATCGGATAATACGGAATTATATTAAACGGCAAAAATACACTGACGAGACAGTACAGCGGGAATATGATGGCGGAAGCCGTTACGGGAAGACCCGTGTAGCTGTGTCGCTTGCCGCCTTCGTTCTGAATTCGGTTCATCTCCTGCACGTTGAAATATCCAAGTCTGATGATCGCTGCCAGGACAAAAAGAAGCTCACAAACGATAGCCCATACTTTATCGCCGCACAGGCAGTAGCCGATGGTAGCGGGAAGTACGCCGAAGCATACCGTATCGCACAGGGAGTCGAGTTGAATTCCGTAGTTTTTGGCGTCCTCGGAACGGGTCTTGCAGGTTCTGGCAATCGTGCCGTCAAACATATCGCAGACGCCGCTGATCATAAGGCACAAAAGTGCTATGTACGGGTCGCCCTGTGCGGCTTTGATAATACCGAAAACCGCGGTGCACAGTCCGAAATAAGTGAGGTAAACCGTGTAATTCCAATAACCGATCATAAAAATTCTCCTTAATTAGATTAATGAGGTTGAGAAGTAACGCTCCACACGGTCGGGAAGTACGGTAGCAATTACTTTGTCATGGCCGTATTTTTCTGCCATCTGCATAGCGGCCCAAACATTGGCGCCGGAAGAAGTTCCAACCAAAAGGCCGGGACCCTTGGCAAGCCAGCGTGCCGTTTCAATCGCATCCTCATCCGTAACTTCTACGAGGTCATTAATCATGGAAACATCCAGAATATCGGGGATGAAGCCATCGCCGATGCCCTGAATCTGGTGCAGGCCGGGTTCGTCGCCCAGAATTGCGGATACGTTCTTCGGTTCTACCGCAACGACGATTAAATCCGGATTCTTGCTGCGCAGGTAGGAAGCAATGCCCTGCAGGGTACCGCCGCTGCCGATACCGGAAACGAAGATATCTACCTTGCCGTCAAGCTGCTCATAAAGCTCACGGCCGGTTGTTCTGTAGTGAATTTCGGGGTTCGCCTGATTGCTGAACTGGTTTGGCATATAGTAATCCGGGCTGCTTGCTGCAATTTCGTGAGCCTTGTCTACGGCGCCACCCACGGACAGCTCCTGAGGAGTCAAAACAAGCTCGGCGCCCAGGGCGCGGATAATCTTCTTACGCTCGTCGGACATATTCTCGGGCATTACGATGATGACCTTGTAGCCCTTGCGGATTCCGCACAGCGCAAGTCCGATGCCGGTGTTGCCGCTGGTAGGCTCAATAATGGTCATGCCCGGTTTCAAAAGGCCCCGCTTTTCAGCATCCTCAATGAGATTTAAGCCGATGCGGTCCTTGATGCTGCCGCCGGGATTTAAAAATTCTGCTTTGGCATAGATGGTGCTGCCTGTCACTTTGCTTAAGTCAATTACCGGAGTTTCTCCGATCAAATCCAATATGTTGTCTGTAACTTTCATGTCTATCTCCACTTTCTATTTGGTCTTTTTAAATAAGAGGTCCGAAGCCTCTTTCACACTGGAAACGCCCTCAATGCGTATGCCCTCAATGCCTTTCAGCTGGTCCATACACACCTTAGGCACGATACATCGACTGAAGCCCAGTTTCCGTGCCTCCAGAACGCGCTGCTTGGGAAGGGAAACACTGCGCACCTCCCCGCTCAGTCCTATTTCGCCAAAAACAAAGATGTCGGGGCGCACGGGAATCTCGTAGACACCACTCAGCACCGCAAGGGCAACGCCCAGGTCGATCGCGGGTTCCGTGACACGAATGCCGCCCGTGATGTTGATATATGCGTCACTGTCCGAAAGCGTTACGGAAAGCCGTTTTTCAAGGACAGCCAAAAGCAAATTCGTACGATTCACATCGAAGCCGGTGCACTGTCTGCGCGGCATGCCGAAGGCCGTGCGTACGCATAGTGCCTGTATTTCGACAAGAAGCGGACGGGTTCCTTCTAAGGAACAGGAAACGATACAGCCGCTTGCGCCCAAGGGACGACCGGACAGCATAAACTCCGAAGGATTCAAAACTTCCTTAAGGCCTTCCTCCGTCATTTCAAAAACGCCGATTTCGTTCGTAGAACCGAAACGGTTCTTGACGCCGCGAAGGATTCGGTAGGATGCATGACGGTCTCCTTCAAAATAGAGTACGGTATCCACCATGTGCTCAAGCACACGGGGGCCTGCAACCGTTCCTTCCTTGGTTACATGTCCGACGATAAAGATGGTAACGCCGAGTCCCTTGGCAAGCATCATGAGGCGGTTTGTGGCCTCGCGAACCTGCGAAACGCTTCCCGGCGCCGCACTGATGGCATCATCATACATGGTCTGAATGGAATCAATTACTACCACTTCCGGCTTATGTTTCTTGATCACATCCTCGATGTGGTTCAAATCCGTCTCACAAAGAAGCTGCATATCGTCCGTGAACTCGCCGATTCGGTCGGCACGAAGTCGAATCTGATGCAGCGATTCCTCGCCGGAAATATAGAGAACACTGTGTTTGTCATCGGACAAAGTCTTCATCACCTGTAAAAGCAGGGTCGACTTGCCGATGCCCGGGTCACCACCCACCAAAATTAAGGAATGCGGAACGATTCCGCCTCCCAAAACACGGTCCAGTTCATCAAACCTCGTCGGAATGCGTACAGAATCATCGGTTTTTATACAACGCAAAGAAACCGGTGCCATACCGTTCTCTCCTCGCTGGGTTAAGCCCTTTGAGGGAGACTTGGTAACCGGTTCTTCTGAAATCGTATTCCATTCCTTACACGACGGGCACTGCCCCATCCATTTGGGGAACTCATTGCCGCAGTTCGTGCAAAAAAAGACGGTTGACTGTCTGGCCATGTGAATAAATGCCTTTGTTTATTTTACTACTTTGACTGCAACCTCAGTTCCTTCCGAAAGTTCCACGGATAAAACAAGCTTACCGCCTAAATTGGTGGTCATCTCGCCGCTGGGCTGTCCGTCAATAAATACCTTATAAGTAGTCTCCTCAGCCAGTCCCAAGGTAATCTGCGCATCGGTTGTACCTTCTACGGTAAAGCTGACTCCGTCGCTGTCCTCAGCAAATCCGATTACGCTGGTTCCGGGAACCGATTCATAGCTGAATAAACCATTCTTCTCAAGTTTGGTGATTTCGCTGAAGGTCTTGACCTTATAAAGGTCACCCTGAAATGCAAAATCCTCAACCTTCTGCTTTTCTGCCAAAGTGTAATCTCCAAAGCTTAATGCCTTGTCTCCTTCGTTTCGAAGGAGTTCCTTAACTACTGCCATATCTACCTCCTGCCGGTACTAAACCGACTGTTTCATTATAGCTTATTATGTATGGTATTGCTACTGTTTTTCTTTTTCGAAGACAATCCGGTCGTTCTTAACCGTTACGCAAACCGTGTCGCCCGCCTTGATGGCGCCCTTCAAAATTTCCTCGGTCAACGGGTCCTCAATCTCCGTCTGAACGGCACGCTTAATCGGTCTGGCCCCCATCTTAAGGTCCGTAAAATGATCCACGATGTACTGCTTGGCCGCCGGGCGAACCTTGAGCTTCAGGTTCATCTGCTTAAGGCACCGTTTCTCGAGGATCCGGGTCTGAAGGGAGGTAATCTCAACCATCTCCTTCTTTGTGAGCGCATGGAAAACAAGAATCTCATCGATTCGGTTAATGAATTCCGGCTTGAAGATACGTTTCACTTCCTCCATGACACCGTTCTTCATCTTGTTATAGGTATCTTCCTCCGTGGGAGCTGCGCCAAAGCCCAGATTCTTCGGGTCAATGATACGCTGTGCACCCGCGTTGCTGGTCATAATGATGATGGTATTCTTGAAGCTGACCTTACGGCCCTTGGAATCGGTGATATGACCGTCATCCAGCACCTGCAAAAGAATATTGAACACATCCGGATGGGCCTTCTCGATTTCGTCAAAAAGTACGACCGAGTACGGATGCGTCCGTACCTTGTCCGAAAGCTGACCGCCCTCGTCAAAGCCCACGTATCCCGGAGGGGAACCAACCATCTTGGAAACCGCATGGGATTCCATATACTCACTCATATCAACACGAATCAGAGCCTCCTCCGAACCGAACATCGCCTCAGCCAGAGCCTTGCACAGCTCTGTCTTGCCGACGCCGGTGGGTCCTAAGAAGAGGAAGGAGCCAATCGGTCTGTTCGGATCCTGCAGTCCGACACGGCCGCGGCGGATTGCCTTCGCCACACTGGTAACCGCTTCGGACTGACCGATTACACGCTCGTGCAATACCTTGTCAAGCTTCAGTAACCGATCGCTTTCCTTTTCGGCCAGGCGTTTCAGAGGAACCTTGGTCCAGACGGAAACAACCTCGGCTACGGTTTCGGAATCTACGACACCCTTGCTCTTCTTTTTGGAAGAGGAAGCCTTCGTTGCTTTCTCAATCGCACTCTCCAGCTTGTTGCACTGCTTATGCAGGCTGCCTGCCAGCTCCCAGTTGCCCTCGGAAATGGCGGTATCCATGTCCGTCTTGCAGGTCGCAAGCTCCTTCATGAGGTTGCCCACCTTGGAGGAGGAATTCATGGCCTTCAAAGCTACCATCGCACAGGCTTCATCAATGACGTCAATGGCCTTATCCGGGAGATTTCGGTCGTTAATATAGCGTTCCGACAGCTTGACTGCTGCGGTCAATGCATCTTCCGTGATGACTACACCGTGATGTTCTTCATATTTCGGGGCAATTCCCTTCAAGATTTCAAAGGTCTGCTCTACTGTAGGTTCTTCTACATCAACCGGCTGGAAACGGCGCTCCAGTGCGGGATCTTTCTCAATATGCTTGCGGTACTCGGAGATGGTGGTTGCTCCGATCAGCTGAATCTCCCCGCGGGCCAGTGAAGGCTTCAGAATGTTTGATGCATCCAACGCGCCCTCCGCACTACCGGCGCCAATCAGGGTGTGCAATTCATCCAGGAAGAGATAGATATTGCCATCTGCAATCACTTCGTGAATCACACGCTTAATGCGTTCTTCGAATTCACCACGGTACTTACTTCCTGCTACGATTCCGGAAAGGTCCAGCGTCAGTACACGTTTGTTTTTGACCGTGTCCGGAACGCGTCCTTCCACGATACGCTGAGCAAGGCCTTCTACGACGGCGGTTTTGCCTACGCCCGCCTCACCGATGAGGCAGGGGTTGTTTTTGGTCCTCCTCGATAGAATCTGAATCACGCGGCGTATTTCATCATCACGGCCGACAATCGGGTCCAACCGTCCCTCACGTGCCAGTTGCGTTAAATCACGGCTGTAAGCCTGAAGTACGCCGGGTTCCTTTTTGTCCGCACCGGCACCCTTCACAATGCCCATGAACATGTCCTTGTGCTTCACGGGATCCTGTCCGATTGCATTCATGGTGCTTATGTAAAGGCGCTTTAAGGGAATACGCAAAGTAACCAATAGGCGGGTCGCTACGCACATCGGATCCCGCAAGATTGCGAGAAGAATGTGCTCGGTACCGGTCGTCGTATTGCCAAAGGTGCGGGCCAGCTGATGGGCCGAATCAAGGATTGTAACAACCTGCGGTGTGAAGCCGTTCTGCTCCATGACCGCTGTATCCTGCTCTTTGGCCAGAGCATCGTGCATCAAATTGAGGAGCTTCCGCTCATCCACGCCGCACTCCGCAAGGACTGCGGCTGCGACACCGGTCTGCTCCCTTATAAGTCCCAGCAGAATGTGCTCGGTGCCTACGTAATTCATATGCATCATGGTTGCTGCCTTACGCGACAACGCAAGGGCTTTCAGTGCTTTATCTGTAAAAGATGACTGCATCTTTATTCCTCCTTATACTCCATAATCGCCATATATCTCATCGATCATGGCATGTGCCTCTGCCCTCGTTATGTTGGACAGGCTACCGCGCGCCAAAATCAATTGCATAGCCTGCCGCATCTCCCTAAGGGCGCGCAGATGATCCACATCAATTTCGATTACTGCCCCCTTACGGCGGTCCACTTTCACAAATCCATCCTGCTTCAAAATTGTGTAAGCTTTGTTCACGGTATGCATATTGATACCCAGATTATCTGCAAGCTGCCGCACGCTGGGCAACGAATCCCCCTCATTGATCTGATTGGTTGCAATCAGATAAACGATTTGATTCACAAGCTGCGAATATATGGCTTCTTCACTTTGAAAATCAATTTCAATAAACATAGTTCAACCTCTGTTATAGTCATTGTATAACAGAACCATTCACATAGCAATATGTTTTTGGGGACGGGGGGTTTTAGCACATTAAAGCGTTAGAGCACTACCGGGCGTTGCATCTGGGCCGCTCCGTTCTGCACGCAAAACCGGCTCCTGCCGGCACTGGCGAGAAGCAATTCCATATAGAGACGAATCACACTCCGAGGTATGGTTTTCTAAGTGTTTTGAGAAGTCTTTCTGTACTGACGCAACCGGCCTCTACGCGCCGTCCGTGTCGCGTATCGGCCTCGCCCGACCATCCGGGCCGGGCGTTGCTGCGTGCCTACAAAACACTAAGAAAACCTATCCCTCTCCGCGAATCGATTCGCCCTATATGAATTGCTTCTCGCCAGTGC
>JAZLJD010000009.1:0-14622 GCA_045617725.1 Lachnospiraceae bacterium
CCTTGGCCCACAGAACGACATGGCTACGATCCGACTTTACAATCCCGAAAAGGCAAAAAATAAAGACCCATCATTTTTGATGGATCTTTATTTTCGTGAGACACGGGGGATTCGAACCCCCGACAACTTGATTAAAAGTCAAGTGCTCTACCGACTGAGCTAGTATCCCATTTGAAATTGTTGAGCGGCGTACCGCTATGTGGGCGGCAGACTGCTTTAACTGGGCTAGCTGGATTCGGACCAGCGAGTGCAGCAGTCAAAGTGCTGTGCCTTACCGCTTGGCGATAGCCCAACAGGGTGAGTGGAGGGATTCGAACCCTCGGCCTCCAGAGCCACAATCTGGCGCGATAACCAACTTCGCCACACCCACCATATAAGTGAATTACGGAGCTATGCGTAAAACACAACGTGCCCGAAGGGATTCGAACCCCCGACCCACGGCTTAGAAGGCCGTTGCTCTATCCAGCTGAGCTACGGACACATATGCAGTTTCCTGCGAAGCAGGTGATGGGAATCGAACCCACGTATTCAGCTTGGAAGGCTGATGTTCTACCATTGAACCACACCTGCACAGTATGAATTGCGTCGGGGTGACAGGATTCGAACCTGCGACCCCCTGGTCCCAAACCAGGTGCTCTAGCCAAGCTGAGCCACACCCCGAAGTTGATTTCGTAAACGCTCTCGACTTGCGCCTGTCGCAACGCAAAACCCATTATATATTGAAACATTTACTTTTGTCAACGAAATTTTAGAGGAAAAATAAATCAAAATGCAGTTCGCCCGAAGGCTCCGTTTCCATCACGATATAGCTGGGGTCGCGGCCCTCCTGACGCGGGTACGTAAGCGATCCCGGGTTCACCACAGAGACGCCGTGGTACGTTGCAATGCAGGGCCGGTGTGTGTGGCCAAAAAGCACTGCTTCAACCTCGCGTTCGTACGCCTCCTGCCCGATTCTCTCGTAACTTAGGGACACTCCGTAGCTGTGTCCATGGGTAACCCAGATTTTGTGGCCGTCCAGCGTAAGCTCCATTTCACGCGGGAGCTGCGAAAAATAATCGTTGTTGCCCATCACAAAAACGGTTCGTACATCACCCGCTATCTCTGTCATTTCTCTTTCGCCGCCTTCGGTATCGCCGCAATGAATAATCATGTCGATATCCCCGGCCGCACGAATCGCTTTCTTGAAAGAATAGTGATCTCCGTGCGTATCACTCACAATCAAAACTCGCATAAAAAACCAACTTCCTAAATTTGATCAGAATTACTCCATACTTTCCAGGAGTGCACACATTTTCTTAAGTGCATTCCCCCGATGGCTGATTGCGTTTTTCTCCTCGGGAGGCAGTTCCGCAGTCGTCATGCCCCGCTCCGGCAAAAAGAAAATGGGGTCATAGCCGAATCCGTTCGCTCCGGCTTCCTTATATCCGATGATTCCTTCGATCGTACCGCGAACCACTTCCTTGCGGCCATCCGGCCATACTGCTGCGATGGCACATACGAATCGCGCGGTACGCTCCGCATCGGGCACACCTGCAAGCCGGTCAATCAAATTCTGATTCTTGATGTGATAGTCGGTATCCTCGCCCATATAGCGAGCCGAATAAATGCCGGGCTCACCGCCCAGATAATCGATTTCGAGTCCGGAATCATCCGCCAGGACAAGGCAGCCTGCCTTCTCCACAATCGCACTTGCCTTAAGAAGCGCATTCTCCTCAAAGCTCGTTCCGGTCTCCTCCACATCCGTCGTAATCCCCGCGTCCTTCATGGACAGGATTTCGTAGCCGGTATTCCTAAGGATTGCCCGAATTTCCTGCATCTTATGTTCATTTCCGGTGGCAAAAACTAATCGTTTCCCCATGTTCTCAAGTCCTCCCACAGACTGTTCGCAATTTCATTAAGAAGTGCTTCCTGCTTCCAGAGAGACATTTCTTCCGTATTATTATAATAAGGATACAATACTGCTGCCGGGCAGACTGCCTTCTGTATAAGCGGCTCGTCCTCCGTCGCTTCAAGCACTGCGTTCTGATTGCCCCCAAGGTATCCCACCAGGCTCTCCTCAAGCAGCACTGCCAGCTCCAGTGAATTCTGCTTCGGCGTATAGTACCCGCTACAGTATTTCGTCACAACACCGTTTTGATCCTCCCCGCTATGGGTGCCAAAAACAATCACAGCCGTCGCGGTTACTTCGGAAACCGGGTCGGTCAACGCTCCGTTCGGCTGCACTTCCACATCGGAAAGCGAAATCGGAAGCAGGAATACGGTATCGTCGGGCGTCACATGCGAGGCCGTCAGCTCGGCAAACTTCTGCATACCGGAATCGGAGTATCCGAGGAAAACCTGCTCGGCGTAAGCACTCTGTCCCTTAAGGCGAATGCCCAGTCCCTCCCGGTACGGAGTAACGTCGAATACCGCATACTCGCCTGTTTCCATGGTAAGCTGTGCCTGGTTGCGTCCCTTCGTCGTCAGCTTCAGTGTAGACAGCACCTCTTCGGGAATATCCGCATTTACAATCAGTTTCAGCACATCCTCCTGCGTAAACCGTTTCATATTGGCAAAGTCAATGGTAAGAACGCCGTCCTTTCTATTGACTGCCATAGTCATTCCATCCTCTTTCGGGTCATCCATGGGAATCAGGAAGGTAAGCCCGCCCATTTCTGAGCTCTTGCTTACATCCAGCCCGTATCCGAAGAAATAATCCGTTTCTTCCGCCGTGGGGAACAGCTTCGCTTCCGCTTCCTGCCCGAAAATCATATAGAGTAAAAGAAGAAGGACGCAGACAATGATTACCAATACGCTATATAAAGTTAATCGTTTGTCATTCTCTATATTCACTGTGCTCTCGATTCATCATTTTTCTTAGGAGGTTTCGGTCCCAAGAACTGATAGAAGTAAGTCTTCATCATTCCGTTGTAAATCTTACGGTTTCGGTCGGCCTTGCGTCCGATATCGTTTTCTGCCTGCTCATAGGAAGTAATCAGGAACATGGACCAGGAATCCAGCTTCTTAAATCGCTCTCCGATGGTGCGATACAGAGGCGGAATGCTTTCCTTATCCGAAAGTCTCTCCCCGTAAGGCGGATTCGTGATGATGAAACCGTACTTTTTGGCATGGGAAAGCTCACTCACGGAACGCGTCTGGAAATGAATCATGTGGTCAACGCCCGCCAGACGTGCGTTCTCACGCGCAATCTTAATCATCTCAGGATCAATGTCGTAGCCCTGAATGTCAACGGAAACGCTCGTATCCTCTCCGTCTATCGCCTCCAAAAAGCAATCGTCCCAGGTCTCACGGTCAATCAGATTCTTCCAGGTCATGGCCGTAAAATCACGATGGGCTCCGGGTGCAATATGTGCTGCCATCATCGCAGCCTCGATGGGAATCGTACCGCTGCCGCAAAAAGGATCCACCAGGATGCGGTCTGCCTTCCAGGGCGTCAGGTATATAAGGGCTGCTGCCAGATTCTCCGCGATGGGAGCCCGAGCGGTCAGCTTTCTGTACCCGCGCTTATGCAGGGACTCGCCGGTCGTATCGAGTGCCACCGTTACGATATCCTTCATGAGGGACACACGTACCGGGTAGCTCGCGCCGGTCTCCGGGAACTGCTGCCGGCCGGTCGCTGTACGCATCCGCTCAACCATAGCCTTCTTCATGATGGACTGGATATCCGAGGGCGAAAAAAGAGCACTCTTCACGGAGCTCGCTTTGGTCACCCAGAAACGGGCATCCCACGGCAGGAATTCCTCCCAGGGCAGGGCCTTCGTGCCTTCAAACAGTTCGTCAAACGTAACTGCCTTAAAGGAACCCACCTTAAGAAGCACTCGCTCCGCCGTCCTTAAATGGATATTGGCAAGGCATATTGCCTCCTCATCTCCCGCAAAGGTAACCTTCCCGTCTTCTACCTGCGTTACATCGTATCCAAGGTCCGTAATTTCGTTTTTTAATACCGCCTCAAGCCCAAAATGGCAGGGCGCAATCAGTTCAAATTTTCTCATATCGTTATCTTAGTTTCCGCTATTATTGCTGTCAAGTTGTTCCGAATATTCTTCAATCTTTGTGGTTTGGGCCAGGGCAATGAGGGCCTCAAAATCCCCGGTAAGTATGTCCGCCGGTTTTCCCGCCGTCGTCACCGCCTGAGAATCTTCTTTAAGCACTCTCCGCTTCCCAAGTTTCGGGCAGTCCATGGAAAGTGCCCGCTCCATCTCCCGGTTTACTTCCGGCATAATGTGCACGGTATCCATGTACCGCTCAAGCCCGGTCGTAAGTTCAAGATCCGTCATAAAATCGTACACCCGCACATTCCCGTACGAAAGCAGCACCGTCACCGCATCGCACATCGCCTCACAGTACGTCGAAAGCAGCCCCTTCTCAAGAGCGAATTCCCAATAGAATGCGGAATACGGCGGTAGGATAAAAACAAACTCCGTCTCGGTATGTTCCGCCACCATCGCCTTAAGAAGCTCTATGTTCTGTGCGGCATTTTGTTTTTGGCGCCCGATTTCGGAATCCGGCAAAGCCCCCGCCGGCTTGTCAAGCATCGCATGTCGAATGCAGGCCTCGCGGCTGAATTCCTTGCCCTCGTACCAGGCGTAAGCTTCGGAGGTACGGTACGCATCCAGGAAGCTTTCATATAGAAGATACGGAATATCCTCAAAAATTACATCCTTATTTAACAGGTACTTCACATCATTCAAGGGAGCAGCGTCGTACAGATACTGCGGCACGCCGGCGTTCTCCGTGAAATTATGCGCAGGGTCGCCGCACAGGGCGGAAGGCTCCAGCGCCCAGAACACATACGAAAGCTGCCGGTCCTCCGCATCAGCCCGCTCGAAGGCCAAATGCGCATAATGCAAGAGGTCCGCGGTCGTTCCGCTGTTCTGCACGGCCTTCACGGTGTGCGTTGAAAAAGCCGCATCGAGGATGCCGGTATCGAAATTCTCCACCACCGAGGAGCCAAAAAGCACCGCGTCGTAATCAAAATTCTTAAGCGTGCCATCCACCTGGTACTCGGGCTTGACCAGCACCGCTTTGGTTTTGCACCATGGAGCATGGTAATGGTAGAACGGATCCAGCACATAGACCGCGCCCATGACAAGTACCAAAAACGCCGCGATGAAGATTGCGAGCCGGCTCAGGAAATGTCCCGTGTGAAATTGTTTTTTGCCATCATGCGTCATCAAAGCACCTAAAATCTGAAATAAATGAAAGTCGTTACACTGCCAAAAGAAATCACGGACCAAATGAAGAGAACTGCCATCAGGAAGGCGTAGCCGCCCGTCAGCCTGCGTTTTTCAATACGACGCGCCGCGCTCGGGAGCCTGCTCAGAAGAAACGCAACGGCCAGTATGAAAAGAAGCAGGGCCACATACACATAGTTCGTGTTCATCTCCGTGAATTTTAAAAGCACCTTGAGGCCCAAAAAGCCCTCCGGAAAATGCAGTTTCATGGCAAGTACGTTGCGCGTGTAATGCTGAAAGGAGCCCGAAAAAATACGTTTCATAATAAGGAAGGCATCCGAAACCGACCCGGCCCGGAAGAAAATGAAGCTGAAGGTCCAGTACACAGAGGTCAGCAGGTTTCCGAACCATCCGGGCAGCCTGCGCCCACCTTTTAGCTCCATGAGGTCATCAAAGCACACGGCGATGCCCTGCAGGGCGCCCCAGATTATAAAGCCCCACGTGCTGCCGTGCCAGTAACCGCTCAAAAGGAACACGATCATAACGTTGACAAGCGTCCGGGCGATGCCCTTTCGATTGCCGCCCAGCGGGATGTAAACATATTTCGTAAAGAAGCGGCCCAGTGTCATGTGCCAGGTCCGCCACATCATCTTCATGGAAGTGCTTCGGTAGGGTGCGTCAAAGTTGTCCGGCATCCGGATGCCAAAAAGCATCGCAACGCCCAGGCCCATATCGCAATACCCCGTAAAATCAAGAAGCAGCTGCAGTACATAACCGATTACGGTAATCAGGGCGGCCGGTGTATCCAAACTCATGATATGGTCGTAGCCCCAGTCTACCGCAAGGCCAAGCTGATCCGCAAGCAGTACCTTTTTCGAAAGTCCCAGGATAAACAGGCAGGCTCCCCTCGCAAAAAGCTCCCGGTCGAACACGTAATTTTGGGCCCCAAACTGCGGAACCAGTTCGTTTGAATATACGATGGGGCCGCTGGCCAGCTTCGGGAAGAAGGTCACGAAGCCCAGATAGAGCAGGAAGTCCGGAAGTTTTTCACGTCCCAGGTAAATGTCCGTCACAAAAGCAATCAGCGAAAACATAAAGAAGCTGACGCCCAAAGTGCCGCGGTAAATCACAAACACCGCAAGGTTTCCGAGCAGCGTACCTATGTAGAGTGCCCGCCGCAGGTGGCTTCCGTCACGCCGCTTCTGTATCAGGAAAGCCAAAAAGTAATCTCCTGCCGCTGCCGAAAGCAGAATCAAAAGGCGGCCGGGATCCCCATAGGCATAGAAGGCAAGACTCAAAAGGCACAGCACAAAAACAGCAATCCGGTTGTGACCGAATCGCTTCAGAAGATGCCAGCATAGAAGGCCGGCCGGTAGGAATGCAAATACGAATATATACGATTGAAAAAGCATGCCATGCCCCCATAAACGTTGTGATTCTATTATAACACAACAATCTGTCGGTTATTGTCTGACAACTCAAAAATAATTAACCAATTGTTAGAAATTGTCTGAATTATTTTTTTCTGTTGCATTCTTATTTCCTATCCTATATAATGACCATTGTAAAGAGTTAATCCTTCAACGCTCTTTACAACCCTTATATATTTATTATTTATACTCCCCTTTTAGTGAGATTAGCCATCGCAAGATGGCTAATTTACGTTATGGGGAGTTTTTTTAGGGACGTTCCTTTTGTGCGTGACAAAAGGAACGTCCCTAAATCATTTCCGTCTTTGATACAGGATTCGCAGGATGACACAAAGGAGCAGCAGCGGAAGCAAAATCGGAAGCAGTGCCCACACTGCAGCTACCAGCAATCCCACTACCACAAGCACAATCAGAATGAGCAATACTATGATTACAAACGGCGGGATTTTAATCTTCCTGTGTTCCTTGCTTTTTGAAGTACTTCCATCCTCATATACGGTTTCATCGGACTGTTTGTCCTGCGTGCAACTTGCGATGATGGATTTGGCAATCAGCCGGGGGCTTCCCAGCTCTGCCGTCACTTCATCCTCCGTGCGGGCCACGGAGCGGGTTCTTATGTACTCCTCGTAGAAGTCCAGTTGTTCTTTTATTACCGCGTCGGATACTTTCCCGTTTAGTTCCATACGCAGTTCTCTTAAAAATTGATCTTTGGTCATAACTTGTTAACGGATGCCCCTTCAATCAGCCTGCCGGGCACTATAATCTGCTCCACCAGGGTGGTCTTGGGTTTCTCAATAAGGTCAATCAGGTATTCAGCCGCCGTTTCACCTAATTTTTGTGTATCCTGATGCATGGTTGTAAGACGCGGCTCCAGCTGTGCGGCAATCACAATGTCATCGTACCCAACGATGGAAATGTCTTCCGGAATCCGCTTGTGGTATGTCTTCAATATATTAATGCCACCGATTGCCGAAAAGTCATCGGGGTACAGAATGCAGGTGGGTGGATTCTTGGTAAAAAGAAGCTGCTCCGTAAGATCGGCAGCTCTGCCGGAATCACGATAACGGCCGGTCACAACCAATTCATCGCGTACCTTCAGTCCGTTCTCTTCCATCGTTCTGTAAAAGCTTGTGATACGGCTTCTCGTAACCGCCGAATCCTCGCCGTGAATATAAGCAATCTCCTTATGTCCATTGTTAATCACATATTCGACAATATCGTGCATACCACGCACGTTATCACTCATAACGCAGGTTCGGTCATTGAACATGTGGTCAATCGTAACGACCGGCATGTCCGAATGCACCAGTTCCAGCACTTCGGAATCGTAAAAATCAACGCAGGCAATTACGACGCCATCCAGGCCGCGATAACGGCTATGTTCCAGATAACTCATACGCTCCTTGCGTTTCTTGGAGCAGTTAATGAACGTAATATCGTAGCCCTTATTCTCAGCAGTTACCTTGAAGGCATCCAGCACGCTTGCGAAGTAGTCATGTGTCAATCCGCTTTGGGCCTCGTCGACAAAAAGAACACCCAGATTATAACTGCGGTTCGTCTTCAAAGCTCTTGCGGAAGAATTCGGGAAGTAGCCCATTTCCTTGGCCTTACGGCGAATCAGATTCTTCGTTTCTTCGCTGATGTCATTATGGTCATTCAGTGCTTTGCTAACCGTCGCTACGGATACGCCGCAGGCAACAGCCACCTCTCTCATCGAAACCATGGGGTTCCTCCTCCTTGTTTGTTAAGTAAATTCGCCAAACTTAATCGTTTTCGCCTGTTTAGTATACTACATATTGCACATCGATTCAACAAAAAAACACATTGTAACGGCCCGTTTCGAAGCAAATTAGTTAAATTTAACTTAAAAAGCGCAGAAGTGCTATTGCTTTTTGCAATTTCTTTCTATATAATTTTTACATAAAAGGGATATTTATGCCTTTTTACTTAAACGATTTCTTAACAATTTTTTCACAATTTGCGGTCGTTTTTGTCAGTACTAATAAAGGAGATTAAGCTATGAAATTCGGTTATTTTGACGACGCTTCCCGTGAGTATGTAATTACCACGCCCAAGACTCCTCTTCCCTGGATTAACTATCTCGGAAGCAACGAGTTCTTCTCTATCATTTCCAATACCTGCGGTGGTTATTCTTTCTTCAAGGATGCCAAGCTTTTACGACTGACCCGCTATCGTTATAACAACGTCCCCGGCGACAATAACGGTAAGTACTTCTACATCAAAGATGGTGATACCGTATGGAATCCCGGCTGGCAGCCCGTCAAAACCGAGCTTGATTCTTACGAATGCCGCCACGGCATCGGCTATTCCAAATGGAATTCCTCCAAGAACGGAATTATGGCAAGCGTGCTTGCTTTCGTTCCGACCAAGGATTCCTGTGAAATCAATCAGGTGAAGCTTACCAATACCACAGCTGCTCCCAAAACGATTCAGCTCTTCTCTTTTGTAGAATGGTGTCTCTGGAACGCAGCCGATGATATGCAGAACTTCCAGCGTAACTTCTCCACCGGTGAAGTGGAAGTAATCGGTTCCACCATTTATCACAAGACCGAGTATCGTGAAAGACGTAATCATTACGCAATCTACACCGTCAACGCACCCGTAGACGGATTTGATACTTCCCGTGATGCTTTCTTCGGAGCTTACCATGACAACAGCAATCCCGAAGCCGTATTAAACGGTTCCTGCACCGGCTCCGTTGCACACGGTTGGGCTCCCATCGCCGCACATCAGATCAATGTGACATTGCAGCCCGGCGAAACGAAATCCTTCGTATTTGTTCTTGGCTACTGTGAGAACCCCGATGATGACAAATGGGAAAGCAAGGGCGTTGTAAATAAGAAACCAGCACTTGCCCTGATCAATAAGTACTCCACCGATGCGGCCGTTGAGGCAGCCTTTGCAGAGCTGAAAGCTTATTGGGATTCCCTTCTTTCCATCTACACCCTGGAATCACAGAATGACAAGGTTAACCGCATGGTTAATATCTGGAACCAGTATCAGTGTATGGTAACCTTCAATATGTCCCGTTCCGCTTCCTACTACGAGTCCGGTATCGGCCGTGGTATGGGCTTCAGAGATTCCAACCAGGATTTGCTGGGCTTCGTTCATCTGATTCCCGAGCGTGCAAGAGAACGTATCATCGATATCGCTTCCACGCAGTTCCAGAACGGTAGTGCTTACCATCAGTACCAGCCGCTTACCAAACGCGGCAATTCCGATATCGGCTCCGGTTTCAACGACGATCCTCTTTGGCTTATTGCCGGTGTCTCCGCTTATGTCCGTGAGACCGGTGATGTCTCCATCCTTAAGGAAATGGTTCCCTACGACAATGACATGTCGGTAGCCACCACCCTGATGGAGCACTTAAAGAGATCCTTCGACTTTACGGTCAATAACAAAGGACCTCACAACCTGCCTTTAATCGGTCGTGCCGATTGGAACGACTGCCTGAATTTGAACTGCTTCTCCGAGCATCCCGGTGAATCCTTCCAGTGCTTCGGACCTTCCGAAGGTCCCGTTGCCGAGTCCGTATTCATTGCCGGTATGTTCGTTAAGTACGGCGAGGAATATGCACAGCTTGCTGAGCTCCTTGGCGATACGGAGGAAGCTTCCCGTGCCCGCAAAGAAGTACAGATTATGTACGATGCCGTATTAAAGGACGGCTGGGACGGCGAATGGTTCGTACGTGCTTATGATGCTTACAGCCACAAGATTGGTTCCAAGGAATGCGAGGAAGGTAAGATTTTCATCGAGAGTAACGGCTTCTGTTCTCTCGCCGGCATCGGTGTGAAGGAAGGCCTTGCAGAGAAAGCACTCGACTCCGTCAAAAAGTATCTGGACTGCAAGTACGGTGTCATGATTCTCCAGCCCGCTTACACGGTTTATCACCTTGAACTTGGCGAAATTTCTTCTTATCCGCCCGGATACAAGGAGAACGCCGGAATCTTCTGTCATAACAACCCTTGGGTTTCCATCGCCGAAACCGTAATCGGCCGTGGTGACCGTGCTTTCGAGATATATAAAAAGACCTGTCCTGCATATACCGAGGACATTTCCGAGATTCACAAGACAGAGCCTTACGTATACTGCCAGATGGTAGCCGGGAACGATGCATACATCCCCGGCGAGGGCAAGAACTCCTGGCTCACCGGTACCGCAGCATGGACCTTCGTCAATATGTCTCAGTACATCCTGGGCGTTTATCCTACACACAAGGGTCTGCAGATTGATCCCTGCGTACCGCACGGCTTCGGTGATTTCAAGATTACCCGTAAGTTCCGTGGTGCAGATTACACCATCACCGTTAAGAATCCTTCCGATGTTGAGAAGGGTGTCAAGAGCATGGTTGTTGACGGTCAGGCCGTTGATGGTTGCATCGTTCCTTTCGTAGCAGGCAAGACTGCTTACAATGTTGAAGTAATTATGGGTTAGTGAGACCGCCCATTCGGTTTCAAAAAGGGATAGCCCATATTTATCCTTGTTTCCTTCTATAAGATTAGAGAATCCCCGGCCGTTCGGCGTCACGCCCTGCAGCCGGGGTATTCTTTTGCCCGCATTTATGCTATGATGGAAGCAGAATATGCTTAGGAGGATTCCCTCTATGAAATATACAAATCTCTTTATCAGACAGTCTTATCTCGACTCCTGCGCGGAGTACCAAAAATCCATTTCCAGGGACAATTACGCGACCTGGGACTATGTGATTCTCACGGCTTCCAACGAATCCCAGGCTGATTCCTACAGAGCTCAGCTTGACTATCGCCAAAAAGCAGGTTGCCTCCCCGCACAGACGAAATTTCTCGTTCTTTCGGACCCGGACGGACGCAGAGTCGGCAGTGGCGGAGCGACCTTAAATGTATTGCGTCACATTGCCTTAAACGATACGCGTAAATTCGATGAGCTGAAGCTTCTCGTCATCCATTCCGGTGGGGATTCCAAGCGGGTTCCGCAGTATTCCGCCTGTGGCAAGCTCTTCAGTCCCGTTCCCCGGATTCTCCCGGACGGACGTCGCTCCACTTTGTTTGACGAGTTTCTTATCACCTTCACGGGTGTTTCCGCCCGTATTCCTGCCGGCATGATGGTTGCTTCCGGCGATGTTTTGCTGCTTTTCAATCCGCTTCAGATTGATTTTTACGGAACCGGTGCCGCTGCACTTTCCATCAAGGAGAATGTTGAAACCGGACAGCATCACGGCGTGTTCTTAAAAGACGCTTCCGGCAATGTCGGTCGTTTTTTGCACAAGCAGTCAACGGAGACGCTGGATGCCTTGGGCGCGGTCGATACGCGCAGAAATGTCGACATCGATACAGGTGCCGTTTTCTTTGATTACAATATTTTGAATGAACTTTACGACCTCATAAAGACGGAGGAAGGCTTCAATGCCTATGTGAACGAGACCTGTCGCTTGAGTTTCTATGCGGATTTCCTCTTCCCGCTTGCGAGCGAGGCAACGCTTGAGGACTATCTTCTGGAGACTCCGGAAGGGGAATTTTCCGATGCACTCACAGCGTGCCGTAAGGAGCTTTGGAAACGCCTGCATCCTTTCAAAATGAAGCTTTTGCAGTTCGCTCCCGCGGCCTTTATTCATTTTGGCACCTCCGGCGAGCTTCGTGACCTTCTCACAAAACGACTGGACGACTTTTTATTCCTGGATTGGAAGAGCGCCATCGCGTCGAACCAGACGCCCGCACGGTATGCGGTTTCCGGCTCATACATATCCGAGCAGGCCTTCATCGCGGAGGGCTGTTACATCGAGGATTCCTATATCGGTGACCATGTTACCATCAATCGGGACTGTATCGTATCGGGTGTCACGCTGGCCGATGCCGTAGTGCCCAAGGGACTTGCTCTTCACGGGCTGAAACTTTCGGACGGTAATTTTGTTGCGCGCCTTTACAGCGTAGACGACAACCCGAAGGAAGGCCTGCTTTTTGGCCACCTCGAGCTTCCCGGCACCTTGTGGGACACGCCGCTCTATCCGGTCTGCGGCAGTATGACGGAGGCTTGCAAGGCAACGCTTTCGCTGCTTACGCCCTATATGGACGAGACGACGTCCGCTGCGGTTCTTCTTGACGATATTCAGAAACAGCAGGAAGACGGTGTTACGATTCTGTCCCTGCATGAGAGCTTCGTGCTGGCCGACACCTCGCAGATTCTTCCCTGGCAGGACAAACTGAACGACTTAATCAGCGTGGACAAATTGATAAGTGCCGCAGCGGACCGCGTAACGCTGGCCGAGGCACACAGTATCTTCCCCTTCGGGCTTTCCGACCGGGCGGCTACGCTGCTTGAGAAACAGGCTCGCAAGTTCAACCTTTCAAACGAGCAGGAATTTTCCACACTTCTTCGCCTTTATTACTTCATGAGCGATTTTTACAAGGGAAGCGAAGGCGACCGCTATCGCGATTTATGCTTTCACGCCCTTTCCGATGCCATTCTGGACAAGGCCTGCGAAGGCATCACCTATAATCCGTCCCTGACGATTGCACGCGACGAGGTCATCACGTATCTTCCCGTGCGCGTGAATTTCGGCGGTGGCTGGAGTGACACGCCGCCCTACTGCTTAGAGCATGGCGGTGCCGTTTTGAATGCCTCCATCACCTTAAACGGCGGTGAGCCGATTGAAGCATCCATCCACAAAATTCCGGAATACAAGATTATTCTCTCAAGCGGCGACAACGGCTCCTATAAAGAGTTTACGGATCTTGCGGCTCTGCAGGATTGCCGTGATCCGTTTGATGCCTTTGCGCTCCATAAAGCTGCACTTCTCTCCTGCGGCGTAATTCCCATGCAGGGAAATCTTCCGCTTAGGGACATTTTAAAGCGCCTTGGCGGCGGTATTCATCTGTCCACACAGGTGCATGGTATTCCCCGAGGCTCCGGCCTCGGCACGTCATCCATTTTGGCGGCAGCCTGCGTGAAAGGACTCTACCGTTTCTTTGGTTTGGAAGAAAACTACGACGGTTCCCCGGCCGCCTATGAAAACGAGCTGTATAACCGGGTTCTTTGTATGGAACAGATTATGTCAACCGGTGGTGGCTGGCAGGATCAGGTTGGCGGTCTCATTCCCGGAATCAAGTTCATCACTTCCGAGAAGGGCCTCAAGCAGGAATTGAAGGTAGAGACGTTACGGCTTGATGCCGCTACTCTTTCCGAGCTGAACGAGCGTTTCTGCATCATTTATACAGGTCAAAGACGACTTGCCCGAAATCTGCTTCGTGAGATTGTCGGGAAATACATCGCCTCGGATGCCGACATACTTTTTGTCCTCGAACGCATAAAGGTACTTGCCGCCTATATGAAGAATGCCCTTTTATCGGGCAATATCGACGATTTTGCGTCCATCATGAATGAGCATTGGGAGATGAGCAAGCGACTGGATGCGGGTTGCACGAATACCTGCATCGACCAGATGTTTGTTGCCTGCGAAGACCTCATCGACGGCCGCATGATCTGCGGTGCCGGCGGTGGCGGTTTCATCCAGGTTATCCTTAAGAAGGGTGTCGACAAGGAAGAACTGAAGCAACGCCTCGATATCATCTTCGATGAATCCGGCGTCCAGGTTTGGGATTGTAACATTTAGGGACGTTCCTTTTGTCACGAGGATGTGTACTTTGTCACGAGGATGTGTACTTTGTCACGGGGATATGTACTTTGTCACGAGGATGTGTACTTTGTCACGGGGATGTGTACTTTGTCACGAGGAGTGTCCCCTGTCACGGTTACATCAAAAAACGGCTCAACTGGGCCTGGCGAGAACAATTTCATATAGGGCGAATCAATTCGCAGAGAGTTATGCGTTTAAGAAGTGGATTACGGAAGCGGTCTCACAACAAAAAGCGGCTCCTCCGGGCCGGAGAGAAGCAATTCATATAGGGCGAATCGATTCATGGAGAGTTATAGGTTTTCTTAGTGTTTTGTAAGCACGCAGCAACGGCCGACCCGGATGGTCGGGCGAGGCCGATACGCGACACGGACGGCGCGTAGAGGCCGGT
>JAZLJD010000010.1:0-43683 GCA_045617725.1 Lachnospiraceae bacterium
CGCTGATTCTTCATATGGAGCACGGCGGTGGAAATAATTCTACATTTACGACAAGGGTAGTTACGTCCTCAGGTTCAGATACATATTCAACGATAGCGGCTGCAATGTCTTCGCTTAAGGGTCCTCGTCATGGCGGGGCCAGTATCAAGGTTATGGAAATGATGAAGGACATCAAGGCAAATGTATCGGATTTTGCAGATAAGGACGAAGTGCGTGCATATCTTGAGAAACTTGTTGCCAAAGAAGCTTTCGATCGAAGCGGTTTAGTATACGGAATGGGACATGCAGTTTATTCTTTGTCCGATCCAAGAGAGAGAATATTTAGGGAATACGTAGAAAAGCTTGCTGCTGAAAAGGGACGGGAAAAGGAGCTTCTTCTTTACCGAAACATAGAAGAACTGGCACCGCTTGTCATTGCTGACAAAAGAAAGATATATAAAGGCGTATGTCCGAATATTGATTTTTACAGTGGATTTGTTTATGACATGTTGGATATTCCTGCTGAGCTATATACTGCGATATTTGCATCGGCACGTATTGTAGGCTGGAGCGCGCACAGAATAGAAGAACTGGTTTGTATGAACAAGATAATCAGACCGGCTTATATGAGTGTAATGAAAGAAAAGGATAGTTCGACTTTATAAAATGGACAAAAAAAGGAAACGGAGTTATTTGTAATGCAGAAAGATGCCACAAAATCAATTGAATCCTTTGCCAACGATCCGATAGCAAAGGTAGTTATCAAAAACAGTATACCGGCACTTATAGCAATGGTCATGGTAATGGTATATAACCTTGCCGATACATTTTTTATAGGACTTACGGGAGATGATTTGCAGGTTGCGGCGGTTTCGCTCGCATCGCCTGTGTTTATGATTTTCATGTCCCTGGGAACTCTCTTTGGAGTAGGTGGAAGCTCGGTCATTTCAAGAGCACTCGGTGCAGGAAAAGCAGATTATGCAAAGAAGGCAAGCTCCTTCTGTTTCTGGGCGAGCACAGTAATCGGAGTCGTGTTCATGGCTCTTATTTGGTTATTCTTAGATGACCTTATGCTCATGCTCGGGGCCAGTGAGAATACGATGGATTACGCCGGAAGTTACCTTCGCATTGCGGTAGCCTGCGGAGCATTTTCCATGATTTCCAACTGTCTTTCGAATGTAATCAGAACCGAAGGCGAGCCGATGAAGGCTATGACAGGAACACTTATTGGAAATCTTTTGAATGTCATCCTTGACCCGATTATGATTCTTGGCCTTGGTTGGGGAATCACAGGTGCTGCGGTTGCTACGGTTATCGGAAATGCGGTCAGTGCTTTATATTACCTTGCATATTTCTTTAAGGGAAATACCTCCTTAAGCATTCGCATAAAAGATTTTTCAATGAAGGACCGCATAGCAACCGACGTCATTGCAATCGGAATTTCCGCATCTCTTGTAAATCTTCTGGCCAGCGTTACGGCGATTATTGCAAACGGTCAACTTGTACAATACGGCGACATGTACGTCGCAGGCTACGGCGTTACCTCGAAGGTTCTGATGATTATTACGTTGTTCGGAATCGGTGTCGGAAGCGGAGTTCAACCGATACTCGGTTATTGTTACGGCGCCCAAAACAAAAAACGACTCCTTGATACGATTAAGTTTTCAACCTTCTTTGGCCTCGCACTTTGCCTTGCGGCTGCAGTTCTCTGTTTTGTGTTTGCCGGCCCGATTGTTGATATATTTCTTACTGATGCAGTGGCGTATGAGAAAGGAATCGAGTTTACGAGGATTCTTATGAGTACGGCATGGCTGATCGGTGCATTCGCCATCTGTCAGAATACGCTTCAGGCGATGGGCGCAGCAGTTCCGGCACTTCTTGCATCCATAATCAGACAGGCGGTAATATTTATTCCTGCAATGTTTATTCTGCAGGGCATCTTTGGCGCAAGCGGACTCATCTGGGCACAGCCTGTGGCTGACGTGCTTTCCCTTGCAGTCGTCGCAATTATGCTTGCAACGAAGCTAAAAAGAATGGAAACAGAAGAATAGACGGCAATCAATAAATGAGTCAAGTGCATCTGCTTTTGGGTAGATGCACTTTTTATTGTATTTTTGGTGCAAATATGGCTGTCAAATATTTGAAAAAATCGGTATATACTAAGGGTTGATGGGATTGTTCGCATTATGGCGGTGGGAGCGAGAATGAAGAACCTAGTGTGAAAAATGCAGGCATTTTTCACGCGACACTTTGTGTCGCAATCCGTAGCAGTTTCGCTGTAATACAGTGAAGGGCTAAATATACCGGATTGCGAAATGCGGGGATTAGTATGAAAAAGAAAAAAGCGATATTTGCAATCTGTAGCACGCTGGTAGTATTGGCAGTCATCGGAGCGGTTGTTATTTTGATACATTCGAAGGGAAAGTCAAAGGATGAAGAGTCCGCGATTGTTTTTGGCACAGAGAGCGGTGTTTATAAGGATGAATTTGAACTTACGGTGACTGCTTTGGATGATACTGTGAAACACATTTACTACACCATGGACGGCAGCAATCCGACCACTTCTACTACAAGAAAAGAATATGAATCGCCGGTTCCGATAGTGAGCCGTGCAGGCGATGCCAATGTACTCGCGGCAGTGGATCCGGGGTTATTTGATACAGCACATGTGCATGTAAACAACAAGAAGAACGGCTTTAATGAGCTCTTGATGGCACCTGATGACAGTGTGGTTGATAAGTGTACTGTGGTTAAGGCGGCTGCGGAATTCGAGGACGGAACCTACTCGGGCGTGGTTACGGGGACATATTTTATTGGCTCGATGGAAGACCATGTGGCGGGCACTACGGAAAGCAGTGAGGCACAGCCGCTTTCAAAACTGGCCATTATTTCAATTTCCATGGAATTTGATGACCTTTTCGATGAAGAGAAGGGTATCTATGTGCGGGGAACACAGTTTGAAGATGCATTGACAAGCTTCCTTGCTTCGGGTCAGAAACTCGATGCGGAAACCGCCAGACACCTTGATGCCAATTACGCTTCCCGAGGACGGGAATGGGAACGTCCGGCGCATGTGGATTTCTTTGAAAGCGACGGAACGACGACCGAACTAAAGCTGAGTCAGGACTGCGGCATTCGTATCCAGGGAAACTATTCCCGCTCTGAGTATCAGAAGAGCTTCCGCCTTTTTGCAAGAAGCGAATATGGCGGTAAGAATTTCAAGTACCCGTTCTTCGGCGATGCCTGTAAGGATGAAAAAGGCAAGACCGTGGATGCCTTCGACTCGCTTATCTTACGGGCCGGCGGGAATTGCGTTTTTTCCATGAAATACAATACCGATTACTGGGCATCCCTGATTACGGAACTGGACGTTTCCACACAGAACAGCCGTCCCTGCATTGTCTATCTGAACGGGGAATACTGGGGACTTTATGTCATGCAGGAGGATTTTTCGGCGGACTATTTTGAGGACCGTTACGGCGTTGCCAAAGAGGATGTCGTCCTCTATAAGGGCGATGCCGAGAAATATGCCTCGGGTTATAAACTGGATATCGGAGAGCTCCCGGAGAGAGTCGAAAACGAGGATTATTATTTCAGTGATTTATGGGATTTCTTTAATACTCACGAGGATTGCAAGAGTGAAGCAGATTATAATGCACTGTGCGAGCTTGTTGATCCGCAGTCCGTTTTGGATAATTTTGCCGTTCAAATCTGGATTAACAATAAGTGGGACTGGCCGGGGAAGAACTGGTCGATGTGGAAGACCATAAATGTGGATTCCGATAATCCGTATGCGGACGGACGCTTTAGGTTCTGTTGTTACGACCTGGAATTCGGTGGAATATGCGGCTCCTCTGAGGCCAAAACCAACACAATCAAAGAGGATAATTATAAACCCAACGGTATGTTAGATTTTAATACCAATAATCCGTCGGTTCTGTGCTTTGCGTATATGATGACGAACAAATCCTTCCGCGATGCGTATCTTGACAAGCTTGTCTCTTTGTCGACGGAGGAATTCGCATACGATGTTGCTTCCGAAAGACTGGATGAATTCCGTAACAGCTACGCACCGCTCTACGATCAGTTCTTTAAACGCTATAATAATCTGGGCAGTGCAAGGGACTGTGACACGGGCGGATACTCATCCGTTAAATGTATTAAGGACTATCTGAAGGCACGTGCAGAATATATTCCTACGATGGTAAAATGGGTACGTAAGTTCTATGGGGATGTGTAACCTATAATAAATATGAGAAATAAGAAATGAGGTAAACTGGATGAAAGAATTTATCAAGGGAGCGAATCCTTATATGCCGTTATGGGAGCATGTCCCGGACGGAGAACCGAGAGTATTTGAGCACAATGGTGAGAAACGTGTTTATGTTTATGGCTCGCACGATATTGCGATTACGGAATACTGCGGCCGGAATTACGTAGTGTGGTCCGCTCCGGTAGACGATTTGACCAACTGGACCTACCACGGAGTGGCTTATGAAACGCATTATGATTCCATTCTTTACGCTCCCGATGTTGTGAAAAAGGGCGACACCTATTATATGTACGCTGCGGAGCATGCAGGAAATCTGGTCGTGGTTGCCAGTTCAAAGACTCCGTGGGGACCGTTTGAAAATCCTGTGGAAACGAAACTTGGCTTTGATCCCGGCATTCTTGTGGATGATGACGGCAGGGTTTATGCATATTGGGGCGGCTGTGCCGCACCCTGCTATATCGTGGAACTGGAAGAGGATATGGCTACCATGAAGGAAGAAACACTTGTAAGCAATCCGCTTGGACATTCTTCCTGTCCCTGGAACCCGGTGGATGATGGACATATCTCCTTAATCGATGCGTTCTTTGAGGCATCGAGCCCCAGAAAGGTAATGGGGAAATACGTATATCTTTTTTCAAGAAGATATGAGAAACCGATTCCGGAATTAGGAGTATATACGGATAATAACGGATTTTTGTCTTATCGTTTCAGTGATTCCCCATTCGGTCCGTTCCACGATGGCGGGGATATCAGTTTTAACGGTGGCGAAATTCTGAAGGATGCAGATGGCAGTGGTACCATGACCTATCAGTGGGGCAATAACCACGGCTCCATCATGGAAGTGAATGGGAAATGGTATATTTTTTATCATAGACAGACCGGTGTGAATGAGTACTCAAGACAGGCGATGCTTGAGCCCATCGATGTTGCAATGGGCCGGGATGGAAAACTTTATATCGGGGATGTGAAGTATCTGGGCGGGGAGCCGGTTTCGTCCGGTGTAGTCGAGATGACATCGCAGGGACCGCATATCAACGGACTCGATGCCTACAAATGGATTTCGGCCGGTTATGCCTGCCACATTTACGGCAGCAAGACGAGAGCATATATAAAGCCGGGTTATGAGCAGGTCGATGATATTTCTACCCCTGTAGTTAATATGTCTTCCGGTACTACGATTGGTTTTCGGTACCTTCAGTTCGGGTCCAATACGCCCAAAACGGTTACGGTGGTTCTTTTGGAACATAAAGCACTTAAGGTCAATGTCAGAATTGATTCCTATCGTGGCCGGATTGTAGCTTCCATGGATTTTGTACAGGATGAATGGGAGAAGACCGTTGCCCTGGATGCAGGTGTAATCGGCAAGCATGCCGTTTATTTTGAATTCCTTTCCGCGGAAGACGGCGTGATTGCAGCCTTTGACAGATTCACATTTGATAAATAAGAAACAGCGGACGTATTGTAAAAATATGTCCGCTGTTTCCGCAACAAGGAGTAAAGTTAAATCACTTTATTTAGCATTATAGAAAGTGCCAAAAAGAAAAAGTACAGTCTGAATTGTATATAAATACAGTCATTTTTAAGACAACCCTGACGGTTTGCCTTGTTGCGTCCCTGCTTCTCTGCTAATATGAAATCATGAAAAAACGTGCACACAATTTCTTAAAAAAACTGAATAAGTTAAGGAAAAACACCACCATGAAGCGACAGCTTTCCGTCATGTATTTTGTCGCTGTTTTTGTGCCTTTGTTCATTATGGCGGTAGTTTTGATATCGCTTAGTATAAACAGGCTTTTAAACTATGAGCAGGATATGACGGTCTCGAATAACCATACCGTACGTTCCACGCTGTATGAGATTACGAGCCAGGTATATAACATTTCGGAAGAGATTGCTTATTCGGACAACCTTGCTACCATGCTTTCGAGCGAATATCAGACCAAAGCGGAATTTATAGAAAGCAGCCGGGAATCCGATGATATGTTGTCCTATTACAGCCGGCATTTTTCCGCTGTGGATTCCGTCAAAATCTATCTGGAAGGCAATAATGTGACCGATACCGGCAATTTTGTTTCCGTGGATCCTGCTTTGGAATCTCCAAAGTGGTATGAGGATGCACTTGACCGCTTCAGTGTGAGCTGGACCACCATCCGTTCGGAGGATACTTACGGAAATGTGGTATACCATTTGGCACTGGTGCGCAGAATTCCTCTTTTTCAAGAGAATAATAAGGCTGTTTTGGTTATAAAGATTAACGAGAACTACCTGCGTAACCGAATGGAAACCGAGCAGTTTCATACCATTTTGTCTACCATGGACGGAATAGTTGCATATTCCACGAACCGTGCGGATTGTGGACAAAAGGTACCTTTCGATTTCCCGGAGAACAATTCTTATTATGAGATGAAAGGAAATCTTTCTTATCAGGGAGATTCCTATATTAGTTACGTATCGACCCTGGGCATGGTGAAGTCGGATTCGTATATTCACATCACGACCTTGAGTCTTTCGGCCCATGAGGCGATTCTGCATACCGTTTTGTTCATGATTCTGCTTGTGGAAATGGGAATGTTGCTACCGGCCATTCTCATGCGTGTGTTTGCAACGGATATTGTTCATCAGGTGGGATCGCTTCGCGACGAGATGAGCAAAGCAAGTATGGAGGATTACGATCTTAAACATTTTGAGGGCTGCTATGAGCTGACGGAGGCATATCGCGATCTGCAGACACTGATTGAACGAATCAAGGACCGCGATGCACGGATGTATGAGAATGAGATAGCGGAACAGAAGCTTTTGAACGAGCAGCAGAATATGGAATTTAAGATGCTGGCAAGTCAGATTAATCCTCACTTTTTGTATAATACGCTGGAAATGATTCGTATGAAGGCTCTGGCCGCCGGAGACAAGGAAACCGCTACGGCAATCCGCCTTCTGGGCCAGTCCATGCGTTATGTATTAAGCAATACGGGAACCGAATATACCACCTTGTCCAATGAACTCAAGCACATCGAGACCTATCTGCAGATTCAGAAGCTTCGATTTGGCAATCGTGTAAACTATGAACTGATTATAGAGGACGGCATCGAACCGGACCATGTACGAATGCTTCCGTTGCTGCTTCAGCCTATTGTGGAGAATGCGGTTTTGCACGGCCTTGAGGAAGTGGAAGAGGACGGAAAAATCACGGTACATGTACATCAAAATGGCTCGGAACGCTTATGCATCGATGTTACGGATAACGGATGCGGCATGGATGAGGAAACGCTGAGTGAAATGCGCCGGAATCTGGTCGCCGGACATATCAATGACCGTTACGGCATCGGCCTTTACAATATCAACCAACGGCTTCGCATGAGTTATGGTGAGGATTACGGCATTACCATCGACAGCCGCCCCGGCGCAGGAACTACGGTTTGTGCGTCGATTCATCTTTCGCCCATCGTGGAGAATGCACAGTAGTTTTTGGCGCCAAAAACAAAATTTTCATATATTCAAAGACTAAAAAGGACTGTAATAATTTCAAAATTGCTTTGCTATGATGAATGTACGATACGATAAATGGACGCGTGTCGAAATATCAAAACGAGGAGAAGCGATTATGAAATTGCGAAAAAGCGTGATATCTGCCTGCATGGCTACGGTGATGACCTTTTCTATGCTGCTTGCCGGATGCGGAAATGATGCGGGCGTGTCACCGGATAACACTACGAACCCTAAGGTGAGTGCTACGGAGGAGGTGCCGGCTGACGGACATTATGTGGAGCTTGCAGTCAATGTTTACTACAACGATGCAGACCATAACTATTATGCAAACGAAGCCGGAAGTGAGCACATTATTGTTACAAAGGACGGTCAGTACAGCGTGTCCTTTGACTGTGATACGGACCTTTCGGATGCAGCTGTGGCGGCAGGAGTAAATTCTCTTAATAATCTGACCGCTATTTATTTACTTGATATGGGCTCTGCGGAAGGAAAGCAGTCCCCGATTACCGCAGCTCAGATTCGTTACGATTCCGTGGAAGTGGACGGTACTAAGCTTACCGTAACGCAAACGGAATCCAAGTCTGCCATCAAGAGCTCAGGCATTTTTGATACCAACGACCCGATCAATGCATGGGACGGATCCTGCGTTTCGGAAGTTGATTCCGATACTGCGACCCATGTGGCTAATTTCTCTACCGTAACAGACCCCAAAAAGATTACTATTACCTTTACCATATCAGGAATCGAGTGGGAGAAACCTGCAGTAGCAGAACCCACAAAGGCTCCGATTGTTGTGGATGGCAAAAACGGCGCGAAATTTTCGGATATGAATTTTAAGAATATGACCGCTTTGGAAGTTAGCAAGTATATGGGCAACGGCATTAACCTTGGAAATACCATGGAAGCAACTCTTTCCGGGGCAAATCCGAAGACAACCAAGGTTTCTTCCTTTGAAACTGCCTGGGGACAGCCCATTACGACACCCGAAATGATTCAGGGCATGAAGAGTAACGGCTTTGATACCCTGCGTATTCCGGTAGCATGGGCGAACTGCATTGACTATAAGAACGGTGATTTCACCCTTCGTACGGACTTATTAGACCGTATCGGAGAGATTGTAAATTATGCACTGGATGCAGAGATGTTCGTTATTGTGAACGATCACTGGGATTCCGGTTGGTGGTCCATGTTCGGCTCTTCCGACCAGGCTACCGTTGATACCGCATGGACGCTTTACGAAGAAATGTGGAAGCAGATTGCGGATTACTTTAAGGATTACCCCGATATGCTTATTTTCGAATCGGCCAATGAACAGCTGGGCGATGACCTAAACAATAACAGCAACTGTCCGACCTCCGGTTCCCTTACGAAAGACGATCAGTATCGTCTGACGAATGAAATTAACCAGAAGTTTGTGGATATCGTTCGTGCTTCCGGCGGTAATAATACGGATCGTTTCCTTCTGCTTGCAGGATACAATACCAATATTGACAATACCTGTGATGCAAGATTTAAGATGCCGGAAGATACTGCGACTTCTAAGCTGTTCCTATCCGTTCACTACTACAATCCTTGGAGCTATTGCGGTGACAAGCAGGCTGAAACGGAAGAGGAAGCACAGACCTGCTATGCACGATGGGGCATCAAGAACGACTTCAGTGTTATGGAGGAATGCCTTGAGAAGATGACGAAATTTACCGATCAGGGCTATGGTATCATTATCGGCGAGTACGGTGCACTACCGGTTTATCTGAATTCAACCAAGACGAGTCTTGCACTTGAAAATTCGGATGTATATACCGCTTATTTACTGGATTTATGTGAAATTTACAACTATATTCCTGTTTTGTGGGCAACCAATGATTCCTACAACAAGAATACACTCAAGATGCTTACGGATGAACTTGCTTTTGTTTTCTCAGAACACAGATATGAGAAGCAGGCTGCGGCCGGAGATGCATGGATTGATATGCTTAAAGAGGAGATGGCCGGTTATGTGGAAGCAGCACCCGATCATTTCGAAGTGGGTGGTGAAACCTTCACCAATACCGAACCCGTAGCTTATATTATGTGGAGCGGTGGTGCCGGCTCCTACAATGTGGGCGATACCTACACCCCGAACGACTGTGCCGCAAGTATCATTCCTCATGATGTAGTGGTCACAGGAGCGGGAGAGTATTCCGTAGGACTTGACTTTACGAATGGAAATGACGGACTTTCTTTTGGCGCCCTTGCTTTAAATGCAGGCGAGGATAATTTCCCGGGATGCATTCTGGACATTAAGTCGGTGATTGTGAAAGATAAAGACGGAAACGAGACGCAGCTTAAGCTGATCCGCCTTCCGTACACCAGTTCCGATGATAAGCATTGTACCCGCGTGAACTTAATTAATGAGTGGGTCAGCCAGGTGCCCGACGATGCCAGAAATAAGCAAAATGTGCTGGGCGATATTGCAGGACCCGTTATCCTTGATAAACAGGACCTTGTAGGCATTTACAACATTACCATTAATTTTGAACTGATAGAAAAGTAATGCATTCATAATTAGATATTGAATACGTGAAGAATTAGTGCTTTCGAAAGGGAGCACTAATTTTTTGCGTATTTCAGGTAAAGTTTTGACAATGTTTGCTGTATTTTCCTTTTGTTATGATTGGTACGTACCAAAAAAATCACAAAGTCGAGGAGGACGACAATGAAAAAGTTAAAGAGATTGCTCACTGCCGTATTGACAGGAGCACTGGTAATCACCTCCCTTTCCGTTACTGCATTTGCAGCTGAACCGAAGGTAGATGATACCGCAGAAACAATTATCAATCTGGAAACAGACTTCGCTGAAACGACTGAAGTTACCTTTACCGTATCCGGTCTTACCGCAGCTACCACAGCCAATGCATTCTGGGCAGCCGCAGACTGGTCCTGGAGCCCCGATCCTCAGCCCTCTGTAGAAGTTCCCGGAGACGGAACTTACTCTTTAAAGGCTGAAGGCTGCTCCGGTAAAGTCGGTGTATTCGTTGTTGATATGAAAGTGGCAGATGCTGCTTACGACGTCAACGATACCGATTATGTAATTTCCGACGTTAAGGTTAACGGCGAAAACGTTAAGTTCATCTATGGGGATCTTGAAGAGAATGGAAACCTTCGCCTTGAAATCTACAACCAGTACGGCAAAACCGCGAACGGAATGCCCGAAATCGCAGATTCCAGCGCTTTACCTTATGTAGTTGATGCTACTGCAGGCAAAGAAGTGACGCTTGATACGGATTTTGCTGAGAATACCGAAGTTACCTTCACGGTGGAAGGTCTTACCGCTGAAACCACTGCCAATGCATTCTGGGCATCTGCAGACTGGTCCTTTAGCCCCGATCCTCAGCCCTCTTGTGCAGTACCCGGAGACGGTACATACACCTTGTCCGCTGAAGGATGTTCCGGAAAAGCCGGTGTATTCGTTGTTGATATGAAAGTAGCAGATAGTGCTTACAACGTACATGACACCAATTACAAGATTTCCGATGTTAAGGTAAACGGCGAAGCTGTTAACTTTATTTACGGCGATCTTGAAGAGAACGGAAATCTCCGCCTTGAAATCTTTAATCAGTATGGTAAAACCGCAGGTGGCTTTGAAGCATTACTTGCAGGTCCTCAGGAAGAAGAGGAACCCTTCGTTCCCGTTGATCCCGTAACCGTATTCCCTGCTGATGTTAAGTATGGCAATGCTCCCGGAGCATTACCCGATGCTGTATACACCGTAACCACCGATACCATGTATGTAACCTTTAAGATTGCTTACAAGGCAGTTGATGACGGTTCCGGTATTCAGGGTGCTTTCAACGATTACTGTGCAAACGGTATCTGCGTAACCAACCCGGACGGAAGCCAGAGATTCTACGCTTTCGGTGGCAAGGAAGTTACCTGGGACGTAACGGTGGCAGGTTCTGAGGAGCCCGAAGTAATGGGTGGTGCAAACAACGCAAACGGACAGTACTTTGTTGTTAGCCCCGATGGTACTCTTGAGCAGAAGATTTTAGTTGATGGTATCGGTACAACCATCGGTTTCTATGCTTTAGGCTGGGATACCTATGACGGAGTTCAGTATACCGTAGAAGTAATCGAAGGCGGTCAGGAGGCAGCTGCTGCAACTCCCGCACCCGCTGATACGCAGGCAGCAACCACTGCACCCGCAGAAGCACCTGCTGAGGGCATCAACCCTATCGTTTGGGTTATCATCGCTGTTGCAGCTGTAGCTGTAATCGCTTGTGTTGTAGTAGTTGTTGTGAAGAAAAAGAAGAACTGATAAATAGAGCTTCTTTCAAGAAATTACAGAGTCCCCTCCATGCAAGTGGAGGGGGCTTTTGAAAAGAGGTTGGCATGAATAAACAAACTTCAAACAAAAAAATAATTGCAGAAGTTCCCTATTGGTTCATAAGAATTGCCGCATTACTTTCATTGGTAATGATTTTCTTCCCTTCCATGAACGCCGCACGTGTTTCAGCCAAAATCAGCAAGAATCTGTCTGTATTCACAACCGCGGTTTCCTGGGACAGTTTGGTTAATGATGTTAAGTTCTATTTGCGTGTAGAACAATTACCGGCGAATGCGTTTCACGGCCTGCAGACCGGATCGATTGTACTGTTAATCGGTATTGCTTTGGCAGGTGTTGCAGCATGTATGTCACTCGGTAACAACAAGATGCGAAAGCTGGGACTTCCAATCGGAATTGCCGGTTCCGCAGTAGAAATTGTTGGTTTATTGCTTGTTTACAGTTTAGGCTATCAGGGACTTTTGAATGCAACCGTCAATACCGACCTGTTTGATACGGTCGCACCTTCCATACCTTTGGGATTCTGGATGTACGGTATCATGGCGATTGTGTACTTACTTGCATCTTTTGCAATGTTGTTCCTGTTGCCAAAAACGACGGAAGAGAAGTTTGAGATGAAATCGCAGTATAAGCTGTTTTTAATCTTGCTTCCGTTCCTAATTCTTGTTTTCATTTTCTCCTATTTACCGTTGTACGGCTGGAGATATGCATTTTTTGATTATTCCATCGGCGATGATTTGGATTTCAACAAATTCGTCGGTCTTAAATGGTTTAAAACCCTGATTGCAGATCAGGCTACAAGAGCAAACGTAATTAAGGTGCTTCGTAATACCCTGGTTATGTCCGGCCTTGGTATTCTTACCAGCTGGTTGCCTATGGCATTTGCAATTTTCTTAACAGAGATAAAAACAGGTTGGTTCAAGAGAATTGTACAGGTATTCACGACGATTCCCAACTTCGTATCCTGGGTACTCGTATACTCTTTGGCACTGGCCTTATTCAATACAGACGGTTTGGTAAATAACATCTTAGGAACCCACACCAATTTCCTTTTGGAGGGACCTGAGTACACATGGCTTAAGATGTGGCTCTGGGGAACCTGGAAAGGAATCGGCTGGTCGGCAATTATCTATATTGCGGGCATTTCGGGTATTTCCAAAGAGCTTTACGAAGCCGCAACCGTTGATGGGGCAGGCCGATTCCAGAAGATGTGGCATGTAACCGTTCCGGGACTGATTCCTACTTTCTTTGTATTACTGCTTATGGGTATCGGTAACATCCTGTCAAACGGTATGGACCAGTACCTCGTATTCAGTAACAACAAGAATATGGACTTCATCAATGTCCTTGACCTTTATGTTTATAACTTAGGACTCGGTGATGCGGACTTTGTTCCTCTTTCCACGGTTATAAGTATGACGAAATCCTTAATAAGCGTCGTGCTTCTTTTCCTCGCGAACGGCGTTTCCAAGCTGATCCGCGGCGAAAGCATTATGTAAGGAGGTGAGTACTTATGGCAAATATGACTGAGCAGGCGAAGGCCGAGCTGAAGGCTGAAAAAGAGTATAACAAAACACATAAGCGACTCTACAGACTTACGGCGAAGGACATCATCTTCAATATTTTTAACTACTTGATTTTTGGCATATTTACACTGGCGTGTATTTTCCCGTTCTACTACATTTTTATCAACACGATTTCAGATCCCATTAATGTAGCTTCCGGAAAAGTAACCTTCCTTCCGGCAGGATTTTCCATTGCGAGCTACATGCAGGTATTCAAGCTTCCGACAATGGGGCAGGCCTTTCTGATTACAACCCTTCGTACCGTATTGGCTACGGGACTTATGGTTTTGGCCAGCGGTATCGTGGGATACTTAATGACCAAGAAGGAACTTTGGAAAAAGAAAATCTGGTACAGACTTTTGGTCGCTACCATGTACTTCAATGCAGGTATTATTCCCTGGTACATGAACATGAGTATGCTGGGTCTTACCAATAACTTTATGGCTTACATCATTCCTGCCATTGTGGCTCCGTATAACATCATTCTGGTAAAAACCTACATCGAATCCATTCCGGCTGAACTGGAGGAGAGTGCATTTATCGATGGTGCAAGCTACTACAAGATTTTTACAAAGATTATCTGGCCGCTTTCCAAACCGATTATTGCAACCATTACGATTTTCGGCGCGGTAGGAAACTGGAACTCCTTCCAGGATTCCTACATTCTGATGAAGGCCTCACCCAATTTGTGGACCTTGCAGCATCGTTTATACGATTACCTAAACTATGCTGCCAACCTCGGAAAGAACGTGTCTTCGGGCGGAACGATTACCGCTGCCGACCAGGCTATGCTCGATAACATCGCAGTTTTGAAGTACACGGTTTCCATGGTAAGTATAATTCCAATCCTCATCGTATATCCGTTCATGCAGAGATACTTTGAGGAAGGAATTATGTTAGGGGCCGTAAAAGGCTAAGCATGTGAAGTCCCGAATAAATTCGGAGCTTTCAGATATGATAAGGAGGAAAAAAATGAAAAGCAAGTTTTTAAGAAAAGCGTCCGCAATGGTTCTTGCATTAACGATGACAGCAAGCGTTGCATTGCTGGGCGGATGCGGAAGTAATTCCGGAAGTGGCGGTGATGCCGCAGTTCAAAGGGATCCCGTTCAGCTCGATGTAGTTTCCTGCAGAGCCAATTTCGCAGGTATTCAGGGCGGATGGTTTGGCCAGATGCTGGCTGATAAGTTCGGCGTTACTTTAAACATTATCAAAGGAGATGAGGTAACGCTGGCAGTTAATCTTCAGAGCGGCGACATGGGTGACATCATTGTTTGGGGCGCAGGTGGTGATACTTATGAGAAGGCTGCAGAGAAAGGTTACTTACTGGAGTTCTCCGACAGCATTCTTGATACGTATGCACCTTACGTAAAAGAGAATTGCCAGGTTAACTTAAATGCAATGAAGAAGTATGCAGCCGATGGTAAGGCTTATGCTCTTGCAGGAGGGGTATCTACTACCGCAGACGGTATTGAGAACTTCTTCTATAACTGGGATATCCGCTGGGATCTTTATGAAAAAGCAGGTTCCCCGGAAATCAATACGCTGGATGACCTTTACAATTTGTTCGTAAAGATGAAGGAGGTTTATCCTACCAATGCGAACGGTCAGGAAACCTACGCAATGAGCTTATGGCCGGACTGGGACGGTGACATGGTTATGTATGCAAAGTGCCTTGCTCAGGCTTATTACGGCTTGGAAGGAGATTATGTTGCCGGACTTTATGACAATGAAGATGGTACATACTATGACATCCTTAACAAGAACGGTCCTTTCCTTGAAATGGTTCGTTTCTTAAATAAGTTATATCGTGCAGGTCTTCTGGATCCCAACTCATCCACACAGACCTATGATGAAGCTGTAAGTAAGGTAAAGGCTGACCGAGTATTCTTCTCCTTATTTAACTATGCAGGCTCCATCGCTTATAATACCAAAGAGAATACTTCCGCCGGTAAAGGTATGTATTCCTTAGTTCCTACCGAAGCAAATACCATCGTATACGGCTTGTCCGATTCCGGTCTTTCCAGCCAGGTATTCTCTGTAGGTTCCAACACGGAGTACCCGGATTTGGTTCTTGAGATTCTTAACTGGATGTATACACCCGAAGGAAGACTTTCCACCGAGTACGGCCCCAAAGGTCTCTGCTGGGATTACGATGAAAACGGTAAGACCTACTTCACCAAACTCGGTGCAGCTCTTCACAACGATCAGTCTTTGTTCTACGGTAACCTTTACTCCTATGTTGATGACGAAGGCACGGAGCACATTGTTGCCGAAAGCGCAGTAAGTGACGGTAAGTTCACCGCAGACGGAAAGAGCTATGATGCTACAATTTACTATGAGTTGCCCGATGAGTTTGCTGCGTACAACGGCATGCAGTTTAATCAGGGAACCAATGAGATGAACATCGTAACCTGGAGTGGTAACAGTATTAATCCTGAGTCCGGCGAGCGTTTCAACAGCGATTACTGGGCAAGTACGATAGCTGCCAAGGCTACCAGCCAGATTGAACAGAATTGGATTGATTGGGCAAGCAAGCAGGCAGGAAAGCCTATTGCAGATGCCGAAAGCTACCTGCAGTCTACCGATTATGCAGTATACCTTACCATCCATGACAAGGCAGATAACATGCCTACCGACTTAAAGACAACCTACAAGCAGATTACCGGTGCCAAGAATGCACTTGTATGTACAGGATGCTGGAATGCAATTCTCTCCTCCACAGAAGAAGAGTGCGAGAAATACATCGATGATATGATTGAGAAGGCCAATAAGTTCGGCTCCGACGGTAACACCAAGTCCTATGCGGATATTGTAGAGTGGGCAAAAGGACAGTGTGATGCCCGTTACAAAGCGGAACAGGATTATATCAAATCCCGTCAATAGAGTTGTATAATAGGTTTGGAATGATTTTGAAAGGGACTTTCGGATGACTCCGAAGGTCCCTTTGTAAATGGAGAAATGTATGAGATTTTTTAGCCCGGATGGGAAGTTGTATCAGTTTATAGCGAGACTATGGGATATCATTGTCTTGAATTTTTGTTGGTTTATAACGGGAGGACTGCCTGCCGTCTTAGGATTCTTTTTGGCACAGCTTAGTGGGATGAACGGATTTTACGCAATTTGTCTGATTTCCCTTATTACGTTTGGACCGGCAACGATCAGCGCCTGCTCGATTCTGCTTAAGATGGTAGATGATACGGAAGGGTATATGTTTAAGCCGTTTTTCCGCGGGTTTAAGGAAAATTTCAGACAGGGTGTTCCGATGGGAGCCTTCGCCATTCTGGTATTTCTTGCAGCTTACACGGAACTTTATGTTTTGTCCCATCAGATGGGAATTGTTGCATTCTTTGTGCTGGGTGTGTTCACCTTGGTGATCGGTATGGTTATGCTGCCGCTTGCATTCCCTCTGGCGGCCAGATATGAGAATAAGATGATGAATCACCTTAGAAACGGATTCCGTATCAGCATGAAGTTCTTCGGTCGGACGCTGCTTATGTGGCTCGTCCTGCTCTTTGAAATAGTGCTGTTTTTGTGGAATGCAAAGACCCAAACGGTAGGTCTGTTTGTTGGGCCTATGGTCGTCATGTTTACCGTGTGTGGATTCGCACTCCCTATGTTCCGAAAGCTGGAAGCGGACGGTGGCAGCGTGGCCCAAAAGTAAGGGGCAATTATTCATCAAAACTTCCGTCGTCGGAGAGTCCCTGTTCCTCAAGGACTGTTTTACGATATTCGGCGGGAGATACGTGTACGTATTTTTTGAACTTTTTGTGGAAGTAATCCACATTCCTATAACCGACCTTTTCGGCAATTTCGTAGATTTTAAGGCGGTTTTCAACGATGAGTGCCTTGGCGGCATTAATGCGGATATGGTCCACATAGTTGTTGAAATTCTCACCCACCGTCTTTGAGAAAATCTTGCCGAGGTAAGCAGCATTGTACCCGAACAGAGGTGCGATGCTTTCGAGTTTCAGATTATTCCAATAGTTGTGAGCTATATAATAAAGAATATCATCCAAAATACTGTCGCGATTGGAATTGCCGATGGAATTCATGATTAGTTCGAACTGTTCATCAAGGTATTCAATAATCTCATAGAGATAGCATTTGGATTTGATAATCTCAATTATTTCGGTATTTCCGGGAACCGGTATTTCCATCGTCGCATAGTTATGACGGATGTTCTCCTTAATCCGAAGGAAGAGGTCTGTCAAAAACAAATATATGGAAGTGACTTCATCACTTACTTCGCTTAAGTACGCGGTTACCTCCTCAAGGGATGCGGTAATCATCTTGCGGTTATACGCCTGAATGTAGTCCGTGATTATGTCGCAGAAGTAATCCATACGTGCAGGATTCAGCGTCTCGATGCTGCTATCGAAAGCGGGGAGATCGGTATACCCTAAAGTATGCTGGCCTCTTTCACAGAAAAATCGGCGGGACAGAAGCTTTTTGGCCTGATTATAGGAAAGCGGTAAGGAAGACAGTGTGTTGACCGGTGAACCGTAGGCAAAAAAGAAAGTATCCATAGGGGAATTCTTCTGCGGTGGCGTAGTCTTGTAATGGGATACGAAATGGTTAAATCGGGAAAGGGCAAAATCTCCCTTGAGAAGAAGGACATTCTTGCCTCCCGTGACGAAATGATCCAGGGAAGAATTGCCGCTCGTGCCCATGTTGAGCATATCGGCAAGCTGGTAAGGCATGGACTCTCCACCACGGAATTCTTCATAAATAACTACCTGATAGACATCCGAAACAAGACCCAGTTCACTCAGGTCAAGGAGAGAAATATCCGCGGTGCCCATCATAAGGTCTTCAAGAATCTCGCGGCGAGCTTTCGCACGATAGTGAGAGAGTACCTTCGTGTTGGTATTCTCTTTGGCAATTTCTGCATAAAGCTGCGTAACGATACGTTGCAGTTCCTCCTCATCAATGGGTTTGGTGAGGTAATCCGTTACATTGTAGCGAATGGCCTGCTTGGCATATTTGAAGTCGGAATAGCCGCTGAGTATGATAATCCGTCCATTGTAACCCTGGGCACGCAGAATCTTGATTACTTCCAAACCATGCATTTTGGGCATACGAATATCCAGAATGCACAGGCTGGGACGAAGGGCGAGAATCTGCTGCAGTGCATCCTCACCATTGGCAGCATCCCCGACGATGTGAAAGCCCAATGCTTCCCAATTGATAATCACTTTTAAACCGTCACGAATTGCCTGCTCATCATCGGCAAAAAATACTGTTTCCATGGAAACCTCCGCGAATATGTCATGTTTACGGTGTTATTCCCTAAACGGGCACACAAAATTATACATGAAAAATTAGTGAATTGCTACAAGACTAAAGTATGTTTTGTACTTATTATCTGATACAATAAACTCATAACCGAAAGATGCTTCTCCCTAAGGAGGCCCAAAATGAAAAAGAGCAGTATTACAGCTAAATTTTTAAGTCTTTTCCTGGTCGCAGCACTTCTTTTTTTGAACGCGGGCTGCGGTCTCAATGATGGTTCCAAAAAGAAGAATTATTCCGAGTTTCTTACCATTACCGTGTATGATTCTCTGGCCAATTACGAGGGAATTCAAGCCGGCTGGTTTGCCCAAATTGTGAAGGACAAATTCAATATGGAACTGAGTATCATTGCACCCAACGTATCCAGCAACGGGGATGCTGCATTTCGCGACCGTTTTGTTGCCGGAAATATCGGAGATTTGATTATTTGCTCCAATACCGGAGGCCAGCTCCAGGATATGGTGAATGCAGGCTTGGTTCTCGATATGCGCCCGTATCTTGACCAGCACAGTGAGCTGCTTCATTACGAGAGTGCCATTGCCAACCTGAACGAACCGTTCAATGAGAAGAGGAAAAACTCTGTCTATGGGATTCCCACGAGCATATCCACGGAAGGCCCACTTACTCCCAGTGAGTCTGATACTCCCGATTATGGAGTTTATGTTCGTTATGACCTGTATAAGGAACTGGAATCCCCTAAGATTGCCACACTGGAGGATT
This sequence comes from Lachnospiraceae bacterium, assembly GCA_045617725.1. Classification (GTDB taxonomy): domain Bacteria; phylum Bacillota; class Clostridia; order Lachnospirales; family Lachnospiraceae; genus JAZLJD01. Next base: position 19,637 of record JAZLJD010000010.1, read on the forward strand.
TACTTCCGCTTCTGAAGAAGATGCAGGAGCTTTGCCCCGAAAGTGATTCCGGCAAGCCCACTTACGCTTTTTCCATGTTTTCCGATTGGGACGGGAACATGTCCACGTTTGCCAAGCAACCCTGCTGTTTTTATGGTTATGACGAGCTGGGCTTTGCCCTTATAGATTACTCAGGAGAGCATGTGCAGAATATCCTCGACAAGGATTCTCTCTATTATCGTTCCCTGAAATTCTACAATGAGGCTTATAAATTGGGCCTTGTAGACCCGGATTCGGCGCTTAACAATTATTCGGATGTCTTTGCAAAAACGCAGGATGGCCAGATTCTTTTTTCGCCGTGGCCGTGGCTCGGTCAGTCCGCATATAATACGGAGGAACATATGAGCAAGGGTCAGGCCTTCATGTTTGTTCCGATTGAAGATGAGCAGATAGTAAGCTATGGTGCCAATGCATTCGGCTCCGGAGACGTGGTGGTCTGTGCGGGAAGTAAGGCGAAGGATCCCGAGCGTATTGTAGACTTTATTGAATGGCTCTATTCCAGTGAAGGAATTTATGCAGCCTGTGCGGCACGAAATCAGGCAACGGCAGGCCCGGAGGGATTGACATGGGAAGCTACGGACGAAGGTCCCGTGCTTACCGAATTCGGTTATAACGCATTCCTTAAAAACGGGGATATTGAAATCCCGGAGGAGTGGGGCACTGGAACATGGGCAGGCGGCGTATGTCAGCTTAATTTCACACCGGTAGCGGAAACCGAAAAAGACGAACGCGGTTACCTCTATTATTACGACCGATGGGAATCCGTCAAAAAACTGGACCGCCATGAAATCGAGCAGGAGTGGATGTATGACTACAATTCCTTAAGCGTTATGGATTATGTGCAGGAACACAATCAATTGGGAATCACCCCTGCTACGAAAATCGTAAATGTATACGAAAGTCCCGAACTTGTTACGATTCGTAACCAGTGTGGAAATGTTATTACGAGCTATTCCTGGAAGCTTGTTTTTGCCAAAGACGATGCGGAATTTGAAAGCCTTTTCGATGAAATGGTGCAAAAAGCCATGTCATACGGCTACAGGGAAATCTGGGAATTTGATTATGCCAATGCCTTAAATGTGGGAAGAGAGCGTATGAAGGTATTGGGAATATAGACCTTAGGACGATATGGTACGCCTGAACTGCGTAGGAGAAATGCCTTCATAGCGTTTAAACAACTTGCAAAAATAGCTGGAAGTGCAGAATCCGCATTCATATGCAATCTCTTCGATGGTGTCTTGGGAATTAATTAACAATTCCTTCGAATACTGAAGCTTCTTTTTGGCAATATACTCCATAGGGCGTGTATTAAGAGAAGTACGAAACAAAAGGCACAGATGCTGTTTTGTTATATTGCACAGGCCGCACAATTCGTCCATGCCGATCGATTCCTTGAAATGCATGTTTATATAATCGATGGCCTTAATCAGGACAGGATTATGGATGGATGCATTGTCCTTGTGCGAAATGAGTCTGTTAAATTCTATTAAAAAATCATACAAATATCCCGATGCCCGGTAATTTCCGTACAGGGAATCCGAACGGATCGAGTCGTGCATGGAACGGAAAATGGTTTCCAGTGCATGCGTTTCCGTCAGTTTATATACGGCTGCATCCGTAAGATGAAACTGTGACAGTAAACCCGGCAAGGCATCCCCACCGGGAACAATCCAGTGAATGTCCCAGATTTCTTCATTGGGGTAGTATTCATGCGGGTAATCCGTCGGAAGAAAAATCGCGGTATATGGGAGTATAAGGTGCGTAATATTGTCAATAATCAGGGTACCACTGCCTCTTGTACAGAACAGTATTTGAGGACAGGGGTACCCGTTTTTTCTTATGATATGTTCCTGACAATGCTGCAAGCCCATATTAATAAGATATAACGGAAGATTTCTTTCATCGCCTATAATAGGATAATCACAATAAAACAAAATAATCCCCGCATTTCGCAATCCGGTATATTTAGCCCTTCACTGCATTGCAGCGAAGCTGCTACGGATTGCGACACAAAGTGTCGCGTGAAAAATGCCTGCATTTTTCACACTATCACCTCAATATTCATATTGTTATATAACCATAATACTGTTTAATGACAGAACCGTCAAAGAAAATTATAGTAATCTCATAATAGCGGGTATTTTAGAACCCGCTTACAGGAGGAGGGACACTTTTGATTACAGAGGATGAAAAATTAATAACGGTAGTACCGACCGAGCGACAGATTCGGTTTCAGGAATTGGAATTCTATGCATTCGTGCATTTTACCGTCAACACCTTCACGGATAAAGAGTGGGGAGACGGAACGGAAGACCCCGGAATATTTAATCCTGTGAAACTCAATGCGGAGCAATGGGTTGTAAACATTAAGGCAGCCGGAATGAAGGGCCTGATTCTGACCTGCAAGCATCATGATGGTTTTTGTCTGTGGCCCAGCAAATACACGAAGCATACGGTCGCTGCTTCCCCTTATAAGGATGGAAAGGGCGATGTGGTTAAGGAGGTCTCCGAGGCCTGCCGAAAGTATGGAATAAAGTTTGGCGTTTATCTTTCGCCCTGGGATCGAAATTGTGAGCTCTATGGACGGGGCAAGGAATACGATGACTTCTTTATCTGCCAGCTTACGGAACTTCTGACCGGTTATGGCGACGTCTTCTCAGTATGGTTTGACGGAGCATGCGGAGAAGGTCCGAACGGCAAAAAGCAATACTATGACTGGGAGCGATACTATCAGAAAATCCGTGAACTCCAGCCGAATGCGTGCATTTCCGTGTGCGGTCCGGATGTAAGGTGGTGCGGAAACGAAGCCGGGCACACCAGAGTGGCTGAATGGAGCGTAGTGCCGGAACGTGCCAAGGACAGCGAAATCATCGCGGAAAAAAGCCAGCAGGAGGATAGCGAAGAGTTTCGCCAAAGAAGAGTGGATGCCAGGGATGAGGATTTGGGCAGTAGGGAAATTCTACAGAATGAAGAACGCCTTATATGGTACCCCGCGGAGGTCAATACTTCGATTCGCCCAGGCTGGTTCTACCATGCGTATGAAGACGATAAGGTAAGAGATTTGGAGGAACTTCTGCATATTTACATAAATTCCGTTGGCGGAAATGCAACATTTTTATTGAATATACCACCCACACCGGAAGGTCTGTTCCATGAGAATGATTGTGTAAGATTAAAAGAAATAGGAGCTTTTCTTAAGAAGGCTTTCAAAAATAACCTGATGGAAGAAGCGGTCATTGCCTCAAACGGAACCGGAGTTGAGAACATCCGGGAAGATACTTATGAAACCCGTTTTTGGGGACAGAGGTACGATGAAACACATCTCACTGCCCGTTGGAAGGAACCGGTCCTTTTGACATTCATTGTACTGAAAGAGGATATTCATTTTAGCCAGAGAATCGAAAGCTTTAAGGTAGAAGCACGTGTTGCCGGGAAATTTAAGACATTATATGAAGGAACCGTGGTCGGCCATAAGAAAATCGTAGCACTTGCCCCGACGGTAACGGATGCGATTCGTATCACCGTTACGGACAGCAGAATGGAACCGGCCATTTCCTTTATAGGAATTTATTGATGAGAGGAGCTTGAAAGATGAACTTAGCAGATATAGCATCCCGTGGCAGCGCCAAAAGCAAAATGATTTACCATGAGAACCCTAATGAGCTGCACGTTAATACGCTCGATAAACACGCATACTTTATTCCTTTTTCCGAGGGACAGGATCCTTTTGCAGGCAGAGAGGAATCCTCATGCTTTGAACTTCTGAACGGAGACTGGGGCTTTCGTTATTTTGACAGCGTAATCGATTTAGAGGATGAATTTACCAAAGTACTTCCCAAGGATACCATTTCCGTGCCATCCAACTGGCAGCTTCATGGGTACGATAAACCGCAGTATACAAATATCGCATATCCCATCACGTTTGATCCGCCCTATGTCCCGGATGAAACGCCGGTGGGCATCTATTACAGAGACTATGAGTATACCCCTGACAAAAAGGATAGAATTCTGGTGTTCGAAGGCGTGGACAGCTGCTTGTATCTTTATGTCAATGACCGCTTTGTCGGATATTCGCAGGTATCCCATTGTACGTCCGAGTTTGATATCACATCCTTTTTGGCGCCCGGGAAGAATAAAATAACCGTAGCAGTCCTGAAATGGTGCGACGGAACCTACCTTGAGGATCAGGATAAGTACCGTATGTCCGGAATATTCCGTGATGTGTACGTGCTCAGCCGGCCGAAGAAGCGTTTACGGGATTATGTGATAAAAACAATCTTAAATAAAGAGAAGACGGAAGCGGACCTCGAACTGACCGTGTCGGGAATCGACATTAAGGCTGAGCTTTTTGATTCAAACGGCAGAATGGTTGCTACGACGAAGGTGTGTGCCGGGGACATGGGAATCATGCATGTGGACAAGCCTATGCTTTGGTCTGCCGAGATGCCTTCGCTCTATACTCTCAAAATCATGGCCGGAGAAGAATGCATCGGCGAAAAAGTAGGCTTTCGCGATATTGTAATTGAGAAGGGCGTCGTAAAAATAAACGGCGTTCCCGTTAAATTCCGGGGCGTGAACCGACATGACAGCTATCCGGATACCGGATTTTACTGCACGGTGGAGCAAATGAAGAAGGATATCGTGCTTATGAAACAGCACAATGTGAATGCAGTAAGAACGTCACATTATCCGAATTCCCCGTTGTTCTATAAGTTGTGTGATGAATACGGCCTGTATGTGATTGACGAAGGGGATATGGAGTCACATGGCTGCGTCGAGGTCTATAACGATTTCCGATGGGTCTGGTCTGACGGGTACAGCGGAATCGCCATGCTTGCTTCGGATGAGCGTTTTCGGAAAGCTATCCTGGATCGCTCGGAGAGCCTTGTAAAAAGAGACATCAATCGTCCCTGTGTTGTGTTCTGGTCCCTTGGAAACGAGAGCGGATATGGTACCAACATGGAGGCGGCCGGCAGAATGGTTAAGAACCTTGACGATACCAGACTGCTTCACTACGAAAGTACGCATAAACTCGATGATACTTCGGACGAGGTTTTGGATGTTGTTTCCGAGATGTATACCTCCCCGGAGGATATGAACCGTTTTTTGGAGAATAAGTCTGAGAAGCGCCCCTTCCTTCTGTGCGAGTATTGTCATGCGATGGGAAACGGTCCCGGGGATTTGGAGGACTATCATAAGGCATTCCATTCGAATGAAAGATTCTGCGGTGGTTTCGTATGGGAGTGGAGCGACCATGCCGTTATTTTGGGTAAAACATCGGATGGCAAAGTAAAGTATGGCTATGGCGGTGATTTTAACGAACGCCATCATGACAATAATTTCTGCATGGATGCACTTACGTTTCCCGACAGAACGCCGCATACCGGCCTTTTGGAACTGAAACAGGTCTATCGGCCGATTCGTGTCACAAGAGGCAAGACAGCGACGGAATTTATCTTTAAGAGTTTCCTGTGTCATTGCAAAGCAGGCGATTTTATGGATTATTATTATGAAATCTCCTTCGATGGCATCTGCACAAAGAGCGAGCACATGAAGTTTGACATCGCGCCCCTCGGGAAAACGGTGGTGAAGGTACCGGAAGTCCTGGAATACAACGATAAAGCTGCTTATATCCGCTTTGTTTTTGTCGCCAAAAAGGACTTAAGCTACTGCAAAAAAGGATATGAAATATGCTTTGAACAGATAGAACTTTTTACGGAGAAGCCTTACGAGAAAGAGAAGCAGGCAGAGAATCGGAACGCCGGAGCAACAGGTAAGATAAGTGTAGAAGCACTGCGTATCGACGTGGATTTTGGCACCTTACGCTATAGCTATGACCGCAGGAAATGCTGCTTTGATTCCATCAAACATAACGGCAGGGAATTGCTTGATGCGCCCCTTAATTTCAATTTTTTCCGTGCACCGATTGATAATGACACGATGCGGGGAGACTGGTACAGAGCACATCTTAATGATTATGTTGTAAAAGGCTATGAGGTAAAGGTTTTAGAAACCGACGGCGGCGTTGAAATCCGCCGGAAGCAGTCCTTCGGCTGGAGTATTTATCAGCCTATTGCGTATATGAATGTGGTATATTGTCTTTCGAATCAGGGAATGGATATATATTGTGAGGTGGAAACCGGCAACAAGGTTAGTTTTTTGCCTCGGTTTGGAATCCGCCTTTTTATGCCTAAGCGTTTTACTAAGGTTTCCTATTACGGATACGGACCTACGGAAAGCTACATTGACAAGCACGAGGCCTGCTATATGGGCAATTTTGAGGCTGAAATCCGGGATATGCATGAAGATTACATCAAGCCTCAGGAGAATTCCTCGCATTTTGGCTGCAAGTATGTATGTGTAACGGATGACGAAACAGAGATTACCTTTACTTCCAAGGAAGGACTTTCCTTCAATGCTTCGGAGTATACGCAGGAGGAACTTGCCTCAAAAAGACATAATTTTGACCTTGTAAAAAGCGAAAGCAACATCTTGTGCGTGGATTACAGAATGGCGGGAGTGGGCTCTAATGCCTGCGGACCGGCTCTTGCCGAAAAGTACAGATTGCCGCTCCCTAAGTTCTCAGCCGAATTTCATATGACCATCAGCAGCCGGGACAGTTTTTCCATAAAATAGAAATATATCCAAATGTAAATTCGCACAGCATTTTCATATCCTCGGAACGCATTCCCCGTTCCGGATTATAGCATGCAGTTTCATTCTGTTTCAGATATATTGCTATGTAATGAGCTTTATATTGTTCTTTTTGGCCTGATTCAGGTATAATGGGTAAAGAAATACATTGCGTGAAAGGATTAAGTATGAAGAAATTACTCACATTCAGCCTGATTCTACTGTCCGGACTTGTGCTGTACGGATGTGGAAAAGAGAAGGAAGACAATAGTCTGACGGCAAGAGATGGCGACTGCAAAGTCAGGATTTCCACGGATAATTTTGAAAAAGGTACAGAGATAACCGTAAGGAAACAGGACGGCCGCATGGAGATTTTGGCGGAAGGCTATGAGAATCCCCGCTTTGACACACCGGCGACCGTTACCTTTACTCTGGACGAGAAGGTAGAGGATGTGGACCTTGACAAATGGGTAGGCGTATATTATTGCGGCGATAAGGAATACTATATTGAGCCCAATCTTGAAAAGTTAAGCAAGGGAAAGCTTGAATTTAATACATATCATTTTTCGCTCTTTGGCAAAAAGAAACTTACGGACGAGGAGCTTTCCGACAAGTTTGCCGAACAGCTCGCGACCTACGAAGTGATGCAGGAGGAACGCGTCAATGAAATGATTCGTAGCGGAAATATTATCGCGGAGACTGCCAATTCCATCTATGAGGAGCTTGGAATTACGGACGAAACCCTGAGAGGCAAGCTGGTACGTGATTTCGTCAGCGAACTGAGTGGAACGGTGAACGGCCTGGATACTTCTCTTGAGTCCAAGGTCTTTCAAAAGAATACGAAACTTGCAGGGTACGGACTGAGCGGGCTCGAATTGCTCAATGCGGCACAGGACGGCGATATTACGGCATTTTCCTCCAAGATTGCGGACCTTGTGGTAAGTGAATGCTGCGATCATTGGAACGATATTGCCAAAAGTTACGTTCCCGGAGCGGTTGGTTCCATCCCCGAAGCGTTATATATTGCGATTGAAGAGGGCGATTTGGGCGGAGCCGCCGAGCATATAGCCCAATCGGTTGTCAGCAATATCCCGATTGTTAAATATACGCAGATGACGGCCGCACTCGTGGACATGAGTGTCAATATCTGGACAGATTCCGAAGTGGAACTGGCCTATGAAGCATATTCCGGCAAGTCCGCTGCAGGTTACAGTGATACCCCGGACTGGGACAGTCTGATGATTCAGATGCGAGGTGCATATACACAGCTTCTTATCAATGCCAAAAAGGAATATTGCGAAGTGAACAAAATCTCCATGTCCGAGCTTGATAAGGATGAGGAGCTTTGCGATAAGCTCGCAAGACAGACGGAAGCTGCCCTTAAAAAGCAGTTCGAAACAAGAAAAGCGAAGGACGACCTCATTAGGGCAAAAGAGGAAGAGTATCAGAATATTATTAAGTCGTTTAACAGTGGTGATGTAAAGCTTATGACCAGAGGCAAGAATGACTTTGACTCAAAAGACGATGCAACCTTCCGACTTTCCAGACTTATGAACATAAGAAATCAAGTGATTGAACTCTTGGGTGGTTCGGATCCGGAGCATCTTTACACCATCTTCGGTACAAGAAATGTTGAAAAACAGAATGAAATGATTGCCGATCTCGTACAAACCTTTATCAGCCAAAAGAATAACCATGAAGGCAAAAAGGCTGTCATAGAGGCAGTTAAGATGATTTACGACAAGGATCTTAATAAAGATAAGGCGGATGATAAGAATTCCGATGATAAGAATTCCGAGGAAGAACAAAAATATGCATGGGTTTTGGTTTCCACGGAAGTTGAAACCAAGGAGAATGCACTGACAGAGGCATACAGAACCACTTTCTCAGCTTCCGAGAACAGCCATATTTATGTAGATGAATACATAGGCGATATGGATTATTATGAGAAAGCTACCTTTACCGCTACATTTGATTCACCGCCGTCCATTATCTATCCGGATCAGGAATTTTACTTACATCAAAGTGTTTCAACAAGCGATGTTACCGATCACTATTTCTATGCTTCCGGCTGGTACAAGACGGAAAGCCCCGATGTTCATTTTGGCTCGACCAGCGGAAGACCCAAATTTGAGGACGAGGAAGGCAATGCCTGTGCAGATGCTTCCTCCCGCGAAGGAGAGCTTAAAGGGGAGGAATTCACCGTAATCGGCACGCTTGGAAAGGGTGGCAATGTAGGAGATCAGATAGGCATTTTCTATTGCGCCTGCGGTGCGGATACCAGATGGATTTATGAATGGAAGGCTGTTCAATGAAAGCTTTTTCAGAACTGAATCTAAATAAAATCGTAGCACTTCACAGGCCCTTGTTTTGCTTCGGGAAAGGGAATCAGGATCATTGTTTCCTGTTGACTATGCCCCTTACTGGCAAGGAGGGCGATGTGGAATATGTTTGTTATTACGGCAGTGAATACCTGCTCTTTGAAAGACGTCGACTTAGCAGTAAGGCTGTGTACGACAAGCAGGTTTATTTCCTTGCGAAAAGAAGCGAGTATACGTTCAGCACGGAGGAAGAGTATTTCATCGTAGAAACCGTATTTCAAAGAGCGCCGATTGCTATCACCTTTGAACTAAACAGCCATGTCAATGTGATTGGAAGGTTATATGAGATTCTGGGGCTTCCGCATTTTCCTTTTGCCCCTTTTGCATATTATGATGAACTTTTTGTGGAAAATAAGGATATTGATGCTTGTACCCTGTGTTCAAAACGAGCTCCCTTCTATATGAACGTCATGATGGAGAAAGTATCCGATCCGGAAAAGGAAAGAAAACTCTTTCATATATGCCCGCGATGCGTACATGAAGGAAGAGTTCATAACATCAACAACTATGAAAGCGACCCTGAGGAAAAGGCAAGTCTGATATTTGATAATACTCCGTATGTTATTACCGGGACACACGTGACCATGGATGCTTACAGAGCGTATGATCCCGATGCCGGTTATTATGTGCGTGATGAATGGCCTACCTGGTCAGAAAGCAGACCGTATGATGCTGCACCTGTATTTATTGGTCTCCTGCGTATGGATGAAGCAAGTGATATGAAACCGATTCAGGCTTTTACAGAGCCCGACGACCGTTTCTATATTGATGTACCGTTTGAAACGCGGGAAATACTGGAGCTTGATTGCCTCGATGAGGCTACGGAAGAAACAATAGCCGACTATGTTGATGCGATAAACGCTGCCGACATTCGAATTTTTGCGCATTTTGGACTCGAGAATATCGCCGGACAGCTTGTTCCCAAATTGAGCAGGGATTGTAAGGGCTACACGTTTGATGTTACGTGCCGCGGATATGTTGATTGATTTCGCATAGAAGAAGGGAGAACACTGAGAATCATGGCTGATGTAATACAGATGGACCAAAATACTTATAGATTTGAGGATGGGTTTGTTCGCTTTTTCCTCCTGATTGGAGAGAAGAAAGCAGTGCTTATTGACAGCGGCGTGAATTCAAAAAATGCGGCATTTCTTGCAGCAGGCCTTACGGACAAGCCGATCATTTTGTTAAATACGCACGGGGACGGAGACCATACCTCCGGAACGGGCAGCTTTAAGGAAATCTACATTCATCCCGGCGATTACGAGGCCTGCAATCTTAAAAATGCCTTTCCCGATACGACTTTGGTGCCGGTCCTTGACGGAGATGAAATCGAACTGGGTGGCAGGCTTCTTCGAATCATTCACATTCCGGGTCATACACAGGGAAGCATTGCCATACTGGATGTTACGAATCGGGCTTTATACGCCGGGGATTCCGTGCAAAAAGGCCACATCTACATGTTTGGAGCAAAGCGGTGTCCGGAGCAGTATGAAGCTTCCCTTGATAAGCTGATAGCCCTTAAAGATGCATACGACTGCATCTATGCATCCCATGATGCGTATATGGTTCCCGTTGATTATGCGATTGAGGTAAAAAAAGCATGGAAACTTGTTCAAAACGGAGAGGCTCCGTATGAGATGATGAACCTTTTTGGCAATCAGGTGAAATCCTATACGCTGCCTGCCTGTGGTTTCTATATGGAGTGATAGTTGGTACATGGTTATTATAATTACGGGAGCTTCCCACACGGGCAAGACGAATCTTGCCCAGCAATTATTGGAACGATACAAATATCCTTATGTTTCACAGGATCATATTAAGATGGGACTGATTCGAAGCGGCAACACGATTCTCACACCGGAGGATGATGATCTGCTGACAGAGTACTTGTGGCCCATTACGGCGGAGATGATAAAGACCGCAATCGAGAACGAACAGAATCTGATTATGGAAGGCTGTTACGTTCCCTTTGATTTTAAGAAGGATTTTGCAAAAGAGTATCTTGAACATATCCGATTTATCTGCATTTGCCTAAGTGACGAATACATAGATTCCCATTTCGAAGATATAATGCAAAATGCTTCCTGTATAGAGCACAGAATCTATGATGATTACTGCAACAGGGAACAGGTAAAGCGGGATAACCGATTCTTCGAAGAGGGATGTATAGAAAACAATCTTCCCTATGTTCTGATTCAAAAAAATTACAAAGAAGAAATCGCTAAGGCCTGTGTCATAGAATAAAGAAATGCGCAATTCCTAAGGGAACTGCGCATTTTTTATGTACTAAGAAACTTTGTTATTGAAACAAAAAGGTGAATTCGTAGGAATACTTGCCGGCGGGAATCCGATACTTTGGATGAATGTTTTTAAACCAGCCCGTATCGCCTCCGAGGCCTGCATGCACGGAATCCACTATCAGCCAGGTGCCCGTCGAAACCTTGGGAAGGTCATTATCATACTCTGCATTCTGATATTCCTCTAAGGAGTACGGAAGTGCACTGAAGTGGAAATCATTTCGGCCTGTAACCTGAACTTCGTGCGAACCATCGGACAGAGTCATAATACGGGTGTCTTCGTGACCACCGCACTCACAGGGACGTAAGAAAGGCACGTGCTGGTCGCAAACGGTGGATGTAAATGAGCCGGTCATAGCCGCATCTTTTCGGTCGGAATAGGTCTCGAAGGGACCCTTGCCGTACCAGGAAAGAGAACGGAAGGACTTATCAAGACGGAAGGATAAACCGATACGTGCCAGGGTATCGATATCACAGCGGTTTACAACTTCATTGGTAATTGTTAGGTGACTTACATCTATGCGGTATAATGTCTCCGTATGGAATAAGGACGCGGAGCCTTTGGAAGCATCCTCGGGATAAAAATCAGCCCGTACGCGAATAAGTACCTCATTGCCTGTGCCGGAAATCTCGGTATGGGTTATTTTTTTGCAAAGGTGGTCGATGCCCAGCTTCTTCCAGTCATAGTAGTAGTTATTAAAGTCACGGCAACCTTCATCGATACCGGTGGCAGCTCGATGGAAGGTTTCCATTCCGCCTGTGAGGTAGCTGCAGCCGTGAGTCTTGTATTCCGTGAAGGTTCCGGAAAGCTTGTCAAATACAATGTGTGTATCACTTCCGTCAATTACGATGGAATTCTCCGTCTCGTTATAGGAGAGCGGGCTTTGAGGAAGCTCCTCTATGGCGGGGAGATAGGTATTCTTCGTAAGAGGAAGCTGGCAGTGATAAACCTCGGTACCCTTTTGTGCGTACACCGTATCATCCGTAAGGAGTGCATAGATATTTAAGTATGCCTCGCCCTTTAAGGTATCCGGAATTTCGGGATAGGGAACGCGGTCGGATTCGCCGGGCTTTGTGTGCAGGGTATCGAGGGTTCCTTCCTTTACAACGATGCCATCCTCCAAAATTTCGTATTTTAGGGTTAAGTGGCTTAAGTCAAGGGCATGATAGTAGTTGGTTACTTTGATGAATTTGTTGCCGAACCAGTCGGAATCCGCTTTCATAAGAACGGGCGACTGAACATTTCTGACCTCATAAGCACCGGGCTTGTAGGAAAGGTCGGCAAAAACAATACCGTTTAGGCACATATCGGGTGTGCCGTCGACGATTTCTTCCGAGAAAGCACCGCCGTAGTAATACTTGAGCGCGCCGGATTCTTTATCCTTTAAGGCAATTGCCTTATCGGAGAAGTCCCAAAGAAAACCGCCCTGGAAGCGGGGATATTTATGAATGTAGTCCCAGAAAAGCCTGAAGTTTCCGGTGCTGTTGCTTTTTGCATATGCATATTCACACAGGATGACGGGACGGAGGTCGGTTTCATTCGCCATAAGGTCAGAAATCCAGTCCATTCCGGGGTACATGGGACAGAGAATATCGCTGATATTGGCTCCGGGGAAACCGGATTCGTATTGTACGAAACGGGTTTTGTCGTATTCTTTAATAAAGCCGTACATGGCTGCCTGATCCGTACCGGCCCCTGCTTCATTACCTAAGGACCAAAAGAGGACGGAAGGATGGTTTTTGTCACGAAGTACCATACGGGAAGCCCGTTCCATATAAGCGGTGAGCCATTCCGGAGAGGAGCTTAAGCCGCCGCCGTAGCCGTGTGTCTCCACATTGGCTTCGTCAACGAGATAGATACCGTATTCATCGCACAAATCGTACCAGTCCACGCAGTTCGGATAGTGGCAGGTGCGAACCGCGTTGAAATTGAGGCGTTTCATACAGAAAATGTCTTCCTTCATGCGCTCTATGGGTACGGCACGTCCTGTCTCGGGATTGAATTCGTGACGGTCAACGCCGCGGATAATGAGTCGCTTGCCATTTAAGGTAAGTACACCGCGGTCGTTGATTGCAAGCTTACGGAAACCGACACGACAGCTTTCGATATCAACGGTATTGCCATCCTTATCCACAAGCTCCAGTACAAGTGTGTAGAGCGTAGGTGTCTCAGCGGTCCATAAAGAAGGATTTGAAAGGACAGCGGAAGCATGTGCAACGTACTTAGGACGAAGGTAAGGCTGGTACTCGGAGAAATTTTCGGTACTGAATTCCAAAAGCTTGTTCTGCGCTTTGTCATAAAGAGACAGACGGGTGTGATACTCAGCGAAAAGAGGAACAGTCTGGTCGGGCCATACCGTAACACTTAACTCGGAGCTTGTGTAGTCGTCGCCCGTAAAGAGCGTTTCCACCTTATAGTCGAGGATGTGGGTTTTGTTTTTGGCCAAAAGTCGCACATCGCGGAAGATGCCGTAGAGGTGCCAGTAGTCCTGATCCTCGAGATAGCTTCCGTCGCAAAAACGAATTACTGCTACGGCAAGGGTATTGCTGCCGGCATGAATATAGTCGGTTATATCAAATTCCGCATTTAACTTGCTGTCCTGGGAATAGCCGACTTCCTCACCGTTTATCCAAAGGATGAAGCAGGATTCCACGCCGCCGAAGTCAATAAGAATCTGTCTTCCCGAATAGGTGTCGGGGACATCAAAGGTGCGCAGATAGCAGCCGGTCAGGTTATCTTCGGGAACAAACGGTGCACTTAAATCAAAATTGCCCGAAGTGGCCTCAATCTCAAAACTCTGGGAATGGTCACCGCGTTTAAAAGGATATTGGATATTGGTGTAGATGGGCTTATTGTATCCAAGGTATTCCCAGTTGGAGGGAACAGGTATTTCATCCCAGGAAGAAGCATCGAAATCCGGCTGATAGAAGCCTTCCATTTCGGCAGGTCGATTATACATGCGGAATTTCCACATGCCGTTTAAGCTCATTACAAAAGAGGAAGCATTGCGATTACAGGTAAGTGCCTGCTCTACGGATTCGTAAGCACCGTAGGGGGTGTGCATGGGATAGCGGTTTCTCTGCGTAACGTATTGGTTTTCCCAGTCACGTTTCATGTTCATGGATGGTTTCTCCTTTCAAAATCTTTGTGCTGCATTTGTTTATATTGGTATAACCAATTTGTAGATTCTAACTAACTACATACAATATACCGCAGAATGTGTTAAAATATAAATGTTAGAAATGGTATTGCTTTTGTCCTAAATGGTATAGATGTACGGATACGGTAAGGAAGGGAACACATGTACGATATTAAAGAAAGTGATGTAATCTATCGTTGTATCGGCGAGAATCTTGTGGATGGAATAGTTGCCTGCGGTTTTATGAAAAAAGAAACGGCGGAACGTTCCCAGTATGATTTTTCCAATGAATTCTATAGCTGCTTTGTTCTTCTTAAAGGAAGCGGAGATTACATTTCGGAAAACGGGGAGGTTATGCACATTACGGCCGGAGATCTCGTGCAGCGAATGCCGGGTGTTATACATTCCACGCGGGTTGAGCCTGACGGAGAGTGGCTTGAGTTTTTTTTGTCGGTCGGCAGGGATTTCTTTATGACGGAAGAGCGTATGGGTGTTCTATTTAGGAAGCCGGTTATAAAGGATGCCGTACCCAAAGCGGATGTGGAACACTTTAAGAGTCTCATTTCAAGTCTGAAGACGGTATCGCAGAAGGAACTTCCCGTTATGGCTCTTAAACTTCAGCAGGAAATCCTGTATCTGTTCGGATATGGAAGTACGGATAAGGAAATTCCGGGAACATCGGGCCTCCTACAAGATGCCTGTGATATTCTTTCGCAGAATCTTAATCGGGAAATCTCGATGGAAGAACTGGCCGGGTCCGTAGAGCTTGGGTATGAAACTTTTCGCAAGGAATTTCGTAAGGAATACGGCATTTCCCCGAGCCACTATCGTATTAAAAAGCGGATGGAACAGGCTTGTCTTTTGCTGGAAAGCGGAATTCCCATCAAGGAAATCGCGCGTATGGTTGGGTATGAGGATGTGTATTCCTTCAGCAAGCAGTTTAAAAAGTTTTCGGGAATTGCACCCGGAAAGTATCGAAATAGTCGTTTCCGTAAGGAGTGATATGGGATATAATAAGCAGGAATTTATGAAATTGGAGCGGAGATTTGAATGAGTAAGTGCATTTTGGTTGTGGATGATGATATGTATATCGGGAATATGGTAGAGGAGACACTGCGTCTTGACGGGTATGAAGTCCTGCGTGCATATTCCGGCACGGAAGCTCTTATGGTTCTTGACCGGGAGAGGCCCGACCTGGTGCTTTTAGACCTCATGCTTCCGGGCCTCAGCGGGGAGGAAGTCCTTCCTAAAATCAAGAATATTCCCGTCATAATTTTGAGCGCCAAGGTAGGTATCGAAGACAAGGTGAATCTGCTCATGGCAGGTGCTGCCGATTACCTCACAAAGCCGTTTGACATAAGTGAACTGAAGGCACGCATTGCCGTTCAGCTTCGCAAAAAAGAAACAGTCACTCCCGTAAGTGACCATACCGTAACCGTGGGCAAAGTGACTCTCGATATGGATCTTCTGAATGTAATGATTGCTGATAAGAAGGTTCCGCTTACCAGAACGGAGGCAGCCATTCTGAGAATCCTTATGTCAAATGCCGGCAGACCCATCGGCCGAAATACCATTTTAGACCGTATCAGCGAAGACACTCCGGATTGCACGGAGCGTTCCCTAAAGCAACATATCAGCAATATCCGTAAGAAGATGCAGGAAGCAGACGGCGTCGATTACATTTCTGCGGTATACGGAATCGGATTTAAATATAATTTTGAATCTTGACGATATCTTGACATTTCTTTGGTCGGTTTCTTGACCATTTCCTTGTATGCTACATCTTGTAAAAACAAACAGCCCAATTTTGGAGGAGAAAGAATGGATTACGTATTAAGAACAGAACATATCGGAAAGAGATATCGTACTTCGAAGGTATTACAGGATTTAAATATGAATATTCCCAAAGGAGCCATCTACGGCTTCGTCGGAAGAAACGGTGCCGGCAAGACCACCCTCATTCGTCAGATCTGCGGCCTGCAGAGACCGACCGAAGGCCATTACGAACTGTTCGGTGTTCGCAATGACAGCAGTGCAATCTTAAGTTGCAGAAAGCGTATGGCGGCCATCGTGGAGAGCCCCGCTTTATATAAGAGCATGACTGCCAAAGAGAATCTGAAGCAGCAGTACTTAAACCTCGGACTTCCCAATTACGAAGGCATTGATGAGCTTCTTGAGATTGTAGGCTTACAGGATGTAGGCAATAAGAAAGTCAGAAATTTCTCACTTGGTATGCGTCAGAGACTTGCAATCGCAGTTACCTTGTGCGGCAATCCCGATTTCATCATTTTAGATGAGCCCATCAACGGCTTGGATCCGCAGGGTATCATTGAGATTCGTGAACTGATTCTGAAGTTAAATCGTGAAAGAGGTATCACCATTCTGATTTCCAGCCATATTCTTGAGGAACTTTCCAAAATCGCAACCCATTACGGTTTCATTGATAAGGGAAGAATTGTAAGAGAAATGACGCAGGAAGAGCTGTATGCAGAATGCAGAAAGAGCCTTCGTATTAAGATTACAAATGCGGAAGTATTGGCACGTGTCCTGGATGAGAGACATGTGGAATTCAAAATGATTGACGAACACACTGCAGATATCTATGGTACGATTACCATTTCGGAACTGTCCATCTCCCTGGCCAATGCCGGATGTGAGGTAATCTCCATGGAAGAGCATGATGAAAGCCTTGAAGCCTTTTACCTTTCACTGCTGGGAGGAAAAGCAAATGTTTAGAGCCTTGTATGCGGATTTCGCACGCCTGTTTCGAAACAAAATCTATGTGTTGATTCTGATCCTGCTGCCGGTAACAATCGGAGTTATGGAGCTCGTGCTTGATTTTATTATGAGCTTTTTACTTGAAGGCATTGTGCTTGAAAATGCGGATTTAAGCCTGACCATGTTTGCTTCCTCTGCGGCAATTTTCCTTGCTGTTTTAGCCAGCTTCTACACGGCCACGGATTTTGTGGAAGGAACGATTCGTAACAAATTGAGCGTAGGCATCAAGAGAAGCCACATTTTCCTGTCAGCCTGCATCGTAGCAGTGGTACAGGCGCTGTTCATGCATCTGTTATCAACCGGTGTAGTACTTTTGGTAGGCTATACCGCGTATGACGGATTCAGCTTAGACGCCGCCGGAATTTTCAATCTCATGTGGGTTTACGGACTTGCCGAAGTCGCTCTGGCCGTATTCTTCACATCACTCGTCTTTGTTTTTGGCAACACAAAAATCGTATACGGAATATGCCCCGGCATTGCGGTATTCTTCCGAGTTCTCATGATTGTCGTTATGGACAAGCTTTATCCGTCATACGGACCTTGCCTTTTAACCGGAGCAAGACTTAAGATTTACACATTTTTGGATCAATATGTACCGTTTTTCCATCTGCAGTCATTCTTAAGATGGGACAATCTGAGCTACATACTCGGAGGCGTCGGAACCATACTGATCTCGGTGATTATTGGCATAATAGTGATTAATAAGAGGGAAATTAACTGATGAAAAAAGAAATAAATGCAGGTTTAAAAAGATTATTTGGTAGTTTTTGGTACATTCTGGGACTTGTAATCGCTCTGCTTGTTACCTTATGGTTTACAAAGAACGGTCGCCATGTGTCGGTGTTCCGAATGGAGAATGACAACGAAGCCATGTACTTCGTGTGCTGCGCGATTTTCGCTTTCTTCTCGCTTTTTACACCGCTGTTTATCAACACGGAATATGAGGACGGTGTGATTCGCAACAAAGTAATCGCAGGTCACAAGCAGTCGGAAATATATATTGTTCAGCTCTTTGTTCAGCTGGTTGCAGTCTTTGTTATGCAGCTTTGCTGGATTGCCGGCGGCCTCCTGGGCGGTGCCCGAATCGACTCTGCGTTACTCGTCAGTATGATTGTAGTCATGTTCGCACAGTTCGGTTATGTAGCATTCCTTACCTTCATAGGAATGAAGCTTCGCAAAAGACTATACTCAAGCGTGCTCGGTGTTCTGGCATGCTACGCTCTCATTAGCACTATGCTGATTGGAAACTATATCGTAAGTATTTCCGAGGGAATCATGTTCATGATATTCAATTTCATCTATCATTTGTCTCCGATAGGACAGTGGTTCCTCTACTCGTATGTGGGCTCAGATACTCTTTGGCTCCCGCTTTTTGTGGAAATCCTGATTTCCCTTGTGGAGCTTTGCTTCTGGACCTTAGTCGGAATGATTGGGATTAACAAACGCGAATTGGTATAACGGAGAAACTATGGAAATTACGGAAGTTTTGCTGGCGGGTGTGATTTTACTGAGTATCATTATACTGATACGGTACATTGCCCTGAAACACGGAATTCGGGACCTTAACCGGGAATTCAAAAACCGAAGTACACTAAACAGTAATACAAAAATCGGCGTCTCTTGCAGAGATGCCGATTTGCGTGCGTTAACGGCAGAGATAAACCGAAGTCTGGCTCATTTGAGGGAGCAGTATCATCGTTATGAGCAGGGAAATGATGAAAACAGGCGTGTCATAACGAATGTTACACATGATTTGCGTACTCCGCTTACAGCGATTTGCGGCTATCTGGATCTTTTGAAGAACGCGGAGGAGCTGAGCGAGGAGGAAAGAAACCGCTACCTTGGAATCATAGAAAACCGTGCACTTTACATGAAGGACCTGACGGAAGAATTATTTGTTTTCACAAAATCGGCCGGCTCGGATTTGTCGGAACAGCCGGATATGGAGGAAGTGCTCTTAAATCAGGCGCTCGAAGACTGCATAATGGATTACTATGCCGCCTTAACGGAGAAGAAGATTGAACTTACTGTGAACATCACGGAGCAACATATCAAATGCAGTGCCAATAAAAAAGCAATCGACCGTGTACTTTCAAACCTTATGAGCAATTGCCTTAAGTACAGCAAAGGAGATCTTGAAATTTCCTTATCGGATGACGGGGAAATATGTTTTCGTAATTATGCACCGCTTGTTACGCAGCTCGATGCGGAACGCCTGTTTGATCGCTACTATACGGTGGAAACGGGAGCTATGGCGAGCGGAATCGGCCTCTCGATTGCAAAACTGCTTGTAACGCAGATGAATGGTACAATATCCGCACAAAAGGAAGAAGATTATCTCGCAATAAGGATTCGTTTTCAGTGTTAAAAAGCACTGTTTTCCTTGACTAAGACATGCGAAAGTATTAAAATCTTATAGGTTAGATAATTTTTTAACAATCTATTTCAGCCGACTATATTATCACAAAATAAGGAGGTCACTTATGGCAAAATTAAGCGATGCTGCCATAGTAAAGATTAATGAGATTTGTGATCGTTATAAAGACGAGAAGACTCCCATTATGATGATCTTAAGCGACATTCAGAGAGAGTATGGCTATATTCCTCTGGAGGTTCAGGAACTCGTATCCGCAAGAACCGGCTTAAGTGTAGCAGAGATTTATGGTGTTGTTACGTTCTATTCTTTCTTTTCCCTTACTCCCAAGGGCAAGTATGTTATTGGCTGTTGCCTCGGAACTGCGTGCTACGTTAAGGGTGCTCAGCAGGTAATTGACAAGTTCTCCGAGATTCTCGGAATCAAACCCGGTGAGACCACAGAAGACGGTATGTTTACCTTAGATGCACTTCGTTGTATCGGTGCATGCGGAATTGCTCCCGCTGTATCCATTAACGGTAAAGTATATCCCAAGGTTGCCGTAAATGCAGTACAGGGTATTATTGATGAACTTAGGGCAAAGGAGGCATAAGCAGATGATTAAATCTTTTGAAGAACTAAAAGAAAAACAGGAGCAGTGCTCCGCTTGCCTTGCTGCCAAGTTTAACGGTGAAGGAAGCAAAAGAGCCATTGTTTTGTGCGGTGGTACCGGTTGTCTTTCCTCTAATTCCGCTGAGATTTTTGCTAAGTTTCAGAGTGTATTGGAAGAGCGTGGCCTTACAGACAAAGCTACCGTAAACCAGGTAGGTTGCTTTGGCTTCTGCTCCCAGGGACCTTTCGTTAAAATCTATCCCGAGAACACTCTTTACAAGGGTGTAACCGTAGAGGATGTTGAAGAAATCATCGAGAAAGATATCGTCGGCGGTGAGGTAGTTGAGAGACTGCTTTATGTAGATCCCACAACCGGCGAAAAAGTACAGAAACAGCAGGACATAAACTTCTATAAAAAGCAGGAACGTATCGCTCTCTACGGATGCGGTTCCATTAATCCCGAGAATATTGAGGAAGCACTTGGAATCGGCGCATTCGCTGCACTTTCCAAGGCTCTTAAGATGGACAGACAGGATGTTATCAACGATATCCTTGCTTCCGGCCTCCGCGGACGTGGTGGTGGCGGTTTCCCTACCGGTAAGAAGTGGCAGTTCGCATATGCTCAGCCCGACGGTGAGAAGTACGTTGTATGTAACGGTGATGAGGGTGACCCCGGAGCATTCATGGATCGTTCCATCCTGGAAGGAAATCCTCTTTCCGTAATTGAAGGTATGGTTATTGCCGGTTATGCAATCGGTGCTCAGAACGGTTACTTCTATGTAAGAGCTGAGTATCCCATTGCAGTAAACCGTTTGAAGATTGCCATCAAGCAGGCTGAGGAAGCCGGACTTTTGGGTGATCATATTTTGGGAACCGATTTCAGTTTCCATTGTCATATCAGGCTGGGTGCAGGTGCATTCGTCTGTGGTGAGGAGACAGCACTGCTTAATTCCATCGAAGGTCAGCGCGGTATGCCTCGTCCCCGTCCTCCTTTCCCTGCAGTAAAGGGCTTATGGCAGTGTCCTACCATCGTTAATAATGTTGAGACACTTGCATGTGTACCTTATATCATTCGTAATGGTGCTGACAGCTTTTCTAAACTCGGTACCGAGAAGTCCAAGGGAACCAAGGTATTCGCTCTGGGCGGCAAGATCAACAATGTAGGTCTTGTGGAAGTTCCCATGGGAACCACCTTACGCGAGTTAATCTATGATATCGGCGGAGGTATTCCGGGTGGCAAGAAATTCAAGGCCATTCAGACCGGTGGCCCTTCCGGCGGTTGCTTAACCGAGAAAGACCTTGATACTCCAATCGATTTTGATAACCTTGTTGCCAAAGGCTCCATGATGGGCTCAGGCGGTGCAATCGTAATGGACGAAGACAACTGTATGGTAGACGTAGCCAAGGTCTACATGGAATTCATCTGTGATGAGTCCTGTGGTAAGTGCTCCCCCTGCCGTATCGGTACCAAGAGACTCCTTGAGTACTTAACCAAGATTTGTGAAGGTAAGGGTACCCTGAAGGATCTTGAGGAACTCGAACAGCTTGCAGATACCATCAAGGCCGGTTCCTTATGTGCACTGGGCCAGACCGCTGCCAACCCTGTTCTTTCCACTTTGGCACAGTTCAGAGATGAGTACATTGCACACATCGTGGACAAAAAGTGTCCTGCCAAGGTTTGCAAGAGCCTCATGAAGTATGAAATCAATCCGGAGCTTTGTAAGAAGTGCTCCCTGTGTGCACGTCAGTGCCCTGTTGGTGCGATTACGGGTGTTGTTGGTAAAGAGCCGTTCGTAATTGATTCCGAGAAATGTATCAAGTGCGGCTTATGTATGTCATCCTGTAGATTTAAAGCAATTGAGAAGAAGTAAGGGAGGAAATCAGAATGTCTTTAGTTAATATTAAAATCGAAGGAATCCCTTATCAGGTAGAAGATGGTATTACCATTTTGGAAGCTGCCAGAAAGTGCGGCTATGAGATCCCTTCTCTTTGTGCATTTAACCATGGTGAATGCAACAGAGGTTCCTGCCGTGTATGTCTCGTAGAGGCAACCGGAGCAAGAGGACTTGTTGCTTCCTGTGTATATCCTGTAAGCGAGGGTATGGAGATTCGCATTTCTTCTCCGAAGGCTGTCGCTGCAAGACGTACTTCCGTAGAACTTTTATTATCGAATCATTCCATGCAGTGCCAGCAGTGCGAGAAAAACGGCAACTGCGAGCTTTTACATGTAGCACAGCTTGTCGGTGCACGTGAGAATATGTTTGAAGGAACCAAGACACCTACGTATGTAGATACCATGAATCCTTCCATCGTGCGTGATACCAGCAAATGTATCCTGTGCGGTCGTTGCGTTGCCAGATGTGCCAATGCACACGGTAACGGTGTTTTGGGCTTTGAGAATCGTGGATTTAAGACCATTGTTGCTCCTGCAGAGAATCGTGGATTTGCTGATTCACCCTGCATCATGTGCGGCCAGTGCGTAAGCGTATGTCCTACCGGAGCACTTATGGAGAAATCCGAAATTGACAAGGTTGATGATGCATTTAAGGCAGGTAAGTATGTAGTTGTTCAGACTGCTCCTGCTGTAAGAGCTGCCCTCGGCGAGGAGTTCGGTATGAAGATCGGTACTCCCGTAACCGGCAAGATGGTAGCTGCACTCAGAAGATTGGGCTTTAAGAAGGTATTTGATACCAACTACGCTGCAGATTTAACCATTATGGAGGAAGCTACCGAATTACTCGGAAGAATCAAGAACGGTGGAGTACTTCCCATGATTACTTCCTGTTCTCCCGGATGGATTAACTATGCAGAGTATTATTACGGAGATCAGCTTGCACATCTTTCTTCCTGCAAGTCTCCTCATGAAATGTTCGGTGCTATCTTAAAGAGCTATTATGCACAGAAGATTGGCGTAGATCCCAAGGATATGTTTGTTGTATCCATCATGCCTTGTACCGCCAAAAAGTTCGAGAAAGACCGTGAGCAGCTTCAGAAGGACGGCATGAAGGATGTAGATGCAGTTCTTACCACCCGTGAGCTCGGAAGACTGATTAAGAGAAGCGGTATTAAGTTTACCTCACTTCCCGATGAAGAGTTTGACAATGACATCGTCGGAGAGTATACCGGCGCCGGAGTTATTTTTGGCGTAACAGGCGGTGTTATGGAAGCAGCACTTCGTACTGCATACTTTGTACTTACCGGCAAGGAGCATGAGGCTGTTAAGTTTGAAGAGGTACGTGGATTCGAAGGCATTAAGGAAGCTTCCTTTGACTTAAACGGCAATGTAATCAAGGTAGCCGTTGCTCATGGCATGAAGAATGCCAAGGTTCTTATGGATGCAATCCGTGAGGGCAAGAGCGAGTACCAGTTCATTGAAATTATGGGTTGCCCCGGCGGTTGCGTAAACGGTGGCGGCCAGCCTTATGTACGTGAGTGCTTCCTACCGAATGAGGACGATGATATCATGGACACCTACGTACAGAAGCGTGCACAGGCTCTGTATTCCGAGGATGAAAGACAGACTCTGCGTCAGTCCCACAACAACCCGCAGGTCAAGGCTTTGTATGACGAGTTCCTTGGAGAGCCGAATTCTCATAAGGCACATGAATTACTTCATACATCCTATGCTGCAAGAGTACCTTTTAACTAAATTATAAGCTATAGGACCAAAAGAAAGAGCGTGTGAAAAAATGAGAAATCATTTTTTCAGGCGCCCTTGCCTTATGTATAAGTTGCCACTTTTCACTCTTTGGCTGTGGATAAGCGTACAGTTCCCCTTACCCCATATCTTCATCCTTTGAATCTTTTATGC
>JAZLJD010000011.1:0-4285 GCA_045617725.1 Lachnospiraceae bacterium
TCAAGCGTATCGCCTGATTTTACAACATACGCCTGGGTGGGGACACTCAGGTTGAACGCCAACAGGAGTGCCATTAAAAATGGCACAATTCGTCTCACTTTCTTCATTATTTATTCTCCTATTCTTCTCTTTTTCATCGCAAAAATGCAATGATTGTAAGAAAAGTATAAAAGTTTGACCCCCCCCGGTCAACAAAACAGGGCACAAAAGTGACATCGTTAATTCGGCGTTAATTTCATTAATGAAGCACCGGTCTACGCTCTCTTGACCTACTCAATTGAGCCACTGCCCCCGTCCCCGTGGTCCACTGCCCAAGAGGCTGCCTGGGCATTCCACATGGCACTGTAGATTCCGTCCTTCTTAAGCAAGCCACTGTGCGTTCCTTCTTCTACTATGCTTCCGTTCTCCATCACGTAAATACGGTCAGCCTGCCTTGTGGTTGACAAGCGGTGTGAAATATAGATAACGTCTCTCTTTTCAGACATCTTGTGCATCGCATTGTTGAGTTCATACTCTGCGATGGGGTCAAGGGCAGACGAGGGCTCGTCCATAAGCATTACACCGGCGTCCTTATAAAAAGCTCTTGCTATGGCAAGCTTTTGTTCTTCGCCGCCTGAAAGTTCCGTTCCTTCATCGTTAAACTCGGTAGTAATCTCTGTCTTCAGGCCGAACGGAAGGGATTGTATCTTGTCGTATAAGCCGCTTTTCTTAACGGACTCGATTACTTTGCCGTCGTTCTCCGTCTCGTTTGAATCCATAATGACATTCTTTGCAATACTCGTTGCATAAATCTGGAAATCCTGGAATATGACACCGATGTAGTCCCGATATTCCTTCAGATCATACTCGCGTATATCCCTGCCATCCAGCAAAATCACGCCTTCATTCGGTTCGTAGAATCGTAACAACAGTTTGATCAGTGTTGACTTACCGGCGCCGTTATATCCAACCAGCGCAATCTTCTCACCCGGATTGATGCGGATATTTACATGATCAAGGACTTTTCCGTTCCTATCGTATGCAAAGCTCACATCCCGGCATTCAAGCACAGCAGGTTGGGTCGGAATTTCGTACTTTTTGGCACTGCGAATCCCGGATTTGCTGTCGAGGAACTTTCTGATTTTCTCAATATAAAGGCTGGTTTCAACCGCATAAGGTCCCAGCTCGGAAACCGTGCTTAAGCCTCTACGCAGCCCGTTGGCCGAATTGTATAAAACAACCACCTGGCTGAAGCTGATGGCCCCAAAAACCGTTGCGCTTATAATGAGGTACACTACATATACAACATCCAAAAGGAACCCCGTAGACAAATACTGCGAAGCCATCTGAAGCCAAAACAGCTTTCCGGAATCAGCCTTGTACACATCGTACATTTCGTCCTGCACTTCATCAAACCGCTTATGAAAGTTCTCCGTAAGTTGCTTGTTCAGCCTGATTTCCTGGGCATAGTCCTTCAGATAAAACAATCTCTTAATATAGTCACGGCTTTTCTCAAGCGGTACCTGTTTTAAGCGAATATCATACCGAAGTTTATTCTTCATGTTAGAGAATATGGTTCTCAGCACAAATGAAATCACTACAAACACAACCGAAATTGCATCCTGCGTCAAGAAAAATGTTCCGTAGCAAAGAAGGGATGTTATACTGCCGAACAGCATCCGCACAATCTGTTCCGCACGGCTTATTGCATTATTCGCTTCCGATACCACCAGGCAGTAATCATTGTAGTACGAAGGATTATCGTAGTTTTCAAGATCGACTTCCCGGGCCTTCTCATACAATTTGCTCTTCAAGGCCTTTTGCGCGATAGGCAGGTACTTCAGCTTAATTTTTTGCTCATACAAATTGCATACTGCCGCAGCCACAAAATCCAGTGCCAAAAACAATGCAATCACGATGATTACTTTGCTGTACGGTTTGTGGGTTTCAATTGCATCGAGAATCAAAAATACGCAAATGGTTTGTTCAAGGAAATTAATCAAATTATGACGAATTGCCTCAACAACAATTGCAATTCCGTATATCGGAGTGGGTCCGAACAAGGTCTTTAAGGCATATATATTATTTGACCAGATGCGACCGGCGCCGGTGCTGCTTTTTTTCTTACTCATACGCCCACCTCCGCCAAATCCGTATCAAATGCGAAATAGTTCTGTTCCTGAATCTTGTACATCCTGCTGTATGAACCGTCCAGATTCATAAGTTCCTTGTGGCTGCCCTGTTCGATTAACTTTCCGTTCTCCAGCATAAATACATAATCTGCCTCTTTTACGCTGGAAAGCCTGTGGGAAATGAAAATTCCCGTTTGGTCCTTAACGGAAGCGATAATACTGTTAAACAATTCTCTCTCCGAAATCGGATCCAGGGCACTTGAGGGTTCATCAAACAGGGACACCTTCGTGGACTCCAAAAATACCCGCGCACACACAAGCTTTTGGAATTCTCCTCCCGAAAGCAAGGCCCCGTTTTCATCAAACTCCTTGGTGAGCATTGTATCGATGCCGCCCGGAAGCTTACTTATTTTCTCATAGATGCCGGCCTTCTTAAGCGCCTCGCGAACCTCTTCATCGGTTCCCTCGCGTCCCATAAGCACATTATCCTTAACCGTTCCTGCGAATATTTGGTAATCCTGAAACGCGCATGCAAACAGCTTCCTGTATTCTCGCAGATTATACTCTCTGATATCGATGCCATTTACTTTTATGACACCCTCCGTCGGGTCGTAAAGGCGCAACAGAAGCTTAATGATGGTGGTTTTGCCGGCTCCGTTGTGGCCTGCAAGTGCTGTTTTTCGCCTCGGTGAATGATAAAGTTCAAATCATCGATAACCTTCTTCTCTCCATCATACGAAAAAGAAACGTGACTAAACTCGATGGTCCTGACATCCTGCGGCATCACGCCGTCACTATCCTCCGGAAGCTTCTCCTCATACGCAAGAAAGTTCCGAAGATCCCCGATTGCCATGCCGATCTCTGTATTCTCGTTATAGGCATCAATGACACGAACCCACACCCAGGATGCCGTAACCATAACGCTGGTCAGTACTGCCATCTGCGAAAAAGAAATGGGGTGCGTCGTCGCCACAATGGCTCGATAAGCTCCATACAAAAGGATGCCCTCGAAGATGATGACATAGGAAAAAATATACTGAAGTATTCCCAAAATATAAGCCTTGTTGAAATACTTCTTCCAAATCTCCGACTTCGTCTTAGAGGCATCATTCAGCATATCCCGAAGAACGTTAAAAATATTGTAAATCCGCAGCTCCTTCGCATACTTTGAAAGGTACATGACACGATTTACATAGCCGATTTTTCTGTCGCAGGGAATTCCTTCCTTGTATCTGCTGTAATTAATCGCATTTACCTTGGGGGCAAAAAAGAAATTGCCTATGAGCGGCGCGATAAGGAAAAGAATCGTCCACGGATCAATCTCTATCATTGCAATGGTTGAAAGAATACCGCCCAAAAGACCACCGATTATTTTACAGACATTATTCACATTCACGCCCAGCTTGTCGCCCATGCCATCGAGCGCAATGGAAAACCGGTTGTAAAATTCGGGATTCTCAAAACATCCGAGTTCAACGTTTTCAGCCTTATGATAGATTCGTTTGTACAACTTCCGATATACCACAATGTCCTGCAAAGGAACAATTACGCTGTCGCAATAATGCTGGTACATCTGCAGCACAAAGCTGACACCGCTAATAACAGCTATATTGATAAGAATCTCCTTAAGCGGACGCTCATTCTGAATGGTATCCAGCACGAATCTGACAAAATACGCACTGTAAAATACCCAGAGCAAATACTCAATAATGCTGCTTAACAGCTGGCATATCACTCTTGGCTTTGAAAACTCATATGTCGTCTTAATTCCATAGAGAATGTTCGACCAGATTTCTTTCGTCTTGCTTTTTTTCATTGTCATTACCTGCCTGAAAATGAACCACCGGCCCCGTTCCCAAGGGTCATTCGCGATTCTTTAGTGCATCTGTCATCGGAATCCTGTTTAGTGAGTATACGTGGAGCCGGTTGATGCCAAAATACGCCACAAGGCCCACAGCTACGATTTCTATGTATACCCATACAGGCAAATAGAACGAAATATACCCTTCAATCATACTCGAAAGAAACACAAGAATCCACTTGAAAATCTTGCTAATGTATGTCAAGCATAAAATTAGCTGTTTTTCTTCTTTATTCAATTATATAAAAATGGGTGCACTTAATAAACCCACTACTTGTGGATTTCAAAGAAAAGTATAATAATGAACTCAAGA
>JAZLJD010000012.1:0-19558 GCA_045617725.1 Lachnospiraceae bacterium
TCGCTCTGCTTTGTCATTGCTAGAGAGCACTCCTGTAATCCAGCACCAATTGAACTCTTGGCGGACGTTATCTGCTACAGTATGTGCTTTTTATATTAGGCAGCTTCTGGCCTGATGATGTCCTTTCGGAACTTTTCCTCATCAAAGTCACAGCCTGTTTGTAATACTACGTAAAAAACTCTGATTGCCTTACATGCAACTGCTATCTTGGCCTGCATTCCTCCAAGTGGATTCTTGGTTCGATTCCTGTAATAAAGGAATACATCTTGGAATGCTGGATTCCAGTTCATCAGCGCTCGTGCTGATTCATACATTGTTCTTCGTAGTTTTCGCCTGCCCCTCTTACTGATTCTTGGCTGACCTTTCTTTTTGCCAGAGCTCTTCTTGACTATCTCTAGTCCTGCAAGCTTCTGTATCTGCTTTGGGTCAGTGAAACGTCCGATATCACCAACCTCTGCAACAAAGCCAATCACAGTACTCATACCTACTCCTTTAATGGCGAGCAGTTTCTCCACATTTGGAACTTCTTTTACTTTTTCTTCCAGGTATTCATCTAATCTTTTTAGCTGTTCTGCTTTAAGGATGTAGTCATTTACAAGAACCCATATCTCTAGCCTTGCAGCCTCACCGGCTTCTAATCCTACACTGTTTTGTGCTGCTCCTATCAGGGTCTGAGCCCTCTTTATCCCTGCCGCACGCACCTTTTCATCACGCCATATCTGATTGATTCCACCTGCTCCGATTTTAAGGATATCCTGTGGAAGTGGAGCCTCCTTAAGAAGCATGAGACCACTGGTTGAATCCCAATCGGCATAACACTCAAAATACTCTGGGAAGAACTTCTGTAGCCATCCCTGTATCTGATTTGACAGACGTATATGCTGTTTCATGATCTGATCTCTGCAAACAGAGGCCTCTCTGATTTCAGCATACACTCCACTTGGAAGATAAGAAGTTGAAAACCTTCCATCCTTCACAAGTAACGCTATTGTCTTTGGATCCTTTAAATCACTCTTTTCAGGGCTGTTGTCATCCAGTTCCATACTTCTGTTTACTGTAAAAGGATTAACTGTTACAAGCTGAATATCATGGTCCTGTAAGAACTTCTGAAAAGTAAGCCAGTAGCAACCGGTAGGCTCACAGCCGACAATAACCTTTTTCATTTCGGTCCTATTCAGGAGTTCCTCTGTCCAACGAAGGAATGTAAGGAATCCCATTCCGGTATTGCTAAACTTAAATACTCTTCTTGAAAGTTCAAATCCTCTCCAGTCAAACGCTCTGCAGAAGTGAGTCTGTGATCCAACATCAACTCCAACGATAAGTGTGTCGCTTGTTACTTGCTTAAGTCTGTCATTCTGTGTTAAATTCATTTTAGAAACCTCCAGTTTGTGTAAAGTGTTTTTTCATCCGGCCAAGATGAACACCTTTATCTTACCTAGAGGTTTTCTTTTATTCAATTGACGTTATTTCTGAATTACAGGAATGCTCCTCATCTGCTCACTTGAGATTTCTAAAGAAAACCATCGCCGGCTCGGGCCAGTCCTCGTCTTCGTGCAGGTACGCCTTTATATTGGGGACGAAGCCATAACCTCCATCTACTGCGTTGCAATATGCAAAAATTATACCATATTAGAATAGATAACCATACTTCCGAATCTGTTGGAACAGGATTGTTTTGACGCGCTCACGGATCTCCGGGGAGTACAATGTGGCGCCATCCAGCAGTTCTTCCACATCCTGTTTTGTAAATTTCCAGGTAATATTTTTCCCTGCTGCCGCTTCCGACACATCCAACTGTTCGTCAAAACTGCTGCTGATGGTTTTGGCTTTACATTCGCCCATCAACTCCGGGGTATCGGCAGACAGGGGATAATCCATGGTTGTGTCAGACAACAGGCATGCACCGTTATCAAAAATAGGACAATATCTAAATTCATTCTTTGCATTCATCAGAACTGCAATATTATGCAGGTGGCGGTCCTCATTCAAAAACAGTGCGTCCACGGTAAACAGGACATTAAGATAGCGGTCAAAATCCTTCAGGCCGGTGAGAATCTCAACTTGGTTGCAAAGGAAGTGAAACCGTTCATTCACGTCATGAATACGCCAAACCGCCTCATAAAAGTTCCTATTGTATTTTGTTTTAAACAGTCTTTCCAGCGTTATAATCTGCCATCCGCTCTCGATAAAATCCTTGCTCGAAGCACCGTTATAGACAGTTCTCTTGTATTTCATTGTTTCTAACTCATAAAGCACAAAATCGCCGGCCTTTAGTGTCGATTTCTCCAGCAAATGCGAGACTACATATTCAGCCAGCCCTTCATATCCGGTATAGTCAGCCTTATACCATGTGCCGTCGCATTCCCATTTGAGTTGATTACCCTTTGAAGATTTATGATCCGTTATATACAGATTCTGCTCCAACAATTCAACCATTATTTTCTCTCCACCTTAAGCCAGAATTCATCTTCCGCCATCCGTCCGGCAGTCTTTTCGATAATCATCAAGGGATCATAAAACGGCAAATCCAGCAGTTCCAACTGGATTTTCATCTTGTCTCGCGTCTGCGGAAAACAACGTGATTCCAGAAAGTCCTTATAGTCCTCGAAGGTCGGTTTCTTATTGGCACCAAAAGCCTGAAACATAATATTGCTATCATAGTTGATGATTTCAACTTTCTCATTCATTTCATCAACTTCGATAATCGTACAGATCGACTGCCTAAACATGTAAGTCAGACGAAGGCGATACTTCATGTCCGGAAGAACTATCTTCCGCTTAAGTGCATCCTCTTTCAATGCATAGACGGCCAATACTACGGGACCCGTAATCGGATCCTCGGAAGCTTCCATCCGCACTACCGTCGGCTTCGAGCAGCCCAGCAGCCGGGCAAACTCCTGCTGCGATAAGTCCAGTTCTTTCCTAACTGCTCGGATCTCTTCTGCGGTTGTATATGCCGGTACGGCAAACTGTTTTTCCTTCATAGTCTTCACCTTATATGCACACTTAATGTAATTGCATTAAAGCATAAAAATAAAACCCTGTAAAGATAAATAATCATATTGATTACTTTTAAGTCCGAAATATAATCATTTTGATTACTTTAGTCCTGCAAATCGAAGAAATACTGTTTCAAAAGGTCCATGGCCTCGTCCTTGCAGGCGGTTCGGTAAGCTTTTGGTTACAGCAAGAGTATGTTTATTTTATTACAACAATTCAAGTTGAACTTGAGCAGCAGGATTTCTTGTAATATCCGACGACAACTGATATACTTTACGGTAAATGGATAAAAACGAAATTATGAAGGAGCATCTTATGAGATATAAAGCGACTTTGAGAATGATAGTGACGATAGCGGCATGCGGACTTCTTTTATGCGCTTGCGGGGAGACTTCGACAGATGCCCCTGTTCAGATTCCTTCAGCATCGGAGATGAATAACGAGGCTAAAGATGATACAGCATCGGAGATGAATAACGAGGCTAAAGATGATGCCGGCGATAACGAACTTACGCCGTCGCCGGCCCCGCAGGATATACCTACAAATCCGTCTGAAGAACCCTCCGAGAATCCCCAAGCAGTTTCCGGGCTCCCGGAAGTGTACAGGTGCGAGGACGATTATGATTCGTTTTTTGCGCCGGTAGGGTCCTATTATAAAGTCATGGCAATTGAGCTGCCGCAGATTATTGTGTGGGAAGACGGCAGATGGGGTATGATTGAGACTCTGCACGGTAGCCATTACGGATACATTACTGAGGATTTCCGCATAACAAAGGCCAGAGTCGTCTACCTCGACAGTTATGACGAGTCCGGTAAGCTGATCGACAGTGTTGTAAAAGTCGAATACGAAGACACAAGCGCTCGTGATCATGCAATGATGGATTATCCCTATTTCCCTGAAGATTACGGATACGAGGCAAGTGACTCCTATGACGAAGGCTTTTACACCTACGTTGCCGACACTGCCAACCGACTTAATGAATACTATGGGGCAACGCTCCGTCATATGGGCACCCGAACGTTCTACTACACGCTTTCCAAAAACATTGATGCCGGAATGCCGTGTGACTACAATTTTGAAGTGGCCGATAGTAACTATATCCGAGTATTTATGTTTGTATCTTCGGACACGCTTTGGGATTGTCTGGATGAATCCGGTTCTTATTCCGGAACGTTAACATACATGGTTGATTGCAGCAGAGGCGGATATTATCCGACTGAAATTGAAGATCCATCAAACATCGAAGCGAAGGTATACGGCGAAGCGCATATGCCGAATTGAAATGTCGACGATTATGATTCAATGAAATAGCAATCTTAAACAAAATCTGACCTAATATTAATACAACTCCCGCCTGCTCAAACCATTATTTTCTGCGAAAGATTTTATCAAAGAACGAAGGGCGTTCCTTTTTTCGCCTCTGCAAGTCGTTCTTTATCATCCTGTTTATCGTGGCATACTTAGCTATTGAAGGATATTGTCTGGTCAGATCCCTTGAAATTTTATATGCCCTGCGAACTAAATCTATATCATCTTTCACTGTACTCATTTTGACCAATGCCAAAACTACCTCATAATATGAATCGGGCGACTCAGTCTCAACTACGAGTTGTGCAGAGATATCAAGCGCTGCCAAAAAATATTTTTTGGCAGCATCAAGGTTCCCCTCATCTTTATGCAAACTACCCCAATTTATGTAACAACTATACAGACCGCGACGATGTTCAATCGTACTGCTTTCGTCTACCAGTTGCTTCGAGATCTCAAAAGCTTTCTCATAATACTCTTCGGCGACAGTAAAATCATGTTCGGCTCTATATATTTCCCCCAACTTATTACAGTTTACAGAGAAGTTGTATCGTGCTACCATCGTATCGGTCTCATCAATCAGTCGTTCACCGATTTCAAGGGCTCTTTTATAATATTCTTTGGCAGTGGCATGATTCTTTTCGGCCTTGTAAATGTCCCCCATTCTGTCATAGCTTACGAACAAATTGTGAAGTGCTTCGATGGTCTCACATTCATTCAAAATCTGCTCTTTAATTTCGAAACCTTTATTATAATATTCCAACGCGGTAGTATGTTCTCCGGTGATTGCATATAAATCTCCCAATTTGTCATAAACTAAGGTCAGATTCCGTCTGTCCGCAATTGCATCGGTTTCGTCTGCCAGTTGTTTCCTGGTTTCTAAAACCTTTTCATAGTATTCCTCAGCCGCGACAAGGTCACCTTCCGCTTTGCACAGGTCTCCCAAATTCATAAAACTTCCCGTCAAGTCACGCAATGCTTCAAGTGTACCGGCTTCGACTACCATTCGTTTACAGATTTCATAACACTTTTCATAATAACCTTTGGCTGTAGTGAAGTCTCCCGCGGTCGCGTATAATTTCCCCAGTCTGTCATAACTTACAGACAAATCTTGCCATTCTTCAATCGTCCCACTCTCGTCTTTCAGATGTTCTCTGATTGCAAGGGCTTTCTCATAATACTCTCCGGCGACAGCGAAATCGCCCGCAGATTGACACAACTCCCCTAAGCAATCGTAACTTAACCCCAGATTACTTAGTGCCAAGTGTGTACCGGTTTCATCTGCCAACTGTTCTCTAATCTCAAGACATCTTTTATAATAATCTCCGGCGGCAGTTGTATTACCCTCTTCCTTACTCAGATCTCCCATACGCTCAAAGCTGGTAGCTAAACACCGACGCGTTTCGACCGCTTTCGGCATCTGATTATAGCGTTCTTCTGCATACTTCTGCATACGTTCATATGCTTCACGAGCTTCCTTAAATTGACCCAAAGCTTCCCGCATTTCGCCCAAATTCGCAAGACACCATATAAGATTATCGTCTTCCAGCGGGTTCTCTGCCCTCTCCAGTGCGGCTACCAGTTTTTCCTGCCAGTACACGGAAGTAAGATAGTTCCTTTCTACGCCATCACCGTTCGCGTACATGCTTACAAGCTTTTCTATAGCTTCCGGTAATCCTGCTTCGGCGGCAACCGTAATCATGCTGACCGCATGTTCGTTGTCCCTCTCGACATCAATTCCGCCCAGATATGCGAGGCCAATAAGAAAATTATGCTCCGGGTCCGGGTTGTTCTCTTTTATTGCAATAGACTTTAAAGCCTCCGCCATGGCATTCTCATCATTGCCGTCAACAGGAAGCTGAATGTCCTTAAAAAGTCGCGACAGAAGATCCCTGTCGGTTGCAACTAATTCCGCAGGAATTACTTCTTTGCCCATCTTTACGGCATCCGGATATTCGTTTTTGATTATCCAGTTGTCCGGTTCGGTAACATTAGGCGTTACGGCCAGCGTGACGAGACTGCTTTTTTGCATCGCATCCTTAATGGCATCGTTCCAGCCTTCACCGGGCACAAGGAATTCATCATACCAGATAGCAATGTCACGACAAAAAGGAATTCTGTGAATGAGTCTCATAAGTTCCTTGGCATAGATGCGGTCTTTCTTGCGGTAACTCAAGAAAATGTAAGCGTCAAAGGCCGCACGGACACGGGCCGCCCTCTCATCACCCACCAAAAGTACATCCAACTGTTTTGACAGTTTCTCGGCATAGGGAATCGCGGTTATATCGGTCGATGTTCTGTCCAGCAACTGAACATCTCCATAGCCGGCCCCGATATGGTTCATGCGCTCCGTAAAAATGTCAGCGATACCCGGTTCAACAGCTATCGGCAGTATCGGAATATGATTCTCCATGGCATATCTGTATTCATACGAACAAGCCCTGTTATCGCTAAAAAGGAACTTCGTAGTAATCACTACCACAAAAAGTTGCATATCTGACAGCTGCGATGCGAGTTCTGTCTCGTCAAAACCAGCCTTCGGCTCAGTTTCATAGTAAATCGCACAATTCTGTGTTGTAAAAATATCCTCACAGATTTCCTCAAAGTGCTTTCCAAAGTCCGCCGGATGACATGAAAACCATACGCGGGGTTTCCCCTGCGGTGATAAATCGGTAACTGTTCTTACTGACAATTTTGACATAAACTATCCCCCTACTATCTACTTATTATACAGCAACTTCTTGTTAATTGGAACGGTGGGAACAGTGGGGACGGGGGTTTTTAGCACATTGAAGCAGTGAAGCATTGCATTGGGGCGTTCTTCTTGTCACGGGGAACGCCCTTTGTCGCGGCTGCAATAAAAAAACGCCTCCTGTGGGCCGTGCGAGAAGCAATTCATATATAGGGGGCGAAGCAATTCGCTGAAAGGTATGCGTTTGAATAATGGATTGTGGAAGCGTTTCGACGCAAAAACGGCTCCAACGGGCCGGAGAGAAGCAATTCATATAGGGCGAATCGATTCATGGAGAGTTATAGGTTTTCTTAGTGTTTTGTAGGTGCGCAGCAACGGCCGACCCGGATGGTCGGGCGAGGCCGATACGCGACACGGACGGCGCGTAGAGGCCGGTTGCGTCACTTACCGAAAAACTACTCAAAACACTTAGAAAGCCATAACTCGGAATGTGATTCGTCCTATATGAAATTGTTCTCGCTCGGCCGGAGGAGCCGTACGATTTACTTAATTACGCTTCCACAATTCTGCTCAAACGCATAACTCGGAGCGTGATTCTCTATTATATGAAATTGTTCTCGCCAGGCCCGGAGGAGCCGTACGATTTACTTAATTTCGCTTCCGCAATTCTGCTCAAACGCATAACTCGGAGCGTGATTCGTCTCTATATGGAATTGTTCTCGCCCGGCCCAGTTGAGCCGCTTTTTGATGTGCCGTGACAGGGGACACTCCTCGTGACAAAGTACACATCCTCGTGACAAAGTACACATCCCCGTGACAAAGTACACATCCCCGTGACAAAAGGAACGTCCCCAAACTAGTTTTTGAGGATGGGGCGAAGCGGTTTGTAAACCAGCATGGTAACCGTTGCGGCAAGGACGCCCTTGATGAGGCTGGCCGGAACGGCACCGAGGAAGACGATTCCCTTTAAGTCCGTAATCTTCGGATTCACAGAAGCGCACATGCCGATTAATGCCTCCTGATTGCCCTTGAAGAACAGCTCGATATAGGCGGGGATCAGATAATATGCATTAAAGAAACCGCTGAAGACCGACATAATCACAACGCCGGAAATGCAGCTCAGAAGTGCTACGCTCTTATTCTTTTTGGCCTGATAGATTAAGGTGGCCGGGAATACCATGGCAAGGCCGATGGTGAACGAAGCAAGCTCGCCGACATAGCCGGTGGAAGTTCCCTTTATGAGAACCTTAATCACAACCTTCAAAAGCTCGGTCAGAGTGCCGGCCACAGGGCCATAGGCGAAGCCGCACAGGAGCGCAGGCACAAGCGAAAAATCAATTTTGTAGAACGTCGGCAGGAAAAAAAGCGGGAAGTCAAAGACCATGAGAAGCGCACCGATGGCACTCATAACACCGATGGCCACGACCTTGCGGGTATAGAGGATGCGGCGCTTTTGGCCGTTCTTCTTACGTTCCAGCGCCTCGACAGCATAGGCAATGCCGACAGCCACAATCACAATGATGAAACTGATAATGGAAAACTTTAGTAAATTCATGTTTCTACCTCACAAAATAATAAATTACATCGAAGCGGACCTCGCTCCGCAAAAGAAAATAAAAAAGGCCCACACGGGGCCAAAGAAAACATTCAAAGAGGCAGCTCAAAGCGCCTTAAAAAATGTTGTGAACTTTCTTCCATCCGGACTGTAACCGTCGGTTCCGGAATCGCACCGGATCAGCCGCCAAAGCGGGTCGTGGACTGTACCACCGATAGGGAATTTCACCCTGCCCCGAAGTTCAATCGTCATTATAGATTCTAAGTATTTGTATGTCAACCTTTCTCGTACGTCGCGTCCATGCTGTCGTGGTCCACGATACGCAAGTTCTTAAGGCCGTCGCGGTCGCACACCAGAAACGAGCCGGCCTTGCCAAAAAATACCGTCCCCTGCCCGTCGCGTGTGAGCACCCGGAAGTCTTCCGAAATCTCGCGGGCGTATACATAGGGTGTCTTCGTAAGCCCGACGGGACGGATTGCCCTTGCAAGGTCCTCGCAGGGAATCGCCGAAGGATTCGACCCGCTTACCTCGATGCCGCCGAAGATTTCTCGGGCGATAGACTCGCACTCTGCCACTCCCTCCCCGGCATTCTCTGCCAAAAAGGAATACTTCGTATTAAAATAGGAAGTCTCAATCGGATACACTTCCCGTTTCCAGCCTATCATGATGTAATAATCCCCGCCGGAAGTCACCTTCATATCTCCCTCAAGCGTGTGCACCAAAAGTTCTGTGCCGGACGCAGCCAAAAGTGCCGTGGGAATCGCATGCAGCAGGATACGTTTCTTATGATACAACTGCATTCCTTCCATATTAAGTTCTTCAGATGCGTCAAACGTCAGCATATTACCTCGATATCTTTATTAATCTATGTTAAAATCAGTTAACCGTGTTCTCACGGAATACGAAAGGAATCGCGAAAATGAAAAAATCTTTTTTGTCCTCGATGATTATTTTATGCCTCGCAATCAGTTTATATGGTTGCGATGCAAAAAACAAGCCTGACACAAACGTATCCCTGCCGCCCGCCACGGAATCGGCCTCTCCGGATGTTCCCACGAATCCCGGCACATCGTCTGAACCAAGCATCCCCGATGATGATTCCCTGCTTCCGACGTTGAAGAATAACTACCTGCCCGGCGACGAACTGCCTGAATTTTTGCAGTATTTGGAGATAAGTCCGGCCAATCCCGACGACTATGGGCGTTTTGAGGATGTTTACACCACAACCGATTATGTGTACTTAGAGGGCGAGCTTATCGATATCTGTCTGGACATAGATGTGACTTATCACGGGAACCTGCTTTCTGACGTAGAGAAAATCATGCGAAAAATCGAAGAAATCACAGGACTGTCGTACTATCCGGATTTCAGCCTTTATGCAGCAACCTCCCGTTGCTCCGGAACCCGCGAGCTTTATTTCGGATGCGACCCTTTCCCGGAGCATCCCGAGTACAGCGACAAACTTCAATTAATCGTGGTAGTGGACCGGGATAATATCGGACTTTCCAACTGCGCGCTAGGCAACCAGCTGGTAGTTGTGGATACCGCTTTTGACCTGTATGACGAGGAATGCGGACCGGCCGTATTGGTGCACGAACTCATGCATACCATTCAGGAGCGTAATTCCCACCACCTTCTCATCGATGGTGACAAGCTTGCGGAAGGATATGCGGCTTATCACGAGCACGTCATCTGCGATGCTCTGCCTGAATTTCCTTTCCCGGAAGATAGACGCACCTATTATCGCGATTTTATCGGTACACTGAACGCAGAGACAGCTGAGGAAGTCTGCACGACTCCTTTTTTGCCTATATACGGAACAATCGACGAACAGTACTACGTCGGATACGGAATGATACAGTACATGATTGAGCAGGCCGGCGGTGAGGAAACCTTCAACCGCTTCCTTGAGAATGCTTCCGCGCGGGTTGAGAATTACTATGACACTATTTCCGTCGATATACAGCGGGATGCTCTTCTCGATGTTTACGGCGATGATTTTTACCAAAAATTCGGCGCCTGGTATGAAGCCAACCATACCTGCACGAACCGCAGCGACAGCATCTGGGGCGTTTACATAGGCAGCGACGATGATTTGAGTTACAACGAATTCAGGAGCATGATTTACGATGCCGAGCCCGGTTCTATCGTCACGTTGGACAGAACAGCCATCATAAGTCCCAACTATTATCTGGATGTTATGGACGGTATTACTCTTAGCATAACCGATACCGGCTCCGTTATGTTTAGTGGGGATCTGTTTATGATATGTGTCGAAGGGATCCTGGAGCTTCCGAACTTCGATTGCCTGAACGCCGATCAGGAATGGCCCTACACGCCTTTCCTGTACCTCTACGACGACGGCGTCCTGCGTATCAACGGGATTGAAATATCAAGACATCCTACGGCCGATGAGAATCCGCTGATGATTGATTTGACCAATCCGCAGAAGCCCGGTATTGCACAAACTCTGATTGAAGTCGATGTAAAGGGCGGAGACGATGCCCTCACGACATTCCACAACACCTTCGATACGAAGAACTTTCCGAGTGAATTCATTCATGTGATTGAGTAAAATCAACTACTAAAATACCGCAGATGCCGTTAAGCACCTGCGGTATTTTAATTCAATTTTAATCTTCTTTATCTTCCGAATCCGTCATGTCAAAGCCAAGTCCGGCAAAAAGATTTCCAAGTGAGAACGACAAATGCGTGGTCTCCTCACGACTGGCTTCCTCATAGATATCGTTGAACTTCAAATTGGGCTCCGTCATAAGCTTAATGAACAAAAGCGCCGTATTGTAAGCATCGTCCAGTCCGTCATGAGCACGGCCTGCCTGCCAGATATCCGTTATAATAAGTGCCTCCTCCAGGCTGCGGCTTCGATTGCTGTTAAGTCGCTCGCCAAACATCTTCTGGCAATCCATCCAGGTCTCTGCCACTTCCTGCAGATGCTCGCTCTCCATATCCTTCCCGCCATACTCATGAAGGAGCTGCTTGCGGTCCGAATAACTCCAGGACACCAGAATCGAATCTGCTGGAACCCATTCCCAGAATTCCTTCATCACAGTCTCAAAATTCGCTGCATCCTTGACCGTCGCGTCGGTAATTCCGGTCAGGTTCGTGATAAAGGAATCCACATGGCCCACCTTCGGCTTGACATACCGGTTAAACTGGGACTGAATCTTAAAATGTTCATCCACCAGCACCGCGCCGATCTGAATCACTTCACTATGCAGTTTTTGTTCTTTTTCTTTCTTTTTGACCTTGCACATCTCAAGGTCGAGTACCACGTAGTTCATTACTTACTCCTAAATCTACCTTCCAAGCAGCCACATAATAACGTCAAAAACTATAAACTGCAGCGGATAAATCACATAAAATGCCCATTTATTCCATACTGCCTTGCGTCCCTTCGAGCCGCCGCAGCTTCCATTATATAAGCAAAACAGGCAAAAAACAATCACGGGGCTCACAACAACGGGCACAAGATAATAGAGATTCAGCCCCCGTTCGTAGCCGGTATAGAAAATC
Organism: Lachnospiraceae bacterium; assembly: GCA_045617725.1. Classification (GTDB taxonomy): domain Bacteria; phylum Bacillota; class Clostridia; order Lachnospirales; family Lachnospiraceae; genus JAZLJD01. The sequence goes on from JAZLJD010000012.1 coordinate 12,090, forward strand.
TTCATAAGGTTGATAGCGGCATACGAAAGCCACTGATAACGGAAATTTCCCCGGTATCTATAGAAAAACACGGCAAAGGCTACGCCCCAGATTCCCCAGTCCATCGAAACCGTCACCATAATCGCACCGGCCATCACCACGGCCCAAAGCGGATTGGTCATGGTCCTGTCATACGCATAAATCGCCAAAACGGCACACAGCATCGTCACAAGAACATTAAAGGTAAGGGGCAACAGGGCTCCGTCATTCGCGAAAATAAGGTACGGCAGCTCCGAAACTGCCGCAAATATCGCAAGTCGCATCACATACTTTCGGACACTGCGTGTGTAATACATTCCCTCTGCCAAAAAGTAAAACATGCAGGGGGCCGTTACCTTGCCCACCGTATGGCACAGCATGCCGAGAACGGAATCCGTCTTCAAAAATGCCCATGCAAAATGGTCAATCAGCATACACAGTACGGCAATCCACTTTATTGTATTCCGGCTTAAACACTTCTTACTCTTCATCAAAGGCATCCTTACTCTTCCTCACAGCCCTCTTCCCTACGCCGAAGCAGAAATTCGTTCCAGGCAGCATTGGCCGCCTCGAGTTCCTTTTTGTCCATGATCCGGTTGCGGTCCGTCAGAATGCCTATCATCTCATCCGCAATTTCCGTAACGGGAGGCTCCGTATAGTGTGAAAGATACCCCAGCATACGGGTCGCCGTAAAGTCCGTATTCAGATTCTGCGTAACAATATCGCAAAACGGCTCCGGATAGCCGCGTCGCAAAAGTTCCTTATACAGTTCCACGGATTTTTCAGACTTCATGCGTGCTTTCACCTCTCTTGACAGATTCACTCAATCATTGTATCCTAACACCGACTGAGCCGCAAGGGCTCTCCGTCAGTTCGAAACCTTCCTGACGCAAAACAAAACTAGAGGAGATTCCCATGCACAAAAGAAGTACACTTACTCTCGTCCGAGGTGCCGTAATTGCGGCCTTATACACGTTATTGACTTTGCTAGTCAACGCGCTCGGGCTATCATCAGGAGCCATTCAGCTCCGCCTTTCCGAAGCCTTAACCATATTACCCGTGCTTATGCCGGAGGCGATTCCCGGTCTCTTCGTGGGCTGCCTGCTTTCCAACACCCTGACCGGTTGCGCCGTTTGGGATATCGTTTTTGGCTCCATCGCCACACTCTTAGGAGCTTTGGGAACACGCATGCTTCGAAAGAACAGGTATCTGGCCGTTCTGCCCCCGATTCTCGCAAACACACTCATCATTCCATTTGTACTTTCCTTCGTCTACCGGTTCGAAGGCTCCCTCTGGTACTTCATGGTCACGGTGTTCATCGGGGAAGTTCTCTCCTGCGGTGTCCTGGGCCTGTTCCTTTTGAAAATGATGCAGGGACATAAAATAGAGTAATAAATCAATAAGGCGGTCGCACGTGGCGGCCGCCCTTTTTCTATTGATCCAGTCTCATTGTAAGCGAAATGCGCTTCTTTTGCACATCCACTTCCAATACTTTCACTTCTACAATGTCGCCCACGCTGACTGCTTCAAGCGGATGCTTGATGTAGCGGTCCGTGATGCGGGAAATATGTACCAATCCATCCTGATGAACGCCGATATCGACGAATACACCAAAATCGATGACATTACGAACGGTGCCCTTTAGTATCATGCCGGGCTTCAAATCTTCGAGGTTCATGACATCGCTGCGCAGAATGGGCGCAGGCATACTCTCACGCGGGTCACGTGAAGGCTTCTCAAGTTCCCGAAGGATATCGTCTAAGGTAATCACACCGATTCCGAGCTCACTTGCGAGTTTGTCACGGTCCCTGACACGGGAGGCCAAAGAGGACAGTTCTGCCCCGGCAGCCATCTTCATCTCGCCGGATGCGGATACGCCCGAAGCGCCTGTCTTTCCGGATACAGCCTTACCCTGACTGCTTTCGAGGACAACTCCGCTCATGGCTGCGGCCAGGGCCTTGCCCATTGCGGTGTTCGTATTCTTTATAACAATCGGTTTCTGAGCCGGCTTGCCACTGCGGGCATTGTTCTTGGCACCGGAAGAAGCCTGCGACTGTGCTGATTTGGAAGCGGCTGCTTTCTTTTGAGCCTGCGACTGTGCGGCCTTGACATCCTCCATGGAAATTCCAAGCTTCTCCATGAGCTTTAAGGTAGCTTCGTAGGACTCGGGATGCACGCTGGTTGCATCCAAGGGATTACTGCCATCCTGTATACGCATGAAGCCCGCACACTGCTCGAAGGCCTTAGGTCCTAACTTCGGGACCTTCAAAAGATCAGCACGGCTGTCAAAACGGCCGTTTTTCTCGCGATACTCAACGATGTTCCGGGCGATTGTTTTGGTAATACCGGATATATATTCAAGAAGCGGTGCCGATGCGGTATTTAAGTCAACACCGACACGGTTTACGCTGTCTTCCACAACACCCGTGAGGGCATCGGAAAGCTTCTTTTGGTTCATGTCATGCTGGTACTGACCTACGCCGATGGATTTCGGGTCAATCTTGACGAGTTCGGCAAGCGGATCCTGCAGACGGCGGGCAATGGAGGCTGCACTACGCTGTCCCACGTCAAACTGCGGGAATTCCTCGGTTGCCAGCTTCGATGCGGAATAAACGGATGCACCGGCTTCATTGACAATGACATACTGAAGCGGGGTATCCACCTGCTTAATCAGCTCGACGATTACCTGCTCCGATTCACGGGAAGCGGTTCCGTTTCCGACCGAAATAAGCTCTACATGATACTTCTTAATAAGCTGCTTCAAAATGGCGATGGATTCCTCCACCTTGTTCTGCGGAGCTGTCGGGAAAATAACCTTGGTATCAAGGACCTTGCCGGTCGGATCCACGATGGCAAGCTTGCAACCCGTACGGAATGCGGGGTCCCAGCCCAAAACAACCTTGCCCTGAATCGGAGGTTGCATAAGGAGCTGCTCAAGATTCTTGCCGAATACGGAAATAGCACCATCCTCTGCCTTCTCGGTCAGTTCATTTCGAATATCACGTTCAATGGAAGGAGCAATCAGACGCTCGTACGCATCCTGACAGGTTGCCTTAAGATAAGGCTCCGTAACCGCATTCTCCTTCGTAATCATCTGCTTCTCGAGATAACGCAGGATCTGCTCCTCGGGTGCCGTAACCTTAACCTGAAGGAAATCTTCTTTTTCGCCTCGGTTCAGAGCCAGGGTACGATGGCCGGCCACCTTGGAAACGGGCTCCTGATAGTTATAGTACATCTCGTAAACGGACTGTGCCTTCTCATCCTTGGCTGTGGAAGTAAGCACGCCTGCATCAAAGGTCGCCTTGCGGATGTAGGTTCTATAGTCCGCATTGTCCGATATGCTCTCCGCGATGATGTCACAGGCGCCCTGAAGGGCATCCTCCGGCGTCATCACTTCCTTCTCGGGATTCACGAACTCGCGAGCCGCCTCCAAAAGGAAAGTCGTAATCTCCTGCGCCAGAATCATCTGTGCAAGCGGATCCAGTCCACGCTCCTTGGCCACACTGGCTCTCGTCTTACGCTTCGGGCGGTACGGTCTGTACAAATCGTCCACCGCAACCATGGTCTGTGCTGCGAGAATCTTCTCCCGAAGTTCCTCCGTCAGCATGCCCTGCTCTTCAATGGACGCCAGAACCTGCTGCTTTTTGTCCTCCAAATTACGAAGATAGTTCAGTCTCTCATATAAATCACGGAGCTGCTCGTCGTTTAAGGAACCGGTCGCCTCCTTACGATATCTGGCGATGAAAGGAATCGTGTTGCCCTCATCAATCAGCTTCACGGCAGCTTCCACCTGCTCGCGACGTACCTTCAGTTCCTCAGTAATCTGCTTAATTATATCCATAAAATTTTGTTACCTGCTTTGCCAAAAATTAATCTGTTGCCAAAAATTATTCCACAACCGAATACATTACCTTGTGGTCGGGAGTTACGCCCTTCTTCACAAACATCTCGGGAACCGTAACAAACCGATAGCCCTCCGAAAGCAGCCAGGGAATGGCTTCCTTTAAGGCATCCACGGTATTCTGATTCCACTCCATGTCATGAAGCAGGATAATGGTACCGTCCTTCACGCCCTCTTTGATGCGTTTAAGTCGCTCCTCGGCGGACACGGTGGGAACCCAGTCCTCCACGCCCATGCCACAGATAAAGGTCTTGTCGATGGTCTCGAACATCAAATCGTTCGTTACGATAAAGGGCGGGCGGAAGAAGCTCGGGCGAACGCCGGTAATGCTCATAATGAGTTCGTCGGTTACGCGGATTTCTTCCTCAATCTGCTCCTTCGTGAACTTGTCCATGAAGCCATGTGTCATGGAATGGTTCTCGATACTGCAGCCCATGTCGAAGGCGCGCTTGATCTGATGCTTGTTTTCCGGCTTCACATAGTCGTGAATGATGAAAAAGCTGGCAGTAATCTTGTACTGCTCCAGAAGATCCAGCACCTGCGGCGTGATGGTGTTGTTGGGACCGTCGTCAAAGGACAGTGCAACAAGTTTCTCTTTCTTTGGTAATAAATCATCGTACATAATGGTCACCCCCATGTTTAGATAACAATCTATCCATAAAAACGCGATTCCGAAGCTGAACAGTCCCACAAAATACAGCGGCAGCATCGACAGATACAGCCCGATGAGCCCCCAGGGGCGGCGCCGGAACATGCGTATGGATTCTTTCATAATCTGTCCTGCCGTCGCATTGCAGTAATCGGCAAGAAGATAAAAACAATAGGTAAACGGCAGTGCCACAAGAAAGTCCACTGCAAAAGACAACGCTTCATACGGCAGTAAGGAAAGATAAATCCGAAGAAGTACGGTTTCCGTACTGTTCATACTTGCGAAAATACCCGGAAGCCTTGCCAAAAAGGACGCTATGGAAGGAATCAGGTATATCAGAATTGCCTTGGTGGGCGCCTGCTTAAGACCGATAAATATATCCCGCGGCAAAACCGGCCTGCCACGAAGCACTCCCAGATAAATATAGGAAAGTCCGTAACTTAGGACAGGATAAAGGCACAGAAGGAATAACTCTATCAGCAAAAACAGAATAAATCCCGGGATGCTCGCCGTGTTCACAAAGCGAAGGAGTAAAGACCTTACGCAGGAAAAGACCAGCGACATAAACAGTGCCGATATGATTAACAAAAGATAATGGCCACGCAAAGCATCACGGGCCATTCCTTTAATTTCTTTTATGGTTCTATATCTGTACTTCATGTTTCACCTTTCACGAGGTTAAGCTTTTACATCAACATGAGCGCCTTCCGTTGCCAGAGCATCCACTGCCTTGGCCTTCTTCTGATACGGATTCTTCTCATCGGTATAACGAATGGTGGAAGTCGTTTCTCCACCTGCTACATAAACACGGCCGCATTCGGGACACACGGCGGTTCGAAGGGAAACACCTACGGATATAACCTGCGCATTACTCTTCTGCGCTGCTTTCGTAAACGCATTGCTGACATGCTCCTGCTCATGAGCCCGAACCATGGTAGCCTCGGCGCCCTGCGCAATATGGGTCGGAGACTTAAACGACACATTCTCGTTCGAGCCGTCCTGGTACTTACGTCTTTTGCAGGTCTGACATTCCTTCGGTGCACCGGTCTTCCCGGTCTGTCCGGCCTTTTGAGCCTGCATCTCGCCTTCCGCACGCCCCGTGCGCTCTACGCCGGTTGTGCCGATTACAGGATTCTGATTCTGAAAGGAAACTGCAATATTCATAAATACCTCCCTTCCGACTACTCCAAGTATGGAGTTATGTCAACTCCGAAGACACTCTGCATGGTATCTGCAAAAGATACATCCGTGTTCTCCTCATAAATCGTGTTCATATCATTCATCATCATTTTGAAATTCCCGGGGAGCAAAAGCACAAGCACCGTCATGCCGACCACACAGAAATTAATCGCCATACCTGCTGCCGAGCACAGGATTCCCACGAGTGCCGGCGTTGCCAGCTTGCCCTTTTTGGGTCTTGAAATACATGCAAACGTAATCCCCAGGGAGCCAAAAAGAAAGCCAAACACAGGATAAATAAAGCAGACTATGGAGGACGCAAGTGCGGTGATTCCTGCTGTAAAGGAATGCTTCGCCATTCTGTCCGCATACTCAAATTCATCATTCTTAAAAAACATTAAGCATTCTCCTCTGCCTGCGGGCGATTCTGCCACTTCAGAAAAGCGGTAATAAAGCCATCGATATCGCCGTCCAGCACTGCAGAAGCATTGGCCGTCTCATAGTCGGTTCTGGTATCCTTGACCATGGTATAGGGCTGTAAGACATACGAACGAATCTGACTGCCCCATGCGATTTCTTTAATCTCACCACGGATATCGGAAAGCTTCTCCGCATGAGCCTCCTGCTGCAGAAGGTATAGCTTGGCCTTCAGCATCTGCATGGCCTTGTCCTTATTCTGGAACTGAGATCGTTCGTTTTGGCACTGAACAACCACGCCGGTCGGAAGATGCGTAATACGAATCGCCGAAGAGGTCTTGTTGATGTGCTGACCACCGGCACCGGAAGAACGGTAGGTATCAATACGAAGGTCTTCCGGATTAATGTCAATATCAATATCATCATCGATGTCCGGCATAACATCCAGGGATACAAAGGATGTCTGACGCTTGCCCTGGGCATTAAAAGGCGAAATACGCACGAGACGGTGCACGCCCTTTTCGGCCTTTAAGTAGCCGTACGCGTTGAGACCGTTCACCTGGAACGTCACGGACTTAATGCCTGCTTCATCTCCGTCGAGGAAATCAAGGAGGTCCACGGTAAATCCCTTACGCTCGGCCCACCGCGTGTACATACGATACAACATGGCAGCCCAGTCACAGCTCTCCGTACCGCCTGCACCTGCATTAATCTTAAGAATTGCATTCTTATTATCGTACTCTCCCGTTAACAGGGTATTAATACGAAGTTCTTCAAGCACGGTAACAAAGGAATCCAGCTCCTCCTGAATGGCAGGCACCATCTCGGGATCATTCTCCTCATAGCCCATCTGAATGAGCTCCAGAATGTCCTTAAACTGCTGCGAAAGATGATTACAGGTATCCACCTCGTCCTTCATTGCCTTATACTCGCGCATAATCTGGTTCGAATGCTCCGGGTCGTCCCAGAAATTCGGTTCCTCCATCATGCGGCTTAATTCTTCAATCTTCTGCTCTTTGAAAGCTAAGTTAAAGTGAATCCCTTACTTCCGCTAACGGTGTTTCATAAGATAAGAGAGTTACTTTCATCTGGTCTAACTCAACCATTAACTTCACCACCTTTATTACTCCCTGCCATCCGGGCAGGGAAATTGATAATTATATTCTAGTATGAGCGTTTCTAAATAACCGGACCTTTTACGAAGGATGTTTTCGTGAGAACGAGTTTCAAAAACGTAGGCGTAGCGGGCTACGTCGAGGCTTTTGAAACGAAGTAATCGCGGAAACAGCCGAGTAATAAAGTCTG
>JAZLJD010000013.1:0-31387 GCA_045617725.1 Lachnospiraceae bacterium
CATTTGGCGACTGCTAATCATCTGTCGGGCGAAGCCTGACAGATGGCAACGAGCCAAGTGGACATTGCGCTTGCGCGAATGGACATTTGGCGACTGCTAATCATCTGTCGGGCGGAGCCTGACAGATGGCAATGGACTACATATTTCGGCTGCTAGTTTACATAATATTTTTTGACATCGATAAGGCTCCAAAGAGGCACTTATCGATGCCATTTTCCATATTTTTTGGGACCTTCGGACCGCGGAATAGAGGAAAAGCAGAAGAATCGATGAAATTTCTTCAAAAAAGGGCCAAAATTGACATCGGGTCAGGAAGAAAGTAAGGATTCCGATGCCCCCAAAGCAAGAAAGCCAAGTGGGACACGAAAAGCCCAAATGCCCAAAGCAATACCCCCCAGCTCCTCAAAAATCAAAAAATCACAGCAAGTAGTTTGGAGAAACAGATAAATGTTCAAGAAAGCGTTTTTGGCAACAGTTCCCGTTATGGCGGGGTATATCGTGCTTGGCATCGGGTTTGGCATGGTGCTCTTAAATCATGGTCTTTCCGTGCCTTACGCGGGACTTATGAGCCTTGTGATTTATGCCGGCTCCATGCAATTTGTGGCAATTGACCTGATGAGTACGGGAGCCGGGCTGCTTACGACATTCCTGACGACGGTGGCGGTGAATGCACGGCACATATTCTATGGAATTTCCATGCTTGATAAGTATAAAAATATACCGCACAAGCCCTTGCTGGTCTGGACGCTGACCGACGAGACCTATTCCCTTGTTTGCGCCCGGGAGCCTGAACACAAGCTGGGCCTTACGGGCGACGGCTCGGAGGCGGAAAAGAAGCTGGTGTCGAGGTACTGCCTGCTGGTTTCTGTTTTCGACTACGGATACTGGGTGCTGGGCAGTGTTCTGGGCGCCGTAATTGGTTCGCTGCTTACGATTAACACGACCGGAATCGACTTTGCGTTAACAGCACTGTTCATTACGGTTTTCACGGAGCAGTGGCTGACGACGAAAAACCATATTTCTGCGATTATCGGGGTTGTTTGCACAACGGCCTGCCTGTTGCTTTTTGGCCGCGATGCCTTCCTGATTCCGGCGATGTGCCTCATCATGATATGTCTCACGCTGCTTCGCAAGCAGAAGGGAATTACGAACGAGGAGGTGAACGGCGATGAACGGTAGTATCTCACCCATCCTGTACATTACCGTCATTTCGCTGACGACTATCCTGCTTCGTTTTTTGCCCTTCCTGATCTTCCGGGGCCAAAAACAAACTCCGAAGGCCCTTTTGTACTTCGGTAAAGTGCTGCCGTATGCCATCATGGGCATGCTGGTTGTTTTTTGCCTAAAGGGAATCAGCTTCCTGGAAAGTCCGCACGGACTGCCGGAAATACTGAGCGCCGCTGTGGTGGTCGGCCTGCATGTGTGGAAGCGGAATACGCTTCTGTCCATAACCGTAGGAACGGTTTGTTACATGATTCTGGTGCAATTTGTTTTTGTGTGAAAAACGGGTTGACAATGAATTTTCAGTGTGCTTTAATAGACGAAACCGATGAGGAAGAGTGAGTAAGTTCTGAGACTGAAGTTACAGAGAGTTGCAGGTGGTGGAATTGCGACACAGAGGACAGAGCCGAATGGGCTTCCGAGGGCGAGCGGAAAGGGTTTTCCCGAGTATGTGAGACGGAGTAGACGCTTCGTGATGAAATGTCAGCATATGATAGTATGCGTGAGTGGACGCGATTGCGTCAAGCCGGGTGGCACCGCAGGTATGAAATTTACCTGTCCCAGCAGAATTGCCGGGACAGGTTTTTTATTGCCCACGATGAGCCAAGTGAATACCCACGCCACGGCAGTAACTCACAGAAAGGAGATTGACATATCATGTCAAACAAACAAAAAACAATTCCTTACAAAATTTACCTTGCAGAGGATGAAATGCCGCGTCAGTGGTACAACCTGCGTGCAGATATGATTACGAAACCTGCACCGTTACTCAATTCGGCTACCATGAAACCGATTACCGAGGAGGAACTCTCCGTAGTGTTCTGCCGCGAGCTTGCGCGCCAGGAACTGGATGATACCACCCCTTACTTCGATATTCCCGAAGATATTTACAATTTCTATAAGATGTACCGCCCGAGCCCGTTGATTCGTGCGTACTGCCTGGAAGAAAAACTGGGCACACCGGCCAAGATTTACTACAAGTTCGAGGGTAACAATACGAGCGGTTCCCACAAACTGAATTCTGCCATCGCACAGGCTTATTACGCCAAGCATCAGGGCCTTAAGGGCGTCACCACGGAAACCGGCGCAGGACAGTGGGGCACGGCACTTTCCATGGCCTGCTCTTACTTAGACCTTGACTGCAACGTATTTATGGTTCGTTCTTCCTATGAACTTAAGCCGTTCCGCCGCGAGGTTATGCGTACCTACGGCGCTTCCGTAACCGCTTCTCCTTCCATGGAGACGGAGGTGGGCCGCAAGATTAATGCCGAGCACCCGAACTGCAAGGGAAGCCTGGGCTGTGCCATTTCCGAAGCCGTAGAATCGGCTACTTCCCGGGAAGGCTATCGTTATGTATTAGGCTCCGTTTTGAACCAGGTTATGCTTCATCAGTCCATTATCGGCCTTGAAACCAAGGCTGCTCTTGATAAATATGGCGAAAAAGCAGACATCATCATCGGCTGTGCAGGCGGTGGCAGTAACCTCGGCGGTCTGATTGCTCCCTTCATGAAGGAAAAAATCACCGGAGAGAGAGACTACCGGTTCATCGCAGTAGAGCCGGAATCCTGTCCTTCCCTTACAAGAGGAACCTTTGCTTATGATTACTGCGATACCGGACGTGTTTGCCCGCTGGCCAAAATGTATACGCTGGGTCACGACTTCATGCCCGCACCGCACCATGCAGGCGGACTTCGCTACCACGGCATGAGCTCCACCTTAAGCCAGCTCTATCATGACGGTTACATGGAAGCCGTTACCGTAAAGCAGACAGAGGTATTTAAGGCAGCGGAGGAATTTGCCCGCGTTGAGGGTATTCTCCCTGCACCCGAGAGCTCCCATGCAATCAAGATTGCCATCGATGAAGCCTTAAAGTGCAAGGAAACCGGCGAGGAGAAGACGATTGTTTTTGGCCTCACGGGAACCGGATATTTCGATATGTTCGCATACGGAGACTTCCACGACGGCAAGATGCAGGATTACAGACCGACAGACGAAGAACTTAAGGAAAGTTTCAGTAAACTTCCCCGTATATAATTCTTTTTCATGCTCCTTCGAAAGAGAGAACTTCCGACCACCGGAAGTTCTCTTTTTTCTTTCTGAAAATGCGTATTTGTGGTAGAATATAAGGGATTATTGGGTTACGGAGGAAGAATCTTGAAAGAGGTATTGTTTTACATCAGTCATATCCTTGACAAAAAGCAGAAAAGCCGCCTTACAATCGTCTTTTTGGCGACGCTTTTGGGCTCGGCGTTAGAGCTTGTGGGCGTTGCGGTCATTCTGCCCGTCATTGAAGTAATACAGGAGCCGGCGGTAATCGAGCGTCGCTGGTATCTTAAGTGGTGTTACGACCGATTCGGGTTTACCGATACGACGAATTTCATTCTGGCCATGCTGATTGTCGTGGTCGTCTTTTACATATTTAAGAATCTTATGATTGTTGCCATGAACGATCTGCAGTATCGTTTTACCTACAACAATTCCCGACGCGTTTCGCGCAAGCTGTACCGTTCGTTCATCTATCAGCCGTACATTTATCATGTGAATCATTCCTACAGCTTCATGCTGAATACGATTACCACGGACTGTACGAAGAGCTTCGAATGCATCACCCAGATTCTGCATCTCTTTACGGAGGGTACCGTAGCGCTTTTGTTCCTAATCTATCTTCTTATTAAGGACAAAACGATTACGATTGCCATGACCTGTGCGCTGTTATTCATCAGTTGCATCTTTCTTTTTGGCACCAAAAGGAGAGCCAATAAGCTGGGAAAGGAAATCTGGAACGGCGGTATTAAGCAGTACGACATCGTGAATCAGTCATTCGGCGGAATTAAGGAAGTGAAGATTTCCGACAAAGAGGAACACTTTACGGTTGAATACAATAAGGTATATTCAAAACTCAGCAAGAATATGCTCCAGGGCAAGATTCTCGAAATCCTGCCCCGCTCCATCATGGAGGCGGGCTGTATTGCGGCTCTTATGTCGGCCGTTGCCTTCAAGGTCTACAGGGGCGTTCCCCTTTCGTATTTCCTTCCGGTTCTCAGCCTTTTTGCGGTCGCTTTCGTTCGTCTGATGCCTTCCTTCAGCCGTGTGACGAATGCCATTACGGCCCTGAATCTGCACAAGGCACATTTGAAGCCGGTTTATGAGGCGATAACGGAGCTTGAGAAATTCGAAAAGACCGAGAATTACATGCATACCGAAGCGACTTCGATTCCGTTTGAACGCGAGATTCGCCTTGAGAATGTTACCTATCGTTATCCCGGCGGGGAGCGTAATATTGTGGACGACGTAAGCCTCACAATCCCGAAGAACAAATCCGTTGCGTTTGTGGGACCTTCCGGAGAGGGTAAGACCACGCTGGCGGACGTAATATTGGGACTTCTGACACCGGATTGCGGTCACATCTATGTGGATGATGCGGATATCAGCGAGCACATGCACGCCTGGCACAGCCTGATCGGTTACATTCCGCAGAATATTTACTTAACAAACGGCGACATCCTTCACAACGTTGCTTTTGGCTACGGCGACGATGAAATTGATACGGACCGCGTCATCGAGGCCCTTAAGGAAGCGCAGATTTACGACTTCATCATGACCTTGCCGGATGGACTCAAAACCGAGGTGGGAGACCGTGGAGTGCGCCTTTCCGGAGGCCAAAGACAACGAATCGGAATTGCACGTGCCCTGTATGGCAATCCGCAGTTCCTGGTTCTGGATGAGGCGACGAGTGCACTGGATACGGAGACCGAAAGTGCCGTCATGGATGCAATCCAGCTTCTTCAGGGACAAAAGACCATGTTGATTATCGCACACCGGCTTACCACCATTGAGAAGTGTGATTACAAATACCGCATAAAGAGCGGCAAGATTTACGACGAAAGTGAGCAGAAATAATGAATCATTCCGAAATATCCGAGATTAAGAAATTGTTCCAGAAAACGGGCTGCAGCATCACCCGAATTGCCGGTTGCTACGTAGCCGGCGTGGACCGTACCATTCGTACGAAACTGAACGCTAATTTCCTTAACATGGAGGAGGAAGAGCAGTTCAAGTATCTTGAAATCTTCAAAAAGTCTTTGTCGGGAAGTATTGGCAAGAACCTGTTAAATATGGAATTTACGAAGGAAGCAACCGAGGACGGCGGGGTACAGGCGTCGCTTTTGGCACTGAGGGATTCGGGTCTTAAGGACGAGGCCCTTTTGGATGCTTTCTATCAGAAGATTATTGAAGGCTACGAGTATCCGGGCAACTTCCTGATTCTTCTGGCACACGATGTGTACGATGTGCCCGTGCGTACTGAAGACGGAATTTTAAACGATGAAAGCGACGAGATGTTCAGCTTCGTTTTGTGTGCCATCTGCCCCGTGAACCTCGACAAGGCGTCCCTGTGCTACGAGGAGGACACCAACAGTATCAAAAACCGCAGCCGGAACTGGGTTGTGGAAATGCCGGAATCCGCGTTTATGTTCCCGTCCTTCAATGACCGTGCTTCGGACATTTACAATATTCTTTACTACACGAAGAATCAGGCGGAATATCATCCCGAACTGTGCCGCACACTGCTCGGTTGTGAGGAGACCACGACCTATATGGAGCAGAAGGAGAGCTTTACCGAAATTATCGGCGAGGTGCTGACGGACGCAAGGGAGTACGATACCTTTGATGTGGTTCGTTCCATTCAGTCCCAGCTTTCTCACAGAGTGGGCCAGGCCGTTATGGATGAATCGGAGGAGCCTGTTATGCTCGGTAAGGAGGATGTGAAAGCCATCCTTATGGAGAGCGGCGTGAAGGAGGAGCACCTTCAGCATTTTGACGATACGTTTGAGGCGGTTGCCGGCAGGAATGCCGAATTCGACGCGGCTTCCATCGCCACTCCGAAGAAGATTGAACTTAAGACCGACACGCTCAAAATCGCGGTAGACCGCGAGGATGCCGATCTTATCGAGATTAAGGTCATCGACGGCCGTCGTTGCCTGGTTATTCCGATGGATTCGGATATTGAGGTAAACGGCATTGTGAAACGTATTGTGGAGAAACTCAGTGAGGACGAGTAATCGGAGCGCTTATGGATTTATTTGAATACATGCGTAACAACAATAAAGAAAAGGAGAGTCCGCTGGCAGCCCGTATGCGCCCTACGACGATTGACGAAGTGGTAGGTCAGCAGCACCTGCTTGCCAAAGACAAACTCCTGTATCGCGCGATTAAGGCTGATAAGCTGCAGTCCGTCATATTTTACGGACCGCCCGGAACCGGCAAGACCACGCTGGCTCAGGTAATCGCACATACCACCAGCGCCTGCTTTGAGCAGATTAACGCCACCATAGCCGGCAAAAAGGATATGGAGGAGGTCGTGAAAAGGGCGCAGGATGCCATGGGAATGTATGGCAAGCGTACGATTCTTTTTATCGACGAGATTCATCGCTTCAACAAAGGGCAGCAGGATTATCTTTTGCCCTATGTGGAGGACGGAACCCTGATTCTGATTGGTGCGACGACGGAGAATCCGTACTTTGAAGTGAACGGGGCACTCCTTTCCCGAAGCATGATTTTTGAACTGAAACCGCTTGAACCTGCGGACATAAAGGAACTGATTCATCGCGCCGTGTACGATTCGGACAAGGGTATGGGCGCGTATGATGCCGTGATAGACGACGAGGCAATGGAATTTATTGCGGATGTTTCGGGCGGAGATGCCAGAAATGCCCTGAATGCGATTGAACTGGCAGTCATGACGACGGAACGCATGGAGGATGGCAAGATTCATCTGACCACAGAGGTGCTCTCGGAATGCATCCAGCGACGTGTGCTTCGCTATGACAAGGACGGAGACAATCATTACGATACCATTTCCGCATTTATAAAGAGTATGCGAGGTTCTGACCCCGATGCGGCCGTTTACTATCTGGCACGCATGCTGGCAGCAGGGGAGGACATCAAGTTTATAGCACGACGTATTATGATTTGTGCCTCCGAGGATGTCGGCAATGCCGATCCGCAGGCACTGGTTGTTGCAGTGGCAGCAGCCCAGGCCATAGAAAGAATCGGTCTGCCGGAGTCGCAGATTATTCTTTCGCAGGCTGTTACTTATGTGGCTACGGCTCCCAAGAGTAATGCCTCCTGCAACGCCATTTTTGCGGCGGAGGACGAAGCCGCTGCGTCCGGAAACCTTCCCATTCCGCCGCATTTACAGGATGCACACTACAAGGGCAGTGCGAGTCTGGGCCGCGGTACGGGCTATTTGTATTCGCATCTCTATCCGAACCACTATGTGGAGCAACAGTATCTGCCCTATGAGCTTTCGGGACGCGAGTTTTACACGCCGACCGGAAACGGCTATGAGGTACGGATTGCCGAACATATGAAACGCATTCGCGAGGAAGAAAAGAAACGGCAGAAGGGAGAATAAATAAGATGTTTCAGAAGAAAATAACGGGTCCTGTTAAAAGAATTTTGATTGTGTCTTTCGATGCGGTTGGAACCGAAGATCTGGCACTGCTTAAGACGCTTCCGAATTTCAAGCGTTTCTTTCGCCATGCAGCGCTCGCGGAACGTGTGGAGAGCGTATATCCTTCCATTACCTATCCCGCCCACACCACGATTGTGACGGGCCTTACCCCGGCGCATCACGGCGTTGTGAACAATTATCAGATGCAGCCCGAGCGTTTCGATTCCCCGGACTGGATGTGGCAGCGTTCCTTCGTCAAGGGTCCCACCCTGTACGACGCTGCTGCCGAGCAACTCGGTTTTAAGGTAGCTTCCATTCTCTGGCCTGTTACGGCCGGAGCCAAAATAAAATATAACGCACCGGAGATTTTGGCAAACCGCCCCTGGCAGAGTCAGGCGGTTGAGTGCCTGAAAGCGGGCAGTCCGCTCTTTGAAGCAGCACTCATAAAGCGTTTTCCGCATGTTATGGATGGCGTGAACCAGCCGAATCTGGACAATTTTGCCATGCTTTCGGCACTGGATACGCAGCTTCGGTTTCGCCCCGATATGATGCTTTTGCATTTGACCGACGTAGATACACTGCGCCACAAGCACGGGGTGCATTCGAAGGAAGCAACGGAGGCACTCAAGCGCCACGACAAGCGGTTGGGCGAGCTTTTGGCCGTATTGTCTCATATTGAGAACGCCGGAAGTTATGAGGACGGATTCCCCAAATTCAAGGAGACCGCCATTGTTCTTTTGGGCGATCATTATCAGAAGGATATTCATACGATGTCCTATCCGAACTATTATCTTTGGAAAAAGGGTTATATCAAAGTAAGACGGGACAAAATCATTGATTACACGGCTTATGCGCAGACCGCAGACGGTGCCTGCTATATTTACGTGAATCATAAGAAGGGATTAAGTGCCGCTTTCATGAAGAAGCTGGAAGCGGATATTCATAAGATGGCAGCCCATGAAGGCTTTGGCATTCAGAAGGTTTTCGATTCGGGGAAAGCCGCAAAGCTCGGTGCGGACCCGGGATGTGCGTTCATGCTGGAAGGAAAGGACGGGTATGCGTTCGGCAGTGATTATCTGGTACCGTATCTCCCTGTATCGCAGGTTGACTCGCACAAAAAAGTCGCAAGTCACGGCTATCTTCCCAAGGATGACAGCTACACAACCTTCTTTGGAATGACGGGAGCCGGTGTACGGGAAGGAACAAAGCTTCCCCGCATGCAGCTCATTGACGAAGGCCCGACCATCGCAGCCCTTTTGGGAATCGATATCGGAATGGTTGACGGCCGCGTAATACGGGAAGCTCTGAATTAATCCATCAGCAGCTTGAGAAGCAACTGGTAGATGTCCTGGTTTTTGGCAGTAAAATTATTGCAGGCAGCCTGTGCAAGATCCTCGGTGGGGAAGTTCAGCTTGATGGTCAGAAGGTCGGAATCCCGCTCGTGAATGACCATGGCAGCCTCGTACTCACCACTCGTGAGCCGGTAGCAATCGGCAGTGACGGCCAGCTCGTTGATGAGCTCCATTTCATTCTTTTTAAGGTACTCGTTGATGGATTTTTTGATATCCTCATCGAGACGGCCCGTGAAGAAATTACTGGCTTCCTGACCCTCGGCGGTAAGCGAAATAAAGGTGCGGTTTCGGATGATTTCTTCCCGAATCAGCCCGGTCTCATTTAGCTCGGCCATGGCCTCCCGAAACTGGAGATAGGTCATGTAGCCGGCATCCAGAACGAAATCGCTCATCTGCGACTGTGTAAGCGGGTGCTTCACCCTGCTTAAGGAATAAAGAATGATTAATTTGTAGAAAGTCAGGGAATCCTGCATGCTTTGTACTCCTTGATTGCCTACAAAAGCAGGCAACCCTGTGTGATGTTACCGAGTTTCATTTCGTGACGAATCGCATTCAGCACGTGATGCTTGTTCTGCGACCAGTCGGGGGCTATCAGCTGTGATTTCGGACCATCGCCGGTCAGCCTGTGCACGACGATATCCGGCCTTAAGTGTCCGAGGACAAAAACGATGTCCTGTACATATTCCTGTTCGCTAAGGGTCTTAAAAAGGCCGCGTTCGTAACAGGTGGCAAGGTCGGTGCCCTTAAGAACATGAAGCAGCTGAAGCTTGATGCCAAAGATTGGAAGGCGGTTTACATAACTCAACGTGTTCAGGTAATCCTCCCGCGTCTCAAGCGAAAGTGCGGGGGAGTAACCTTGGGAATCAACAGACAGGTCGCCGGACCCGGTGGCCACAGACAAGTCACCGAAATCGCCGGATACGAGCCGGTTGCAGGACCCGTGCAGGTTGCAGGACCCGCTTGGGGTCGGAAGTCCGAGTATCAGGTGACAGATGACGGGGATTCCGATATTATGTAAACTTGCAACTGCATTTTCGAATACTTCATTATTATAGCCTCGTCGTATGAACGAGGCTGTTTTTTCATTGGCGGTTTGAAAACCGAGTTCTATCCAGATGAATTTGTCGGGATAATCGTGGAGGCACTCTTTCAAAACGGCGAGCACCTCGTCCGAAAGACAGTCGGGGCGGGTTCCTATGGAGAGACCCGCATAGCGCTCATCGGACAGAAGCGTGCGATAGACCCGCCTTAAATAGGAGGGTGCC
This sequence comes from Lachnospiraceae bacterium, assembly GCA_045617725.1. Lineage (GTDB taxonomy): Bacteria > Bacillota > Clostridia > Lachnospirales > Lachnospiraceae > JAZLJD01. Next base: position 10,293 of record JAZLJD010000013.1, read on the forward strand.
GCATAGGTGTTTGTAAAGGCCTGCAGGTACGCAATAAGGGAACGGGGGGCTGCTTCCGGCTTGCTATCAGAATCATAGGGAAGCGAAAAGTCACCGCTTCCGCCCGCACTGCAGAAGATACACCCGCCGGTTCCGATGGTGCCGTCCCGGTTAGGACAGGTCATTTGGGCGGAAAGAGCTTCCTTTGAAAGCTTCCGCCCGAATTCCTTAAGAAAATATTCACTTAGTGAATAGAAACGTTCCATGTATTATCGGATATGTGCTTTGACAGCCTCAGCGACCGCATCGGCTACATACGGATTGAAGGCTTCGGGGATGATGTACTCCTCGTTCAGCTCATCGTCCTTTACCAAAGCGGCAATAGCGAGTGCGGCTGCCATCTTCATCTCCTCGGTAATCTGGCGTGCACGGCCTTCCAGTGCTCCACGGAAGATGCCGGGGAAGGCGATTACGTTATTAACCTGGTTCGGGAAGTCGCTGCGACCGGTACCAACGATACGGGCACCTGCTTTCAGTGCTTCGTCCGGCATGATTTCGGGGACCGGATTAGCCATGGCAAGAATAATGGCATCCCTGTTCATGGTTTTTACCATGTCGCCGGTGAGACAGCCGGGTGCGGAGACGCCAATAAAAATGTCGGCTCCCTTCACTGCATCGGCGAGACTTCCGGAGAGATTCTCAAGGTTTGTTACCTCGCTCATGCGCTTCTGCATCCAGTTGAGACGCTCGTCTCCCTTGCGGATGATGCCCTTGGAATTGCACAGAATTACGTTCGAGAAACCATAGTTCATAAGGAGCTTGCAAATAGCAATACCTGCGGCTCCTGCACCGTTGATGACTACATGGCAGTCAGCGGGTTCTTTTTTGACAATCTTTAATGCATTAATCAAAGCAGCGAGAACAACGATGGCTGTACCGTGCTGATCGTCGTGGAAAACGGGAATGTTTAAGGTAGCCTTCAGACGTTCCTCGATTTCGAAGCATCTGGGGGCGGAAATGTCCTCTAAGTTGATTCCGCCGTAGCTGGGAGCAAGATAGGTAACGGTCTTGATGATCTCTTCGGTATCCTGTGTATCGAGGCAGATGGGAACGGCGTTGACCCCGCCGAATTCCTTGAAGAGAACAGCCTTACCTTCCATAACCGGCATGGCAGCGTAGGGACCGATGTTTCCGAGACCCAAAACCGCACTTCCGTCCGAAACGACGGCGATGGTATTGGCCTTCATGGTATATTTATAAGCAGCTTCCGCATCCTCGGCGATGACCTTGCAGGGCTCTGCGACACCGGGGGTGTAAGCAAGAGAGAGGTCCTCGCGACTCTTAACGGGAGACTTTGCGGTGGTTTCGATTTTACCAATCCATTCTTCATGGAGCTTGAGTGCTTTTTCAGCTGTAGTCATAGTATTTTCCTCTTATATTTATGATAATCGTAATGAAGCATTTTCATTCAGCAAGGCGGCTTGCTTCGTTCAAAACTGCTTTTTGACCTTTGTATCATATAATATTTGGTAATATTGTGCAATTGATTATTTCTTTACCGAATGTTATAATGAGTGCCACAAGTCAATGAACACATCTTGTTTTAAAATCCCCGTTATTGCAATTATTCTATGGAGGTATTTGATGAGAGAAAAGTATGAATCACTGGCGCTTTCTGACTTGCGCGAAATTGCCAAGGCGCGAGGCATGAAGGGTATATCCACCCTTAAGAAAGCGGAACTTATTGAGGCCATGCTGGCTGAAGATGAGAAAGACAAGGCAATGGGAAAGGATGTTGAACCGAAGCCCGTATTGGTGGCTCCCGGTGCCCGCAGACCGACTCCCGAGGAAGAAGAGAAACCGAATGCTGAACTTGACAGCGGTGTAATTGCAAAGGGTATCCTGGAAATTATGCCGGATGGATTCGGATTCATCCGTTCCGCGAACTATCTTCCGGGAGAGAACGATGTGTATGTAGCACCGAGCCAGATTCGCCGTTTCAATTTGAAGACCGGCGATATTGTGGAAGGCAATACCAGAATCAAGTCACAGAACGAGAAATTTTCTGCGCTTCTTTTTGTCCGCAAGGTAAACGGCTTCCCTCCGGAGGCAGCAGCCAGAAGAGGCGACTTCGAGCGTATGACTCCGATTTTCCCGGATCACAGACTGAAGCTGGAGACACCGTCCTGCTCCATCGCCATGCGAGTTATGGATCTTTTAAGCCCGATTGGTCGTGGGCAGAGAGGTATGATTGTTTCACCGCCCAAGGCCGGCAAGACTACCTTATTAAAGGAAGTTGCACGTTCCATCAAGGCCAATCACCCGGACATTCACCTTCTCGTGCTCCTGATTGACGAGCGTCCCGAGGAAGTAACCGATATCCGTGAGGCAATTGAAGGACCGAATGCCGAGGTTATCTACTCTACCTTTGATGAGCTCCCCGAGCATCACAAGAGAGTAGCGGAGATGGTAATCGAGAGAGCCAAGCGTCTCGTGGAGCACAAGAAGGATGTTATGATTCTTCTCGATTCCATTACGAGACTTACGCGTGCGTATAACCTGACGGTGCCGTCTTCGGGCCGTACCTTATCGGGTGGTCTCGATCCTGCCGCCCTGCACATGCCCAAGCGTTTCTTCGGCGCAGCCCGTAACATGCGTGAGGGAGGAAGTCTGACCATTCTTGCCACCGCACTTGTGGATACCGGCAGTAAGATGGACGATGTGGTATATGAGGAATTCAAGGGAACCGGTAACATGGAAATGGTGCTTGACCGTAAGCTTTCCGAGAAGCGTATTTTCCCGGCCATCGATATTCCGAAGTCCGGAACCCGTCGCGAGGATTTGCTTTTGGCCCCGGAGGAACTGGCTGCCGTAACGAAGCTTCGTAAGGCTATGAATGGCCTGAAAGCAGACGAAGCCGTGGATCAAATTCTGGATATGTTCTCAAAAACCAGGGACAATCGCGAGTTTGTTTATCAGGTAGAAAAGAAAATCATGTAATTTGCAGAATTTCTTCTTGCATACCTTAAAGTCGTATGTTAGAATGATAAAGCTGTTTTATGGGATGAGACGATTATTTTTTAACATAGAGAGGTGAACGTAATGAAGGAAGGAATTCATCCTGAGTACTATCAGGCAACTGTAACTTGCAACTGTGGTAATACCTTTGTAACCGGTTCCACAAAACCTGAAATCCACGTCGAGGTTTGCTCGAAGTGCCATTCATTCTATACCGGTCAGCAGAAGGCTACACAGGCACGCGGACGTATTGATAAGTTCAATAAGAAATACGGCGTAGAAAGTAAATAATTACTTTGAAAGGTTGAGGTAGTTGCTATCTCAACCTTCTTTGTTATTTGAGCAGATTTATGCGATGCGAGGTTCGGTATGAAGCGTAGAGTGAGAAAATGCTATTCGGGAATCGGCGGACAGGCCGTCCTGGAAGGCGTTATGATGAAGAACAAAGAAAAGTATGCGGTAGCAGTGCGTACCAAAGACGGCAACATCAGTGTGGAAGTCGATGAGTACCCCGGTCTTGTGAAGGGCGCGTGGGTTCAGAAGGTCCCTTTTGTACGTGGTGTCATTAACTTCATTGATTCCATGGTTTTGGGCGTTCGTGCCATTAATTACTCTGCGGAATTTTACGATGAGGATGACCGTGATGAAACCGTAGTGGACAAGGCTGCCGATAAAGTAAGCGGTGGCAAGGGCGAGCAGATTATGATGCTGGGAACCGTTATCCTGGCTCTGATTCTGGCAATTGCCCTGTTTGTGGTGCTCCCGTATGTAGTCAGTTCCCTGATTGTGAAACGTTTTGACATTGTGAATGACAGCTACCTGGCATTAATCGAAGGCGGTGTGCGCATTCTTGTTTTCCTGTTGTACATCACATCCATCTCGCTTTTGAGTGACATTCATCGTTTGTATATGTATCACGGTGCTGAGCATAAGTGCATCAACTGCCTCGAGAAGGGCCATGAACTGACCGTTTCCGAGGTTAAGAAATGCTCCAGACTGCACAAACGCTGCGGTACAAGCTTTTTGTTTTTGGTAGTGCTTGTAAGCGTTGTCGTTTTTGTCTTTATTCCGAAGTTTGATACCGTGTGGCTGCGCCTTTTGGTGAGACTGGCCCTGGTTCCTGTTGTTGCAGGTATTTCCTATGAAATTCTGCGCATCGCCGGCCGCTATGAAAACGCCTTTACGAAGGTTATTTCCGCACCCGGCATGATGATGCAGTACCTTACAACGAAGGAGCCGACGGACGATATGATTGAAGTGGCAATCGAATCCGTAAACGCAATCTTCAACTGGCGTGAGTTCATCGCAACCAAGTTCGGAAACGAGGAATCCGCAGAACCTGCTCCTTCGGCCACCGTACCGGAACCGGCCTCTTCGGATGAAGCACAACTCTGAGAGGCACCCGATGACCTATCGTGAATTATTAAGTGAAGGTATTGAAACCCTCCAAAATGAGGGCATAGCGGAAGCAGCCTTGGACGCAAGGCTGCTTTTGGAATATACGGCGTCCGTTTCCCGGGCATGGCTGCTTATGCACTATGACGATCCCGTGGACGGAGGTCCAAAAGAAAGTTATGTAAACCTAATTGCCCGCAGAGCAGAGCATATCCCCCTGCAACAACTTACGGGAAGTACCGGATTTATGGGACTTTCCTTTGAAGTGAATGAGCATGTTCTGATTCCGAGACAGGATACGGAAACTCTGGTTGAGGAAGCCATGCGGGAATTGTTTGACGGGATGCGTATTCTGGATATGTGTACCGGAAGCGGCTGTATTCTTTTGAGCCTTTTGCATTACAGCAATGATACGAAAGGCGTTGGCGTAGATTTGTCGGAAGATGCCCTTACGGTAGCGAGGCGGAATGCACAGCTTTTAGACCTTGAGGAGAGAGCTTGTTTTTGGCGAAGCGATTTATACGAAGGCCTTAAGGATAGCGAGAAGTTTGATATGCTGGTTTCGAATCCCCCTTATATCAGGGAGGAGGAGTATGCGGGACTGATGCCGGAGGTTAGGGATCACGAGCCTTATATGGCGCTGGTTGCTCCGGAGGAGGGACTTTCGTTTTATCGGAGAATTCTGGAAAAGGCTCCGCAGTATTTGAACCGGGGCGCTTATGTTATGTTTGAGATCGGCTGCGAGCAGGGCGAGGCGGTTGCCTCCATGATGCGAGATGCAGGATATGCCGATGTTACGGTTGTGAAGGATTTGTCGGGCCTTGACCGCGTTGTGCGGGGCAGGTTTACGACTTTGTTATAGGAGGTCGAATCGTTTATGTTTGACAAGTTAGAAGACCTGCTCCTTAAGTTCGAGGAAATTATGAATGAACTTTCCGAGCCGGATGTTACCAATAATCAAAACAGATTCCGTGCGCTTATGAAGCAGCAGGCTGAACTTACGCCCATTGTGGATGCGTACAGGGAATATAAGAAATGCCAGCAGGATGTTGCGGATGGCCTTGAAATGCTTGATATGGAGAGCGACGAGGAAATGCGTACCATGCTGAAGGAGGAACTGGCAGCGAGCAAGAAGCGTATTGAGGAGCTGGAGATGCAACTCAAGATTCTGCTTCTTCCCAAAGATCCCAACGATGACAAAAACGTTATCGTCGAGATTCGTGCAGGTGCCGGCGGCGATGAGGCTGCTCTTTTTGCCGCAGAGATTTATCGTATGTATGTACATTACGCCGAAAGCCAGCATTGGCGCATCGAGCTTGTGAACCTCGAGGAAATCGGTATTGGCGGTATGAAGGAAGTGGAATTCATGATTACCGGGCAGGGTGCTTATTCCAAGCTTAAGTATGAGAGTGGTGTGCATCGTGTACAGCGTGTGCCCGAGACGGAGTCCGGCGGACGTATCCATACTTCCACCATCACGGTAGCCGTTATGCCGGAGGTTGAAGAAGTCGATGTAGTAATTAACGACAATGATATCCGTATCGATGTCATGAGAGCTTCGGGCTGCGGTGGTCAGTGTGTCAATACCACGGACTCTGCCGTTCGATTAACCCATATTCCCACCGGTATCGTGATTTATTCGCAGACTGAGAAATCTCAGATTCAGAACAAGGCCAAGGCATTTGCTCTTTTGCGCTCCAAGCTGTATGACCTTGAACAGCAGAAGGCACATGACGCTGAGGCAGAGCTAAGACGTAGCCAGATTGGTACCGGCGACCGTTCCGAGAAGATTCGTACCTACAACTTCCCGCAGGGACGTGTTACCGACCATCGTATCGGTCTTACTCTTTATCGCCTTGACAAGATTATGGATGGTGATATCCAGGAAATCATCGATGCCTGCATCGCTGCCGACCAGGCGGCCAAGCTTAGCAAAATGCAGGAACAGTAGGAACGCGTAAGTTCGCGCAGTAAGAAGATGCAACCACAGTAGTTTTTTGCAAAGAAATGTGATAGAATTACCTCAATTCGGAGGATTCTATGAGACGACTGTTTACGCTGGATGAACATAATTATGATACCTGTCAGACAGTTTTGAATCGATGTACGGTTCGTGCGGTCATTCTGCGCGATGGCAAGCTGGCCATGCAGGTGAATCCGGCCGGACATTACAAGCTTCCGGGTGGCGGTCCCGAGCAGAACGAAACACTGCTGGATGCCCTGGTACGCGAGGTTCATGAGGAAACGGGCCTTTTGGTTGTACGGGACAGCATTCAGCCGGTTGGCGAGGTCCTTGAGATGCGTGCCGATATTTTTAACAAGCTGAACAAGTTTGTGAGAACTTCGTATTTTTATTTGTGCGATGCCGTGGATACGGGAGATGCTTTGAAACTTACCCCCAGCGAGCGCCGCAACGGATACTATTTCGTGTGGGCTACGCCGGAGGAGATTCTTAAAGATTACGTGCGTGATGTGAAGCGGGATAGAGACATGGAATTCATTCGGATGCTTCCAAAGCTACTTGAGGGAACGAAGTAATTCAGTGAGCTCCAGAGCCGCAATTCTGTGCGACAGCACAGTGGGATGGAAATCCGCTACCAGACCGTTCTCAGGTTGCTGGGGCGTCAAACGAAATACTGAAATATTGCAGTCACCGGTTTCTTCCGAGTAAGCCGTGACTGCTTTTTTTATGTTCGGAAGGAGCTCGTCGCCCATAAGGCCCAATACGCATACAATATGTGCCAAAGAGTAATGCGACCGAACTAGCTTCAGAAAATCGATATACAGAGCACAGTGCTCGGCCATGCGATCCTCCTTAAACAGGCAGTAACTCTGGTCGTTGGTGCCGAGATTGATGACAACCGTGTCCGGTGTGAAGCGGCTAAAGTCCCACGGAACCGACGCATAGGAAGGGGCTGCGTAACAACGTCCCATCCCTTCATAAAGCGGTGGCAGTAATTCGGATTCATTTCGTGTGCCATCTCCCGTATAGCCGGAGATAATGCCGTAGCCGGAGTAGGAAACGATGCAGTAATCCGCATCCAGGGCCTTGATGGTACGGTACGCATAAGCCTTTGTAACATCCTCAGTGGCGGTCGAGAAGTGATGTAACTCATCTTCGTCCTCGATGCCGTAACCGCAGGTGATGGAATCGCCGATGAACTCAATCCGGCGCTCTTTGCCGGCGGTCGGTTCGATGGATGCTGTATCATCCATGCGGATTCCGGATACAAACAGCGTAGACATCGGAGCCTCGGAGAGCTTGAGCAACTTTACGACACAATCATGCTCCGTATCTGATTCAGGGAAAACAACAATCTCTTCTGCGGGAGTGGTAAGCTGCGCCCGATAAAGAGGTGCGTCGTCGATGTATATTTCATAGCGAGGGTAGTTCGCATAATTTCCTTTGATGGAAGTAGCTTCATCGCCTTCCAAAAGAAAAGAAAGACTATGCCCCTTAAAATGAAACTCCAGTCCGGAAGCACTCATAATAAGGCGTATTCCGTTATTGTCTGCATAGGTACGATTTAGGTTCTTTACATTGTTAAGATTTGGGATGGTGGTTAACATAACATTCCTCGATTCAATCTATGATGGTGCAACGGCTCCGGGAATTACTTTCTGTTTGCACGCTTCAATACATATTTGGCGAAGCGGCTGATGGAGGGTCCCCCATTCTTCATGAGACTGTCGAGGGTGCCGTCCAGGGAACTGTCGAGATACATTCGGTACTGCGGATCCTGCTTCTTCACATGCGGCAGGCGGAAACGGATGCCGATTTTAACAAGAGAGCGCAGGATGCGTGCACTGAAAGTGTAGCGTGCAAGCTGGTTTACGCTGCAACATGTATCGAATTCGCCCGGCTTTAAGTCATTCAGGTGACTTAGGGGCTGTCCGTAGAGCTTTGCAAACTGCTCGGAACTGATATGAAATACGGAAGGCTGCGATTCCATGTAGTCGTGACGCGGCAGGAAGTACTCGCTATAACGAATACGATCGTCTACGAGGTAAGAGACGCCATTGACGGGGAGCGTTGCGGACAACGCAATGTCATTATAGGCGGAACCGATTTCAATGGTATAGGTGCCGTTCGGAATCACGAAGTTCTGCGTAATGACATCGTAGATGGAAAAGCTGCGCGCGCTAAGCGTCAGTGTAACTTCGGTGGACTCGGAAGCCTTGAGCGATACACGCTTGAATGCACGGAGTTCCTTTTTGGCACGGAGGAAGTGGTCCTCCGGGTTGCGGACGTAGAGGCATACCACGTGGTCTGCGTCCATGGGGCCTTCGTTTCGGACGGTGAAACTTACGGTGAAGTCGCCGTCACCATCGTAGGAGGGCGCACTGAGCTTAAGGTCCTCACAGCGGAATCTCGAGTAGGAGAGGCCGTAGCCAAAAGGATACTGCACCTCAATATTGTAGGTGTCGTAGTAGCGATATCCCACGAAAATGGACTCGCGGTATTCGACATCGTCGCTGCCGGTTGCGTAGGTTTCGTAGCAGGGAGTGTCTTCGAGGCGCTTGGGCCAGGTTTCGGGCAAACGTCCCGACGGGGATACGGAGCCAAAAAGCAGGTCGGAGAGGGCATCGTCCATTGCCTGTCCCGCCGGGTACATGTGCAGAATGGCATCGGCGTAGGAGGCAGGGGATAAATCGTAAGGAGCGCCACCGAAGGAAAGGAAAACAACCACGTTGCGTCGTTCAACGGGCTTCTTTCGGATTTCTTCCTTCAGTTCGGAAAGCAGGGCAAGCTGCGCTGCGGGCATATCAAAGGAAGTACGGTCATAACCTTCGCCTTCCGCCCATTCGGTGAGACCGCCGAAGAACAGAATCGGGTCGTCGTTGTGACGAACGATGTAGAGCGCCTCACGAAGCAGCTTTTTATTGACGCCCATCTGGCAACTGTCGTAGCCGCGTGCATAAATGTACGGATAGGAGCGCATGGACATGACACGTGTGAAGTCCGGCTCGCGGACAACGTGGATGTGACTGCTTCCACCGCCCTGATAGCGCATTTTCCGGGCAAGCTCGCCGATGATAATGACCTTTGTGCCCTTTCTAAGAGGAAGAACATCCCCTTCGTTACGCAGGAGGACAGCTGTTTTGGAAGCGAGCTCCCTGGCTGCACCGTTGTTATTGTTAAGTACGGCCGTCTTGCCGGGGCCGGTCTGGGACTTGCCGGCTTTGGGGGCGTAGGTCTCCACCAAATTTATGATACGGTCGTTTGAATTGTCTACATGTTCCATGGAAAGAGAACCTTCGTCGAGCGCCTTATGGAGCGTGGGAAGGTGCAGGGCACTTCCGTCCGGCATTTCAAGATCCATGCCGGCAGCAAGAGCGGAAGGAAGATTCAGGCAGGCACCCCAGTCGGAAATTACGGCGCCCGTAAAGCCCCATTCCTTTCTCAAAATGTCCGTAAGAAGATGGCGGTTCTCACAGGCGTAAGAGCCGTTAAGCCGGTTATAGGAAGCCATAATGGTTGCCGGAGAAGCCTCCTTTACGATCTGCTCAAATGCAGCCAGGTAGATTTCACGCAGAGCCCGTTCGTCAATTTCACTATTGGCGGTCATGCGGTGCGTTTCCTGACTGTTTCCTGCGAAATGCTTGACGCTGGTACCGACTCCGGCATTCTGGACGGCTTTTACAAAGGCCGCACCGAGCGTACCTGCCAGGCAGGGATCCTCCGAATAGTATTCGAAGTTACGCCCGCATAAGGGGGAACGCTTAATATTGACACCGGGGCCTAAAACAACGGAGACCTCCTCAAGGAGTGCTTCGGCCGCAATTCCTGCACCAACGCAGGCTGCCGCGTCCTCGGAAAAAGAAGCCGCAATGGCGCTGGCGGTGGGGAAACAGGTTGCAATTACGGATTCGTTATTCTGCTTTATATCTTCGGATTGTGCACGAAGACCGTGAGGGCCGTCTGCCAAATGAATCGAGGCAGGACCCGTGGCGGTGGCAGCAGTGTGCCACATTCCGCTACCTTCGGTGAGTCGCAGCTTATCATCATAGTCTAATGCCATAGAGATACCTCCCAAGCCCGGTAGGCGTCGCCTACCCGATTGACCTAATTGTACCACAAACCATGGCAAATACGGTATCAGATATTGCGTGAAAACATGCAATGAAGTATAATAAATTTAGTGATACGAGGAGTGTCTGTATTAGGACATATAGGGTATAGTTCTATATGGGTGGACAGGTATTATGAGTGTGAAAGAGTTGCCTTTATCGGGTAACTCTTTTTCGTTAAAATTGTCAGAATATTGGGTACAAATATTGCGTTTTGAATTGACATGTTATGTTAATTACTTCATAATAATTCGCAGGGGAGAATCACAAAATGGGAGGTACATTATGAACAGAAAGAAAGTGAATTTTTTTAGCTCAATTAAGTTTAAGGTAACATTGATGGTCGTTATTATTGCGATTGCCTGCAATGTAATTAACATTGTGGTAGCATCCATTAACGCTTCAGATAATGTTACCAAGGTTATACAGGAGAGCATGGTTTCCCTGGCAGAAGGCTACGGACTGCATCTGGATAATCAGATTGCTACATTGGGAGCGGAGGCAGCCCTCAACACGGATACCTTGTATGCATATTACAAGAATGCAAGCGTTCGTGGTATGGACAGTGCTTATGCGTATATCGTATCCCGCGACGGTGTTATGCTTTACCACAACGATCAAAATAAGATTGGCGGACAGGTTGAGAACCAGGCCGTTAAGGATGTAGTTGCATACCTTAAGGATCACACAGATATTCCGAAACCGACGTTTGTCCGCTACTTCTATAAGGAAGAATGGAAATATGCCGGTTACTACGTAACCAGCGGCGGCGAGGCAATCGTTATTGTTACCGCCAATGAAACCGATGCTACTTCCATCATCAGCGAGATGCGTGGCATTCAGACTAATGCCGGTATTATCACGGTTATCGTTGCCATCTTTATCGGCTTCATACTTACTGCTATGATTATCAATCCTTTGACCGCAGTTTCCGAGTATCTGCAGAAACTTTCCGAGCTTAAGCTTAAGAAGGATGAGAAGCTTAAGAAACTGGCTGCCAAAAAGGATGAGGTCGGCATGATAGCTACCGACGTATACGAAGTTATGGATGTTCTGAGCGGAACCATCGTAGATATCAGAAATCTTGCTTCCGACGTTAATAACGCAGCCGATGTTCTTCTTGGAACAACAGGTAATGCAGGTGATAATGTTGGCCTTGCCAAGACCGCTATGGATGAGATTACCGTTGGCGTTTCCGCACAGGCTGAAAGCACCGAATCCTGTGCTGACAATATCGATACAATCGTTAAGCAGATTGAGCAGGCTAATGTTAAGGTTAACGAGCTTTCCGAGAATGCAGAAGATATGCATATGACCGGTCGTCAGGCAATCAATGCTCTGAACGAGCTTGTCAAGGCCAATGAGGAAACCGTTAAGGCCATTAATGACATCTATGAGCAGGCCAAGCTTACCAACGAATCCGTTTCCAATATCCGTGAAGCAACCGAGATCATTTCCTCCGTTGCAGACCAGACGAATCTGCTTTCCTTAAATGCTTCCATCGAGGCAGCAAGAGCCGGCGAAGCAGGACGCGGATTTGCCGTTGTTGCATCTGAGATTCAGTCCCTTTCCAACCAGACCGCTCAGGCTACCACGAAGATTGGTGAAGTAATCAATCGTCTGAATGCTGATTCCGCCAAGGAAATGAGCATTATGGAAGATGTTATGAACAGCATGGAGAAGCAGAACGAGAACGTCAACAAGACGAGCGAAGTATTCAACAACCTCGCAGACGGTATTCGTGCTTCCATCCGCGGCATCAAGGAAATCTCCGACAGAACGGCTGAAATGAGCACGGCAAGTAATAAGATTATCGATGTCGTTGCAGATCTTTCCGCCGTTGCAGAAGAGAATGCAGCAAGCACCCAGGAGACCGGTACTTCCGTAAACAACATCGCTTCCAGCATGGAAGAAATGACGCAGCAGTGCGACCGCCTGAGAGAAATTGCTCAAACCTTGGACGGACAGGTTGCAAAGTTCGAGCTTTAATCTATAATTGAATTAAGGGTTATTGATGGCATCGGGCTATACCCGGTGCCATTTTCGCTATTATTAGGAGGGTATAGAATGAGTTTGAAGACTATGTTCCAAAAGAAGAAGACGCAGCGTGAGATACGAAACCTGAGCAGTACCGGGTATCGCTATACTTTTTTGCTGGATTTTCTGGATGATTCCTATCCGTTTGGAAGTCATGAATATGAAGGAATGGAACTGCACATTGACGTTTACGAGAATTACTGCTATGTGCGGAATCGCTTTTATCGTTCAAGGACGCATGGCGTGGAACACAGCCAGATAGCGGAACCGCAGTTCGCGGACGAGCTGATTGCTTATCTGAACGGTGCGGGGCTTGTTTCCTACAAGTCGGAGAACCTGCCCTCGGATTACACGGATTTTAACCATCTGACCCTGAAGACCGGCCACGGGGAAGGCAAGACCCTTTCCATCATGGCAGGCAGGGAGCTTACGGAGGAGTTTAAGAACATCCGCGAGAAATTCATTGAGTATCTGTGCGACCGGCTGGCATCCTTCCCTTCGGGCTTTGAGTATTCCAAGGCCGGCGGGTATCTGGGCGAGAAATTCGGCATGGAACTGAAGGCCGAGGAAGGCCATCTGTTTATGGATGTCATCACGCAGAAGCACCGCAGCGCGCCGGAAGAAATTATGCGCAGCGAGATGTTCCCGGAACTGCTTTTGGAAGTGTGGAAGCGTTGGAAGAAGATGGGAGGCGATTCCTACAAGGACCTGCCGCCCGCCGAAAAGGAACCTGAGGACGGCATGATTTCAACTTTCCAGATGAATTATTCCACCGTTCTTATTTCTAAGGGATTCTCATCAAAGCAGGAGATTCCGCCACAGGGACAGGAGATTATTCAGGAGATTTTCGACCTGATTAAGGACCCCGGATATCAGAAGTAAGTAATTAACCAATAATTATCCTACCCTTTTTGTAAACTTTCGTTAATTCCTTTTAGGTATAATGCAGTTGTAACCTATTAATTCCACTGAAACAAGGAGGAATAAATATGAAAATTTCCACGAAGGGTCGTTATGCAATGCGTATTATGGTGGATCTGGCCAGTGCAGCGCCGGGAACACCTGTTAGTATCCGCGGTATCGCTGAGGAACATGATATTTCCGTTAAGTATCTCGAACAGATTGTTTCCGTACTTAAGAATGCCGGATTGGTTGTTTCCACGCGTGGAGTGCAGGGCGGATATAACTTGTCACAGGACGCCAAAGACTACTTGGTTGGTGATATCTTAAGAGCCGCCGAAGGCTTTAATGCCAAAAAGCCGGGAAAAGCTTCTTACGACACATTACCGCTGTGGCAGCAGATAGATGATGCCATCAGCAATGTGATTGATCATAAAACTCTTGCTGATGTAGTAAAGGAAGCAGGAGCAGAAACTAAATGCAAGGCAAAGTAATTATCGGCCTCTCAGGCGGAGTTGATTCCGCCGTAGCCGCACACCTTCTGTTGAAGGCAGGCTATGAAGTCATCGGAATGCATACCGTTATGCGGGATGATGATGCAGAACGTAAGGAAAGTGAAGACGCAGCTGCCGTAGCAAGGCAGCTGTGTATTCCTTTTTTTTCTGTTGATATGCAACAGGAATTTCGTGAGGGTGTTATTAAGCCCTTCTGTCAGTCCTATCTTTCGGGAGAAACTCCCAATCCCTGTATTCATTGTAATCAGAAAGTCAAAATTGCCGCGATGTATAGGCTTAAGGAGCAACTGGCGGCTTCCTATATTGCAACCGGCCATTATGCCTTTGTAGAGAACGTGGACGGTCGTTTTACCGTGCGTAATGCGTTGGATGCCCAAAAGGACCAGACCTACGTTCTGTCGTTTTTGTCGCAGGAGCAGCTTAAATGCCTTCGGATGCCGCTTGGGGCTTACACAAAGGATGAAATTCGAAGCATTGCCTTAGAACTGGGCCTTGTGAATGCGGCCAAAAAGGACAGTCAGGAAATCTGCTTTATTCCGGATGACGATTATGCGAGGTACATCGTGGACCACGCCGAAGATGCGGCGCTTTTAGGCCGCGCCCAAAATAGGGGCAATTTCGTGGACGAAGCCGGAAAAGTATTGGGCCGGCATGAGGGCTACCTCCACTACACAATCGGCCAGCGTCGCGGGCTTAAGCTTGCAACGGGCAGTCGTATCTTTGTGAAAGAAATCCGGCCTGAAAGCTGTGAGGTGGTACTCGCGGGGCCGGAAGCAATGTTTACAACGCATCTTACGGCAACCGGATTCCATGGTATGCTTTATGAAAAAGAGCAATTTAGGGGAGACGGAGTCGAATGCATGGCCCGCATCCGTTACGGCCATAAAGGCACGAACTGCAGGGCGTACCTGAATGAGAAAGAGGAACTGATTTGTGAATTCGCAGAACCGGTCCGTGCGGTGACGCCGGGACAGGCTGTTGTACTGTATAGCGGGGAAGCCGAACACAGCTACGTGCTGGCGGCTGCCACCATTACGCGTTAGGAGGGAGAAAGAATGGCTGTTTCATACGATATTGAGAGTCTTGCGGCACTCGCAGCGGCCAATGCGGAGGATGCCTATATCGGACAAATCATAAAAAACCTTGGGGCAACACTTCATACAGCTCCTGTTCCCGAGCAGGTGAAGCTTTTGTATGATGCGGTGTGTCGGGAACGAATCCTGCGTCTTGAGGCGCCGTTATATCCCGAAATGAATGCAGACACCCTGCGTACAGCTTCTAAAATCAAGGAGGATATGCGAGCTTCGGATGCGGATATGGCTTTTCTGTTTCTGGGCCTTCTGCGGGCCTGTGGACTGAACGGCCTCCTGATTTTGCTTGAGGAGCACGTTCTGGTGGGCTGCCATCTTTACGATTTCTGCTTTCGCGAGCCCGTAGTCCGCGATATTTCGGCCATTACGAAGCGTTATGCGACCGGAATCGACGAAATGTGTGTAATAGACTGTGCATGCTTTTTTGCAGGGGAAGAGAGTGATTTCGGAACGGCTCGTAAGAAGGCCGAAAACTATTTCACGGAGGCGGAAACGTTCCTCGAAGCGGTGGATATTTCCTGTGCCCTGGCTCCCCTTGCTGCAGGAAATGGCGGGCAGAAGCATGTGTATACCGAGTATACGGCGGAGCCGACGGCCTCGGAGCCCAAAACGATTACCAAGCAGGATGTGTGGGAGCGAAAGCTTCTGGATTTGTCTTTTCGGAATCCCCTGCTTTCTTTCAGACCGGGTAGGATGAACGTGCCGATTCAGATCCCCGATATCGATGCGCTGGAAGATAAGCTTTCCGGCGGAGATACCTTTAAGGTGATGACTGTTCCCGTATCGGGACGCGAGAGTGACAAGGAACTGTGTTCGCCGCTTTCGCAGGGCGAGCTGCAGGAAGCGCTCACAAAGCTTTACAGAGCGGCCCGTCACAGCGAGGAGGAAACCTCTGTCAGCACGCTGTATCTGGCGCTTGGATTTTTGTCCTACACGGATATGAATAAGAAACCAAGGCTGGCACCGCTTGTGCTGCTTCCTGCACAGCTTCACAGAAAGAACCTTGGAAAAAACTATGAATTGAGCCTGCGGGATGAAGAACCACAGGTTAACATAACACTTCTTGAACTGCTCAGACAGAACTACAATATGGAGATTGACGGCTTAAGCCCGATTCCGACCGATGCATCGGGAGTGGACCTTCGAAAGGTGTTCAGTATCGTGCGTAGGGCGGTGATGGAGAAGGATGGCTGGGATGTTTTGGAGGAAGGCTATCTCGGACAATTCTCTTTTGCACGCTTTATCATGTGGAATGACATCAAGAATCACGCGGATGACCTTGCACAAAACAAGATTGTCTCGTCCCTCATGCACGGACGCCTCGAGTGGACGCCCCGTGAAGATATTCCGAGCCTTGAAAGCCTGGATGCGGAGCTGAAGCCTTCTGAGCTGGCGGTTCCCTTAAGCGTGGATTCCAGCCAGCTGCTTGCGATTGCCAGTGCGGCCAAGGGTCAGAGCTTCGTGCTTCACGGACCGCCCGGAACCGGCAAGAGCCAGACGATTACCAATATGATTGCGAATGCGCTCTTTAGCGGCCAGAGCGTCCTTTTTGTCGCCGAAAAGAAAGCGGCACTTTCCGTGGTGGAAAAGCGTTTGTCGAAGATCGGCCTTAAGCCGTTCTGCCTTGAACTGCACTCAAACAAGGCGCAGAAAAGGGAAGTATTGGCGCAGTTTGATGAGGCTCTTTCCGTGGGAGAACGAAAGGACCCCGAGGCTTACACGCGGAGCGAGGGAGAGCTGCATTCGCTGCGGACTTACCTAAACAGCGTGGTTTCGGAGCTTCATAAGAAACGGCATTACAAGCTGAGTCTTTACGAGGCGATTACGCGATATGAGCAGAATGCGGAGTACAAGGGTCGTGCGACGTTCCCGCTTGACGTGGTTACGGGAATGGGCGAGCCCGGACATGATATAGACCATTACAAGACACTGCTGCAGCAGATTGCCGTGGCAGGAGAGGAGCTGGGTTCCCTTTCGGAATCGCCGCTTCGTTTTTGTCGACTGACCGAATACCGGACGGGTCTTTTTGAGGAAATGGCAAGTGCGCTTAAGGAGTACAGGCTTGCGGCGCTTTCCTATATGCAGCAGGTTTCGGCTTGCGCGGAAACCTTTGGAATTACCTCAACGGACCGGAATACGCTTAAGCTGCTTCAGTATCTTATTTCGGAGGTGAATGCGGCGGATTGCCTGCTTCCCGGCGCTTTTGCGTGCCAGAATCTTCCCATGCAGGATGCGGAGGTGCGTCGCCTTTTGGAGGTGTCGCTTTCCCTCGCCAAATGTGCATCCTATGTGGGCAGTGTTTTTGAAATGCGCGTCAGCGAGGCGGATGTTGCGCAGTGGGCGAGTGACTATGCCGCTGCCGAGAAGGAAATGTTCCTAATAAAGCGGTCCTCGCAGAATCAGCTGATTGACAGAATGAAACCGTATTTCAGACAGGGGGCTTCCCTGACCCGCGAGATGCTGCCCGGCATGCTTAACGCACTTTCGGATTACAAGGCCTTAAGAGGGCAGATGGACGCCTTTAACCCTTCCGTCAAGTGCATACTGGAAGGCATGGAAGGAAAGCCGCTTAACGTGATTGCGGCGGCGTACGAGGAAAGCCTTAAGCTTTACAAATACATTACGGAGATGCTTACCGACACAGAGGAGTATGAATCCGTAATGGCGGCGATGACGGACCTTTCACTAAAGCTTCCGAGCGTCAAAGAGGAGAATCGTCTTCTTTGGCAACTTCTTGAGAGCGCTGCTTCAAAGCTTAATGAGACGGAACGAATCCTTTCGGAGCAGTACCGCATTCGCTTTGAGTCGTTATATAAGGAAAAAGACTATCTTGCGGAAACCGCACAGGCTGCGGAGGCTATGCTTTCTTTAGGCGGCAGTCTTAAGGCCCATACGGTGCTTATGGCCCTTATGGAGGAGGCCGAAGCGGTCGGACTGGCTGATTACATGCGTCAGTACCGCTACGGAAACTTAAGAAGCGATGAACTCGTTCCCTGTATGGAGTGCAACTTAAGCTACGCACTTATTTGCTATACGACTTCGGAAAGTGAAGTCTTAAAGCGGTTTGACGGCCCCGTATTCGAGGAAAGCATACGGAAGTACAAGGAAGTGCTGGAGCGGTTTGAGATGCTGACGGTACAGGAACTGGTTGCAAGACTGTCCCACAATGTGCCGAAGACCGGAACGCAGATGGCAGCTTCCTCGGAGCTCAATATCCTTTTAAAAGCAATCAAGAACGGTGGCCGCGGCATGAGTATCCGTAAGCTGTTCGAGACGATTCCGAACCTTATTTTCCGATTGAAACCCTGCATGCTGATGAGCCCGCTCTCCGTAGCGCAGTACATAGATCCAAAGAATACGAAATTCGATTTGATTATCTTTGACGAAGCCAGCCAGCTTCCGACCAGTGAGGCAGTCGGTGCCATCGCACGCGCCGAAAACTGCATCGTAGTGGGTGACCCGAAGCAGCTTCCTCCCACGAGTTTCTTTTTGTCCCAGAATGTGGATGAAGAAAATTACGAGGAAGAGGATTTGGAAAGTCTGCTGGATGACTGCCTGGCTCTGGCTATGCCCGAGGAACATCTGCTCTGGCACTATCGCTCGAAGCATGAAAGCCTGATTGCGTACTCGAATGTGCAGTTCTATGACCACAAGCTGTACACGTTCCCGAGCCCGGACAGCTTAAAGAGCAAGGTTTCCTATGTGCATGTGGATGGCTTTTACGACCGAAGCGGGACAAAAGGAAATGAGGCGGAGGCCGAGGCGATTGTCGCGGAAATAAAGCGGCGTGTGACGGAACCCGAGCTTTATAAGTACTCCGTGGGCGTTGTTACTTTTTCGCAGGCGCAGCAGAGCCTTGTGGAGGATAAACTGCAGGAGGCATGCGTTTTGGATGCGGAGTTTGACCGGCTTCTGGGCGAGATGGAGGAACCTGTATTTATCAAGAATCTTGAGAATGTGCAGGGCGATGAGCGTGACGTGATTCTCTTTTCCATCGGATACGGCCCCGATGAGGAAGGCAAGGTCAGCATGAACTTCGGCCCTGTGAACCGCGATGGCGGCTGGCGGCGACTGAATGTGGCTATTACACGTTCCCGTGTGGAGATGATTGTATATGCAACGCTTAGGCCGGAGCAGATTGATCTGTCCCGTACGCAGAGCCGCGGTGTAGCGGACCTTAAGGGCTTTTTGGAGTATGCACAGAAGGGTTCTTCGGTGCTTGCACGTACGGAATATGTAAATCCTGACGCAGAGTATAAGGAGCGGCCGGATAACAGCCTTATCGAGCAGATTGCGGCGGATATAGAGGGACTTTCGTACAAGACGAAGGTTTGTCTTGGTGAGAGCGAATACAAGCTGGATATCGGTGTTCTGAACCCTGAAAATGAAGAAGAATTTATCATGGGTATCATGGTGGATGGCCCGAACTATGCCGGGGCCGCAACCTCACGAGACCGCAATATTTCGGAGCCTTCGGTTCTTAAGGGGCTCGGCTGGAATCTGATGCGCATCTGGACCCTTGATTACCTTGATAACCGCGAACGCGTTTTGAGCCGCGTGGAGGAGAACCTGCAGATTCTCCTAAAGGGCGGAAGCCTGGAAGAGCATCACGGCCCGGTCACTCCGAAAGAGGTAGTGTTTGAGCGCGCCGAGAATACCGGAATAGAGAGCAATGCCAAGCCGTATGAGCAGGCCGCACTTACTTCCCACGGAAACGGGGTGGAGGTTTATGAGCCGCAGGCAATGCCTGTTCTTGTGAATGACATAAACGACGTCATCCTTCGCGAGGCGCCCATCAGCAGAATCTACCTTTACAAGCGGGTTCTGTCGGCCTGGAACATCACGCGTCTTTCCGACAAGAGCAGGGCACTTCTTGATGAACTTACAACGAAGATGCGTATTCGATATACGTCTTCGGGCGGAATGGACTATTTCTGGCGTATCGACCAGAATCCTGCGACCTACGCCTGCTATCGTGTCCCCGTATCCGAGGAGCAGCGCCGCGAAATTAGCGAAATCTGCACCGAGGAACTGGCGGCAGCAGTCTTTGATATCGTGCGGCAGCAGGTCAGCCTGACCCGCGATGACCTTAGTCGTATGGTGACGAAGGTATTTGGCCTTAAGCGCACCACGGAGGACGCCAAAGAGTATGTAGAACGCGCCGTGGAGCTGTGCCTTATGAGGGGCTCCCTGAAGGAAGATGGCGAACGGATTGCAGTGAATGTGAAGTGATTGGGGCGGGCCCTTTCGGGGGGCCTCAGGCTCTTTTTGTGGGTCGGGCATCGGATGAAAGCCAAAGAAGCGGTGAGGCGAAATATTTCGGGAGATCTGCAGGCTCTTTTTGTGGGGCGGGCATCGGATATCGCCGCTGGCAGCAATCCCGATGTAATTTTAACAAGGGAATAGTCCTTGTGACATCGGAGCTAGTGAGACCATGAAATTCCCGATGTAATTTCCCCAAGAGAAATGGTCCATGTGACATCGGAACTAACGAGGCCATGAAATTCCCGATGTAATTTCCCCAAGGAAATGGTCCATGTGACATCGGAACTAGCGGAAGTGTGAAATCCCCGATGTAATTTCCCCAAGGAAATGGTCCATGTGACATCGGAACTAGCGGAAGTGTGAAATCCCCGATGTAATTTAACAAGGAAATAGTCCTTGTGACATCGGAACTAGCGGAAATGTGAAATTCCCGATGTAATTTCCCCAAGGAAAGGACCT
Organism: Lachnospiraceae bacterium; assembly: GCA_045617725.1. Classification (GTDB taxonomy): domain Bacteria; phylum Bacillota; class Clostridia; order Lachnospirales; family Lachnospiraceae; genus JAZLJD01. The sequence goes on from JAZLJD010000013.1 coordinate 31,024, forward strand.
TGTGACATCGGAGCTAGCGAGACCATGAAATTCCCGATGTAATTTCAACAAGGGAATAGTCCTTGTGACATCGGAGCAGGCGAGGCCGTGAAATTCCCGATGAAAAATGCCCTTTGGATAGTGTGAATCCGACATCGAGGCAAGTCCTATTAAAGAGAATCGCTGTAAATCAGAAAATCAACGAGTTAATACATCTTTATATAATGGGAGAAATGGTTTTGTAAATGTCCCTTTTCGGAATTATGGGTCCAAGTCAAAAATTCAAAGGAAATAGTATGAAAAATGCAAAGCATTTTTCATGCGACACTTTGTGTCGCAATCCGTAGCAGTTTCGCTGTAATACAGTGAAGGGCTAAATATACCG
>JAZLJD010000014.1:0-10100 GCA_045617725.1 Lachnospiraceae bacterium
CGGGTTCTTTACTGTTTCGAATCCTTCCTTTGTCTGGTCTTCTACTGCCGCAGATGCGTTAGCCACAACGGATGCAATTCCATTTTTACATGAAGCCAGCGATTTGTAAGTCTGGGAAGTTGCTATCGTTTCGCCGTTGCCGGCGACAAGGTGAAAGTTGAAACCGGTTTTTGTTGCGTTGATTTGAAACTTTGCCATAACAGTTACCTCCTCGATTATGATGGTATCATCATATCAAATACAGGAGAAGCTGTCATCAAAAATCTAAAGATTGCCGTCAAAATGGCCACTGAAAAGTCGGCTGATCATGCCCGGTTCCCGGCATTCTTCACTGTTCGAAGGAACAGAAATAGCCCATAGGAAAGCCCTGCCATAGACAAAAGTTTGACCCATGCAGGTGAATTTTCTGTACTCACGGATAGAATCCCGCTCACTGAAAAGCAAAGCAGAATGATGACGGAGCACCTCATATAAAATGATATTCGGTTTGTTTGATGCTTTTTCATACGGTATTGGCTCTGAGATGAATGAGACCGCTGCGATTTGTTTTCATCTGCAGCGGCCTCAAAGATCGTGTGCCATGGGAATGTACCTCCTGTTCCCTGTTTCCCATATTCTATTTTGGGTGCTCCTCAATATTGCCTCATGCCCTCTTCTCTTGTCCTTTCTCTGATCCGTTTCTTCACACTGTCGATCTCTTTGGGCTTCAGGTCTGTCTCTTGAGCTGTCTTTATCCTATCACCGGCCCCCGGATTTTTCCATTGACAGTTGTTACAAAGATCAGCATATAACTTTAGCACTTTTATGCATTGAAGTCTCGGCCGGAAAAGAGTTATATTATCAGTGAACGGGCCGTTGGTCCGTTTTTTCCAGTCTTCTTTGACTGATTCTGTCATCCGTATTGCAAAGGATGATCAGAAGTTGCGCCGGCACATAAAAGACCCAGATCAGAATGTTGTAGCCAACACTTTCGGGCCGTACGGAAAGCATCGGCAGGAAAACCAGAAAATCCGAGATCAGGAACAAGGTCATTGCAGGGATGAGGAAAGTGCACCTGCCTCTTTTCCCGTAGCCGAAGGAGAACTGGCTGACAAGATTAATGCTGATGAATACCAGATAGAGAAGCAACGGAAGGTACATTGGTTGCACGGTCCCCGTTTTCAGAAACATCAGGACCGTGAGCAGGCCTGCGGCAGATACCGTCATCAGGATCCCTGCATAGAATCCTTTGTTCTTCAGTGTGATCCCGTATTTCTTTCCTGCCTTGAAAAAGCAGCAAGCATATACGATGTGCGCAAGGATAAAGAAGGCTGCTCCGGGATATGTGCCAATGGAGCCAAGCTTCAGTACATCCGTCATAAAGACATCGCCGGCCGTTGAGAGCATCATGCCGACCATACAGTATTTTCGTTCCACACCTCCTAGCTTCAGATAAAGACATATCGCCAGAAGGCTTAATATAAGGCTTATGGTGGCCTTGATATACTGGATCATGGTGGCCCTCCCTTTTCTTGATCCATACGCAGAAACCTGGTGCATCACATATCAGTATATGTTCTTTAACGGTTCTTTTCTCACAGTCCCGGCGGAAGCTTGTCCGCCATCAGTTCTCTGTGGCTTACACGTTCCCCGTCATAGGAAAACGTCCCGTCTGCGAACGCGTGGATCAGACGGCGGTCGGTCCATGAGATCGTCATCACATTCTTTTTCTTTCCGTCAAAGCTCGTGACAAGAACGACCGGTCCCGGCTCCATGTAATACAGGGACTTTTCGATATCTGACTCTTTCAGCATATATGGCCTCTTATCCTCTTGCAGAACAGGAGGGATTGTTGCAGGTCTCCTCCGGCGTACGGCATGATCCGTCCGGAAGCGGACCGGGACAACCTTTCCAGAATAGATCCCTCCCGGCGGCCTGATCGTCTGCTTCCAACAGGTATTCATACATGCGGAATTTCGTCCAGCCGGTATCGGCGTAATACATGGTCTTTTCCGCAACGAACCGAAAGCCCCGGGAAAGATAAAGCCTCTCCGCTGCTTCGTTTCCTGAAAGCAGATCCAGACGGACCGCCTTTTTTCCTGAGATCCTGGCCATACGAAGGATATCTTTCACGACAGCCTTCCCGATCCCTCTCCTCTGCTCCTTAGCGGAAACGCCAAGAGCATGGGGAACGAGGATCTCTTCTCTGTTCTTCCTCCGTGAGTTCCCTTCCTGCAGGGACATGGTACCATTTGCTGAGGCATCCTCTGCAGCAGCAGGCACAGGCATGCTGGGCCTTAAAGACCGGATGCCCGCGCATCGGTGTCTGCTTTCCGTCGTTTTCAATGACGGCAGGAGCCAGCCTTGTGCGGATGAAATTTTCACAGTGCGTCCGGATCACATCCATGCCCTTTTCTTTTGCGTATCGGATCTCAGCTTCCGATAAGTGAAAACGACTTCGAAACGTTGACCCGGATGGCCTTGCAAATGTGCTTTCGACAGTGCTCATTTCAGTTTATTGCGCTCCATCTTTTCGGGCCCTGATTCAGATCGGGAACTGCTTCGAATCCTCCTCCTGATCGAGATCCAGGAAGAATCTTCTCTCTTTTTTCCTTCGGTAAAGCGTTGCCGGTGCGATCCCGAGCAGTTCGCATATCTCATCGTCCGTTTTTAAAAGAGGCATAGTCCTGTTCGTCAGGCATACCGTCTAACGGCAGTGATAGGATCTTCTGTGTGCTCATCTGTATCTTCCTTGTATCAAATTTAATATTGATAGAAACTGCGTTGCTTCAGTATCTTAAACTAAATGGAACGGGGAGTATGTCACTATAATCGGCAAGAAGCCCCCTTCCTTTGTATGTGGGGGATGAATTGCTGATCATGTTAAAGTTCCGTCAAAATCCACCGTTAAAGTCTACCACTTCCCATTTTCCGGTGCGTTTGGATCCTGTTCTTGTCAGAAGCTCCAGCTTCTGAAGCTTCTGAGTTATTTTCTTCACGCCGGATAAACCTATTCCAATTTTTTCAGAAACCTCTTGAAGTGTAGCAGCAGGGTTATCTGATAAATACGAGTATACTTTGGCTTGATTTTCAGTCAGCTCCAATTGCGAAGCTTCTTTACGCTTTCGTATGAGAACATTATCCGGAACAAAGCGAAAAGCTAAAGATACCTTGAGCATTTCATCCTCAAACGAAAACGCGTCCTTGCCATAATCAGAAACTATAGTGGGAACGCCATGACCGCTTTGTTCAGAATAGTCAGAAAGGATAAACAAAGTCAGCAGGCTTTTGTTAATAGGAAGACTGGTTCCATTATAGAAGCTTTCCTCGGAGAGTCCATACGGCAAGCCGCCATAGGAAACTATTTCAATTCTGTTATCATATACATAAACCGCGGGCGGAATTCTGTCATTCCATGTATTGTGCAGACATGCATTGATCCAGGCTTCACGAAATGCAGGATATGAGAACAAATCTTTTTCACGGCGCGCAGTTCCCGTCACATCGACTTTTGTTGTATTGATGCCTTTGAAGTAATCCAGCACTTCCTGTACGGTGCACAACAGGCATTTTTTGCCATATTCTGTTCGTTCGGACATGGCTGTTTTATCAAGACCGGAAAATTTGACAACCTTGATACTGAAACAGTTCTGATCTGACAAAAGCAGGGCCATGAGGTTAAAGTAACCGTCATTATTAATCAGGCTGTAGCTTTTGTATATTGTGTCCGGGTTGGTTGTATGAATGCCGCGGCCGGCCAAAAACGTGAAGAATTGTGCAAAAGTTAATTCCTGATTGTCAGAAGGGATCTGACGAATCAGGTCTGCATCACCGGCTGCAAGCATTTTTCGCAGCATATCATTGGTTACACTCTCATCAGCAGAAACATTTCTCACATAATACCTACCGTCGCAGGAATACGGCGTATCCGTGCCCTTTGCACTGACCTTAATGTATTGATGACTATCCTCATCTTTTAATTCTTCAATGTTCACAAGAATCTGCGGCTCAATAATGTCTCTGATTCGGCTCCGGATATCCATAAGGGTTTTCTTGCCAATGGTGAGCCCCTTGACATTTCCGTTATCATCAACGCCAAAGTATACTGAACCGGTACCATGGCGATTAAGCATTGCCGTAAGAGATTTAAGCCCCTTATCAAGTTGAGAAAGGCTTTCTTTGAACTCCTGTGATTCATTTTCCTGTCCGATATTCATCAAAAATGGCGCCTCCTTCGCTTTCTTTTGTTCCTGTTTAGTATACCGTAAAGTTCCTTTAAAGTCTACCTTTAAAGTCTACCTTTGAAGCTTTTTTTGCGGATTATTCGCCGGAAGTTCATCCCCTACATACAGAGGAAGGGGACTTCTTGCCGATCATGTTAAATATGATACTCTTTCTAACACATCCGGACAGTATGACTATGACAAACATTGCCATAAACAATAATATATCTTTCTTTGTTCTCTGCATTAAGTTATTTTCCTTTCGAAATGAATTTGAAAGTATTATGCTGACGAGTAATCGGATCACGACGTTTTTTGTATATGCATGGAAGCAATAAAAAACCGCCTCATGACGAAGCGGTTTTCTGTTCTTTTAACATTTCCTCGTATGAAACGGTTTCACGAATCGAATAATACTCTTCATTCGAAAGAAACGGATTATGCCGTTTCAGGAATTCGTTCGGATTTCGAAGAAATGTGTTGTACATAAATTCCGGCAGCCTTTTGTCTTATTCCTAAATCGCAAAAGGATTGAGTCCCAAAATCACTCCATCCGCCTTTAAGGCTTCTGTCAGTTCTTCTGTATCTGTATAGCTGATACCTTTGTAAGTAATGCTTTTCAGGTTCCTGCATCCGTCTACTATACTGTTTCCGATTTCTTCAATGTTATCCGGCAATATGAGAGAAGTTAATTCATCACAATAGCTAAATGCACCATTTCCGATATAGCTTACTTCGCTTGGTAGTTCCAACTCGGTTAAGGCTGTGCATCCGTCAAACGCACTGGGACCTATGGACTGTAATCCCTCCGGAAGGCTTATGCCGGCTAATGAGGTACAGCCTGAAAACGCGTTGAAATCGATTTCTTTTACGCCGGGAAGGTCTGCACAGGACAGATTTGAGCATCCGGAAAAAGTATCATAAGCTATTTTTGTTACGCCTTCCGGCAGATGTATCTCCTTTAACTCTGTGCATCCTCGGAATGCCAACGGATCTATGGTAAGCAATCTGTCAGGAAGTGTGATTTCTTCAATACTGCTGTCCCGGAAACAGGAATCGGGTATCGAATCAAATTCTTCCGGAATTGTAATACTTACAATGTGCTTGCATCCCTTAAAAGCTTCGTTACCAATCTTTTTATCTGTTATGGCATTCGCGTTATATCCATATAGATTGCCTGCATATGGTGACTGCAATCCCTTCCAGGACACACGCACACCGTCATCAAAGAGGTTATTCTTTGGCCCTTCCTCCTCCGGCTTTTCTTTTTTCCCTGAACCAGCATCAGAGGGGCTTGCAACCGGGACATCATTTTTGGGTTCTGCCACAGAGGGGCTGGCGGCCGGGACAACTCTGCCCGGGATATTTGTTCCCGTTGATCCGGCTGATATGCTGCCGCTGCATCCCTGACAGGTGAAACTGCTTACGTACTCTATCCGCGGATTTTCTGCCGTATGGATCGGCATATCCAGAATACTGTAATCCGTATTCGCCGAAACTGCCTTTCCGTCTATGCTTATGATCTCGCCGTAGGTTCCGTTGTGCATGTTGTTGAAAACCACGGTCCTGCCGTTGATCACCATCGGTTCGATACTGCATACCATTCTGCCGTAATACCCGTCATGTTCCGGCTGCAGAATGTATGCATGTCCTCCGTCTATTACGATCCCGCTTAAAACCTTACCGCTGCTGTCCAAATAGTACCAGCTGCTGTCGGTGTCCTGCACCCAGGCGTTTTGAACCATACCCGCGCCCGGTTTGTTCATATACCAGTCAGATGAGGCATTCTGAACCCAGTAAGCAGATGCAACCGTACCGGCAGCGGGTTTTATTGAAAAGACAGGCATTGTAAACATACAGAGTATTGCCAGGGCGATTCCTGCAATTCTTTTTTTCATAAAAATCTCCATTCCGCCGCCTTTCAGTTGGCGTCACAAATAGTGATGAAAGTGTTTTACACCTTTTAACCTTTGGTACAATTCAATTATTAAGGCATCCCGGCATCAATATCAGATGCACCCACCCGTTTTGCTGTTGATGTGCAGGTACGCCTCTTTTCTTAGGTGGAAATACCGTAAAACAGGTTCACTACGTGAGCCTTCTTTTTGTATCTAATCCACGATTTTGACTTAATTTACTTTCTTTCACACTATCTCTCCTTGAATCATTTTTCACTACCTGATGATACAAAAATGATACATTGAAATGGCATATTCACGGCAAAAGAGCACGATATACAAACTAATACGTATATTTGAGCCTATTTCATTTATTTAATTATAAACTATACCCCCTAAAAGTTCAAACAAGGAAGAAGTCGAATAAAAGAGGCTTATTTCGCGAAAAATGCGGAATGCATAACGATAACGAATGAGACCGCTGCGATTTGTTTTCATCTGCAGCGGCCTCAAAGATCGTGTGCCATGGGAATGTACCTCCTGTTCCCTGTTTCCAATATTCTATTTTGGGTGCTCCTCGAATTGCCTCCTGCCCTCTTCTCTTGTCCTTTCTCTGATCCGTTGATTACCACCTTTCTGTTAAGCTGTCCTACGGGGCATGAGTTACTGCTACCGTAAAAAGATCTGTTTTTAAGGGTCTCCTGACAGCAGCTCTTCTTTACTGTCTTTCGCTGTAAAGTCCAGCCTGACAGGATCCCGGCCGTAGTCCCGGTACGAATCTATATCAAGGTTATTATCCGTTATGTAGTTACGAAGATACCACTCTCTTCTTGATTTTACAGGATCTTTCTCTGCATTGCCCGAATCATAGAACTGCTGCTCAAGTGCAGTATTGCCGGCGCATATCCGTTTTATATCCTCTGCATAATGTGAACCATCGGCTGCTCTGTCCATTCTTGTGACTTCATAGCTGTTATCGCCGGTTTTTCTGAGATATAACGCGCACGGATTCTCTCCGCCACTTTCGCAGAACAGAGTCTTTCCCTTTTTTGAATAGATAAACATCCAGAAATTTCCGTATACCTTTATGTCGTTCGGTACCGGAAAGTCATCCTCTGTGCTTTCCTCCAGGAAGAAGCAGAAAGCCGGAATCATAATCGATCCTGCGGGTTGATAGTATAGATCCGCTTCCCGGAAAAACTCCGTAACTGCTTTTTCTATTCCGTCATCTCCTGAATACACATAAAGCGGCAGCGGGGCATTGTCTTCTGCAGTCTTATATGTTTCCACTATCAGTTCGTCAACACTCTGTTCCGTTTCGTTGATTTCTGTAATGCTTTCACTGACGGGATCCGTAATATTTTCTGTATTCCCGGATGAAACAACTATATCCGTCGGTCCATCCGCGCTGCCGATTGTTCTGTTGTAACTGCAGCCTGATGCCACAGAGACAATGATCATCGACAGAAATAATATGACCACTCTTTTCACTGTCTTTCTCCAGACATTATCCTCTTGCAGAACAGGAGGGATTGTTGCAGGTCTCCTCCGGCGTACGGCATGATCCGTCCGGAAGCGGACCGGGACAACCTTTCCAGAATAGATCCTTCCCGATTCCTCTCCTCTGCTCCTTAGCGGAAACGCCAAGGGCATGGGGAACGAGGATCTCTTCTCTGGGACACGCTATGCCCCACGTGATCCCTTCGTAGCCTTCGTTCCAGGAGCTGTTGACAATGACGCTTGCAATGATCCCTTCGGAACCATCTATCACATACAGTTCCCCGTTATCGATGCTTTCCTTCAGGAATTCGTCCGTGGGGTAGATCCCTTTCTTCCACCCGACGGTATCTTTCTGCCCTTCCATCTGATCTATGAGCTCCCAGTAAAAAGTCTGTACCGTCGGAAACTCTTCTTTTTCAGCTTTTCTCAGTAACATCTGTCTGCTGCATTTCCTTTGCTTATCGTAGAACCTTTATGTTCTTCACACTGTCGGTGCAATGTACTCGGATATATCGCTGTAATGAATATATCTGCAGTTTTGGAATGATTCATAAGGCTCACCGCAATAGACTACACTCATTGCTTCCACACTCGGTTCGCTATCACAGAGCAGCTTCATATTGCGTGAAAAATCTTTATTCGGTGTCATCGACGATTTTATTTCGAAAAGGGAAAGCATTCCTTCCTTACGAAGTATCAGATCTACTTCAACACCTTTTTCCGTTCTCATGTAGAAGAGATTCGGCTCTTTTTTATCGTTCAGTCTTGCCTTCATTGCTTCAAGTACAACTATGTTTTCGAATATGTTTCCCCTGAGAGGATCCCTGGATGCCTGGCGAGGCGTTTCGATCCCGAGCAGATAAGTGGCAAGTCCGGGCTCAACAAAATAAACTTTGGGAGACTTAATGATTCTCTTGCTGATGTTGGAGAAATACGGCTGAAGTTTGAAGACAACATATGAGGATTCCAATACCGACAACCATTCGCTTAAAGTGGTGGAAGAAACCCCAACCTCACCGGCCATGCTGCTTAAATTTACCACTTGCCCTACTCTGCCGGCCAAAAGCGTCAGAAATCTTGTAAAAGCATTGAGGTCTTTTAGTGCAATCATCTGGCGCAGATCTTTTTCAATATAAGTATTCAGATAGTCACTATAATACTCACCCGGGTCTCTGGAATTTTCCAGATATAACTCAGGCATAAAACCTTTAATGATATTTTTGTCTATATCTTCTGATTTTCCGCTATTCTTTATTTCTCTAAGGCTGAGCGGAAATAAAGTAAGAATCGTTGTTCTGCCTGCGAGAGATTGCGCCACGGCTTCTCTCAATCGGGGCTGATGGCTTCCTGTTAAGATGAATCTGCCATTCTTCCTTCTGTCTTCATCCACCTTTGCCTGAATTGCAGAAAGCAGTTCAGGCACACGCTGAACTTCATCGATAATCATTGGTTCTTTGTATTTTTCAAAAAAGCCAATATAGTCTGTCTCAGCCAGCTCCCTTGTTGCTTTATCTTCCAAATTTACGTAAGTATATTCCGGAAAAAGTTCTTTTACCAGCGTTGTCTTTCCGGCCTGCCTCGGGCCCAGCACCGTAACTACCGGCACCTGACATGCGCTTATTAGAATTATATCTGAAATGGTTCTGTATATCATAACCTGTACCTGCCCTTCCGAAATATATGATAATATAAGCGGGCGTATATTTCAAGTTCAATTTGATTTTTACGCCATATTTGCGACATTTGGTTATTCCGAAAAGTAAATGCAACTTGTATTGCGTTTAACATTGGGGGATAAGTCTAATGCTGATCAGGGCATAAGAAAACGGCGGCTGTTTCTCGAAAAATGCGGAATGGATCGAGATCCGATCCGGCATTGATTCAAATGAAACAGCCGCCGGTGGTACCGCTGGCGGCTGCTGTTTTTCAGGTGCTTCGATCAGAAGTTATCTACATGTACTTCAAAGTAGCTCTGGGGATGTGCGCAGGTGGGGCATACTTCGGGAGCCTTCTCACCGACCATGATGTGTCCGCAGTTGCGGCACTCCCATACCTTCACTTCGCTCTTTGCGAACACCTGAGCGGTCTCCACGTTCTTAAGCAGCGCGCGGTATCTTTCCTCGTGTCTCTTCTCAATGGCTGCCACCAGTCTGAACTTGAGGGCAAGGTCCTTGAAGCCTTCTTCCTCGGCGGTCTTTGCGAATCCCTCGTACATGTCGGTCCACTCGAAATTCTCACCGTCTGCTGCGGCTGCCAGATTCTGTGCGGTATCGCCGATGCCTTCCAGTTCCTTGAACCAGAGTTTTGCGTGTTCTTTCTCATTATCAGCAGTCTTCAGGAAAAGCTCCGAGATCTGCTCGAATCCGTCCTTCTTTGCCTTGCTTGCAAAGTAGGTGTACTTGTTTCTTGCCTGAGATTCCCCGGCGAAAGCCGCCTGAAGGTTCTTCTCGGTCTGGGTCCCTGCATATTTGTTTGCCATAATTGAGTCCTCCTGTGTAAA
>JAZLJD010000015.1:0-11424 GCA_045617725.1 Lachnospiraceae bacterium
AGTGAAGGGCTAAATATACCGGATTGCGAAATGCGGGGATTAGTGTGAAAAATGCAGGCATTTTTCACGCGACACTTTGTGTCGCAATCCGTAGCAGCTTCGCTGCAATGCAGTGAAGGGCTAAATATACCGGATTGCGAAGTGCGGGGATTTATATGGCTGTTCGCAAAAGATTATTATGCGTGTTTTTGGTTCTTTTGCTGGTGGTTGCAGAGGTTTATGTCGGTACAATCAGTGTATCCGAGCGGGAGAAAGCTCTTCAGGATGCCGTTGTAACGAAGGATACAATCACCATCTGGTATACCGATGAAACATTGGCAGATTATATTAATTCAGTGGCCCTTCGGTACTACGAGGACACGGATATCCGTGTGGAAACCATGTTCGTGGAGGAGGAAGAGTACCTTGAAACGGTGAATCAGGCCAGCATCGGAGGAGCCGGACCGGATTTGTTCATCATAGGAAACGACAATCTCGAAATGGCTTATCTTGCAGGACTTGCCGGCGAGGTTACCGATCCGCACCACACGTTTGACACCAATGCTTTTTCGCAGACAGCGCTGAATGCTGCTACGTATGATTATAAGCTTGTGGCTTATCCGTTCTATTTTGAGGAAAGCGTTCTTCTTTATAACAAGACCCACCTTTTTACCGTGGCTGAGGCCGAACTCGTTGAGCAGATGTTCGGCGGTACTGCCGTGGAAGATGAGGAGCTTTCAGAGGAAGAACTGGAAAGTATGGGCAGGAATATGACGGGCAGTGCGGAGGAAGCGGATACCGTTTTTGAAAACGGTGCCATAGAATATCCGCCCACCCTCGCAATGACCAGTGATGTGGAAAGCTACTTAAACGAAGCCAGTAAGCGTATCGTTCCGACCAGCATTAAGGGAATTATCGAATTCGCAGACAGCTACATTGCACCGTCTGAAGTACGTTCCATTTTCAAGTGGGATGTGAACGATATCTTTTACAACTATTTCTTCATAGGAAATTATATGAATCTCGGCGGTGAGTGCGGGGACGATTATAACGAAATTGATTTGTATAATACGGATACTCTGGCCTGCATGTCGGTTTATAAGCAGTTAAATCAATTCTTCTCCATAGATGCGGATGATGTGGATTATGACCGTGTTTTGGAAGAATTCATGAATGGTGAGATTATTTTTACCATCGTAACAACGGATGCTGTGGCCAAGCTCGACGAGGCCCGGGAAGAAGGCAAGTTTAAGTACGAGTATGGTATCGCACCCATGCCTGATTTGACCGAGGATTTAAAGGGACGCGGCATGTCCATGACCGAATGTATCGCAATTAACGGTTACAGCGAGCACAAGGCTTATGCCAATGAATTCGCGGAATATCTGACCTACAATTGCGCGGATTCCTTCTATGAGCGTACCGGTAAATTCGCCTGCCGCTCCGATATAAAGACGGGAAATCCGAATATCGGCGTCATTTATGAAGAGTATTCGCGCACCATTCCCATGCCCAAGCTCATGCGTATCGCGAATTTCTGGATACAGCTTGAAATCTGTTTCAGCCGTGTATGGCGCGGTGAGGAAACGAACATCTGGTTGCAGTATCTGGGCCAGCAGGTTTTGTCCCAGTTAAACGGCAGCAAGGTTGTACTGGACCGCATTGACGATGTGGATGTTGACCTTGGTATCAGAAGCGATATTTAATTTGCATTTGAGAAGTCTTTCGTGAAGTTGCACAAACTTTTTCGAAAGACTTCTTTTTTGTCGCCAAAAAGAAATGCGTGCACTATAATGTGAGTACATGTAGAGGGGCCGTCTTAAGGAGACGGGTATGTGTACAATCTTTTCTGATCACCGCTTAAGGCGGTGTCTATGCTTATCGGCAATACTATCCATTTTATTTTTATGCGGCTGTGGTGGGGACGAGCTTACGCTGAGCACCCGGCAGGCGGATGGCGGCACGTGGGTGACGGGAGAAGCCCGGGGCGTGCAGGATACGGGCGGAACTACTGCGGGCGGAACGCAGGCTTTTGGGAACGCGACTGCAGGAGGGGGGCAGGATATGGACGGAATCTGGGTGGATGTCTGCGGCGAGGTGGTCTACCCGGGCGTTTATTTCTTAAAACGCGGTTGCCGGGTATATGAGGTAATCAATCTGGCCGGTGGCCTCACGGAATATGCCTGCACGGACAGCATGAATCTGGTGGATATTCTTTCGGACGGAGCACATCTTAAGATTCCAAGCTACGATACGGAATCGGAAGAGAAGGAAACGCTGATTAATATAAACAAGGCAGACAGCAGTCTGCTTTGTACCCTCCCCGGAATCGGTGAGACACGGGCACAGGCAATCATTGCGTATCGCACGGGGCAGGGCGGCTTTTCTTCCTGCGAGCAGCTTATGGAAGTCAGCGGAATCGGAACATCCATATATGACAGAATCAGGAACCTTATATGCGTGTAGTACAGGGCTTTTTTGAGATGCTTAAAAGGCGTCGTCTTATGACCTTTTGCCTGCTTTTTTCGATTGCCCTGTTTATACTGTCGTTTTTATTGCCGGAGCCATCCTTAAAGCCCGAACAGTGTGAGGGAGTAAGCTGCCTTAAGGGTGTTGTGACAGGCGTGCAGAAAGCCGTGAGAGAAGGACGGGAGGAAGGCACGGAAGGACCGGAATATGCGCAGGAAGGAACGACGGATTCAAGGGAGACGGCAGATCCACGGGTGGCAGTGGGAGGCAAGTTCACCCTGTATGTCCCGGGGACGGGCGGCACTCGGGGGACGCGGGTACTGTGTAGTACGGAAGGGATGCTTCCGGGTATCGGAGACAGGGTCACGGTTTTGGGAACGGTAACACGCCCCCGCGGTGCACGGAATCCGGGCAGCTTTGATTACCGGGAATACTTGCGGAGCAAGGGAATATTCTACTTATTTTCGGATGCGACCGTAAGGAAAGTAAACCATAGCGGGCCGGGTTTTATGAAGGGACTGAACCGATTTTCGGAGCAGGTTCGGAACGAACTTTACAGGTATTTTGATGATTCCGATGCCGGCATTATGATTGCCCTTCTTTTAGGGGACAAGTCACTCATGGAGGATGAGCTTACTTCTCTTTATAAACGAGGGGGCATCCTGCATGTTCTGGCATTGTCGGGGCTTCATGTGAATCTGCTTTCGGAGGGGGTAGAGCTGCTTTTGTTTCCTCTTCTTAAAAAGAGGAGCAGAACGGGCCCTTGTGCGCTTTTGTTCGTATACGGCTGGTGTATTCTGGCCGGCATGCCGGTTGGGATGGTGCGAGCTGCACTCATGACGACGGTGCGTGTTTTCGGATGCCTTATGGGGAGAAGCCCGGATACCTTGACATCGCTTTCACTTTCCATGGGCGTGCTTATGTTCTTCAATCCGTATGTATTGTGTGGCGTTGCCATGCAGTATTCGTTCCTTGCCGTATTTGGGCTTACCGTGCTCGGAGGCTTGGTTCCAAGGAGTCTTAAGTTCGTCGGGAGCTCGCTTTGTGCCACGTCCTTTACGCTGCCGGTTACACTGCTTAATTACTACGGCTTCAATCCTTATCAGGTTATGGTCAATCTGCCTGTTCTTCTTCTGATGCCGTTTCTTCTGGCAGGCGGCGGGCTGGTGGTTCTTTTTGGCCTCCCGGGCTTTACTTTTATAGCCGGCGGGTGTGCGTATTTAAGTCATATGCTTCTGAAACTTACGGAGGGAATCTGCAGGTTGTTTTTGAAGCTGCCGTTTTCGTACATTATTACCGGGAGCCCCGGCACGGGAAGGGTGCTTTTGTATCTTGTGCTTATTCTGGGCGGCAGTGTTCTGTATTATCTGAAGAGGGGGCATGTTCAAAAGGAAGGACAGCGGGTCCTTTTGTTTTGTGCTGCCGTGATGCTGCCCGGTGTCCTGTTTTTGTTTCCGCATTATAAGGAAGGCGTGGTTTACGCGGACGTGGGGCAGGGCGACTGCATACTGATTATGAACGGACGGGGAGATGCACTACTGACAGACTGCGGCTCGACTTCGGAGGAGGACATTTTTTTATATACGGTGGAACCCATGCTGCATTACTACGGGATTAAGAAACTTGGCGGAGTGATTCTGACACATGCGGATAAAGACCATATTTCGGGAATGACGGAGTTTTTTACCGGGGATTTTTGCGATGTGAAGGTACAAAGGCTCCTGCTCCCCAAAGGGCAGGAGGCGGCATTTGCGGATCTTCTTACGTATGTTCCGAAGGAGACGCGAGTGGGGTACCTTCAGAGAGGAGACAGACTTTCCCTACCGGGCATATGGATTCAGTGCCTGCACCCCGGCCTGCCCGGTGCCTCTTTAGAGGGGCAGGAGAAAAACGAGATGAGTACCGTGCTTTCGGTTACGTTTGAGTCCGGGTTCGGAACGCTCCTTACGGGGGATATTTCCATGGAAACGGAACAGGAGCTTTTGCCCTACGTGCGTTCCTTTTCCGAAACGGCGGACATTCCTTTGGTACTTAAGGTACCACACCACGGAAGCAGGTATTCCTGCGGGGCGGAATTGCTTTTGGCACTGAAACCGCAGGCGGCCGTGATCAGCGTCGGGTACAACAACTACGGGCATCCTTCGGGGGAGACTCTGGAGCGGCTCAGCCGGGCCGGGTGTCCGTGTTTCATTACAAAAAAGGAGGGAGCCGTTCTTCTTTTCAAGGAAGCGGGCAGTGTCAAAATAAAGGGATTTATAGAGTAGTTCTATTGCGTACGGCGGTCATAAAATGCTATTCTTATAGTTACCATGATGAGCAGGTGATTCGAAATGTATGATATCAGTGCGGACATTAAGTCGCAGCAATTTAAAAACATATATGTATTCTACGGAGACGAGGACTACCTGATTACGCAGTATCGGGACCGTATTCTGAAGGCTCTTTCCGCAGATCTTGACAGCATGAATGTGAATATTTTCAATGCGGATGCGCCTGACATGACGGAGGTTTCCTCGGTTATGGAGACACTTCCTTTTTTTGCGGACCGCAGAGTGGTTGTTATTAATTCCCGTTCTGTTTTGGCAGAAAGCAACGAAGATTTATGCAAGGCGATTGAGACGATTCCGGAGACTACGTACCTGCTTATCGCGACCTCTAAGGTGAATCTGAAGACGAAGCTTGGCAAGCTGCTTAATGAGAAGGCGGCCATGGTGGAATGCAGTATGCCGAACGAGGTACAGCTTAAGAAATGGATCGGTTCCGTTCTTAAACGGGAGGGCCTTATGATGAAGAATGAGGCGGCAGATCTTTTTTTGCAATATACCGGGTCGGATATGCGGAATATGAGCACGGAACTTGAGAAGCTTATCTGCTATTGTATGGGACGTGAGGTCGTCGAGAAGGCCGATGTCGAAGCGGTGTGCGTGCGAAGGATTACGAACCATATCTTTGACATGATTGAGGCAATGGGTAGTCACAATACACAGAAGGCGATGGACCTGTATTACGATCTTTTGTCTTTAAAGGAACCGCCCATGCGTATTCTGGCATTGCTGGGCCGGCACTTTAACCAGCTTTTGTCCGTAAGAGAACTCCGGAATAAAGGCTTCAAGCAGAATGAAATTGCCGAGAAGATGGGACTTAAGGACTTTATTGTCCGTAAGCTTCTTTCTCAGGCTGCCGATTTTGAGGAAGAGGTACTGCGTGCGGCGGTTGAGGATTGTGTTAAGGCGGATGAGGACGTTAAGGTGGGGCGCGTGAATGACCAGCTTAGTGTTGAAATGATACTGATTCGATATTCAAGGAGCGGAAAATGACAAACTTACTAATAGCATTATTGGTATACTTAATCAGCGTAATCTGGAAAAAGATTGAGAGTTCTCAAAACACCCGCAAACAAGGCCGAGAATCAAAGGAAGCACGGAATTTTGTGCATGGCAGGGTTGTTTATCGGGACGATGAAAGGAATGATAGCGGCAGGCACAAGCAGCGAAAGACTCTTGGGAAACAGTATATCCTTTTGAACGGGCGGACAAATCCTGAGGACACCACAAGGAAGAGTGCCATTAAGCCCGCCGCCGGAGCTCCGGTTCCAAGCGGTGCGAGACTGGTATATTGCCCAAACTGCGGCGGTGAGAACCTGATCAGCCAGTACGAAACAAGCGACCATTATTACTGCTGTTCCTGTGCCGGAAATCTGTTTGAAGCAATACAATAAAATGCGTAAAAATCGTATTGATTTGCGCAGGTTTCACAATTGAGAAGCATTATTGTGTATTATAGAATGGACTTGTTTTTAGGGGACATAAAAGTAAATATAGGAGGTGTATTATGGCCGAAAACAAGCCCTTTGGTATGGGGAAGAAATTGCCCGATATCCATCATTTGAACAGGACGGCGCTTTTTTGCAACATTCTGCTCTACACAGTTCTTATCATTGCTTACATCACGGAGGTATTGAAGGGTGCCCGTGAAATAAGCTATCTGGTAATCCTTCTTGTCTTGATGGGATTATCTGTTGTTATGAGTATCGGCTGGTTTTTAAAGATGCCGGTTTCCGACAATTTCAAACGTGTGCTGGGCTACAGTTTCATTGTAGTCTATACATTCTGCATGATGTCGGCACAAACAGCGACGGTATTCTGCTATGCATTCCCGATGCTCATTATTCTGTCCGGATACAGCGAATTCCGCTTCGCAATCACGTATGCTTCCTGTATATTCCTTGTAAACTTAATACAGATTGTCATGTTCGTAAGGCAGGGCAACATGATGGGACAGGGCATGACCTTCTATGCGGTCCAACTGGCTTCCGTCTTTCTTGTTTGCCTGTACATCGTAGTATTTGCTTGGATGAACGGTTTGCTCACAAAGCGTAAGCTGCAGAATATTGAGGATGGCAGGGTTGCATCCGAGGAGCATTTAAAACTTACATTAACGGCAGCAGATCAGCTTGCATCCAACGTTACCGAGATGCAGAAAAAGATGGAAACTTTGAGCGAGTCTGTTGTGCAGACCAAGACTTCCATGGAAGAGGTAAGCCGCGGCACCAACGAAACTTCCGATTCCGTTCAGAACCAGCTTCTTAAGACGGAAGAAATCAATACACAGATTAATCTCGTAAACAAGACCGGAGACAGCATCATTGAGAACCTGACAAATGCAGAAGCCGCAGTAACCGCCGGCAGCAGTAATGTAACTACACTGAAGGCTCAGACCTCGCAGTCCGAAAATGCCGGACAGATTGCGGTACATGAAGTTAAGGAACTTGCAAACTGCACAGCCAAGATGGCATCCATTCTGGATATCATACGAAATGTGGCATCGCAGACTAACCTTTTGTCCCTGAATGCTTCTATCGAAGCTGCAAGAGCAGGTGAGGCCGGCAAGGGCTTTGCGGTAGTTGCAAGTGAGATTTCCAATCTTTCCAACCAGACGCAGGATGCCGTAGGCGACATCAGCGCTCTTATCGGAGAAATCAACAAGGAAGTCGGCGAAACCGTAACAGCAGTAAATCAGCTTATTGATATCAATAAAGAGCAGAATAGAATTGCCGGTGAAACCGCAGACAATTTTGTTCAGATTACCGATACAACAGCCAAGATTCGTGAGAGAACCGACGAACTCCGCGACTATCTGGTAACCCTTGTAAAGGCAAATGAAGAAATCGTTGCCAATATCCAGACAATCTCCGCCGTTACGGAAGAGGTTACGGCACATTCCGCCAATACGCTTACAGACAGCGAGGAAAGCGAACGCATCGTAGGAGAGATGGTAGATCTGGTCGAATCCATCAACCGGGAAGCCAACAACCTGCGTGAAGGATAAACAGGGACGTTCCTTTTGTCACGGGGATGGTACTTTGTCACGATTAAACGGCTCCCACCGGGAGCCGTTTTTTGAATTTTAATCCTAAAATTCTGAGACAAACATCGAGATTAACATGAATACGCCTGCCCCGATGTCGGAAATGCCATTATTTCAGTGCTTTTTCATCGGGGCAGAGGCATTTTGTGATATGCGATGACAGAAGGCTTTTTAAAATACCTTAAGTGACATCGACAAATTCGTTCGAATAATAATCGATGTAATATATTATTTATGTAAACCAAACAGACATAGTGGAGGACATCGAGAAATGCGTGGAGGGCAATCATCGATGTCACCAGCGACGTTATGTAAACCTGCGTGTAAACCTGCTTGTAAAAAGGCCCACCACAAAAAGCAATGTCCCATTAATAGGACAACGCATCTGCCGGAAATGATGCATAATGCACTTGTAAGTTGAACAAGTCAGTGCGTGGAGGT
The DNA here is from genome assembly GCA_045617725.1 of Lachnospiraceae bacterium. Classification (GTDB taxonomy): domain Bacteria; phylum Bacillota; class Clostridia; order Lachnospirales; family Lachnospiraceae; genus JAZLJD01. The sequence continues at coordinate 8,257 of JAZLJD010000015.1, forward strand.
GCGTTCATGAAAGAGAAAATCCTTATTTCCATTCCGTTTGCAATTGCATTTATTCTTTTAAGCTGCCTGATTTTTCCTTCGGTAGCTCATAGCTATAATCATAAAGAGCAGCGTACTTTAGAGGCATACTATGAGAGTTGCGAGGACGAGTATCGTTCCGAAATCAGAGAGGTGCTTGTTTCACACGGTCTTACAAATTGCGGGATGAATTTTACAAAAATTGTGGACATGAATAATACGCGTAATTACAATTGTATTATCTATGATGAATCCTTTTCCTATCGCAGCGAGGAAGCCATTAACGAGATTAACGAGGAGCTGAACGGGTTATCTTTTTCCTGTACTTATGACCTCGTGGGAACGGGATGCAGTCTGAAATAACCAGTGAGAGGGTAGTATATGAGACAGACACCGAAGATTCATGAAATCTATAAACATTTTAAGGGCAACTATTACCAGATTGAAGGCCTTGCCATCGACGCCGAGACGGAGCAGACCTGCATTGTGTATAGGGCGACCTACGGGGACCATGCATTGTTTGTGCGCAGTCTTGAGAATTTCCTTTCGCCCGTGGATCGGGAGAAGTATCCCGATGCAACACAGGAATACCGATTCGAGCTTGTGGAGGATACGATGGTTCAGGATTCTCTGGATCAGGACCTTAACGATCTTCTGGACGCCAAAACGAATGAAGAGAGACTGAAGCTTTTGGAATGCCTCCACGACAAAATCAACGACAACATGATTAACACCATTGCGATTGTTTTTGATTATGAAATCCCGGAAGGCGAGCTGGAGGATAAGTATCGAGCACTTCACGATATGCTTTCCCTGCGCATTAAGTATGAAGGCTCCAGACTCAGATAACGACGCACCGTTTTACGAAATGAGAGATAGATTATGCCATACGAATTGGATCAGAGACTGGTCATCGGCGTTTCATCGAGAGCGCTGTTTGACTTAACAAAAGAAAACGAAATATTTGAGCAGGAAGGCCTTGAGGCATATTGCCGGTATCAGGTGGAGCATGAGGATGAACCCTTGCAACCCGGCCCCGGTTTTGCCCTTATAAAGGCACTTCTCAATCTGAATAAACTTCCCATGAAGAACAAAGAGGTTACACCCCGCGTGGAAGTAATCGTTATGAGCCGTAACTCGGCGGATACCTCGCTGCGTGTGTTTAACTCGATTGCTCACTACGGACTCGATATTACGAGAGCGGTACTTGCAAGCGGAGCCTCCCTGGCACCGTATCTGGAGGCCTTTAAAACGGATTTGTTTTTGTCCGCGTATGAGGACGATGTACAAAGTGCCATCGACTCCAACATCGCAGCCGGTATCATTTGCTCGGACGGTATACACCACTACGAAACGGACAATATCGACCAGATTCGCATCGCGTTCGATGGGGACGCCGTACTTTTTTCCGACGAATCCGAGATGCTTTATCAGGCAGGTGGGTTGGAAGCTTTTGAAGAAAATGAACGCAAGAACGCCCAGAGCCCTTTGGCAGCCGGACCGTTTGCCCGCTTTTTGAAGACGATTTCCGACCTGCAACGGGATTTCCCGCCGGAGGAAGTTCCGATACGAACGGCTCTTGTTACAGCCAGAAGCGCACCTGCGCATGAGAGGGTTATCCGTACGCTGCGTGCCTGGAATGTGCGTATTGATGAAGCCTTCTTCCTGGGTGGAATTTCCAAGAAGAATGTCCTCGAAGCCTTTGGCGCCCATATCTTTTTTGACGATCAGGCAGTACACACAGACCCTGCATCGGAGGTAGTTCCTTCTGCCAGGGTTCCGTATAAAAAGCATGAATAAAGACAATTGTGGTAAGAATGATTTCATAGACGGAGAACTTGTCACACTTTGGTATCTTGCACATAAAAGGGACCTGCCCTGGAGGCGCGATACGGACCCGTATCATGTCTGGGTCAGCGAGATTATGTTGCAACAGACCCGCGTGGAAGCGGTGAAGGAGTACTATCTGCGATTCATTAAGGCGCTGCCTTCCGTAGAGGCACTTGCCGGGGCGCAGGAGGATACACTCCTTAAGTTGTGGGAAGGACTTGGATATTACAGCCGCGTTCGAAATATGAAGAAAGCGGCTGTTATTATTATGGAAGAATACGACGGCCGGTTTCCGTCCGATTATGAATCCATAAAGAAGCTTCCCGGTATCGGCGAGTACACCGCAGGTGCCATTGCATCCATCGCATTTTCCGAACGCGTTCCGGCCATAGACAGCAATGTAATGCGCGTCCTGGCAAGATTATACGGGGACGACGGCGATATAAGCTTAAGTACTACGAAGCGCCGCTTTAGGGAATACATTCTTTCCATGAAATACGAGGCCGCTCCGGGTACTTTTACGCAGGCCATGATAGAACTTGGGGCCCTTATCTGCATACCGGGCGGTGCACCGCTTTGCACGAAGTGCCCGTACGAATCCTGCTGCAGGGCCCGAAAGGAAGGATCGCAGTTTTCCCTTCCGAATAAGCCGGCCCAAAAGAAGCGCAGCATTCTCGATTATACGGTCCTTATCCTTCGGGACGCCAAAGAATATGCTCTCCGCAAAAGACCGGATACCGGCCTTTTGGCAGGACTGTACGAACCGGTCCTTTTGGAGGGACACCTAAGCCGTGAGGAAGTTTTGTCTCTTTTTCCGAAGGAGGAGATGCCCCTTTATATCGAACGCCTTCCGGACGGAAAGCATGTTTTTTCGCATGTTGAATGGCATATGCAGGCCTATTACATAAAGCTTGATGAACTTAGGGGCACAAAAAAAGTGAGCCTTCCTTTCGGAGAACTCACCTTTGTTTCCAAAGAGCAGATTGCGGCGGACTATGCAGTTCCTTCCGCATTTGCTACCTATAAACCATATTTTAACGGAAGCTAGTGTGAAAAATGCAGGCATTTTTCACGCGACACTTTGTGTCGCAATCCGTAGCAGCTTCGCTGCAATACAGTGAAGGGCTAAATATACCGGATTGCGAAATGCGGGGATTAGTATGAGCGTTTCTAAATAACCGGACCTTTTACGAAGGATGTTTTCGTGAGAACGAGTTTCAAAAACGTAGGCGTAGCGGGCTACGTCGAGGCTTTTGAAACGAAGTAATCGCGGAAACAGCCGAGTAATAAAGTCTGGTTAATTTAAAACGTGAATACTAG
>JAZLJD010000016.1:0-46068 GCA_045617725.1 Lachnospiraceae bacterium
CTATATTATCTTCCGCCCATCATCAAAATTATGGACTCTGCCATACACGAAAACATTTTGCAAGGATCATATTTACCGCCAAGTTCATCTGCATCATAACTTCCTGAAAGTACGTAGCCTGTCTGAATTCCCTGATATGTCGCAATCAAAAACTCTATAATTTCATCAACACTCTTTATTGGCTTAAGTTTCTTATCCTGTATTAGATTCGTTAAAAATCCATACATAGCAGTTACAACCTCTAAAAGCGGACTTTGGTTATCTTCTCCGATTTTTTCTGCTATCCTTTTAACACTTTCAGGATCACTCATAGCAAGCATATCGCAATATAATGAAATCCTTAAAACTTCACGGTCAGTGGTTTTCAACTGTTCTGCCATCAAATTACATATTTCACGAATAACTTCTTGCCAATCTTTAGACTTTACCTTTGAAAGAATTACTTCCAGCTTGTCACCTAACTTATTCTTTGAATTAATATTAATAACTAGATCGCAAAGCACTTCATCTAAGTCTTTATAATACTTATATACGACACCATGCGAAAATCCTGTTTCTGCAATAATGTCCTTCATCACCACAGAAGTTACTGGTTTTCTCGCACAAACACGATAAGCTGCTTCAATAATCTCCTTTTTCTTATTTTCATAATAATCAGCACTGACTCTAGGCATCTTATTCTCCCTTTATCCTTAAAATGACTCGATGTCATTTTAACCTCACTTATTAATATTGTCAATCAATAAAAAATAGCGGTATTACTCATTTCGAATAATATCCGCTAAGTCTGGAAAATCTGAATTTTCAAAAATAACGCATCACCTCTGCGAAACGGTAATTAGTTATTTAAGTTTAATCTCGTAATTTCGTACGAAATAAATCACAAACATAATTATTCCGATAAGCGCAATTAATCCTCCAATACCTGTTCCATTATTATTAGGATAATAATAATTTATTGCCAAATGAGCAGGAAAAAGACTTACTGCAATTGCCAACCATACCAATTCCGTACGCAGCAGGCTTTTCTGCGCCTTAACCTTTTTATCTTGCATTTCAATCAAGTTTTCTTCAGCCTTTTCTTTATAGTTTTCCATAGCAATATGTTCCCCAGTCAGGAGTTCATTAACATTTATTTTTAATAATTCACAAAGTTCAAGCATAATAGAAGCGTCAGGCATACTCTTTCCTGTTTCCCACTTGGATACAGCACGATCGGTTATTCCTAACTTCTCTGCAAGAGAGGCCTGTGTATATCCACATTCTTTTCTACACACAGCTATAAACTTTCCGATTTTCTCCTGATTCATTTGAGGAATCCTCCTTTCGTTTTCGACAATACAATACCAGCGCCTAATTAACCACAAACCGTCAGTTGATATCTATATTATTCATCGCTCAACCAATGGTTGAGTACTTCTAAATGCCCTAAAAATCTGAATTTTTTCTGGCTATATTATAAAACACACAAATGTAAAAAGGGAGTTATTTTTTATCTGCAATGTTGTTCCAATCAAAACATTTACTGCCATAAAATACCAATTTGGAAAATTCTTCCAATTTTTCTGTTATCGACATTATACTGCCCGTCTAATTGTTATTTCAACAGCCACAGAATTAGCAAAACTTCAATAATCTTTTTGGCCTTGCCACATATGAGCAACGCAGAAGAATGGCCGAGTGCCGCCATGCCGTATATGAGCTTAGCAGAAGAAGGGACTCCCAGCGCGGCAAAGCCGCGCCTAGCCCGCGACAGGACATTCGTCAGAATGTCTGAGAGCGGGTGAACCCTTGTGCGAATGCACAAGGGTGAAAGGAGCCTTCGGCTCCTTTCAGGATGAAAAAAGATGCAGAAGAAGGGACTCCTAGCGCGGCAAAGCCGCGCTTAGCCCGCGGCAGGACATTCGTCAGAATGTTCGAGAGCGGGTGAACCCTTGTGCGGATGCACAAGGGTGAAAGGAGCCTTCGGCTCCTTTCAGGATGAAAAAAGAGTGTGTGAAAATGTTTACATTTTCACACACTCTTTTTCATCCTCAAAGATGCAGGAGAAGGGACTTGAACCCTCAAGGACTTGCGCCCACACGGACCTGAACCGTGCGCGTCTACCAATTCCGCCACTTCTGCACGCAAGTGCTATTGTATCTTTATTTCGATTTCATGTCAACACAGAATTATCAAAATTTCGCTCTTGCCTTTGGCGCCCTTACATCTCCTCCGCACAACCGCGCACCTCGGGTTGCGAACAGCTGATGGACAAATTTCCGTTTCTGGTTCGGATTTCGTCAATCATCTGCTTCTCCGTGGCAGGGTCCTTAAGAACAATCTGATAATGTAAATCAAACATACTTCCGAGATTCGTGGACTTGGCCTTCACAAGCACTGCCTTGCTGCAATACTTGTCGAATATATCATCGAAAACATCCGTATAGTTAAGGTTCTCGGGGATTACTACCCGAAGCTCCTTATAAGCAGTATTTTTCTCGCCGATATGCGAAAGATTAAGAAGGAAAAGAACAATTCCTATCACAAAGGCCATAACCACGGCAAACGTCAGGTATCCCATACCGGTAGCCAGACCGATGCTCATAGCCAAAAATACCGTGCTGATTTCCTTTCCGGAACCCGGTGCACTACGATACCGCACCAGGGAAAATGCGCCCATGACAGCCACGCCTGCCCCCAAATTTCCGTTCACCAGCATGATTACCATCTGCACAATAACCGGGAGAATAATAAGCGTGATAATGAAGCTCTTGCTGTAGTCCCCACGATACATATAAACCAGCGCGATAACCAGTCCCAATACCAGGCTGACCGCCGTACAAAGCAGCACATCCGTTATGGCAATTCCCGCCGCATAAACGTTGTTATTTTCAAAAATACTATAGAACATACAGTTCTCCTCCGTTGTCTTTCGTATATATATTTCCAAACTTGGAAAAAGAAACAGAATAAATCTCCAACTCGCTAAGTAGCCGCGCAAACCATAACGGCAATGTATCTATGGCCTTCACTTCCATCAGCCTGTAGCCGGGCGGTAAAAGCAATTCTCCCGCATCCCCCGAAGATAAATCAAAATCTTCATGACGACTTCTTATGTCTGTATCAAAAGTAACCCGAAACCGTTCATTCGCAGGACAAAAATAAGCTTCCCGATTGTATGCCAGATAAAGAGAAGGTTGCAATCCGTAAAACCGGATCATGTAATCAATCTCTTTGAAGATCCGATCCTTTTCGTAATCGGTAAACTCCGGGCAAATCCCGTCAAAAATGTAAGCTTCCGCATCCTTAAGTGGCATTCCGATCCTGCGCTTATACACAACGCCTTTGTACTTCTTCTTGATTTCGAGGTAAACCGTGTCCTCTTTTCCGGGGATTCCATAACTTCGAATCCGCAGCTTCTCCTTATAAACCGGCTTCTCAAGGGAACGTACAATAAGGTCGTTATGGGCATTGTCGAAATAGATATTACATATGGTATGATGACCGTATTGATCGATTTTGAAATGCTTGGAAAACTCACTAAAGAACGCATCCCATTTCTCCGGTGGAATAATGTACTTCTTCTCAATGCGCTCAAAGGTCATTCCGGCCATTGCTTCACCGCCTTTACAAGCTCTATTTTTCGAAAGTCGCAAGCCTTCCGGCATCCGCGGTATTCACACGCGCCCTGACGAAGATTCCTTCCTCTTCATACCGTTCTTCTATGACAGAGCCCACGCTGCGCAAATAAGCAGCCAGGTCACTTCTTTGGTACGGGAACAGATAACTCGTCTCTTTATAAGCCTTCAGAATCTTGGAAATAATTATGTCATGAAGCGCCGCAACCTGTTTCTCGGAACGTGCGCTTAAGTAGATTGTATTTCCATCCACGATAGGGAGTGTGTCTTCGGTCTTTACAATTTCCGCTTTATTATACACGATAATTTTAGGAATTTCATCCGCTCCAAGCTCTTTTATGGTCTCATTTGTTACTTGCATCTGCAGTGCGTGATTCTCATCGGAAACATCAATCACCTGAAGGATCAAATCCGCCTCCAAAGCCTCTTCCAAGGTAGAGTGGAACGCATCTACAAGGTCATGCGGAAGGTTGCTGATAAAGCCTACCGTATCAGCCATTACAAACTCGGGACAACCGGATTTCTGAATACGCCGTACCGTAGTATCAAGCGTCGCAAAAAGCATATCCTTGGCCAGTACTTCCTTGCCCGTCTCCTCCGTTTTGCCGGCATAGACACCATAAAGCTTCTGCATCGAGTTAAGCAGCGTGCTCTTGCCTGCATTCGTATATCCAAGCAGTGCAACACGGAATACTCCGCTCTCATTGCGGCTTTCCCGGCGTACCCGCCTTTCAGCAGTCAGTTCCTTAAGCTCGTGACGGTACCTCGTCAGTCTGTGATTCAGCTTACGACGGTCCAGTTCCAGCTGCGTTTCACCTGCACCTTTGTTACTCATGCTGCCGCCGGTACCGCCCTGCCTCGAAAGCTGTTTATGAAGTCCCGTAAGTCTGGGAAGCATATACTCAAGCCGGGCAATCTCAACCTGCAGTCTTGCCTCACGGCTCTTGGCACGTCTTGAAAAAATCTGCAGGATCAAGGCGGTACGGTCATAAACCGTCGCATCCAGTTCCGTTTGCAGGTTCGAAAGCTGTGAAGGCGTCAGCAAATCCAAAAACACCACCGCCGGAACATCCTGCTCGAGGAGAAACCGCTTGATTTCTTCAAGCTTTCCTTCTCCCACGTAGGTACTTTTATTAATGAGCGGTATATTCTGCGTAATCATACCGATTGGAATCATGTCACAGGCTTCCGCCAGGTTCCCGAGTTCCTCCATGGCAAAAGAGAAATCCGGCAGTTCTCCCGTGTTCACGCCGACAAGCAGACACCGCTCTTTCGTATCGTTAAATTCTATCATATACTATCCTTTCATTTCGCAAAAAACAATTTTAATAATTCATACATTTTCTTATTGACAAAGAAGCCTCATTACGATATTATAACTTCGTTGCGTTGCGAAACGTACAAATCGGGGTGTGGCTCAGTTTGGCTAGAGCGCTGTCTTAGGGAGGCAGAGGTCGCAAGTTCGAATCTTGTCACTCCGACGCAAGGATTCCGTTATCGGAATCCTTTTTTATTCCCAAAATCCGTTCCAAACTATAGTAGTTTGAAAGGTGTGCAGCGATGTGATAAGCCAGATATTCATACCCTTTCTTGTTCGGATGCACCGTATCATGATACAGCGCTCTTTCCGTAGCCACATCATGATTGTTCATAAAACCTTCATGGTACAAATCAAAAACCGTGAAACCATACTTTTCGGCCTTATGAATGATTGATTTCACAAAATCCTCGTAATACACATCCTCTTCCGAGCCCGGATCGTCATGATACCACTCTTCCGAGAGATTCTTAGGCTCCGTTACCACAAAAACATCCACATTTTGGTATACCTCCTGTATATAAGCAAACGTCGCATCACAATTTTCTGAGAATTCCCAGATATTATTCTCATGCGTCGCTTCATAGTAATAGTCATTATATCCGAGCATGAAAATAAAAAGATCCGCATCCCCGGGAATCTCTTCATACAGCTCCGTGATATTGGGCGTGGTAGCCGTACTGATGGCATTGCCGCAGACCGATACATTCACATAGTCCGTAATGCCCAGAATTTCGGCCAACATATCGCAATAAGTGACTCCGTCGCCGCCATCCTCTGAATCATCAAGGTTCCCCCTTCCAAAGGTCAGGGAATCCCCTATAAACACCACTTTTCGTTCACTGTAATCAAGCAGATTATAGTCAACCATACGGGTGTCTTCCCACAGGTAAGCATTGTTTTTGGCCATGCCGTCCGGCTTTTCTGAAACATCCTGCCACGCACGCACCACGGCATCACGCTCGTCCATATTCATTTGTAAGGCTTCCGGCCTTAATGCCGAAGTCGCAATCAGGATATAAATAAGTAACTGTTTCAAAAACTGACCCATATCACTCCGAAAAAGACCGGTTCCAGAAGGAACCGGCCTCTAATTATTTAATAAGCGTAAAATAACTGGGCAAGCGGTGAATCCTTGTCTAAGATAATGGTTTTGTCATCCCCTGCCAACGAAATCTTCAATGCATCAAGACTTCTTAAGAATACGTAGAAATCCGCTTTGTCAGCATCGTTGTAAGCTTCCGAAATAATACGCATGTACTCTGCTTCGCCTTCTGCCTCAAGGATTGCTGCTTCCTTTTCGGCCTCGGACAAAAGCAAGGTAGCCTGCTTATCCGTTTCATTGCGAATCATGGTAGCTTCCTTATCACCCTCTGCGGTATAGCTTGCAGCCATCTGCTCACGTTCGGAAATCATACGCTCATAAACGGCGAATTTATTGTCATCCGGCAAATCCAGAAGCTTAACATCCACGGTAGAAATCACGATACCGTACTGCGTAACCGGCGAAGTCAGGTTCTCCATGAGGAGCGTTGTAAGCTTGTTACCTCTGGCTTCGATAATCTCCTCCTGCGTCATGGAGCTTATAACATTCTTGATGGAGTTATAAACCAACATGTCGATACGGCCTTCCGCATTGGTAAGGGAATTATTCAGACTCTGTGCAAAAAGCAACGGATCCGTAATCTTCCAGGTTACAAAGCAGTCCACAATCATGGACTTCTTGTCCTCGGTAATTACATCGGACTCCGGAATATCGTAAAGCTGCAATTCCTTCGGAAGGAAATCAACCTCCTGGATAAAAGGAGTTTTTACCTTAAGGCCCGCGTCGGAAACGACGTACTGAATCTTGCCGAATTCCTTAACAACACCATATTCATCTTCTCTAACTGTATAAAGCGTATTGCCCAAAACAATCACTACAAGCAGGGCAACGACAATCGCTATAGTATATCCAACTGTTTTCTTTTTCATTGCACGCACCTCCTAGTAGTTTTTGGTCATTTCGATTTCATCGATGGGTTTGAACATATCAATCGTCTGGTTTCCGTCCGTGATAATAACCTCAACATCCGGAAGGAGCTGCTCCATGGTCTCATAGAACAAACGCTGCTTGGTAATCATCGGGAACTTGACATATTCTTCATACATCTGCGAAAAACGACTTACCTGGGCGGTAGCCTCGTTAATACGACGCTGCTTGGCTGCCATAGCTGCCTGTACCACGGCATCGGCCTGGGCGGTAGCTGCGGGGATTTCCTCATTGGCATATTTATTGGCGGTGTTAACACTGGTCTCCTTGCCCTGTTTTGCTGTTTCTACGGCCTTGAATGCCTCGATAACATCCTGTGTGGGGGGCTCGGCATCCTGCATACTGATGTTGACAAGAACAATACCGATATCCTGCTGTTCCAGATTGGTCATAATAAGGTCTTTGATATTGGCCTGAATCTCCGTCTTACCGGTCGTAATAACATCATCTACCGTATAATCGGAAACGATATTACGAATGGCAGCCTGTGCAACATTCTTAAGAATGCCGGCAGGGTCCTCGGAAGCATACAGATACTTCACGGGATCGGATACACGATATTCCACATAGAAATCCACGTTTACAAAATTAAAATCCGAAGTAATCATCAGGGACTCTGCATCGGCCTGGGCCTGCGTCATATTTCTAAAGTCTGAATTATCCGCAAGATATCCGATGGGGAAGCCTTTGATGGTGGTGTCGACTTTGGTTACCTGCTGAATGAACGGAACCTTCACATGAAGTCCCGGAGTAGCAACCGAACCGGCCTTGCCAAAGGTGGTAACAACGCCCTGTTCCTGCTCCTTAATGGAGTAGAAGCTTGCATTAATCAATACGATTACCACAAATGCTATGATACCTGCAACAATCCACTTCTTTCCTTTGCCTGAAAGTCCCATTGTTCTTTGTTTGGTTTCGCCCCCGTCAAATGGGCGCCGTTGGTCAAATTCTCTAAAATCTGCCATTATACATTCCTCCTTAATTGGTTCGCTCTCTTGTAATGAAACTGTACTATGATTTACCCGTTCACCGCCTCAATCACACTCAGATAGAATGCATATTCATCCGAGTCATGGTCAATGACTGTTTCGTAGCCCTGCTTAATCTCCGAAAGGACCCTTGCTGCCGCATCCATTCTTCCGTCATCCATGTGACAGACTGCAAGCATAAGGCCGATGTCCAGCGTATCCGCGTCCATACATCCTAATTTTTCTTTACACTTTATGTACAAGTCGTTTGCTGTATCAAGCGTCGCCGTATCTCTTTCACTGTTCAGTGCCATGGCACAGAGCAAAAGAGAACCCATGTGTAACGTGACACGGCTCAATATACCAAAGGTCTTCTGCATGCGTTCATAACAATCCCGGCACATTTCCAAGGCCTTCTGCGGATTCTCCTGCACATACAGAACATCTGAGGCTACCATCTTCATTGCCAGCAGCGTTCTGGGATCATTCTCACCCTGTACTCTGTTGTACCCTTCATAGGCGATTAGGTCATACTTCATGGCCATCTCTTCATCCCCCATGAGATTATAGTAATAACTGCGAGCCTTGGCTATATCATACAGTGGACCTTCCCCTTCTTCATAGACAATATCCAGATTTTTAATAATATTTTCATACAATGCCTCCATGAGTTCCTTGTCTTCAAGTATGCTGACAGCATTCATGTAAACTCTGGCGGTCAAAGCCATCACGATAAAATATTCCTTTTCATTCAGTATTTTGGATGATTCATCGCCTCCTGCTACCTCAAGGATTTCCTGCATACGGTCACAGGTTCCCATACTGTCGACGGTTTCCCATAGCCTTATCTGTTCCTTCTCAATATAGTCCACAAAGTCCTTATAGGTCTTTAAGGCCGCTATCTCTGCCTTTATGATTTCTTCGGGTGTTACATCTTCCTTTTTGGTAACCGGCGTGTGTGAGTTCTGCGAACCCGTAAACGCGGCCTTCAGCTCGGATTTATTATCGTCCTTGCCCGCCTTGCAATACTTTTCCGTCATTGCATCTCTGTCGGGTTCGGTCTCCACAGACTCCGCCTCTGCAGGTTCCGACTCTGCCACCTCTTCCGAACCATCGTACCATACGGCACTTAATTCCTTGCGATACCGCACTGCCAGAGCCTGCAATTGACTACCCAAATCGCCCACAATCACATCAGCGACATAATTCGCTTCGTTCTCCATGGTAGAAATTTGTTCATCCGCTTCCTCGTACAGCTGCTTACCCATAAGGTAATCCGTATATTCGACAAGAACCTCAAATCTTAATGCTTCAACCTCGGCGAAAGCATCAAACTCGGGACTTTTCGGGGATGAATCATCCGGCAGGCTTAAAATGGCTTGCTCTGCCAAATCCAGCGCTTTATCGATTGCCGTAGTGGCCTCGTCTATGTAGCCAAGCGCCTCCTCTTCATTCGCAAGACCGAACTGAGCACTGCCCATTCCCGCATATACGCGGGCCATATTATACCAAAACCGTCGGTCGCTATCCTTTTCCGGATTCTGCTCCAGTTTCTCCTTCTGCAGTTCCAGCGCTTCCTGCGCATGCGAAAAAGCAATTTGGAAATCCTTTTGCTTCAGTTCCTCGCCCATTTTGCGAATCAGTTCATCGGTTTCATCCGGTTCAGCTTCCGGTTCTGCTTTCGGTTCTGCGGATTTCTCCTCTTCTTCCGGTTCCGAATCATCCGGCCATACGGCACGTAAATTCTTACGATACTGCTCTGCCAGAGCCCGAACCCGACTTCCCAGATCGCCCTTAATTTCATCAACGATATAATCCGCTTCTATCTCCATCATATAAATCTCATTATCCGCATCCCTGTACAGCTCCTTTTTCATAAGGTAATCCGTGTATTCGGTAAAAATTGTAAATTTCAACACCACAACTTCGGCAAAAGCATCATACTCGGGGCCTTCCGGTGCAGCATCCGCCGGCAGGCGTGACATAGCTTTCTCCACCAGGTTCTGCGCTTTATCGATTGCTTTCATGGCATCATACATGGCTTCAAAAGCAACGTCCTCATCATCCGTCCCTTTATCAAGGCCGATTTGGGCATTGCCTATTCCCTCATATACGCGGGCCATATTATACATGAACCACCAGTCGCTATGCAGCTTCGGCGTCTGCTTCAGTTTCTCCTGCTGCATATCCAGCGCTTTCTGAGCATGAGAGAGGGCCCATCGGTAAAACTTTTTCTTCAGTTCCTCGCTCATTTTGTGAATCAGTTTATCAATTTCCGGAAAATTACTTGAAGTCTCTAACATTTCTATGCTCCCTAAATTGTAGTCTTCAGCAGCTCTACCAGGAAATTCCAAACTCTCTGGCAGCTTGCCAAATCCAATTTCTCATGTACGGAATGTATCTCCTCTATATCTGGGCCGATGGCGATGCAGTCGACCTTGCCGACCTTATCCATGATTACGCCGCATTCGAGTCCCGCGGTTGCACTTCCTCGGTTTTACGAGGCTATCGTTGATACCGTCCAGGAAACCTACCATAAGCATGAGCTCTACACCATACTTTTCAGCCAGTTCAGCTACCGTTCCCTTCACTTCCGTATCGGGATCTGCAAGAAGCTGCTGATAGATGCCCTTCTCCTGCTCAAAATAATTGTTCTAAAGCTGGCTTAAGCTCCTTATTTACTCTTCATTCGCAGTAATATATTGCAACAATTCATCGACTTCTTCCCAAGCCGGATCCGCTTTGTCAATTTTACCTTCATACTTCTCAATCAAATTGTTCAGCAGTGCTTCGGCCTCTGACCATTGCTCATTCAGAGCATAACAGAGAACCAAAGCTCGACCCTTGCTAAATACTTCGTTAGGCATCCACTTCTTCTCGCCGGAAAGCATCGTCTGATAAATCGGCTCCATAATCTTTACCGATTCCCGATATCGTTCTTCATCATTTAATGCAAGAGCCAAATCCTCGCCGGCATCAAAGGCTATAAAACTGTCCTGTCCGAAAGCTTTCAGAATTTCTTTGTAGCAATCCTCCAAAAAAGGAAGTGCGTCTTTCGACCTGTTTGAATTGTACAGGATATCCTTTCCGATACGCCTCATGGCAAACAATGCCTTTTTGGAAGTATCACCGAATTCCTGTGCAAAAGCCTTCCAGGCTTTAACAATCGCTTCAAAAGACTTACACTTATCTTCTAAGGAACCGTAATAATAACGCTCTGCCAGCAGATAATCTCCGTAAACCGGAGTACCTTGGAATAAATGCTCAGAGTCCCTTTTTATCTTTTTCTCAAAGATATCAATGACTTCTTCCTTCTCGCGATTTACAAAATGCGTGTAGATTTCCAGCATGATTGCTTTTACCAGCAGCCTGGCTTCCTCTTCGTAGGAGAATGCGCCCGCTTTCTGCTTTTCAATGGAAACTCCCTGCGCAGACATAGCGGCGCATCGCAATGTATCAAAATCATCCGTAACACAGGTTTTAAACCAGACTTCATCCAGATAATCCATGATTTCCTGCGCTGATTTCATGTTCTTCATCCGCTGCTCGGGATTGCCTGCCATCTCCTCATCCAACATCGACTCCAAAAGATCATCGTATTTAGAAAAAGAATCACTTGATTCAGACTTTTGTTGTTCATTCTTCAAACGCATTTCGGTATCATGCAGTAATTCCTGCGCAACACCGATCAGTTCTTTCGATTCTTCGTTATCAAAATACTCATCTGCCATCTCCGCAACTTCCAGCATTTCCGTAAAGCAGGTCATTGCATAATCCGGTTGATCGAGGCCTAAAAAGTACTTGCCGTACATAGCCTTTGTATACGCTCTTGTAGACATAATTTGCCAAAAATCATCCAGAAAACCATCCAGTTCTTCCTGCTTATATTGGTCTTCGTCCAAATCGGCAATAAAATCCTCGATGTCCGCCGACGTCTCATCTATAATGAGTTCCGCTTCCTCGATTGCATCTTTGGCTTCATGAACTTTTCCGCTATATAAGAGACAACGAAAATGTATCTGATAAGTAAGGGCACACATGAATTTCTTTTTGATTTCAAGGTATTCATCCGACATCTCGCCGATTTCCTTGCATCCTGCAACCGCAATATTACTGTATTTCAATGCACTTGCATAATCTTCGGCCTCAAGCGCTTCATCAGCCTTTTGGTTATTTACATTAATCTCGTTCCAAATTTCATCTAAAGATCTTCCCACTTGTATTCTCTCCGATTATTCTAAGTTTTCCAGAAGCTGCATGTAAAACGCATACTCTTCGGAATCCGGGCTCACGATCTGTTCATGACCGGGCTTCAAATCCTTCAATAAAGACTCTGCATCATCCATTCTTCCGTCATCTATATAGCAGGCAGCAAGCATACGTCCAACATCCAGAGTGTCTATATCCATAAGTCCAAACTTAAGCTTCGTCTTTTTGTATATTTTTTCTGCAAGTTCAAGTGCTTCCTGACTCTCATCATTAAGCGCCAGAGCACTGATTAAAAGAGAGCCCATATGAAGTGTGACACGGCTCGATGCACCGAAGGTTTCCTTCATGCGATCATAACAGTCCACACACATTTCCTTAGCTGCAGACACTTTTCCACTTACATACAACATATCACTGGCAACCTGCTTCATAGCCATCAGCGTCTTACGCGACTTCTCACCGAGCAATCGTGCATATCCCTTAAAAGCGGTTACATGACACTTCATGGCCTCCTGCTCGTCGTCCTGATCGGTATAGTAACAGCCTTTAGCCATAGCTATATCATACAGGGTTTCATAGCTCTCGTCATAGCCCTCTTCCGCAATCTTAATAGTATTTTCATAGAAAAACTCGAGTATCGCACTATCGCCTTCCAAAACTGCAGCATTCATGCCGACCGCAGCAGCTGCTGTCATAACCGTAACCGCTTCCTCGTTGTCAAAATCCTCGAACGCAGGATTCTCCAACATGGTATTAATGACTTTTCTCATACGTATAATCGTCTGACGATATTCTAAGTTCTCCCAAAGATTCAGCTGCGCTTTTTCAATGTAGTCCATGAAATCCACGTATATTTTCAAAGCCGCGATTTCTTCATCTGCCTGTTCTTCAAAGGTTGCCGCTTCATTAAGGGCAGCTTCAAGACCTTCCTTAAGTTCTGCATCCGTGCTTTCTTCCTTCTTTTCCCATGCGGAAGCGCCTTGTGCCACAATGCTGTCCACAAGGCTGCTGTAGCGGGCAACATAGCCTTTCTCTTCCGAACCTTCAGTGTTCTTTGGTTCTGCAGGTCCAGCCGGCTTTGAGCCTGTCGGCTCCGCCTTCTGGGGAAGTTTAACCGATGAGAAAAATGCATCCTTCGGATTGGATTTATTGGTAGAGCGATCGCTCTTGCAGTATTTCTGCTCCATTCCGTCAATCTTCGATTCGGAAGCTTCCTTCGGAGTTTCTTTCTTGGGCGCAGTTGCCGGTGCAGTTGCAGTCTCCGGTTCGGTTGCCGTCTCAGGTTCGGATTCCTCGTCCTCTTTAGCCCCATCCGGCCATACCTTGTTCAGATACTTACGATATCGTAAAGCCAGTGCATTCATCTGATTGCTTGTTTCCTTGGCTACAATTCCAGTCGAATAAGCAACGTTGGTCTCAATTTCTTCCATCTGCTCGCCGGCCTCTTCATAGCACTGCATATCGCACAGAATATCAAAATACTCTGCGTGGATCATAACCTTTAAGGTCAGAGACGCGGTAAGAATATCAAAAGCAGGGCCCTCAGGCTTGGAATCATCCTTCATGGCCAAAACTCCGTCTTCCGCTTTCTCCAAGGCCTCGTTGATCATCTCAACGGCAAGCTCCATATACTCAACAGCTTCCCCACGCAATTTCATACCGGCTTTGGCATTACCCATCAGCTCATATACATTGGCCACATCATACATAAAGTACGCTTGATGCGCCATATCCGGCGATTTCTCCAGTACTTCTTCCTGTATGGCATGCGCCTTCTCAGCATAAGAAAATGCCAGCGAAAAATCTTCACTTTCCATTTCCTGTTCCGCTTTTTGAATCAGTTTTTCAATATCTTTCAATAACCCATTAACCGTTCTAAACATTTAATACCTCTCATTCGATGGTTGTATTCAAAAGTGCCACTAGGAACTCCCACATTCTCTGGCTGCTTGCAAGGTTCAGTTTTTCATGAACCGAGTGTATCTCCTCTATATCGGGGCCGATGGCGATGCAGTCGACCTTGCCAACCTTATCCATGATTACGCCGCATTCGAGTCCCGCGTGCACAGCGGTAACAACCGCCTCCCTTGCAAAAAACGACGGATACAGTTCCGCAGCCTTTCTGCACAGAGGAGATTCCGGATCATATTCCCATCCCGGATAATCTCCGTGTGTCGTCGTGTCGAATCCACGCTCTTTAAAAATCAACTGTATTTTTGTAAGCAGTTTTTCTTTCTCTTTCAAAACAGAACTGCGAAGCGCACTCGTAATCGTGACTTCGTGGTCCTTCATCCTTACAATACCGATATTCGTACTGGTCTCTACAAGGCCTTCCATGGAACTGCTCATACCTATAACGCCGTTCGGAAGGTCTCCTTTTAAGAGTTCACAAACCATCAGCGTATCCTGCTTTGTGAATACTGGATATTCCGCAATCTTATCATCACCGCACGTCGCAGTAATCTTCATATTCGGATCGTTTGGATATTTCTCCCGCAGGCCTTCCGAAAGCTCCTGCGTCCTCGTAACAGCCTCGTTCACTTTATCTGTCTTAACCAGAAGCTCTGCAGTTGCATTTCCGGGGATCACATTATCCTGTTCTCCTACATAGAGGCTGATGAGCTGTCCGCCGCATTCCTCTGCCAGTTCTGCAACAATTTCTGCAATTACGCGGGCTGCATTTCCGCGTCCTAAGTGTATCTGCGTACCGGAATGACCACCGGTCATATCGCTTACGGTAAGAATTACTTTTTGGCCCTCCCTGCGGAACATATCGAGATGCTTTCGTCCGTCAAGGCGTACACCACCGGCACAGCCTGCGATAATCTCACCCTCTACTTCCGTGTCGAGATTAATCATCCTGCGACCCTTAATGGCCGAGCCGGAAAGAGCGGAGGCTCCCAGCATTCCGACCTCCTCATTGACGGTAATAAGTGCTTCCAGCTTCGGATGTGAGATGGTGTCACTGGCCAAAATGGCAAGAATATAAGCGACTGCGATTCCGTCATCGCCGCCCAGGCTCGTACCGTCTGCCCAAAGATACCCGTCCTTCTCCACAAGCTTTAAGCCGTCCTTGGTAAGGTCCAGCGGACAATCCTCCGTCTTGACCCCCACCATATCCATATGTCCCTGCAAAATCATAACAGGCTCATCCTCGCGACCCTTGCTTGCTTTCTTGCGGATCACAATATTGTAAGCCTTATCCTGCGTACATTTCAGTCCATGCTCCGAAGCAAACTTCTTTAAGTAATTGCTGATTGCTTCTACATGAAAAGAAGGATGCGGTATACTGCAGATTTCCTTGAAATATGCATACCATGCCTCTTCCTTCCAGGTTTCTTTTATATGATTGGATTTACTCATTTGGTAACCGCCTATGATTAAGTAGGCTCCTCCATAACAAATATTCTTGTACTATTATATGATTTTCCGAACAAATTTGCAATCTTGCAGGCGTTAATCATCTCGTAGGCTTCGCCTACTGTCCATTTGTGCATGCACGATGGCCACTTGGCTCGTTGCCATAACAAAAGGGCGCCCCACGAAGGAGCGCCCCAATCATCATAACTTAGGCAATCTTGCTCTTGGCAACTTCTGCAAGGGTCTTGAAACCTTCTGCATCGTTAACAGCAAGTTCTGCAAGCATCTTACGGTTCATATCAACACCTGCAAGCTTTAAGCCGTACATGAACTTGGAATAGGAAAGTCCGTTCATTCTTGCTGCAGCATTGATACGTGCAATCCAGAGCTGTCTGAACTGACGCTTTCTTTCCTTACGTCCTGCATAAGAGGAAGTAAGTGCTCTCATAACAGACTGCTTTGCAACTCTGTACTGATTGGATCTGGCTCCTCTGTAACCTTTAGCCAGCTTTAATACTCTATTATGCTTTTTCTTTGCGTTTAAACCGCCTTTAATTCTAGCCATTTCTTAAATCCTCCGTCATTACATATAAGGTAAAATCTTCTTCATCTGCTTTACGTTGGTACTGTCAACCATAGCAGCCTGTCTTAAGTTTCTCTTTCTCTTTGTAGACTTCTTGGTTAAGATATGACGCTTGTAAGCTTTGTTTCTTTTAAGTTTGCCGGTACCGGTTGCAGCAAATCTCTTGGCAGCGGAACGGCTGGTCTTCATTTTAGGCATTTGTTTGTCCTCCGTTAATATTATTTTTTCTTGGCAAGGAACATGCTCATGCTCTTGCCTTCTACCTTGGGCTCTTTCTCAACTACAGCTACATCAGCCAAGGCCTCAGCAAAATCGGTCAGAATGTGCTTGCTTTCTGCCATATGAGTAATCTCACGGCCACGGAAACGAAGCGTAATCTTAACACGATTGCCTGCTTTCAGAAATTTTCTGGCTGCTTCAACTTTCGTATTGAGGTCATGTGCATCGATGTTCGGAGATAAACGAATCTCCTTCACCTCAACTACTTTCTGATTTTTCTTACTTTCTTTCTCCTTACGCATTTCGTCGTAACGAAGCTTGCCATAGTCTGCAATCTTGCAAACCGGCGGCTGCGCAGTGGGAACATACAGAACCAGGTCCAGTTCAGCGTCATACGCCAGCTTCTGTGCGTCCTTTATGGGCATAACGCCCAGCTGAACGCCATTCTCGTCAATTACACGGACCTCTTTTTCACGAATCTCTTCGTTAATCAAATAATCGATAATAGTTGTGTACCTCCATACAAGTCCTCATGGGACAATAAAAAAGTGGACAGTCAGACCATCCACTACGACTTTAAAATAAACACTGCGTGTTATCTAAAGATATAAACGCCTGCTAAGCCAAATGCCGCAGGGTGAGAGTGGATACTCTGCTTGATTGTAGACCACAAAGTGGTCGTTTCATCTCTGAAACCTATAATAAGTTAACACAAGCATACGCTTATGTCAACAAAAGATTTTACTTTTTATGCCTTGCCGCAGCACTTTTTGTACTTCTTGCCGGAGCCACAGGGGCAGGGATCGTTGGGATATACTTTGGCTTCCTTACGAATGGTGGTAGACTGCTTCTGCTCCTTGTAAAGGGCCTTACGCTCTTCCTCTGTAAAGATAGCATTCCACTCTTCCAGATTGTACAGCCAGTCTGCGTTACATTTAACCATATTCTTATAAAGAAGAGCCTTGTCAAACTTTAAGCTGACCTTGGAAGTCTCCTTCATGGTCTCTACCTTGTTCGGTTTTACGAGGCTGTCGTTGATACCGTCCAGGAAACCTACCATAAGCATGAGCTCTACACCATACTTTTCAGCCAGTTCAGCTACCGTTCCCTTCACTTCCGTATCGGGATCTGCAAGAAGCTGCTGATAGATGCCTTTCTCCTGCTCAAAATAATTGTTCCAAAGCTGGCTTAAGTTCTGCTGATCCTGCGGATCGGTAGCCTCTCTGTAAGCCATTTCTCTCCACTGCTCTAATAATGTCATTTTTTGTTCCTCTTGTTTTACTTAGAAATTTTGTCTGCAAGATTCCAGTTGAGCTTTCCTACAACCGGAACTTCCTTCATTTCACCCTGGCAGGCGTTCACAATACCCAGAATGGAAAGCACTAAGAGTGCAACCTCTACCAACCAAACCAGTAAATTGAATGCCACCTTTAAGATGCCGATACCCAAAAGGCCCAATACAAAGCCAACAACAATCTGAACTACTCCCAAAGCAATCTCAATTGCTGCAAGAGTTGCGCCCTGATTCGCATGATATCTTGCGAACTTGCTGTCCTTGGCTGCAAAAATAGGAATCAATACAAGGATACTCAAATAGGACAAAATACCCATAATCTTGTCATTATCATTTACGTTCATACTGTTACCTCCTAATTTATAAGCTGTTTGGGTCACAACCGATAGTGTAGCAGAAAAAAAATCAAGCCACAAGATACTTTATCGCTTTAATTTAACAATTCTTTCCTTTATAATGAAATTCAAATCAGAAAGGAATAAAAATATGAAAGCTAAACGAATCGCTGCGCTGATTGGAGTCATACTTCTAGTGCTTATGTATCTGACTACCCTGATTAGTGCCATTATCAGCAAAGGTTCCACCACAAAAACCTTATTCAGTATCAGTCTGGTACTTACCGTAACCGTCCCCATCGTTTTATGGTTGTTCATTTGGATGGTAGGCCGCATGACCGGCAAGCGTACCATTGCATCCCCTCCGGAAGTAAAATTGCCTGATACGGATTCCGAAGACAGCAAGCCCCTCGAAATCTGCCAAGCTTCGCCCGACAGATGATTAGCAGTCGCCAAATGTCCTCCTGCGCAAGCGCGGTGTCCACTTGGCTCGTTGCCATAACAAAAAAACCTCTCACTCATGTGAGAGGATTTTTTTATTTCAGTTCAACCTTACTTGCCAGGGTGCTTTCCATTTCAAGGATTCGGGATTTCATATAATGAATGCTCCAAAGTCCCTTTGTATCATACTTCATGCTGCTGCTTGTAGCCAAAGTGACCAAACGCTTCCGATAGTGCATGCATCTTAAGTTATAAACGAAAAGAAAAGCTATCAAAAGAATTGCAACAACAATAGCAATATACATACCCGTCAATCCGTCGGGTACGGTAGTGGGAGCTGCAGAAAGAGCCACTTCTTCCTCGTCCAAAATAACAATATCGTACTGATCCATGTCTGCTACAAACCAAGCTGCCATCATTTTAATTGCATTCATACTACTAAGTAACATCTCTATCCACGCACTCGCAATCCGATAAATTTAGCTTTCACTGCATCGCAGCGAAATGACTACGGATTCGACTTATATGAGAAATTCATCCTCATACACTAATAAAGACGGAAGTTTTGGTTATAATGGGTCATATTATTATGAATTTTTTGACAATTTTTTATTACGCTACTACAGTAAAGCGACAGTTGCCTGCATTTTTTCAATATTTGTGAAAAGCTCGGCCTTCATTCCGGCTCTTAAGGCCCCATCGACGTTCTCCTGCCTGTCATCAAAAAACAGACATTCTTCCGCTTTCAGGTCATAACGCTCCGTAAGGCAGCGGTAAATCGCCGGGTCCGGCTTAATCATTTTCTCACGATAGGAAAAAATACCGCCGTCCACAACCGGCAGAAACGGCATATGCTTCCTGGTCTGCTCATACAGAAGATGCGGATAATTCGACAGAAAGTACAACTTGTATCCTTCCTGCTTAAGCTCACAAAACCAGGGAACAATCGCCGGACGCTCCACAATCGTATCATCCATGTGTGCCAAAAAGTATCGAATCTCCTTCTCAAGAAGCGGATCCGCCTGCACCATGGCATCGTGCACCTGCTCCGTAGACCACACGCCCCGGTCGTATTCCTTCCACACGGGATTTCTCACGGTCGCCTTGCAAATACGCTCGCTCACCTCTTCAGAGTATCCCATTTTCTTAAGGACCGGATACGGGACAAAATCCACCAGTACCATGCCCACATCAAAAACCAGATTCTTAATCATTACTTCAGCACCTTGCTGCAATACTGAATGGAAACGATTTCGCCCTCTTTAATAATGAAATCAAGGGTCATATTGCCACCGTCATAGCTGTATAAATTGCCATTCTCGGTATAATCACTTCCGTATACGCGGATCATGTCATCCTTCGTCATATAAAGGCTGATGCCTTCCGTGGTGCTTACAAGGTCATCACGGACAATAATCATGGAAACATAGTCTTTGTCGCCATCCGGATAGGTATCAATTTCATAGCTTCCGAAGTCATAGAACTTGTCGATTCCCTCAAATGCACAACTGGTCTCCTCGTGATATGCATACGTTCCGAGTGAATCAAGCACGGATCCAAGCTCCGCATCCACCTTAACCTGCACTCCGCCAGCCGTAAATACATACGCGTTTTTTGTTTCCGTATCCTGCGTAGTCGTTACGGCAGGTGCCTTACTGCTTTCCACGGGCTGTACGGGATCGGTCTTTCCGTCACATCCTGCCATCAATAACACCAGCATTGCTCCTGCCAATAATGTACTCTTTTTCATTTATTCATCCTTTCCGCTGCTTTGTGCGGCTTTCTGCGTTTCAATCTCCGCATAATACAGCTTAAGCTTCTCATCCCAGCTTTGGGACAGTTTTTCTTCATTTCTTCGGTCCGGAAGGTTCATTTCGTTTCTCAAAAACTCTCCGAAATGCTTTGTCAGCTTCACGGCTCCGTAAAGATTCAAGTGACCGCCCATATCATAGGTGTCCTCCGTGAAATCAATCCCCGTCTCGGGAAGGAGCTTTAAGTAATTGATATACGGAATATTGTGTTCCGAAGCGTAAGCAACCACCTGCTCTTCCCACTCGTCGTACCAGTACGGAGTCAGGGAAGGGGCTTTTACAAATACGAGCTGAACGCCCTCATTGTCACATAATTCCACCATCTTATCAAGATATTTCATGGCGTTCTCGCCAAAAGTATAATCGGGCAACATTCGTCCGACCGGGTAATTGTCGGGGGTAATGCCCTTCACTCCAAGCTGCATAAGGTATCCGTTGTGCGATACATTCCCGTGGCCAAAAAGAAGGCTTATATCCTCACTCTTAAGCTCCTTATAGCGGTCATGGAAACGAAGCAGAGGAAACAGATAATCCGTAAAATTCTCATCGGGAAGCATCGAAGCTAAAATGGAATCCACTTTAGACTTTGAAAACCGCATTCCGTCGAGCGTCATACGGTTATATTCCTCCCGCTGCGGTTCATTGTACTTAAGGGAAAGAATATTGAACACCATGACGTCGGGATGTTCATATTTAAGTGTCTCTTCCATCAGATAATAGGACTGCCAGATCAGCTGTTGCGCACTTCCGCGGATATAACTGTTGATGCCGAAATCCTCCCATAAAACCGCGGGAACGAAATTCTCGTAAACCTCGCAGTCTCCGATGAACACGACATCAAAGTCCTTGTCTTCCCCGTAATACTCGCGGATTAGGCTTCCTTCCTTCTGCGTACTGTAGTACTTGGGCATGAAAAGACGCCCAAGAAGAATCGTAAGTGCCGCAAGCACCAGAATTACGCCCACATATTCAACTGTCTTTAAGATAGTTTTTTTCAAAATAAGCTCCGTTAAAACTGATTATAAATGAACTGGCTTGCATCATAGCCCTGTCCGTAGTGGCCAAAAACAAGCACGATTACAAACAATGCATACCATAAAAGGGCCTGTACGATAAACGGTCTGCGGGCAAGCTTCTCTCGCACGCTTCCGCTCCTTTGGAACATGCTGACGCAAAAAACAATCACAAGGCCCACAAGAAGGATGCCGTAGTCCCAGACATCGAGACCTAAGTTCCAAAGTCCCGTGGTAAACATCTCGCCGTAGTTAAAGGTGGTGAAGATGCTTCCGAACATTTTAAAGGTAAGGGGAACATCGCGGTAGCAGTCAAACATACGAAGCGAACTCATAAGGAGTACGGTCCTTATGACCTGGAACATTTTGTAACCGGTACTGCCCGCCGCATTCGGAAACCGTGCATGGAATTTCTGATAAAGAGGCTCGAATTCCTGCGAAATCAGGATGACCACGCAGTTCATAAGTCCCCATACGATGAAGTTCCAGGCAGCTCCGTGCCAGATACCCGTCGTAAACCAGACAACCAGACAGGAAAGATACACGGGGATACGCTTGCCTACCACATCGCCGAAGGCTTTACGGCTGAATTTTGTAAGCTTGAGCATGGGCTTGCAAACCGAAATGGGATAGAATATGTAGTCCGTAAACCAGGTTCCCATCGTGATGTGCCAGCGATTCCAGTATTCCTTGATGCACTTACTGAAGTAAGGTCTTTGGAAGTTCTCCGTCACACGAATACCCAGCACTTCCGCGATACCGATGGTAATGTCGATTCCGCCCGTGAAGTCGCAGTACAGTTCAAATGCATAGAACAGCATGCCTGCAAGAGCATACGCCCCCTTATATTCCTCGGGAGCATGAATGATGGCATTGACACCGACCAGCATTCGGTCCGCAAGGACAACCTTCTTAAAGAAGCCCCACAGTATTCGTTCAAGGCCGAAGCTTATGTTCTTTTGCGAAAAAGGATGCGGTCCGTATAAGGTCGCCGCAAGATCGTCGTAACGGCTGATGGGGCCCTGAATCAGTTGCGGGAAAAAGCTGACAAACAGGGCAAACTTAAACAGATTCCGGCACGCTGCCGTCTTGCCTCTGTAAACATCAATGATGTAGCCCATGGACTGGAACGTATAGAACGAAATGCCCAGCGGCACCAAAAGGTCGACCTTCTTAAGTTCGGTCGCACTGTGGAACCAGGAAAGCACCGTATTGATATTGGCAATGGTGAAATTGGTGTATTTCATCACTGCGAGAATGCCGAAATTGCACAACATACAGGCCAGCAAAATTCGTCCTGTTCTTTTCTTCATGGACGCTTTGCGGGCCTTCCGTTCCTCTTTTGCAAGAGTCTCTTTATTCTCTTTTAGATAAGCTTCCGTTTTGTTTCTGGTATCGTCTATGAATACACCGGCCAAATAGGTTGTGACCGTCGTGATTCCGATAAAAATAAGGTAGCGAATATCTGCCATTGCGTAGTAGAAATAACCGGCTACCAGCAGAAGCATCCACTGAAAACGCTTCGGAATCACGTAATACAGGATAAAAAGAATCAATAGAAACAAAAGAAAGCTGTAGGAAGTAAACAGCATAACTGACCGTCCCGATTAATCATCCAGTAATTTCTCAATCAATGCATAAAGGGCCTGTGCGGAATTAAAGTTCTCCGGTACGATTTCATCTGCGGGGATGGCTACATCAAACTGCTCATTGATTTCGGAAATCAGGGATACGATGTCAAAGGAATCCAAAATCTTGTCATCAATCAGTGTATCGCAGCTTTCAAAGTCAACCTCCGGATGAAGGTCCTGTAAAATCTCAAGTAATTCTTCCATGTATAAATTCCTTCCTATCTTGCACTTTCCTGTGCATACTGTTCGCTTAAGTATTTTCTGTTAATCTTGCCGTTCGGTGTAAGCGGCATGCTTTCGATTCGAATGAAATGGTTCGGAAGCATATAGCGGGGAACCTTCTCCTTGAGCGCATTCATCATGTCACGCTCCGAAAGGTCACCGACGTAGTAAAGTACAATCTTACTCTTCTCTTTGTCATAAATGCAGGCGCTGATTCGGACGGCCTCCAGCATGTTGACATTGGCTTCAATCTCGCCGAGTTCGATGCGGTGTCCCATGTGCTTTATCTGGTAATCCTTACGGGAAACAAATACCAGCTCGCCGCGTTCATTTCTCCTGCCGATATCTCCGGTGCGGTAAATGATCTCGGGATATGCGGTATTCAGAGGATTCTGTACAAAGCACTCTGCCGTCTTCTCGGGATTATTGTAGTAGCCGAGCGTTACACAGGTACCTCGCAGGCAGATTTCTCCGGTTTCCCCCTCGCCCGCGAGCTTGTTTTCGTCATTTAAAAGCAGAATCTCCGTATTTTTAAACGGCCGGCCGATGGGAATGGCTTCTCCTTCCTCAAAATCACGGTCTACCTTGTAATAGCAGCACATTCCGGTTCCTTCCGTCGGTCCGTAAAGATTCGTGAATCTCGCATTCGGAAGCGCTTCACGCCACTTTCTGAACTGCTTAAGCGGAAATACCTCACTGCCAAAAGCTATATTGCCAAGATACTTTGGTACCACCTTATCAAGAACCCCGAAGGCGGAAATCATGGTCAGGGCGGAAACAACCCAGCACACGGTGTTGATTTGTTTCTCGTTCATGAATTCAACCAGCTTAATCGGGAACATGAACAGATTCTTTGGAATCAGATAGGTCGTAGCACCATACTTCAGCGTCGGATACAACTCCTTTAAGCATGCATCAAAGTACAGCGGCGTCTGATTGCCGAACACCGTATCCCCGTTAAATTCCAAAACGGAAGAAAGCTGCTCGATATAGTCGATGACACTGCGGTGGCAGGCTACAACGCCTTTGGGAACTCCGGTCGAGCCCGAGGTGAACACAACATAAATCGGGTCGGTATCAAGCGCCTTTTCGTGAATATCCATAAGTGCATCCGTATCGATTTCGGTGCCTGTCATGTCGCCAAAAAGTACTCTTTCAGCGTCCGTATTAAAGCCGCGGGCCGTCTCAAGTGTCGCCTCGTCGCAGATAATCAGCCGTGGCTTAAGGTTATCAAGAATCAGTTCGATTCTGGCGGCCGGCATTTCGGCGTCTATCGGCACATAGAAGCAGCCGGCTGCAATGACACCGAAGAAGGCAACGATGGTATTCGGATGCTTCTCCATAAATACAACCACAGGTTCCCGGTAAAGGCCCTCCTTATGGATATAACTTGCGATGCTTCTGTGAAGGTCATACACCTCACGATGCGTAAGACCCATGCTTTCATTGCAAAAAGCAAGCTTGTCCGGGCAATGATTCACCGAATAATCCATATAGTCAAGTACATTGTTCTGCATAGCACACCTTCTGTTACTTTGTAATCAATTCTCTGTATTCTTCCTTTAACAGTCCGAAACGATTCACAACCGTCATGGACAAAACTTCCATGGCATCCAAAATGCCTGCGGGCAATTTGAAGTTCTTCTTTATCATGGAAAGCTCGGTACAGCCCAAAATGGAAACCTCGGCACCCTGCTCCTTAAGGGACATGGCAACCGCCTCAAACAGTTCGAAACGAATCGGGCGACCGGCCTTGACATCCTCGTAGATTAAGTCCATGACCATCTTCTGATGATATGCATCGGGAAGAACGGCCTCCATGGAGTTCTTCTTAAGTTCCGCCTGGAACAGACCGCTCTGCACGGTTCCGTCCGTAGCCATGATGCCCACCTTATTGATACCGCGTACCTTAAGATAAGCTACCGTCTCTCTTATGATGTGTTCCACCCGCATGCCCAGGTATTCTTCCAGTTCATCGTGGAAATAGTGCGCCGTAATGCAGGGAATTGCAAGACATGTTGCTCCGGCATCCCTTAAAAAAGCGCCGGTTTCCTCGATGTACGGCAACGGGGATTCCGTACTGTTTCCTAATATATGCTTTGTGCGATCCGGCACATCGGGGTAGTTGCACACGAGCATGCGTATGTGTTCCTGATCGGTCGCCGCATCCGTCATGGAAATGATGAGTTCCATGAAATACGCGGTCGCCATCGGTCCCAAGCCGCCGATAATGCCAAGCATCGGAGTATTGCTGTTCTTTTTCACATAAGCCTCCGCTAAAAACTAATTGATTGCAGGATACAGAGCCGGGTCATATTTATGAGAATTCTTATGGCCGTCCGAGTATTCCTTAAGCTGGGCATCCGTCCAGCAGAAGAATTTTGTTTTGTCCTTACGGGGTGTTGTATCAAAGTGGTACCAGCCCTCGCCGTAATCCACAAGATTCCAGTAATGGGAGCTCGCCCCTTCTATATAAACTTTCTTAATGTCGACATTCGGGATTCCTGCCCGTGTCAGCAGATATTTCGTACTCATGGCAAAAACGAAACAGTCGCCCTGATGGTCTTTAAGGCCTTCGTAGGCTGCCTTAATCTGATCGTTCTTCTCGGAATGACTAATGTATCCGATATGGCTCTGAACCCACTTGTAAATGGCATCCAGCTGCTCATAAACCGTCATATCCTCCGTCAGAATATCCGCAAGGATTTCGTCCGCCAGTGCATAGACATCCTCTTCGGTGTACTCCTGCGCCGCTACATTTAAGTATGCAGCCACCTGATTCGTATTGCCGGCGGCATCGGTTGCACTGTAGTATACCCAGTAGGTTCCGGGGGTCGTTAAATCCACCTTCGAATTGTCTACCGTAAGATCTACATGCTCATCCACATTGTCCGTAACGACGACTCCTCTTTTATAGGAAACACTCTCGCCCAGGTAGATGTAGATGTCGTGTACACCGCTTATAACAGGTGCGATATGATCCGGCTCCAGGATTGCTTTCGTTTCCATTCTGGTCTCATTGCCGTATACATCGGTCGCAACAACCGTATATGCAAATTCCTGCTTTGTGCTAAGGTCGGAAAGGTCTCTCGTATTCTCGGGAAGGCTTGACTCACCGGTTACTTCATAGGCGGAATAGTCAAATACGGAAAGGACAAAATCCATGGGGTCTATCTTCTGGCCATAGCAGAAGGTTTCGGATTCCTTGACGGACAACGTCGGGGCAATCTTGTCATCCACGGAGAGATATACCTTGTAATTCCTGCCCTCAAAGCAGATTTCCAGTTCGTAATCCCCGACTTTGGTATTGTCAATGGTCGAGAGATCGGTCACGTAGGAACAGCTTCCGTCTGTAAGCAGGTAGTCGGTGGCTTTCGGAATTGCATCCCCCGTATTAATCTTACATTCCATGCGGAACGGGCGCATGATGAGCGTACCCATAAAGAGGGCCTCATTGCCGCCTTCGTCCACGGCACGCAGCATAAGCTCCTGCGCATCGCAACTGTTCACATCGGGCATCGTTATGAATTCGTAGGTGACGGAGGTTTCATCCTTACATTCCCTGATAAACATCTCGGGGTATACGGGACCGCCCAGACCGTTTTCGGCCTCCTTGGTAACAATGACGGGAGCTACCGTATCCTTTACCGTAAGAAGCGAGGTATATTCCTTGCCGTTAAGTAAAAGGGTTACCTCTCTCTCTCCGACCGAATGAACATCCGGCTCTTCCTTAAAGGTTGCTTCACTTCCGCCAAACCGGAAGAACTTCGAAGCGGTCAGCTCCGTTCCGGCTTCCACCGTCATGCTATGTACGAGCCTTCGGCTCTTCATGCCGAAGAACGCGATGACTCCGATTAAAACAAGCGCTATAAATACTATACAAGTTCTGGCTTTTCTGCTCATTTCCTAACTAATCCTGCCTCTTTCAAAAAACGCACCATTCCGAATTATAATTCCCTGCGAACCATAATTCAAGACTCGCCTTGGGAACACTAGACCGTTTTCCGTTCATACTCGGCAACGATATCCAGAATCTTTTTGGTGTATTCGGGATAAAGAGAAACCAGCTCCTTTATTTCATTCTGCGCAGTTGTGGCAATGTCGGAATTGTACTCCATCTGACTGCGTAGTTTTTGGCGACGAATGATAAGTCCATGGCGAATTTCCACCATTTCTTTACTGTCATAGAGGGCCTCGGCCTGGTGAATCCAGACGTTCGGGTCCTGAATGCGGTACCTGCGAAGGGTGCGTACCAGAAGATTATAGTAATATTCCAGGTCGCTTTTGGCCTTCTCGATTTTGGCACGGTCCTCTTTTTCAAGGCCGTACTGCTCCCAAAGATAATCGAGGGCGTCCGCACTCTCCACCTGCAGCTTCATCTTGTAGTATTCAAGAAGATTCGTATTGTTGACAAGACGGATTTTGACCGTGTTCTGAAGCTGAATCAGACGGTTGTGTGCATTGTCCGCCTTCTCAAGCTCGTCGGTCATCATATTATGACGCACGATGGACAGGGCCATGGATAATGCAGCCATCAGTGCCAGAACGAGGTATCCGAACCGCGCATTTATATCAAAAACAAGCTGCAGCACCACCAAAATCACCATACAGATTACAAGGGCGCCAAAAACTATAAAGAAAACGCCTTTCAGATTGCCAAGTCCCGCTTCCAACTCCTCGCGGCGGATTTGGTATGCCTGTTTGTCTTTTTCAAGGCGCTTCATGTCCTGCTTAATAAGTACCTGGTATTCCTCCGCTTCACGAAGTTTTTTGGACGCCTCCGGCATCTCGTCCTCAAGGCGCTCCATTTTTTGATACTCAGCCTCCGTCATGCGTGACTTCTGGCCCTTAAGTTCCTTACGCTCCTGCTCAAGGCGGGTAATACGGCGACCGGTTTCGGCCAGTTCCGTAAGAACCTCGGCCGGAAGTGCCTCGATTTCCTCCATATCGGTGAGATACGCGGTAACAAGGCTGTACTCGTAGCCCAATAGCTCAAGCTCCTTGTCCGCTTCCGCCATCTGCTCCAGAAAATAACGGACATAACGTTCACGCTTCTCATCATCGTGGATATCCACGCCGGATAAATAAGGCCTGCTGCCGGAATCGGTAAAGGAGGTTTCCTCATTCAGTTCTTCAATTATTTCGTCTTCTTCCCGATTGCGGTGAAAAAGATTCCTAAGAAATCCCATTACTAACTCCTTATCAGCCTTCCGTGAAAGCTGCCCGATACTCATCTTTCCATTCAATGTTCATTTCGCGAAGGCGCCTTATTACTTCCACGCTTCCGCCCTTCGTCCTGCAATCATGCAGTTCCGCACTGGTGATATATTCCGGAGATTCCTTATACTCCTCCATCAGCTTCTCAAGCTCCTCGTTTACAACGACGGAATCAGCGTAAAGCTCCTGGTGCTCTCCGATAAAAAGCAGGAAATCCTGTTCTCCGAGTCCCAGTCTCTGTGCTACCAGATACTGTCTTAAGCTCTCTAAGGAACCGCTCAGTCTGTAAGCTCTTCCGAACATACGGGCCGCCTGTGCATAATCGGCTTTATATGCCAGGATAACGCCCAGGTTATGGTAGATTTTGGCCTGATTCTCACCGTCCGTCATCTCCTCGCTTTCCAAAAGCCGCATGTATTCTTCAAAAGCCTGATGATACCTGCCGTCTCTGACTGCGTACGCCGCACGGAGCATCTTGCGTTCAAAGTCACTGACGCCGGAATTCTCCTTAAGGAAACGTTCCAGGTCCTGCACTCTCTCGTGACTTATATACCTCACATAGTCAAGAAGCGTCGTCACGAAACGGCACAGGCAGTTCTGCTCCATCATCGGAGTGCGTATTTTGGAAGACATGCCCAGCTTGTAGATTCGTCTGAGCTCATCCGCAAGATCATTAAGCCCGCATTCCCGGCCTATCCATTCAATCAGTTCCGGTTCGATGAAGGACGGCTCAATGATATGGATATTCTCACACAAATAATAGCAAACCTCTTCTATACTGAAGAAACGTATGCGTGCTGTCTGTGAACTGTATGGAGTTTCTGCATACTTGCCTACGCACTGAGTTACTCGCACAAGTCTATCTCCTTAACCCAAATCTTGCCGGATGACGGGAATATCTCGCCAAATCCCATATCTGTTACCGTGATCTTCACCTTCACAGGGGATAACGGTTCTATATGCATATGAATTCGATTCGTCTTTGTGGTTCGAACCGAATATTCCTCAAGGGAAACCTTCTGTTGCTTAAGCTTGCCGCCGCTTATGGGCGTTATGATAAAGGTCAGTTCATTCCCGCCTTCCAATAAAAGCTCCACATCCTTGCCGGTTTCATACCAGTTCACACCGGCATCCAGCAGCGCCATGTAGGCTTCCGAGCCCTTACGCAATACATGCATTCCGAGGTTCGAACGTATCTTGTCGCCACCCAGGTAAACATAGTCCTTATGAATGGCCTCCGGCTCCACACGATCCATCGCCGCATAAGCCGCTCCGTTTGAAAAAAGGTTATTTCCCTGATATACCTTTCGGTTCTGGCACAGGTAGTTGATACTGTTCTTGCTCCAGTCCGTGGAAAAGCCTCGTCCCAAAAGGTACACCGCATCCACGATATGTCCGTCCAGTTGCTCTTTGGCGATAGCCAAAAAGTCCTGATCGAGCTCCGCGGGGCTCTTTCTTATATCAAGGCGTCCTTCCTCGGCTTCCTCCTCCAAAATGACAAAGTTTTGATACAGTTTCTCACTCACCATGGCAACCACAGGTCTTGTTCCGTGGTTCAGTGCCATACGGTAAGCCTTCACGCCTGCCTTTGTAAAATCAAACAGCAGCGTTTCATGTTCCCATAGCTTACTGTCCTGGTGCACCATGTAGCAGAAGAAGCTTTCGGCACAGGCGTTAAAAAGAACCTGCTCCTTCGGGAGTCCCAGGACCTCGATACAACGCGTGAGTGCATCCACCATGCCCTGGCTCAGTTGCTCTACCGTAATCATTACGGTCAGAATTCGGTCCTTGCGGATATAAGGGGGAAGGAGCGTGAAGCACCTCTTCACAAACAGTGCCAGCAGGTCGGTTGCAAAGTATTCCTCGCCCTCAATGCTGACCTTCAAGCCTGCCTCGGCCTTCGATACCAGGTTCTTAATCAGAATTCCCTCGTGCTGCTGCGCCTTGGCGACCGCCGTGCGTCCGAAGTACCACTGATTGACCTCGTACCTTCTGCACAAAACGGTGGGAATCGCATAATCCTCATCGCCCACAGTCAGGCTTACGGTCACAGGCTTCTCACTGCCCTTCTCGAAGTATGAAATCTGGCTGTTTTCCTCCTTAAGGTCCAGTCCGATTACATACCGTTCCGCCATATTCTGTTTTTCATGGTCTTCCCTAAAAAATGCCACCGTAAAATCTCCGTTTTGTTAAATCGTATGGAACAGATTCCGTACCAGATACTTCTGTCTTAAGTACTCGTCCGTACATTCAAGGGCCGCATTGTAATCCTGCAGAGCCAGTCCGATGGACACATCGTTAATCTGGCCGAATACCGTATGGTTTTCTTCCTGCACCATTTCCTCACTGCGCAGCGAACCGCTTTCCACCAGCTGTTCCTCGCCCTCGCTTACTTCCGCGATGTAGTACTGCAGGCTTTCGCCAAAAAACAGGATGACGTCCTTTACATAGATTCCGGTGTAAACCATCGTCATCTCTTCCGTTTTGTACTCACCGCGCTTCTCGCCGTCCTGCTCAATCAGGTAGTGAATGTAGACCCTGTGAGCGGGGTTCGTCTTGTATTCGATATAGGTCTTCTCATTTCCGCGAACCATACTGGGGAATATATCCGCATAATTCGTAAGGAACGGGAAGATGAAACGTTTTCTTTGGCAATAGCCGATAAGGTTCTTGATAATCGGATGATATTCCTTAATAAGCTCCTCACGGTT
Organism: Lachnospiraceae bacterium; assembly: GCA_045617725.1. Taxonomy (GTDB): domain Bacteria; phylum Bacillota; class Clostridia; order Lachnospirales; family Lachnospiraceae; genus JAZLJD01. The sequence continues at coordinate 30,985 of JAZLJD010000016.1, forward strand.
CTCGTCATAGTACTTCAGGATTGCGAACTTGCAGGGTTCCGGAAGGTCATGCTCCCTGCTTAAGCAGTCACGCATCTCCCCGATGAGGATCGGATCGATCAGCTCATCCTTTACAAAATACTGGAACGCATTCATGGCAAGGAACGCATCCGTAATATCCGAATCCGGATTCGGGCGCTTCTTGTACTCCTCAAACACAAGGGCACCGTCTCCCGTGAAGGCTCCCGAGAACATCATCTGTCTGAGCATGCCTTCCAGCACATAGGTCGGATCCACATAGCAGTTATGGGCCGCCCGCAGGAGCTTCTTGAGCTCCCTGATTCCGGTGTTATAGTAAGCCACCAGATACTTAATAATATGCTCATCAAACTTGCCGCGATTGTAACTGAATTCAGCCATCCGAAGCAGCATTTCCTCGTATGCATAATTGCTTCTTACGATAAGGTGGGACACAAGATGCATGAGGCATTTCTCATTCACCTCTTCCGGTCCGTAGATGCAAACCCATTCATACGCCTTGTCAAACATACCACGGTCCGTCATGTATTGAATAAACTCGGCACGTTCCTTAAAGTCCATTCCTTCGGGACGAAGTTCGGAAAGAAACCGGTCCAGAGGTTCGATGCGGTCGGTTCTGTAGTAATATTCAGCCAGCTTGCTGCGTACGGTTGACTTGTAGGAAGAAGAAATCTGCTGGGAATTCATGAGATACAGGAAACGTTCCACATTGCCTTCGTTGATTTCCACGTAATTCCGGCTCTCTTCACACAGATACACATTGAGACCTACGGAGTCCTTAACAAGCGGTGCCACAGCCTTGCAGTGCTTTCCGGGAAGGAGCAGTTTCTCAAGGTTAATGGGAATGGTATCCGCATACCGGTTTCCGTTTCCGTCCTGCAGAAGGATTCGATATTCCGCCGAATAAATGGGGAACATGGCTCTTCCGCCCTCAAGGCGATACACGTACTCGCGTGCGAATTTGTCCTGCACAAGGACAACTGCCTTGACATTCGGATTCTCCACGGTCACTACGTGCATGAAAATGAGGGGCACAAACGCTGCGGCCGTTTCGGTATCAAGGAGTGACAGATCCAGTTTGTTTTTGTAAAGATACGCCAGATCCCTGTTGATGTGGCCCTTGCGGATTTCGCTCAAAAGGAACTGCTGTATCTCCTCTTCCGCACCGCGCTCGATTTCGGAATATTCCTCCGCATGCTGTTCCAGATACGCATACAAAAGTGCCTTTCTTTCAAAGGGCAGGTCGCAGTGGTAGGAAAAGTACATCAGTACCATTCTGGGAATCTCTCCGAGGTAATCCGGCGAAATGCTCATCATGTAATATTCGTAAAGATTGGTAACGCGGACATTGTGCAGGATACCTTTTTCGTACCATTTGAAGGCCCTTGAATCGATGCAGTCCCCTGTAATAAGGTACGCAACCAGCACGCTCAGCACCTGGTCCGTTTCAATCATTTCGTAGCAGTGCATCAGGATAAAGGCAATCCGCTGGTTGTACTGTTTCTCGCGTCCCGTAAGATACAAAATCTGATCGATCAAATCATCGCGCAGGATGTTACGCCTACAGGCAAAAAGCAATACATGTACCGTGAACTCATCCAGCTCCGTCATAAGAAGCGGATTATTCAAAAAGACATTGTAAGCTTCTATCAGCATAATGGGGCTGTTGCAGCCCAGGTGGAACTGATTCTTGACCGCCAAAAGGCGTTTCTCGTCATTGCGTGCATATTCCTCCTTAAGGTAAAGAAGGAACCAGCAGATTCTCCAGTCTCCGGGATTCCGGCGTAAGAGATGTTCCACTTCAAGGGAAACCTGATTTACGTATTCTTCGTCCCGGTTGGAAAGCGTCGTCAGATAGTAGAAATACGCTTTTTCGGAATCTGACATTTCTATGTCGCCGCGTTTATAAAGGTCATCGATACGGCCCAGTAACCATTTGGCCTCATTGGTACGCTCCTGCGTCAGAAGCAGCTGCGTTCTGTACATAAGAGCAACCGTATCTTCACTGTCTATTTCAAGCATGGCATCGATCAGCTTCTCAGAGCCTGCTACCCAATCAGCCAAGCTTAGCAGCTTACTTCGGAAGCGGACAAAAAGGTCAACCAGCTCAAACAGAAGCTGTCGTCTTTCGCGCCCCTTACGATACTCGGAGGATTCGTACTGCTGATGTACCATCACCGTATAAACCAGCGTGGTGTAAGGATTGGAAAGAATGATTCTTCCGAGATTGTTGCCGCCATGCAGCTTGGAAGGATCCACAAAATACCGAAGTGTATGCAGATTGCCCAAGAACTCAAGATCCGTCAGAACGTTGCGTTCCGTGGACAAAAACTCACCGTCGCAGGTCACATCAAGATGCGTGTATCCCCAGCCGTTTCGATTCACACGGATGGTGCCGCGAATCGTTTCCATCACGCCCGAATACTCGCAGCCCTCCTCCTCAAAGGAGAACTCCACGCCGCTCTTTTTGTTGATGGCGATTAAAAACTCTTCCATATTCTGTTCGTTCGTGCCGTCCTGGAAGGAATTCACGCCGGTAAGACCGCGATAAAGAGAAAGGAACTGCTGATCGTTTCCCGTCAAAACGGAAGGGAACGAAGGAGAATAGAACACATTCATGGCTTCCAGCCAGTTCACTTTGGCAAGATTCGCAAAGTGGAACAGATTTCGGATATTGCCGACCGTGGTCACCATCTCATTTCTCGAAACGGTTACCACGTAGGGGATGCAGTACTCGCCCCTTGACGAAACCACATGGATGTTGCCTTTCGTCACATCGCCTTCCGAGAGTCCGGTTGCATCAAAGGCATACTGTACCTCGGCCGCGTTACGGTCCTCTTCGGCCTCCAGAATGAAATGATCCGGGCCGATGGACATACGGGTTCCGGAGACAAAAAGAAATACCTCCGTCTCGACATTCTGCGGTCCCGTGACAATAAAACTACCGGTCAGACTGCCCTTCAGTCCCACCGTAAGTTCCAGACGCTGCACGGAAAAAGCAAGCGTTCCGTAGTCGTATTCAAATTGCCCCTTCAGCATTTTGGAGATGTTGTAATTCAAGGTTCTACCATCCCTGTATATCTTAACTTATTATTGCTTTTTACTTGGAAAAATTTATAATGGGTATATTAACCCAATATGAAAAATTATATCATTATTCACTGTCATAAAGCAATGTCAGGAGCCTAATATGTTGAAACAAAAAGAGCATTTTCACGGGAGTGACCTTGAAAAAATAGAAGCCATCTACGGCATCCGAAAGGAAGATATCGTAAGCTACTCTGCCAATGTAAACCCGCTCGGACTGTCCGAACTTGTAAAGCAGGGGATCTGCGAGCACATCTCGGATCTCGAGCGCTATCCGGACCGCGAGTATACAGAGCTGCGCCGCTTAATTTCCGAGTACTGCGGTGCCGATATGCAGAACATCCTGATAGGCGGCGGTTCCACGGAACTCATCGGCCTGTTCGTGGATGTGATTGCCCCGAAATCCGCCCTGCTTCTCTCTCCCACCTATTCGGAGTATGAACGCGATATCAAGATGGATCACGGCAATGTCACCTACTTTCAGCTTCGGCCGGAAGAGGAATTCCGTCTGAACCTTAAGCTTCTTACGGATGCCATTACAAAGGACACGGACCTTTTGGTGCTTTGCAATCCCAACAATCCAACTTCCTCCATCATTTCCCGCGGGGAGTTGCGTGCAATTTTGGAGCACTGCGAAACAACCGGCACCTTCGTCATGGTGGATGAAACCTACATGGAATTCTCACCCGAGTATAACGAAATCGAAGCCATTACGCTTACAAAGCACTTTAAAAATCTGGTCGTACTGCGCGGCGTTTCCAAGTTTTTTGCAGCACCCGGATTGCGTCTCGGATATGCGGTATGTTCCAATGAGGAAATTCGCACCCGTGCTCTTTCGCTTCAGAATCCCTGGTCCGTCAATTCTCTTGTGGACGCAGCGGGCCGCTATATGTTCAGGGATACCGCTTATATAAGTGCAACAAGGGAACTGATGCACAGCGAGCAGGAACGCATTTACAAGCTGCTCCTTGCTATCCCTACGATTCATCCCTATAAACCCCACGGTAACTTCATTCTGTGCCACATACTAAATGATGTTACGGCGCAGGATCTCTTTGATGCAGCCATCCGAAAGGGCATGATGATCCGTAACTGCGATACCTTTACCTCCCTTGACGAAAGCTACTTCCGCTTCTGCTTCATGAAGCCCTCGGATAACGACCGGCTTTTAGACTGCATTCTTCCGCTGCTTAAGTAACAAATAATAAAGGTGACAGGCGGTTCCATTTAAGGAGCCATCCGTCACCTTTTCTTTATCTTATATTACCCGTCTCATCAATCAGAATCCAATCGGGCCAGAGCTTTTTGATTTCCTCCGGTGTACTTTGATCCATCCGGTCGTGGTACAGGGGCCTTACCATACACTTGCCCGCACGCTCCGAAAGCCTTGCACCCCACATGGAGAAGGTGGAATTGGCGCAGATATGATACCTGCACCCGGCCATCAGATACATATCGTTCATGGAATCCTTACCGGTGTTCATATCCACTACTTCCACGTCCTTACGGCCGTCAAAATAGTCTCGTGCGAAAGCCGTATCGTCCGAAAATACATAGAACCGAACAGACGGGCACAGCTTTTTTACATACTGCATCGCCGCTTCGTAGTAAGCATCCGTGCAGATGCCCGCGTACCGTCCGTTGGTGGACGGATCGAGGTAATCCGTGCGGCGTATATGCAGTGCACAGGAATCCGTATCCTGTAAAATTCCCCAACGTGCGCGGTTTTGAAGTGCATTTTGGGTATCAACTTCCTGCCCCGACACCGGGAAAACTATGTCCTTCCGAAGGGTCTTAAGGATATCCGTATAGTACGCCTCCGTATTGTAATAGCCCTCCAAATACGCATCGCGAAGCTCAAATACCGCCGTATCATAAGGTGCCTGCTCCGTATAAATCCGGCTGTTTCTTCCGAACACCCTGCGCCTTACCCGTGCCAAAAACGATCTCGAATCATCTTTCATTCGGGTACATTCCCGTGGTTTCGCGATGGCAGGGACTTCCGCTAAAAGGTCAAGGAGCTCAAGGTCTCTTTTTTCCCTGTGAACGGCGCCCGGAAGGTAATCGGAAATATCCAGTTTTACATCGCGTCCAAGGCTGCTCAGCTTTTGGTACATTGCGTAACAGTACAGCTGATTCCCGAGGCCGCCTACGACATGGATGATAATCATGCGGTCCTACGCTTTCTTAAAGTAACATCATAATCTTGTTGGAACGCTCTACGAACTTCGTCATGGACTGTGCATCCAGCGGTGCATTGCTGATTCTTGCAAGGTCATAAAGCTGCTCGCAAATCATTTCCACATGCTCGCCTTCCGTATCGGCCAGAATCTTCTCTACCAGAGGATGGTTCGCATTAATGATAAGTGTCTCACCCTCATGTCCCATATCGCCCAAATCCATACCGGGCATGGAGTACATACGCATCATATCCTGCATACGTCTGCTTTCCTCCGATACGGTCAGGACACTGGCCACGTCCTTATTCTTAAGCTTGGAAACTACTACCTTGATGCCTTCCTTCTTAATAGCCTTGGAAAGGATACCCGTCAGGGTCTCACTCTGAGCATCCAGTTCAGCCTGTGCCTTCTTGCCGGTCTTGGACTTCATGGCTTCCGTTACATCCGCATCGATACGCATGAACTTAATGCCTTCGTTTTTGGACTCCAGCTGCTGTACGAAAGGCTGGTCGATGTTGTGCGTCAGAATGACGGCATTCATCTTGGCCTTCTTGAACATGTTGATGTACTGAGACTGCTGCTTCTCATCCGTTACGTAGTAGATGATTTTCTCTTTGGCCTCCTCATTGGATTCGGACTCCTCCGTCTCCACTACGGTATCCGTCTCCTCAGAAGCTCCCTCCTCATCGGTATCAATCGGCTTGACGCTGAGACACTCGGGAAGGGTTACATACTTGCCGTCCAGGTTCTTAAAGAGGATATAATCTGTCATCTTCTCGCAGAACTTGCCATCCTTTAAGCAGCCAAACTTGATGAACGGGCTGATGTCATCCCAATACTTCACATACTCATCGAACTCGGTCTTGCACATGCCGGAAAGCTTGTCAGCTACCTTCTTTGTGATGTACTCACTGATTTTGGTAACAAAACCGTCGTTCTGCAGAGCGGATCTTGAAACATTCAGAGGAAGATCCGGGCAGTCGATTACGCCCTTAAGGAGCATCAAAAACTCAGGAATGACTTCCTTGATGTTATCGGCAATAAATACCTGATTGTTATATAACTTGATGGTTCCCTCGATGGACTCATACTCCATATTGATCTTCGGGAAGTAGAGAATACCCTTTAAGTTGAAGGGATAATCCATATTCAGATGAATCCAGAACAGGGGCTCCTTATAATCGTTAAATACCTTGCGGTAAAAAGCAATGTAGTCCTCTCTGGTGCACTCGGACGCGTTCTTGGCCCAGAGGGGCTCGGTATCGTTTAAGGGCTTAATTTCCTCTTTGGCAGCCTCCTCGGTCGTACCGTCCTCATTCACTACCTCGGTAACAGGCTCCGTATCGGGCTGTTCTGCCTCTGCCTTTAACAGATAAATGGGATAAGGCATGAAGCTGCAGTACTTCTTAAGTACCTCTTTGGCCTTATACTCGTTGCAGTACTGAAGGCAATCCTCGTTTAAGTAGAGGGTAATGGTGGTGCCGACCATCTCGCGGTCGCCGTCCTCCATATCAAACTCGGTACCGCCGTCGCACTCCCAGTGAACGGCACGGGCACCATCCTTGTAGGAAAGGGTATCGATGTGCACCTCATCCGCTACCATGAATGCGGAATAGAAACCGAGGCCGAAATGACCGATAATCTGGTCATCGTTTGCCTTATCCTTGTACTTTTCAATAAAATCGGTTGCTCCGGAAAAAGCAATCTGATTGATATATTCTTCCACTTCGTCTGCGGTCATTCCGAGACCGTTATCAATGAACTTTAAGGTCTTCGTCTCGGGATCTGCGATGATGCGGATTGCGTACTCCGTATCGGCTGTTGCCTCGTACTCTCCCATCATCTCAAGTTTCTTTAATTTTGTAATTGCATCGCAACCGTTCGAAACCAGTTCACGATAAAAAATATCCTGATCGGAATATAACCACTTCTTAATAATCGGGAAAATGTTATCGCTGTTAATCGATAAACTGCCATGCTTACTAGCCATAAAAATGCGCTTCCTTTCGTTTCTATATCTATATTCGTGGGTCAAACCACAAAAGATAGTCTAACCCTGCCCCTATTAAAAGTCAATATAAATTAGCACTCAGAAGGTCTGAGTGCTAATGATTTAATACTCTATTAAGATTTGATGCGGAAGCAGAATGCCCCGTACAAAATCCTCGCGTTTCAGCGCTTCGCCGTACTCTGTTACCTGCGCCGTAAAGTCCGCAAAACGCTCGTTATAGAAATCGTTTTGCGCCTTTTTAAGGATATCCGCACGATTCTTTCTGGTGGATTCCTCATCCATGGGAACCAGGCACTTGACGATATAGTAACCGTCGCGATTCTTAATGACGTCGGATACCTCGCCGCGTTTTAAGGAAAAGATGCAATACTCAAGGAGCTCTTCCACGTCTCCCTTACGGACGGTTCTTGTTTCGGCCGTATCCTTTGAATAGAGCGACATAACGGAGAAGAAATCCTCTCCCTCAAGAACTGCTGCCCCAGCCTCCTGTATGGCATCCTCCGCCTTACTAAGAGCCAGCTCCGAATATTCCACGCGGTCACCGGCACCGTTTACGGTATAGGTCGGTATATAAATCCACTGCACGCTGACACTTCTGGCATCATCATCCGATATTTCAAAGTCGACCTCTGCCGTCACGCTGTCATAAGCCTTCCGGCCCAGCTTATACTCACACAATAAAGCGGTAAGTTCCTCCTTTGAAACGGGAAGCGATGTAAGCTCCTCCTGCGTCAAAGAAGCCATATAGGACCGGGCTTCCTCTTCGGCCTCCGTGCGCATATCATCCGTTATCGTAAAGCCCTCATTCAGGGCAAAAAGGTACTTGGTCTTTAAGGTGCCAAGCCCCGTAAGTGCATCCTGCCAGACATATTCCAAAATGGAAAAATCCCCGTTTGAAAGCCTAAGGACATCCCGTCCGAAGGTATGGGCGTAATCCTCACACAGCATCGCGATGTAAAAACTCAGCTCGCCGTCCCGGATGCTCGCCGTATGGGCTTCGTCCCCGGTACAATACCGGATGACCTCCCCCTCTTCAAAGCCGGTCGTCAGCACGACTTCCTGCCCTTTCTCACGAAGGGGCTGCTCACAGGCCGTGAGGGACAGCATAAGGGCGCCCAAAAGAATGCATAAAGCCAGTCTGTTTCGATTCCGCTTGGGCATAGCCTATACCTCACTAAGACCGGCCGTTCTCTTATAGGTCACATAGTAATATTCCACATCAAAATAGGTCTGTTCCTCACTACGCGAAACCTCCGTCCATTCGGGATTCGAAGCGAGGTTCGGAAAGTAAGCATCGGCCGCATAGGCTCTGTCGATTTCCGTAATGATGGCCGTATCGCAATAGGGAAGAAGCTGCTCATAGATGCTGGCCCCGCCGATTACGTATACGTCCTCCGTATTGTAGGCTTTGACTGTCTCAAGAAGCTCCTCCACGGAATGAACAACAACCGCATCGGGCTGCTCGTAGGTTTCGGACCGCGTCAAAATGATATTGGTGCGTCCCTTAAGCGGGCGGCCTCCCGGGAAGGTATCCATGGTCTTACGACCCAGTACAACGACCTTGCCGATAGTTTCGTTTCGAAAATTCTTCTGGTCCTGCGGAATGCTGACAAGCAACTGATTGCCATTGCCGATTGCCCAGTTTTTATCTACTGCTGCGATTAATTTCATGTACTTAAAATCTCCTGCTTAAATCCTGCTTAAATTGCTATGGGGATATTGGTTATCTGCTCCCCGGTAATGTAATCCTCTACCTTCACGTCATCGCGGGTAAACTGATAGAAATCGTGAATATCCGGATTCAGCCAGAACTTCGGAGCCGGATGCTGCTCTCTCGTAATCAGTTCCTCAATAAGAGGCACGTGGCGGTCGTAGATATGGGCGTCCGCAATCACATGCACGAGCTCGCCCACGTTCATATTGCAGCACTGTGCAAGCATGTGCACCAAAACCGCGTACTGTACGACATTCCAGTTATTGGCTGCCAAAACATCCTGGGACCGCTGGTTCAGAATTGCATTCAGAGTAAGACGGTCCTCGCCCTTACGCTGGGTTACATTAAAAGTCATACTGTAAGCACAGGGATACAGATTCATCTCGTGTAAATCCTGATGCACATAGATGTTCGTCATAATACGGCGCGAAAAAGGATTGTTCTTAAGGTCGTAAATCACACGGTCAACCTGGTCCATCATACCTTCTTTGTATTCATGTTTCACGCCCAGCTGGTAACCGTAAGCCTTGCCGATGGATCCGTCCGGATCTGCCCATTCGTCCCAGATATGGCTGTGCAAGTCGTTGATATTATTTGACTTCTTCTGCCAGATCCAGAGAATTTCGTCCGTAGCGCTTTTGAGTGCGGTTCTGCGAAGCGTAAGAAGTGGGAATTCCTTTCTCAAATCATAGCGGTTTACAACGCCGAATTTCTTGATGGTATAGGCCGGCGTACCGTCCTCCCAGTGAGGGCGTACTTTTTCGCCCTCCGTACTTGTTCCGTTTAACAGAATATCCTGACACATCGAAACAAAAATCTGATCTGCGTAACTCATAAAAATATAGTCTCCTATCTGTCTATCTGTCCCACTTGTCGCAGAGGGAGTTAATCTGGCTGGTGAACTTGGCCAGGTCTTTGTTGGTACCGCCCTGATTATGCGCAATTACCGCGAGCAGTCTCTGTCCGGCTGCCAGCAGTCTTGAGAATGCATTGGTAACAGCCTGGGCTGCCTTCTTGGTAACCGCAACCGGCTCTGCCTCGTACTCAAGGGTATTGGTGGCCAGGTTGAAGATGGTGCCGCTGTAGGGTGCATAAGCATGGATACCGTATTCGGCGTTCAGACATTCCGTGAATTCCTTGCAGGAAGCATCGTCGCCATGTACGACGAATACCTTACGCGGCTTCTCCTTAAATGCCGTAATCCACTCAATCAGGCCGTTTTTATCGGCATGGCCGGAAAGACCGGTAAACTGCTCGATGCTTGCCTTTACCTCGATGGTCTCACCAAAGAGCTTGCATTCGTCCATACCCTCTATAAGGCTGCGTCCCAACGTTCCGACCGCCTGATATCCGACGAACAGAATCGTACATTCCGGGCGCCAAAGATTATGCTTTAAGTGATGGCGGATACGACCTGCCTCGCACATACCGGAAGCGGAAATGATAACCTTCGGGGTCATATCAAAGTTAATGGCCTTGGATTCATCGCTCGTAATGGCCAGCTTAAGGCCCGGAAATGCAATCGGGTTAATGTTCTGGCGTATAAGCTCCATGGCCTCCTCGTCAAAGCAGTCCATCTTGTTCTTCGTGAAAATTCCGGTTGCTTCCACCGCAAGCGGGCTGTCCACATATACCTCGAAATTCTCATGGCCGTGAATCATGTGATTCTTCTTTATCTGTCTTAGGAAATAAAGCAGTTCCTGCGTACGTCCTACTGCAAAGGAAGGAATGACCACATTACCGCCCTTGTCAAAGGTTCTTTGAATGATGGCGGCAAGTTCCGTGTAATAGTCATGCTCCTCCACGGGATGCAGGCGGTTTCCGTAGGTGGACTCCATTACGACATAATCCGCGGTGTCCGTGGGCTGCGGGTCCTTGATGATTGGCTGGTTCTTGTTGCCGATATCGCCGGAGAAAACAATCTTCTTATGAACATCGCCCTCGGTAAGCCAGATTTCAATGGAAGCCGAGCCAAGGAGATGGCCGATATCCGTGAAGCGGATGGTGATGCCCTCGTCTACCTCAATCTCTGTATCGTATTCGCAGGGAACCAGTCGCTTAATGGCTCCGTCCGCGTCCTCCATGGTATAAATCGGTTCAATCTGCTGACCGCCGCTACGCTTGGCCTTCTTATTCTTCCACTCTGCTTCCTGCATCTGAATATGGGCACAGTCACGAAGCATGATGGAGCACAAATCCGCAGTCGCCGTCGTGGTATAAATCTTACCGCGGAAACCATTCGTATAAAGGTAAGGCAGCATGCCGGCGTGATCGACATGTGCATGTGTCAGAAACACATAATCAATCATGGCATCGTCTACCGGGATATCAATATTCTCAAAGGTATCGTTACCCTGTTCCATACCGCAGTCAATCAAAATATGCTTGCCGCAGGCCTCCAGATAATGGCAACTTCCCGTAACTTCATGTGTAGCACCGACAAATATAAGTTTCATTATGATACCTCCCTTACATTATTAAGAGAATTATAGCATAAAACGTGCCAAAAAGTACTTTTTGGCACCAAATCTACACTCATTTTTAAGTATTTTTATGACAAATGCATAGAAATGCATTATAATCTTTGTGTTGAAAGGAGAAGGCAGACCCGATGGAAATCAGCCAGATTAAAGAGAATGACCGAATCATACTTTTGATTTCTACCGCTGACGGCAAGAGTGCGTCTTTGGAATCCCATGCACGCAATTTTGTGAGTAGCGGTCTTCTTGTTGACCCTTTCACCATGAATGACACCATAATCGGATTCAACAACAAGAATTTGAACATTGATATGCTTGTAGTTGAGGACGATCAGACCCCGCTTCTGTTTAAGGAAGTCAAGGTTCAAAAGGTTACCTATGACGATGCGCCGTATCATCTGATTACCGCGCCCGCCGCCGGAACACGTATGAATCGTCGTGCACACTATCGCCTCTTTTTGGGCGAGGATGCCCAGATTTCCGTGGGACTTGCCAAACCGGTTACCGGCATCATCAAGGACCTCAGCGTAGGCGGTTTCGCGGTTGTCATTTCCGCACATAACACATTTGAAGTGACCAAGCACACACGCATCCAGGTCAGCTTCACAGATCAGAAATCCAATATGTCCTTCAATCTCATCGGGCACATCGTCCGCATGGTGAATCAGGACGCGAATCACACCATCCTCTACGGTTGCATTTTGGAGCACGAGAATAACGCCATTGCCCGTTTTGTAAACGCAAGGCAGCTCGAGCTTCGTAACCTCAATAAGCCGCATCCTCCCCGTAAGTAACATTCGGTCTTTTTTTCATGCCCTTTTGTGGCATGCACTGAAAAAGCCACCTGTGAATCATCACAGATGGCTTTCATTAAAGAGCGATAGACGGGGCTCGAACCCGCGGTCTCGACCTTGGCAAGGTCGCGCGTTACCAACTACGCCACTATCGCATGTGCGCTTCATCAGCAGCAACAATGAGAAGTATACAGAACCATAATATATTTGTCAACAATAAATTTAAACTTTTTTATCAATTTGTTATTTTCAAAATTTTCAAAATTTTCTGTAAATTCAGGCCCCGATATATCGTTTGGGTGCCCTGACAATAAACGCCGCGCGGCACCCTTTCGGTCGCTGCACGGCGCTTTCCATCATCCAAGAGGCCCGTTGATGGCTTCCTTGTATTTCACTCTGTAAATTCGATGAATACTCTCGTTGATTCTTTCCTCGGAAATCTCACCGTTCTGCACTGCTGTGAGAATCGCATTGTAGCCCTCGCTCAGGGACTCGGGCATGAGAAGCATATCCGCACCGGCCTTGAGAGCCTGTACACAAGCCTCGCCGCAGGTATACTTGCCTGTAATGGCAGCCATATTGAGCGCATCCGTAATAACAATTCCGTTGTAACCAAGGACTTCTCTCAGTATATCGTTGATAATATACGAAGACATGGAGGCAGGTTCATCCGTTCCCGTTATATTCGGATAGCTTGCATGCGAAACCATGACAAAATCCGCACCCGCTTCAATTCCCGAAGCAAACGGTGCCATACAGGTATTGCTGAATTCCGTCAAATCCATCGTCGAAGCGCCGGATGCATTATGTGTATCCTCCGAAACACTTCCGAGGCCCGGGAAATGCTTAAGTGTCGCGCTGATGCCCTGATCCTGCATCGCCGTTACAGATGAGCGAACCATCTGTGCCGTCAGTTCCGGATCGGAGCTGAAAATACGTTTTTTAAGGCTGTCCGAGGTGCTGTCCGTAAGGACATCCGCTACCGGCGCAAAGTTCACATTAATTCCGTAATCCTTCAGATACGTACTGATTGTAATATATGCGCTGTAGGCTTCCATGGAATCCATCGTAGCGCCTATCTCACTCATGTTCTTAACCTGGGCCACACCGGCCTTGGAATTGCCGAGTCTGGCCACACTGCCGCCCTCTTCATCGATTCCGAGGAACATGGGGTACTTGGCATACTTTTGTGTATTGAGGAGCATCTCCTTAAACTGCGTCGCTCCGGTTATGTTTTTGGCAAAATAAACGATGCCGCCGACAGGCTGTTTCTCAATGGCTTCCTTCGTTGAATTTCCTGCCTTCGTAGCTGTGCTAACGCCGGTTATAGCCTCCGGTGTGACAAAAAACAAGCCGTAAACCTTCTCTTCAAGACTCATGGACGCCATGTACAGATCAACCAAATCATCCAGCTCATCCCGCGGATCCTCGGAAGGTACCGGTTCCTCGGAAGGAAGCGGCTCAATCGGCGAAGGCGATACATTGATAAGAGGAGACGCCGAAGGCAAATCCGCAACGACAGGCTCGTCCCCCGGTCGGTTCTGAACAAGCTTCATAACCAAAGCCCCTACGCCCACAAGCAGACATAATACAAGGGCGCCAAAAATCAAATAGCACACCCGCTCGGTGCGTACTCTTCTTTCATGGCGTTCCCTTCGTTTTTCTATTTCAATATTCTCGTTACTATTCTCAGGTATATTCATACAGTATCTCCATATTGCGTCATACGCAAATTAAGAATACTATATTTTGTGCCTGTTTTCAATGCTTCCAAAAAATATTAACGCAACAAGAAGCGGGTATCCGGTAATTACCAAATACCCGCTTCTACACTGACTGACCCATTGGACCGTCCTCCTAATCTTTCTCCTCGTCCATGCTCCTGTTCGTACTGTTTTGTACCTGCGTCTATGATTTCTTCTACGCTCTATTCATGGATGATTTCGAATAATAAGCTTTTATACTACCATATTAAGTTTCAGGTGGAGTGTACCTCCTTTACATAGAGTTCAAATTCTACTGCAATCGGTTATGTCTCCATTGGACCGTACCTTCCTTTTCTTAAGTTATCTATATGAAGTTTGTTTATGCTTTGATTATAGCACCCTCTTTTGAATTGTCAATACAATTTCGCATTTTTATTTTTATTTTTCTGACAATATTGTTTTGGGGACGTTCCTTTTGTCACGGGGATGTGTACTTTGTCATGAGGAGTGTCCCTTGTCACGAGGAGTGTCCCTTGTCACGGGGATGTGTACTTTGTCACGGGGATGTGTACTTTGTCACGGCTACATCAAAAAACGGCCCCCGGGCCTTAGAGAAGCAATTCATATAGGGCGAATCGATTCATGGAGAGTTATAGGTTTTCTTAGTGTTTTGTAAGCACGCAGCAACGCCCGGCCCGGATGGTCGGGCGAGGCCGATACGCGACACGGACGGCGCGTAGAGGCCGGTTGCGTCACTACAGAAAGACTTCCCAAAACACTTAGAAAACCATAACTCGGAATGTGATTCGTCTCTATATGAAATTGTTCTCGCCGGCTCAGGGGAGCCATTTCTGATTTAGCCGTGACAAAGTACACATCCCCGTGACAAAGTACACATCCTCGTGACAAAAGGAACGTCCCCGAATCAAAAAAGCGGTTCCCCCCGGCCGGAGAGGAGCAATTCATATAGGGTGAATCGATTCATGGAGAGTTATAGGTTTTCTTAGTGTTTTGTAAGCACGCAGCAACGGCCGACCCGGATGGTCGGGCGAGGCCGATACGCGACACGGACGGCGCGTAGAGGCCGGTTGCGT
>JAZLJD010000017.1:0-19418 GCA_045617725.1 Lachnospiraceae bacterium
TGACAGAAACCCCCGTCCCCATTAGTAAAAAATGGCTCGAGCGTATGCCCGAGCCATCTGAAATCATTACTGCAATATTTAGTTCTGTGCTACATCCTTCATGGAGAAGCCCATACGACCCATCTTGTCCTTACCGGTGCATACAACGGTAACCATATCACCTAAGGTAAGTACATCCTCTACGCGATCGATACGCTCCTTGCAGATTTTGGAGATATGAACCATACCCTCCTTACCGGGAGCAAACTCGATGAACGCACCGAATTCCTTGATGGAAACGACCTTACCCTTGAAGATCTGACCTTCCTCGAAATCGGTTACGATAATCTGAATCATCTCAACAGCCTTGTTCATCATATCGCTATCGATACCGCATACGGAAACTCTGCCATCGTCCGTAATGTCAATCTTGACACCGGTACGGGCAACAATCTCATTGATAACCTTGCCCTGCTTTCCGATAACATCACCGATACGATCGGGATCGATGGTAATGGAGATAATCTTGGGAGCATAAGGTCCAACTTCGGGACGGGGCTCAGCGATAGCCTTCTTCATGCAGTTGTCCATGATGAAGAAACGAGCTTCACGGCAACGTGCAATAGCACCCTCAACGATAGGTCTCGTAAGACCATGAATCTTAATATCCATCTGGATAGCGGTAATACCTTCGGTAGTACCGGTAACCTTAAAGTCCATATCACCGAAGAAGTCCTCAAGACCCTGAATATCGGTAAGAAGTACGAAATCGTCATCGGTTTCACCGGTAACAAGACCGCAGCTGATACCTGCAACCATACGCTTGATGGGAACACCTGCAGCCATCAGGGACATACAGGAAGCACAGGTAGATGCCATGGAGGTGGAGCCGTTACTTTCAAAGGTCTCGGATACCGCACGGATTGCATACGGGAATTCCTCCTCGGAAGGAAGAACCGGAATAAGTGCTCTCTCTGCAAGTGCACCATGACCGATTTCTCTACGTCCGGGTCCTCTGGAAGGCTTGGTCTCGCCTACAGAGTAGGAAGGGAAGTTATAATGATGCATATATCTCTTGGCTACTTCGTTCTCATCCAAACCGTCAACCTTCTGCATCTCGGAAAGAGGTGCAAGGGTAACAACATCACAAATCTGAGTCTGTCCACGGGTAAACATGGAAGAACCATGAACGCGGGGAATGATATCAACCTCAGCTGCCAAAGGACGAATCTGGGTAATCTCACGACCGTCAGGACGCTTGTGATCCTTCAAAATCATCTTACGTACGGTCTTCTTCTCATACTGATAAACAGCCTCACCAAGAATTGCAAGCCATTCTTCATTCTCGGCAAAAGCCTCTGCAAGTTTCTCGGTAATAACTTTAATATTCTCTTCGCGGGTCTGCTTCTCGTCGGTGAATACTGCAACCTCCATTTCCTCGGGAGTTACGATTGCTTTCATAGCCTCGAACATCTCGGCGGGAACTGCACAGCTGGTGTACTCATGTTTCTTTTTGCCGACCTCAGCACAAATCTTATTGATAAAAGCAATGATTTCCTGATTTACACCATGTGCCAGATAGATAGCTTCGATCATCTTGGCTTCGGGAATTTCATTGGCACCGGCCTCGATCATGATAACTTTCTCGGTTGTAGATGCTACGGTCAGGTTTAAGTCACCCTTCTTCCACTGCTCCTGGCTGGGGTTGATGATGAACTCACCGTCAATCATGCCGACCTGGGTCATAGCGCAGGGACCGTCAAAAGGAATATCGGAAATGCAGGTCGCGATGGAAGCACCAAGCATACCTACGATTTCGGGACGGCAGGCAGGATCAACACTCATTACCATACAGTTTAAGGTAACATCGTTACGATAGTCCTTCGGGAACAAAGGACGCATAGGGCGGTCGATTACACGGCTGGTAAGAATAGAATTCTCGGATGCCTTGCCCTCTCTCTTATTGAAGCCTCCCGGAATCTTACCTACGGAATAAAGCTTCTCCTCAAATTCAACGCTCAGAGGGAAGAAATCGATACCGTCTCTGGGCTTGTCGGATGCAGTTGCGGTACATAAAACAACTGTATCACCATAGTGCATGAATGCTGCACCATTGGCCTGTGCTGCTACTCTGCCGATATCTACGGTCAGGGTACGTCCGCCAATTTCCATACTGTAACTCTTGTACATAATGGTCTCCTTTCATAAGTGAGGGAACAGCCGAAACTACTGATCAATCTACTGAAATAAGTAAACTCATCAGTGGTCTCGTTCGTTCCCAATTTGAATACTTGTAAAAAAGGGCGGAATCGCTCCGCCCTTCCATTACCTAAATTATTTTCTAAGGCCGAGTTTCTCGATAAGAGCACGATATCTCTCGATATCAGTCTTCTTAAGGTAAGCAAGTAAGCCTTTTCTGTGACCAACAAGCTGAGCAAGACCACGAGCGGAATGATGATCATTCTTGTTGTTCTTCATGTGCTCGGTAAGCTCGGTAATACGCTCGGTTAATACTGCGATCTGAACCTCAGGTGAACCGGTATCGCCTGCGCATCTTGCATACTCGTTGATAATAGCTGTCTTCTTCTCTTTGGAAATCATGTTCTTTCTCCTTTAAAAATAGATTGTTGAGTTACCGACTACCGGGGATTGGTTGGAGTATCCGAATCCTAAGTAGTGGTCAAAGTCATACTCATGTAGTGTATCACAAGGTTTCCGTTATGTAAACACCATTTTTATTTTTTTGAAAGTCTAGTCACAGGACTCAAAAAGGAATCTTCCGGCCGTACCATATTGATACTTCCTTACCGACATCCGGGCATCTTCCTGAATCGTTCCTTCCGCGCCCACGGTCTGACGAATGATATAGCTTCCGTCATCCATCTGTATTGCATACCATTCGCAATATTTCGGTTCGCAGACCGGCTTCACATGCACCGCACAGGAACCGCTCTCAACGTCCGAATCCCGGGCGAGGCACCGCTCTTCCTCTACATAGAACATAACCGCCCCTGTTTCCGACACATCTGCATACACCTTCGTGCCTTCCTCTCCTAAGGAAATCTCCTCCTCCGTAAACATATACGCAAGCTCCGGACTTCCTGCCGGCCGGATGTAGTAATTGCCTTTCTTTAGTTCCGTGACAGTTTCCGTGATTCGGATATATTCCTCCAGGCTGCCTATATAGCTTCTTTCCGCCATCGCATGCATGGGTACCATAAGCATCCCCGTCAGTGCCAAAAACAAACCTGCCGTGATGGTTGTCTTTTTCGGAATCCTAAGGTGCCCATCCGCCTTCCACTGTGCACGCAGTGTTCCGATGTATTGCATAAGGTACTCAAATCCCCGTGCCATAAGCGGCAAAAGAAAAATCACATATACATAGGTGTATTGGCTTTTGGCCTCCCAGAATATATGGAATAAAGCGCCGCCGATTGTGATAATCATAAGCAGGAGTGAGGCATAATTCTTATCCGCAGAGCCCCACCTACCATAGCAAAAAGCCAGCAGGCCAAGGAGCAAAAACAGGATTCCACCGTTCATATACCCGGTAAACCGGCGAGCATTCCTCTCATCGTTATAAAAGGAAGGAACCGGACCGACATCCCGGCGACCATGCAGCTGTGTTCTTGAAACCCAGAGGCTTTCATAAGACGTATCGCACCACTGCGATACCTGTTTTTGATACATCTGTTTGATGAATGCTTTCGGATCATTTTTATATTCCCGAAGCTGAATCATAAGATCCTCTTTGTTCTTTTCCGCCTGTATGTCCCCGTCATAGCCGCTTTCATTAAACGAATCCCAGTTATAGGAGTCCCACCAGCCCGGTGCAATAGTGCTGGTATCCGGCGAAAGTCCCATGACCAAAAAGGACCACGCGGAAAGCCCGCCGCCTTTCTCCAACACTCCCTGCTTTTCAAGGAGAAATTTGGCCGGTTTTGTGCCGATTAAGGTGACTGCAATAAACAGTACCGTTACAAAAAGAAGCTTCCCCTTTTCCTTCGAGGAAAGCATCGTCATGAAAAGATACAGGGAGACAGCAATGCCGAAAATTAAGAAATTCTCTTTTGCAAATATGGCCATCCAAAGTATGAATGCCGAAACGCCTGCCATCCACCACTTCTTTTCTTTTGCGAAGCGAATTGCAAAGAGTACCGAAAGGCCGCCCAAAAACATGCCGGGAAGCGTTCCGTAAACAAAGGTCGAATAAAGGGGCAACAGCGGGAACAGTACGGCAAAAAAGGCTATTAACAGCCTGAGTACCCGGCCGCATCCTATTTCCCGTGCAATCGCAGTCAAAAGATATACGATTCCCGCCGTAAAAACAGTGTTCAGGTAATAGAAAAAGTGAAATGTGACGCCCGGAAACAGCTTAAGGAATAAGGCTTCGTATAACACAAGGCCTATCTGATTTGTATTTTGGTAGATGTAGCCGCCTTTTTGAAAGGATGCATAATTCCCTTCTATAAGGCCGGTGGCATCACGCAGGCAGTACTCCTGATCCGCTATCGGCATAGTATCCGCAAAAGTAACCCAAAGTACGCCTTCCGCAAGCACTATGGTAACAAGAGCCGCCAGCAAGCCGTAAAACACCCCTGTGTGTTTATTAAGGTATGACTCCCAGCGGTCAAACAGTCCCGTACCTTTAAGCAGGATGATTCCTGCCAGCATCAATATAACGGTAAGTACTCCGCCCCATATGTTTTCCGGGAAAAAGAGTACCTTCTCCTTCTCGGTCACATGGCAGGTCACCGTCAGCTTCGCAATAAAAAACACATATACAAATATGAAAAAAAGCAACAGGACTACACCTGTTCCAAAATGAAACAAACGCATATTCCTGTTGCTTTTCGAATTCTTCATGAATTAAGTTCCTTACTTATGATTATTCCTCTTCTTCATTCGGAGGGGCAATTACGCTGTAAGCAATATTGGTTGCATGGTCGCCGATACGTTCCAAACCGGAAATGACATCGGAGAAAATCATTCCGGCCTCGGGCGTACACTCGTTGCGGGTCAGTCGGTTTACATGAGCTCTCTGAAGCTGGCGCTCCATGATATCAATCTCCTTCTCCAGTGTATTGACAGTCGGCATGTACTCCTCTTTTCCTTCTGCGAACATACCGATTGCGTAATGCAGTACCTGGTCAACCTTCTCCAGCATATGTCCGAGTTCCGACTGTGCTTCCTTTGAGAAAACCACACCGGTGTCCTTACGTTGCAGCGCTGCTTCCGCAAAGTTCTCCGCATGATCGCCGATACGCTCTACGTCGTTTACAACATGGAACAGGGCGCCCAGTTTTCTTTTGTCCTCAAGGGGCAGGGTGCTCTGATTTATTTTTACCATGTAATTGGTAATTGCATGACTCAGATAATCGATGTTCTTCTCAACCTCGAATACCTCATCGATATCGTCCTGATCGAGGGTAATCAAAGCATTCATGGAACGGTCCAGATTCTCGCTTGCCAGGTAAGCCATACGTTCAATTTCCTTCATGGCACCGATCAAAGCGGTTGCGGGGTTAAAGATGGCCTTGTCGCCGATATACTGCAATCTGAAATTATCACGGTAGTTAACCTTCTTGTCATGACCGGGAATAACCAGAATAGCGGCCTTAACCAGGAATTTCGTGAACGGCAGGAGCACGATAACCTGTGCCACCTTCATAAGCGTATGGGCATTGGCGATGTAACGGCCGGGCTCCCCACCGCTTAATTTCATGATGGCATCCCCGATGGGCTCGAGCGCAAAAGCGTAAGTAATGCACATCAGAATCGTACCTGTTACGTTAAAGAGGAAATGAATCATCGCCGCACGCTTGGCGTCCTTCTTACCGGATAAGGAAGCAAGAAGTGCACTGGTGCAGGCACCGATATTACAGCCTAAAATAATGAAGAGGCAAACTCGCAGGTCAATCATGTTCTGCTCGGCCATAAGTACCAGGATGGAAACCGTTACCGAAGAGGACTGCACGATTGCCGTAATCAGGGTGCCAATAAGAATCGCGAGCCACCACTTATCTGTGGTCAGGGAAGAAAGAATGCTGCGAACACTTTCACTTTCCTTAAGTCCTTCCATGGAAGAACTCATCAGATTCAAGCCCAAAAACAGGATACCAAAGCCTAAGATAATTTCACCGATCTTAACGCAGATCGGATACTTTTTAACGAACAGAACCAATATGACACCCAGTAGCAGAATAATGGATGCATAATCGGAAATTTTCAAAGAAACGAGCTGGGAAGTAACCGTGGTACCGATATTGGCACCTAAGATAACGCCGGCCGCCTGATAAAGATTCATAAGACCGGAGTTTACAAAACTGACAACCATAACCGTACATGCGGAAGAGGATTGTACAAGACCTGTAAATACGATACCGACGAACATGCCGGTAATTTTGTTTTTCGTGAAGAATTCAAGGATTGAACGCAGGCGCGCACCGGCCGCCTTCTCAATACCTTCGCTCATTAGTGTCATTCCGTACAGGAACAGACCTAAGCCACCACACAAACTAAGAATTGTCACCAGATTCATTCTTCTACCTCACAATCGAACATTCACCAATTGATATTTTATCTTCCGCACTGTGAAGTAGAAAATATAAATAATTTACAAAATCCTATCGATTTTGCATAAAAATGAAAGCAGAATGTCCTTACCGTACAGTTTTTCGTCAAATTCGCCAAAAAACACGGTCAGTGAATGTTCATTTTGACTAACGCGAATCTTCGTTTCATATACTGTTCCATCGGGAAGTGTGGCACAGCCTTTGTAAAGCCCGCTTGCCGGAAGCAGTTTGTCTTTGTCCGGCAGGAAAGGAAGGCACTTCCGTCCGTTCTCCATTCCGAACCGCATCGGCGAAAAAGGACCTCCCCATACGGAATAAGGTTTTCCAAGGAGCTCCGATGCCTTTAAAACATCGCCCTCGTCTATAAGGGTCCGGACGCGAGTCGATGACACGGCATCCCCATACAGCATACGCTTCTCCACAATCTCAACTTCATACGGATACAGGGCACTCATACGGCGAAGCAGCATATGATTTCCGGCTCCGTTTTTTCCGAAAGAGACATCATCCCCTGCAAATATGCAGGCCGCATTCATGCGTTTCACAAGATACTCCCGAAGGAAATCCTCCGGAGAAATGGCTGCCGTCTCCTTATTAAGAGGAAATTCCACCAGATAATCAAAGCCCATCTCTTCAAACAACCTGCGCTTCTCTTCCCTTGTGGACAGCTCATACACCTTCTCCTTGGAAAAAAAGGCAAGCGGTGAAGGCGAAAACGTAAACACGAGTGACTTATAGCCGTATTTCCTTGCACTTTCCAAAACCTGTTCCAAAAGATACCGGTGTCCCACATGAATTCCGTCAAACTTGCCGAACGCCACCGCGGTCTTCTCTTCTATGTGAAATTGTGTGGTATCCTGAATTATTTCCATCCCACTATTGCTCCAAAAACATCTTTTTTACGCGGTACATACTGCCGTCAAAGGAGTATATTCCGTAAAAATGACCGTCCTCATCATATACGCGGACCTCTTCGCCCTCCTTAGGGTCAATATCCTCTACGGCGTCGTCCGGTCTGAAAGCATTCCCGTTCAGAATGAAACGCTTAAATTCGTCAAGTACGGTAACGCTGCGATCCTCTTTAAACACCATATCGGTCGGCATGAGGATTTCTTCCACGCGCCCCGCATCCACGAATGCACGGATTTCATCGATGGTATGGGCTTCTTTTAAATCAAAATCACCTGTTTTTATGCGTCGCAGGCTGCTCATGGCGGCATGGCATAAAAGGCGTTCTCCGATATCGTTACAAAGCGTCCTTATGTACGTTCCCTTCGAGCATTCCACGCGGATTGCCACCGTCGGAAGATTCACGGACAAAACTTCGATATTGTAAAAGGTGACGGGTCGTTTTTCGCGCTCAACCACTCTTCCCTTTCGGGCCATGTCATAGAGGCGGACGCCGTCGATTTTTACAGCCGAATACATGGGCGGAATCTGAAAACCTTCTCCGATAAAAGATAAGCAGGCTTCCCTCACTTCGTCCTCGGTCACGTTTACATCGCTTTTGGCAAGGACCGTGCCCGTTATGTCCTCGGTATCGGTCTGCACACCCAAAAGAAACTCTGCTTCATATACCTTACGTTTGTCGGTAAGGTAATCACAGAGTTTCGTCGCATTTCCGAGACAAACCGGAAGTACGCCGGTCGCCATAGGGTCCAAGGTTCCGGTATGTCCCATTTTCTTTTGCTTACATACGCCACGGAGACAGGCTACCACATCCATGGAAGTGAAGCCCTGCTCCTTGTCTACTATGATAATTCCGTTCATTCAAAATCTCACTTAAGCTGCTTTTCTACTTCTTTCAGTACCAGATTTAGTACTTCATCGGCGGAAATTCCGACCGCATTAAAGCCGGAAGCCCGTTTATGACCGCCGCCTCCGAAGCATTCGGCGATGACGGATACATCCACAAATTCATCCGAACGAAGGGATGCCTTAATCTCCGTCTCGGACAGTCCGTACATAAACAGGGCCACATGCACGCCCCGTGTTATACGAAGCTGATTGACGATACCGTCCGTTGTTTTGGGCGTAGCGCCCATGGATTCCAAAAGCGAAAAAGGAACATACGCCGAAATCACGCGGTCATCATAGGAAAGGCGGGCATCCAAAAGGGCATGTCCCAAAAGCTTATTCTGGCGAAAACTCTTCTCATAGAAGGTTTCGTCGATGAGGCGCGTAAAATCAAAACCGTACCCGATGAGCTCCGCAACCAGCATATGCGTCTTGGGCGTTGTATTGGAATACTGAAGCACTCCCGTATCGTGAATGATGCCGATATAGATTTCTCTGGCGATTTCCTCATCCATATAAGCCCGGTCATAAAGCCCGGCCAGCACTTCACAGCAGGAACCGGTCTCCGGCTCCACATGATTGAGCATGGCACAGCCCGAAGCATTGGAAATATGGTGGTCGATGTTGATGGTCTTCCCTGCTTTTTGGAACAGGGGAAGTGCGAAGCCGATACGGTCCGCGTTCGTGTCACAGATAATGAACACGTCATACGCTTCGTCGCCGCGGGCCTCGTGCTTAATCTTCTCTATGTCCTTTATTCCGTCGAAAATGTAACTGGGTTCTTCCAGATACACGTCCACCGTAAGGTCCTCAATCGCATTGTTCAGATAGTGATAAAGACTCATTACTGCACCGACACAGTCTCCGTCCGGGCGTACATGCCCGGTAATACCGACACGGCTGTGGGGTGCAATTTCAGTCTTGAAATTAATCATTCTTTTCTTCCTCTTCGGATGCAATATCCGCCATAACGGCGTCAATCTTTCCGGACATTTCTACACCGTACGCAATGGAACGGTCCTTCACAAAGGTCAGCTCCGGTGTGTTGCGCAGGTTCATTTCATGTGCGAGTTGCATACGGATAAAGCCTTCTGCGCTTTTAAGTCCCCGTATACACTCATCACATTCCTCCTCGCCGCCCAGTACGCTGACCCAGACCTTGCAGGTCTTAAGGTCAGGTGCTACGACAACGTCTGTAATGCTGGTCATCATCGGTACCCTCGGATCCTTGATTTCCTCGCGGATAATCTTGGAAAGAGTACGCTGAACCTCTGCATTGATTCTTGTATTTTTAATACTGTTCTTTCTCATTAACGAGGTACCTCTACCATAATGTAGGCTTCAACAATATCAAGTTCCTGCATCTTGTCGAAGTCTTCAAACACAAGACCGCACTCAAATCCGGTCTTAACTTCTTTGACATCATCCTTGAATCGTTTCAGGCTGGCAAGCTTGCCTTCGTAGATCTGCTCGCCCTCACGCGTAATACGAATGAGGCAGCCTCTCTGGAATACACCGTCCATAACGAAGGAACCTGCAATGTTACCGATCTGGGAAGCCTTGAAGATCTGACGAACCTCGGCATGACCGATAATCTTCTCCTCATATACGGGATCGAGCATACCCTTCATGGCAGCTTCGATATCCTCAATTGCCTGATAAATAACCTTGTAAAGACGAACATCCACGCCTTCGTGCTCGGCAGTAGCCTTGGCGGTAGCATCGGGACGAACGTTGAAACCGATAATGATTGCATTACTTGCGGAAGCAAGAATTACATCGGATTCATTGATGGCACCAACGCCGCCGTGAATTACCTTAACAACAACCTCTTCGTTGGAAAGCTTTAAGAGACTGGTCTTAACGGCCTCCACACTACCCTGTACGTCAGCCTTGATAATCAGGTTCAATTCCTTCAAATTGCCGGCCTGAATCTGCGTAAACAGATCGTCGAGGCTCATCTTGCTCTTGGTGTCCTCAAGCAGCTTTTCCTTGTTCTGAGCAATGAAGGTGGCTGCATAGTTTTTGGCCTCCTTATCACTGTCATGAGCAATAAATACATCGCCTGCGTTCGGAACATCGTTAAGTCCTAAAATCTCAACCGGAGTGGAAGGACCTGCTTCCTTGACGCGATGACCCTTGTCATCCACCATTGCGCGGACTTTACCGTAAGCAACACCGGCAGAAACCATATCGCCGACCTTTAAGCGGCCCTTCTGTACAAGGATGGTAGCAACGGGGCCACGGCCCTTATCAAGCTCAGCCTCGATTACAATACCTCTTGCACGACGATTCGGATTGGCCTTAAGTTCCAGTACATCGGCGGTTAAAAGAACCATTTCAAGAAGGTTCTCGATACCGTTGCCTGTCTTGGCAGAAACGGGGCAGAATACGGTGCTGCCGCCCCAATCCTCGGCTACAAGGCCGTACTCGGTCAGCTCCTGCTTAACCTTCTCGACATTGGCGCCGGGTTTATCAATCTTGTTAACGGCTACGATGATTTCAACGCCTGCGGCCTTGGCATGGTTAATTGCCTCAATGGTCTGGGGCATAACGCCATCGTCCGCAGCAACAACCAGGATTGCGATATCGGTGGAATTCGCACCACGCATACGCATTGCAGTGAAGGCTTCATGTCCGGGGGTATCAAGGAAGGTGATGGACTGTCCATTAATGCTGACAGTATATGCACCGATAGCCTGGGTAATACCACCTGCTTCATGCGTTGTTACATTCGTCTTACGAATTGCATCCAAAAGGGAAGTTTTACCATGGTCAACGTGACCCATAACGCAGACAACGGGAGGTCTCTTTACAAGCTTGCTCTCGTCCTCTTCTTCCTCCTTGAGCAGTTCTTCAATGACATCTACTTTTACTTCATGCTCGCAAAGAATTTCGAATTCGATTGCGATATTTTCAGCTTCTTCGTAGGAAAGTTCGGTATTAACCGTCATAATCTTTCCTTCGAGGAAGAGTTTCTTAATGATAACGGAAGGCTGCACATGCATCTTATCTGCAAGGTCCTTCAAGGTCAGAGAATCGGGAAGGGTAATGGACTTAATCTGCTCCTCCTCTACTACAACCTTCTTCTCCGGTCTGATGAAACGTCCGGGCTTCAGCTGTTCGGTTTCATCGATTTCATAATTCTCGCGACGTTTGTCTCTTTCCTGACCCTGACGACGCTTTCCACCGTCACGGCTCTTCTCGGTGGAAGCCAAAGGAGCATCTGCACCGCGTCCACCACCTAAGGAAGGTGCACTGCCGGGTCTTCTGCTACCGCCTGCGAAACGGCTGTCGCCGCCCTGGCCCTGCGGACGACCCTGTCCACCCTGACCCTGCGGTCCTCTTGTGGTTCTGTCACCGTAAGAAGGTCTCTCACCGTTCTGCGGACGACCCTGTCCGTTCGGTCCGCCCTGAGGACGTCCGCCTCTGGGCTGGTCATTGCGGCCCTGTGTATTGATAAATACGCGGCTTCCCTGCGGTCTGTCGCCTTGCGGTCTTCTCTCACCCTGGGGTCTCTCGCCCTGAGGTCTTCTCTCGCCTTGCGGTCTGTCGCCCTGGAATCTTCTTTCGCCCTGCGGTCTGTCGCCCTGAGGTCTTCTCTCGCCCTGGGGTCTCTCACCCTGCGGTCTTCTTTCACCCTTGGGTCTCTCACCCTGGGGTCTCTCGCCCTGAGGTCTCTCAGCCGGAGCCTTCTCCGTAGGTGCCTTCTCCGTAGGTGCCTTCTCTACCGGCGTTGCTACGGTTACGGGTGCTTCCGAAACCTTTACTTCGGGAGCCTTCGCTACTGCGGGCTCTGTTGCCTGGGTTTCGGGCTTCTTTACCTCTTCCTCATCATGGCTTCGATTACTTAAGTCAAGGTTAATATTCATATTCGGTCTGATAAGACGCTGTACGGGCTGTGCCGGCTTGGTCGGCTGTCCGGGTCTCTGACCTGCGGGACGGCTTGCTCCCTGCGTAGCGGGGCGACTTCCACCCTGCTGCATGGGACGGGCTCCGCCCTGCTTCTGACTCTGTGAATTCTGTGAATTACTGATTATGATAATGCTCTTTTTCTTCTTGGGAGCTTCCGTTTTGGGAGCCTCCGCCTTGGGAGCTTCTGCCTTCGGGGCTTCTGCTTTCGGAGCCTCTGCCTTCGGGGCAGCGGTCTTTTTGCCGAGTGCCTTGCGTACACGTTCGGTATCCGCATCTTCCAGCGTGCTCATATGGCTCTTAACATCAACACCCTGAGCGGTAAGATATGCGATGATATCTTTGCTCGAAATGTCCATTTCCTTAGCGAGTTCATGTACTTTCATTTTCGCCATCTATTTCCCTCCAATTATTACTCAAACAGTTTCAAAACCGCCTCTGCGAATCCCTTGTCAAGGATTACCAACGAGGCTCTCATTTCCTTGCCGGTGCAACGCCCGAGTTCCTCCTTGGTTCCGATGCGTATCATCGGAATCTTCCGGAACGCACACATATCCGTAAAATTCTTTACCGTATTCTGTGAGGCATCCTCCGCTACTATAACGAGCATGGCCTTACCTTCTTTAATTACCGTTTCGGTCATAAACTCGCCGCTCTTTGTCTTGCCGGCTCTCGTTGCAAGGCCGATCATTGACAATATTTTTTCTCTATTCATTTGTTTCCTCAAATTTCTTAAGCAATGTGTCGTATGCTTCCTTCGGCACGCTCATCTTGAAGCTTCTGTCGAGGCCCTTCTTTTTAGAGGCCGCCAAAAAGCAATCCTTGCAGTTGCAGATATAAGCACCGCGTCCGTTTACCTTGCCGGTCCGGTCTAAGACGAAAGCACCTTCCGGGGTATGGACGATACGAAGCATTTCCTTCTTGGGTTTCATCAGAAGGCAGCCCACACACTGTCTCAGCGGAACTTTTTTAGTAGTTTTGTTCATCCGAAGCTTCCTCTTCAACCTCTTCGAAGTCGCCGTCCGTTACATTCTCATCGTACTCGTAGTCTTCCTCATCGTAGATGTAATCCTCATAACGGAAGCCGACTGCATCCTTAGCCTGGGTCTCGCTCTTAATATCAATCTTGTAACCGGTTAACTTGGCTGCAAGACGAGCATTCTGACCTTCCTTACCGATTGCAAGAGACAGCTGATAATCCGGTACGACAACCTTGGCGGTCTTCTCATCGGGATCTGCGAATACGGCAACAATCTTGGCCGGAGAAAGAGCATTCTGAATGTAGTTACCGGGGTTCTCATCCCAGTTCACGATATCAATTTTCTCACCGCCGAGCTCATCAACGATTACGTCAACACGGTTACCCTTCTGACCTACGCAAGCACCGACTGCGTCCACATCCTCATTGAGGGAACGAACGGAAATCTTGGTACGGCTGCCTGCTTCACGGGCAATATTAACGATTTCAACCGTGCCGTCCTTAATCTCGGTAACTTCAGACTCGAACAGTCTCTTAACAAGTTCCGGATGGGTACGGGAAACCATAATCTTGGGTCCCTTGGTTGCATTCTTAACTTCCAGAACATATACCTTGATATGCTTGCCGGTCGGATAAGACTCGCCGGGTACCTGCTCGGTCTCAGCAAGGATAGCTTCTGCCTTGCCAAGGGAAATGCTTACGGAGCCCATGTTGTTTACACGCTGAACAATACCGGTGGTAATGTCCTTCTCAAGTTCAAAATACTGATTGTAAAGTACGTTACGCTCTTCCTCACGAATCTTCTGAAGAATGACGTTCTTGGCATTCTGTGCAGCGATACGGGAGAATTCCTTGGACTCAACCGGAACATCCACAACATCGCCGACCTGAGCCTTCTTGGCTATCTTTTTGGCACTCTCAAGGTCGATCTCCAAAACGGGATCGGTAACATCGGCCTTGGTCTCCACTACGGTCTTGCTGGCATATACTGCGTAGTCACCGGTCTCACGGTTGATTTCCACACGCATATTGTCAGACTTGCCAAAATGGCCCTTGCAGGCAGTCATAAGTGAGTTCTCGATTGCTTCAAACAGAGTATCCATGCTGATACCCTTCTCCTTTGATATAGCTGCGAGTGCCTCGATAATTTCTTTATTCATTTTCCAAATTCCTCCTTCCGGTTTCTCCGGGTATTATTTTTAAAAATCAAGTGTAAGTCTGCAAAGAGCAACTTCGCTTCGTTTAAATACCAAATCATTACCGTCCACGGTTTCAATCGTGAAGGTGTCCTTGTCATAAGCCTTCAGAAGACCGACAAATTCCTTTGTGCCGTCTATGGGCTTGTAGGTTTTGACCTCTACTTCCATCAACAGGCTGTTCTCAAAGTGTCTGTCCTTTTTGAGGCTTCTTCCGAGGCCGGGGCTCGATACTTCCAAAATGTAAGCATCCTCGATAAAATCGGCCGCATCCAGCGCATCGGAAAAGGCTCTGCTGACTGCCTCGCAATCGTCGATGGTGACACCGTCCTCCTTGTCGATGTAAGCCCTTAAGTACATGTCGCTGCCTTCCTTCACGTACTCAACGTCGTAGACCGTCACGCCATTCTGCGTTGCAATCGGAGTAAGGATTTCCTCTGCTTTTGCTTCAATTTCTCTTCCTGACATACATATTCCTTTCTTAATAAATCAGTAGCAGTAAAAAAGTGGACTTTTGCAAGTCCACTTCTAAACTACCTTATTAACATAATCATTCTAACACTACATGCTGAAAATGCAAGCATCTTTCGTACTTTTTTGCCACAAAACAAGCTTTTTACAGGAAACTCATCAAAAGTTCCGTCAAATATACGCTGATGCAGGCTGCCATCGCAACTTTTATGAGGCTCTGCTTAAAATATGCAAGCACCAGTGCCACGAAGGAACCGATGGCGGCGCTTAAGAGGCAGGACGTCGACGACAGGATTGCCGGGAAGGTCATGGCCGACAGAACCGAATACGGAATGTAGTAAAGGAACGAGCAGAAAAAGCGGCTCTTCACCTTTCCTTTTACGAGGGCAAAAGGAATTGCACGTACCAAATAGGTAACAAGCGCCATTACAAGAAGATAGGGAGCAAAGCTTACGAAACTCACGCGGCCACCTCCTCTTCTTCCATATCGATGGGCCAGAATATGGCACCGACGAGCGAGGAAAGTACGCAGCAAACGGTAATGGTATAGCCTGCGGGAATTTTGTTAAGACCCGGAATATAGGTAAAGCAGCAGCTTAAAAGTATGGCGATGAGTACGACGGGAATGACCTTGTGATCCTCTCTGAGTTTCGGAACAACCACCGCAATGAACATGCCGTAGAGTGCTACTCCGAGTGCCGTTGTAACCCGTGCGGGCAATAAATCACCGCAGATTCCGCCGAGCGCGGTACCGAGGGACCAGCCGATCCAGGGAAGCACCATAAGGCCGCCAAAATAACTGCGGCTCACCTGCTCTTTGGCGCCCATAGCAACAGCAAAGATTTCATCCGTATTTCCAAAGCCCAAAAGCCATCGGGAGAGACCCTTAAAATGACTGTCCACCTTTTGAGAAAGCGAAATACTCATAAGGGAGTACCGAAGGTTGACGAAAAACTCGGTAACGGCCATTTCGAACAGGGTTCCTGCGGTTGCAATGACCTGCAGGCCCGCGAACTGTCCGGCGCTCGTTAAATTGGTCATGGAAATCAGCAGTGTCTCCCACCAGGTAAGACCATAGGAAACGCCCATGATACCAAAGGAAAAGGACACCGACAAATATCCGAGGCCGATGGGAAGGCCGTCTTTAAATCCTTTTAAAAACTGTTTCACACTAATCCCCTCTCTGAAAAACACCCCTGCGGGGCGTTGCCATGACATAAGAAAAGGTCGTAAGCAATGCTTACGACCTAGCAGCTCGTAGCGGAATCGAACCGCTGATTCTGCCGTGAGAGGGCAGCGTCTTAACCGCTTGACCAACGAGCCATACTGCAGGCTGATTTGAGACTTTCAAATCAGTACCTGCTTATAATATACTAAGGTTTCTAAAATTGCAAGCACTTTTTTCACAATTCGAAAAACTTATTTTGACTGCTTCTTCTCCCAGCCGGTAATGAACAATTTCTTTAAGAAAGCCAGTATTTTGTCCATGTTCCGTTCCAAAAGGAAATAGGAAATCACGGCAATGGCAAGCAACACGAGCATATAGATTCCCCATCCGAGTGCTGTTCCAAAATCAATGGTAAGAATGCCCTGCGATTTCAAAAGATCGAGAATGAGAAGCAGGGGGAAATGCCATACATAAATGGACATACTGATCTTGCCGAGCCAGGTTAAGGGTGCTATGGACAGTACATGCTTCACACCCGGCATGCAGAAGGATACCCAAACAAGCGCGGGAATTACGAAAAAGGCCGCATACATCATGATATCTCCCCGTGCGCCCGTCCACCTTGAGGCACGCCACTCAAAGATGGCATAAACCAAAATGAGCAGGATGGAAAAAGATACCTTAGCTCTTTTGGGCGCTTTCTCATAAATTTCACGCATCAAAACGCCCATGAAAAAGCTTACGAGACCGCGTCCCAGTTTGAAATAATTGAAGATGGCTCCGCTTCCGTTTCTTGCATAGAACCAAAAGCCCAAAAGAACAAGGATGGCACTCAGCACGCAATATACGGTCCGGTTCTCTCCTTTTCTGCTGCTTATGTAGGTTACAAAATAATACAGCATATACATAACGGTAATCGTTCCAATGAACCAGCAGGGTGTATTAAAGGAATACACATCAAAGGATATACCGCCCTGCATAAGAAACACGTTCTGCAAAAAATACCAGATATCAAACGCATCCTGCTTAAACAATACACCGGTAGCCCTTCTGTACAGAATCTCAAGTGCCGCAACCGCAATCGTGGACAAAAGGAACAGCGGATAGACATGCTTTATTCTTTTACACATAAAGTGCCCAAAGGATACGCTTCTTGCAGTAATCCGGTCCCGGTAGCCTGCGGAAATCAGGAAGCCGGACAAAAGGAAAAACATCTCTACCGCCACAAGTGCATACTGTTGCCACAGCGACGGGTGCTCCGTCACGGAAAAGCACTGTTCGTAATGCGTAATTCCGGCGATGCAGAGTGCGCCCAGTCCCTTCAGGGCATCTGCAGACTTTATTCGTTCCATATCAATAACCTCCACACAATAGATACTAACTAAAACATATCAAACAGACTGAGCTGATTGGATTCCGGCAGGTCGCCGAGAAGCCCGAGCTCAAACATTTTGTCGACGACGCCCTGCGGTACCTTGGCACGATTCTTGAAATCATCGCGGCTTAAGAACCGGCCCGCCTTGACCGCCTCGGTGATCTGTACTGCAACCGAATCGCCGAGTCCGTCGATGGAATTTAAGGAAGGCATGATTTTGCCGTCGATAATCTGGAAGTTTTTGGCCTGTGCCTTGTATATATCGATGGGCATAAAATCAATGCCGCGCGCGTACATTTCCTTGACAAGACGCATCGCCTTGTATACTTCTTCATCCTTCGGCTTGTTTGTCTTGTTGTCGATGGCGTTTTTGATGCGTTTCATCTCACGTTCAAGATGCTCTGCGCCCTGGCACATCAGCTCGTAATCAAAGCCGTCGGCACGAATGGAGAAGAAAGCACAGTAATATTCCTTCGGGAAATTTACCTTACAATATGCAATACGCCATGCCATCATAACATAAGCAGCGGCGTGTGCCTTCGGGAACATGTACTGAATCTTCTCACAGGACCAGATATACCAGTCGGGAACGTCATGTTCCTTCATCTCCTGCTTCCAGCCTTCCCACTCCTTGCATTTGCCTTTGGCGACCTTACCCTTACGGACATTCTCCATGATGGAGAACGCATGGGAAGGCTCCAGTCCCATCTGAATCAGATAAACCATGATATCGTCACGGGTACAGATTGCGGTGGAAATCGTTGCGGTTCCTTCCTTAATCAAGGTCTCCGCATTGCCCAGCCATACATCCGTTCCGTGGGAAAGACCCGCAATACGAACCAGGTCCGAGAAGTACTTGGGTTTCGTATCGATAAGCATCTGCATGGCGAAATCCGTACCGAACTCGGGAATACCGAGCGTGCCGAGTTCAACACCGATCTGCTCCGGTGTCGCATTCAGGGCCTCCGTCGATGCGAAAAGGCTCATAACGGTAGGATCATCAAGAGGAATCGTCGTCGGATCCATGCCGGTCAAATCCTGCAGCATACGTATCATGGTGGGATCATCGTGTCCCAGAATATCCAGTTTCAAAAGGTTATGGTCAATGGAGTGATAATCAAAGTGCGTCGTAACAATATCCGTCGTCATATCATTGGCGGGATGCTGCACCGGAGTAAAGGTGTTTATCTCCTCGCCCACCGGAAGTACTACGATGCCTCCGGGGTGCTGGCCGGTCGTACGCCGGATGCCGGTACAGCCCTCTGCGATTCGGACTGTCTCCGCATAGCGTTTCGTGATACCGCGCTCCTCGAAGTATTTTTTGACGTAACCGTAAGCGGTTTTATCGGCCACACCACCGATGGTGCCGGCCTTGAAGGTCTGTCCGGAGCCAAAAATAACCTCTGTGTAACGATGGGCCTTACTCTGGTACTCACCGGAGAAGTTTAAGTCGATATCCGGCTCCTTGTCACCCTTGAAGCCCAGGAAGGTTTCAAACGGAATATCAAAACCGTCCTTCTTAAGCGGGATATGGCAATTCGGGCATTCCCGGTCCGGCATGTCACAACCGGCCATACCTGCGAATTTCCTGACTTCTTCGGAATAAAAATCATTGTAATGACACTTCGGGCAGTAATAATGCGGCGAAAGCGGATTGACCTCCGTAATACCTGCCATGGTTGCAACAAAGGAGGAACCGACGGAACCACGGGAACCTACCAGATAGCCATCCTCCACACTCTTCCAAACAAGCTTCTGGGCAATGATGTACATAACGGAATATCCGTTTGAAATAATGGAATTCAGCTCCCTCTGCAGTCTCGCTTCTACGATTTCGGGAAGCGGATCGCCATACATTTCGTGTGCCTTATTGTAGCAGATTTCGGTCAGTGTTTCGTCGGAGTGCGGAATGACGGGAGGACACTTATCCGGTCTTACGGGGGATATGTGCTCGCACATATCCGCT
>JAZLJD010000018.1:0-24347 GCA_045617725.1 Lachnospiraceae bacterium
AAGATAGCAGCTTTGAAAAATCATATCTGGGGTTTGTAAAAGAGGATAAAAAGAATATAATGGTGGAGAAATCTTTGATTCTAAAAACAGATCTTGGGGACACTCTGTCTATTAAATTCCTACAGTAAATTTACACGACCAGCGATAATCCATCTCTTTGCCGCGTGGCACAACTATGCTATCATTATATGGGGTATTTATTCATCCGGATTACCCGATATTAAGATATATGAGGAGAACTTATATGAAAAGACGATTTGCCGTCACTATACATGAAAAATATTCAACTTTGTTGGGGGCCTTGTATTGTTTTGGCATCTATGTCTTTGATGTCGTCTACATGATTCTTTTTGGCCGCGCCTATCTGGACTCTGACATGGCCGCAGAGATGATTCTGTCCGACCTTCTGAATAAATCTCACAGTATCCTATCCGAAAACTGGTACTACAGCACCGAACTCCGCGTCTTTGAAATGCAATGGCTCTACCGCATCGGCTTACTTATTTTCCCCAATAACTGGCATCTTGCAAGACTATTCGGTGTATCCATCGCTCTGCTTCTGCTGGCCGTCTGCACCTACGCCCTCGGCCGCCTCGTGCTGTCTCGTCGCGACCTGCCCTTTTGGCTTGCCGGACTGGTCCTGAGCCCGCTCTGCTATCGCTATTTCTGGTTCACCATCTTCGGCGGCTACTATATTCCCTACATGGTCTACTCCCTGCTTACCATCATCCTGCTTCTTCGGATTCTCAAAGCCGGCTCACGGACCCGGCGCGTCCTTTTGTACCTTCCGCTTTGCCTGATTGCCTTCTGCTCCGGCTTAAACGGCGTTCGCCAGCTCATGGTTTTGTATGTGCCCCTGTTACTGGCATGCATCATCACCCGGCTTCGCTCAAAACTATTTCTCCCGGGATTTACAAGCTTCCTTTTTGCCACCGGCGGCTTAATGGTCAACACGAAAGTGCTGGCACCGCGGTACCATTTCCGCGATTATATGCAATGTGCACAGTGGGGAAACGGCACGAACAGCTGGCTTGAATCGCTGCAGCAGTTCTTCTACAGCTACGGGTACTATCAGGACAGCAATCTCGGACATTACTGGGACAATCCGATTGATCTTTTTTCCAAACAGGGAATCGCGTTGGGCTTTGGAATTCTGGCCGGCATCGTGGTTCTAATCGCTTTCATTCTGGTCATTCGCAATTATAAGGAACTCGATTCGGTGAAGCAGTTCCTGGTCCTTTGCAGTCTTTCCATGCTTTTCGTGATTGCCTTCACCTTCACGTACATCATGGGCGCTCCGCACTACTGGATTCAGACCCTTGTTTTTGGCCTCCTGATACTCTGCATCGCGACGGAACATCTTCCCATAAAAAAAGCAGGGCTTCCATATCTGATCCCTGCTTTCATAGCTGCTATATTTGTTGTGAGCGGTGCCGGCATCGTGAAATCCTCTTTGAACATTCCCGCACACTCCAGTCCCGATTACGAGAAAGTAACGGACTGGATTTTAGAGAACACGGACTATACCGTAGGCGTCTCCGATTTTTGGAACAGCTCCCTGATTACCGAGCTTTCAAACGGAAAAATTGATATGTATACAATAACCGATCTGTCACAACGACCGGATGCCTCTCTTTTATATACCTGGCTGCAGAAGGTCGATCATGAGGATAGCTTCCCGACCGGTAACTTCTTCGTCCTGTATCCGTACCATGAGAACATGTCGCCGTACGAAAACGCTCTGTCCGGCTATCCGGCAAGCCGTATCTACGATGACGGCGAGCTCGTCGTTTACGGAGTAATCAGTACCGCACTTCCATCAGAGTAAGTCCGCAGGCGGGTGCCGTAAATCCGGCTTCGGCGCGGTTCCCGGCATCCAGAATCCGCCGGATGTCCTCGGGGTCCTTATCGCCCCATCCGACTTCCATCAGCGTGCCCGTCAGAATCCGGACCATATTCTGCAGGAATCCGTTTCCGGTATAATCAATCGTAAGCTCCCGTCCGTCATCCTGAATCTCTATCGCATCAATACGACGCACCGTCGACTTCTTCATATGCTTGTTTGAACAAAAGCTCTTAAAGTCATGTTCGCCCAAAAGAAACCCGGCCGCCCTACGCATCCTCTCCACATCAAGTGGTCTGTCCAGGTATGTGTAAACATACTTCCTCTCAAATACCGCGGAAGCCGGACTGTAGTGAATTCGATAGCGATAGGTCTTGGAAATCGCATAGTATCTCGCATGGAAACGTTCTTCCACATAATGCATCTCGAGTACCGCTATATCCTCAGGCAAAAAATGATTTACTTCCTTACAAAGCTCCGCAAGATCCCGACGTTCCTTAATATGGAAATTCGCTACCTGCGCTCTGGCATGTACGCCGGCGTCCGTTCTTCCGGAACCGATTACCTCGACGTCATACCCAAACAGCCTGGTCAGTACATTCTCAAGCTTGCCCTGAATCGTATCCTCCGTCGTCTTCTGAACCTGCCAACCTTCATAACGGGTCCCGTCATATTGAATCAGCATCTTAACATTCAACATGTA
The DNA here is from genome assembly GCA_045617725.1 of Lachnospiraceae bacterium. Taxonomy (GTDB): domain Bacteria; phylum Bacillota; class Clostridia; order Lachnospirales; family Lachnospiraceae; genus JAZLJD01. The sequence goes on from JAZLJD010000018.1 coordinate 2,547, forward strand.
CTACTCCTAAATGATGATTGCCGCTACCAGAATCAGTCCGATTGCTGCCAAAAGGGTATACAAAACAGCCTTGATGGTACGATTCTCTGCTTTGTCGATGATATTCACAATTCGGGATTCACACTCTTCCGCCTTCTGCGCAGAATCCTTGTAATCCCCCAAAGAAACAAATTCTCTTTTGGCCTTCGAAACATCCGACTTCCTTACACTCTGCATAAGGAAATACGCATCCTCATAAACAAGCTGGAAATCGAACGCGTCCCCCAGCTGCTGACATTCCTCGGCACGGGCGACACAATCCTCATAATCTCCCATCGCCTTGTATTCCTCAACCAGTGCATAGAAATCTTCCTGGGATTCCGCGATGATCTGCTTGTTGATGATGGCATGATATCTTTCAGCCAGATCCTGTTCCTTATAACGAATCGACAGCTGAGCCGCATCCTTATAATCGCCGCATATGGAGAACATCAGGGCCGCATGCGAAAAAGCACCCTTCGCAGCCGCAGCCTGACCTTCCTGATATGTCTGCTCCAATTTTTCTAAATCCGTAATTGCCATACAGTTACGATACTCCTTTATTCAAAAAACTCCGCTGCCTTCTTAAGCTTCTCGCGGATCTCAATGTGCTGAGGACAAGCCTGCTCACACTTTCCGCAAGCCAGACAGGCCGATGCCATTCCGCATCCGGAAACTGCCGCCTTGTATTCTGCCACGCCGTCACAGCCGGGCTCCAGTTCCTTCCGGTTCATAATTGCGAAGATATCGGGAATCGGAATCTGTTTCGGGCAACCGGCAACGCAATACCTGCAAGCCGTGCAGGGAATTACGTTCTGGTTGTGAAGAATATCATTCACCGTCCATACTGCTTCCTGCTCCCGGGCACTTAAGGGAACAAAATCCTTCATGTAAGAAAGGTTATCCATCATCTGCTGCATGTTACTCATGCCGGAAAGAACCATTACAATGTTCTCAAAACCGGCTGCGAAACGAATTGCGTAGGAAGCGGGACTTAAATCGCCCAGTTCCTCGTAAACGGAAGCTGCTGCCTTCGGAAGAAGTGCAAGCCGGCCACCGCGAACGGGCTCCATAACAAGTACGGGAAGATTGTGCTTAACACAAACCTCGTAGCACTGACGGCTTCTGACTCCGGCGTCCTCGTAATCCAGGTAGTTGAACTGAAGCTGAACCACCTCTACCATCGGGTTCTCATTCAAAATCATATCCAGCATCTCCGGGCTGTCATGGAAGGAAATACCCACATGACGTACCAGGCCCATCTCTTTAAGACGAACGGCTTCCTCATATGCATGAAACTTTTTGTATTTGTCATAATTCCAATGCCCCTGTGCATGCATCAGGAGGAAATCAAAATATTCAACCCCGCAGGCTTCAAGCTCGGTACGAACCATCGGCTCGATATCCTCGGTAGAGTTGAAGAAATTGTCCGAAAGCTTATCCGTCAAGATAAATTCCTCACGCTTATGGCGTTTGGAAAGGCACTCACGAATTGCAATTTCGCTTTTGCCATCAATATAGCCATGGGCCGTATCAAAATAGTTAAAGCCCTCTGCAAGGAACGCATCCACCATCTTGTTGCATTCCTCTAAATCCACTTCCCCATTCACCATAGGGAGTCTCATACAACCAAAACCCAATTTCTTTTTTAATTCAGGAAAAAATGCCATGTTGCACCTCCATAAGAAATAACCACATTACAGAATATATTGTATCAAATTATCCACAACAATACATGGAATAAATTGTAAAAAAGAAGCGGTGTAACAAATCGCTACACCGCTTTCTGACATTTACTATGTATTACTTACTGTAACTTGTTCTTGAACTTATCAAGGTACAGCTTTGTTTCAGCAGCAACAACTCCACTGAGTGCTACCAAAGCAACAAGGTTCGGAAGTGCCATAAGTCCGTTGAAGATATCGGCCATGGTCCAAACTGCGGAAACAGTGAGGTAAGGTCCTACAAATACTGCTACGATGTATAACCACTTGAAGCCCATCAGAACACCCTTCTTGTTACCAACAAGGTACTCAAGGCATCTCTCTGCATAATAATCCCAACCAAGAATGGTGGTAAATGCAAAGAAGATAAGGCACATCATAAGGATGAAGGAACCTACACCATTCGGAAGAGGTAAACCGTTCTGGAAAGCATAATCCGTAACGGCTGCACCTTCAATACCGGTCTCAGCTGCAACATTATGAGCTCCGGTAACAACGATAGCAAGACCGGTCATCGTACATACGATTAAGGTATCAATTACAGTACCGGTCATGGAGATCAGACCCTGCTTAGCGGGAGATTCAACCTTGGCAGCACAAGCTGCAATGGGAGCGGAACCAAGTCCTGCTTCGTTTGAGAAGATACCACGTGCAACACCCTTCTGCATAGCCATCATCATAGCACCGAGAGCACCACCGGCTGCTGCACGAAGACCAAATGCACTTTCGAAGATTTCTACGAAAGCAGCGGGAATAGCCTTAACATTGCAAATAAGTAATGCAACTGCAGCAACAATATAGATAACTGCCATGAAAGGAACGATAATCTCGGAAACCTTGGAGATTCTCTTAAGACCACCGATAACAACAAGAGCTACACATACGGTTACAAGTAAACCAACAATAACGGTTGCCCAGGTATAGGAATTCTCTCCGATGGAAAATGCAACATGGGCTTTGTCTACATCAAAGAAGTTCTCTGCTGCAGAGGTAATACCATTAATCTGTGTAATGGTACCGATACCCATTAATCCGGCCAGAGCACCCAAAACTGCAAACAGCTTCGCAAGCCACTTCCACTTGCTGCCCATACCTCTTTCAATATAGTAGAAAGGTCCGCCAAGAACGTGTCCGTCAGCACCTACTACTCTGTATTTGGTAGCCAAAAGGCACTCTGCATACTTCGTAGCTGTACCAAGAAGAGCTGCAACCCACATCCAGAACAATGCTCCGGGACCACCTGCGCAAATCGCGGTAGCTACACCGACAATGTTACCGGTTCCGATCGTAGCTGACAAAGCAGTACATAAAGCTCCGAACGAACTGACTTCTCCTTCTTCTTCTGAAGATTGTTTGGAAAATGCGAATTTGAAAGCCTTACCAAGCTTTCTGAATTGAATACCGCCTGATCGGATGGTAAGAAGCAGACCAACTGCCATAATCAGAACGATGAGGGGGACACCCCATACAAAGTTGTCAACTTTGTCAAGAATTGTGTTAAACATAATTTTTTCCTTTCTGTCCTTTTGCCTGAGAGATCGGTAAGAATAACCTTACACCTTCGGCGCTCACACCTGTGAGGCTCTCCAGAATTGATCATCACAAAGAGATGATACAGGATAGTCCCTGTACTGTCAAACAAATATTAACAAATTATGAATTATTCAGTCTTTTTGCGCTTTTTGAACACCCACGTGCGTTGGAAATAAAAACTCAGGAAATAAAGCAGGGTATCAACAAGCAGCTTGGCAACCAGGGAAAGTCCGTTTCCCCATTTAAAGAGCGTAGTCAGTCCGGTCACACCGCCGGCCGAAATCAGCATCTGAATCGCCGCCAGAACATAGTAACGAAGCATGCTTCTGCCGGTATCGCCTTTGGCCTTAAAGACAACCTTCTTATTCATGAAGTAATTCGCCATGGAAGAAACAATACGCGCTCCGACCGTGGCTTCCAGAATAGCCAGCTTCTGATCCGGAATCCCCCTAAGGAAAAAGAGAATCACGGCATAGAATGCCATATCAATAAGAAAGCTCACAATCGAAGTCGACATGAACTTCAAAATGACGGAATAAATCTTGATGGAATCCCGAATCGGATGAAAATGCGAGGATTCATTGTCATTTATGTATACGGTCTCAATCGGAACCTCGACGAATTCAATTCCGCACTCCCGAAAGGACAAAAGCTGATTCGTTTCGTACTCGTAACGCTCGCCCTTCACCGAAATCATATCCTCAAGGAACTCGCGAGGAATAGCACGGAGCCCCGTCTGCGTATCGGAAATCTTCACGGAGCAGGCATACCGTAATACGCCACGCGTCATCTTATTGCCAAACCGGCTGCGAAGCGGTATCTCCTTCGAATCAAAATTACGACAGCCGATTACCACCTTGTCCTTAAGCTCCAGCATCTTCTCTGCGCAGGCCACGATATCCTTCGGAGTGTGCTGGTTGTCACCGTCTACCACAATCACACCGGCAATCTCCGGGCATTCATCCAAAACATAACGGAAGGCAGTCTTCATTCCGCGGCCCTTGCCTTTATTGACTTCGTGTGTAAGAACAACACATTCCGGATGCTGCTCCGCTTCGCGGAAGGGCTTAAGATACGCTTCATTGCTTCCGTCATTCACGAGAATTACTTTTTGGAACCCTTTTTCAAGGACACCCTGTACAACCTGAAGCAGCTTCTCATCAGGATTCAGGGACGGTATAATCACCGCAACTTTATCAATCATAATTACCTCCGGGCAGCCCGATTACTGTACCATAACCGTCAATACGCTGCGAATATCACGTGACGATAATCCCAGGCGAAGCTCATATTCACCCGGAATTACTTTATAACTGTGGCTCTCCACATCAAAGTAGGAGAAATCCTCTTTCTTAAGTGTCATCTTAAATGCATCGGCACCTGCTGCCGGAAGGAACACCTTCGTAAACGCCCGCAGCTCCTGCACAGGTTTCTTTTTATCAGCTCCGTGCGGATCCGAAACATAAAGCTGCAGTACAACCGCGCCGTCCGGGCCCTTCACATTACGCACCATACCGGTTACTTCAAATCCGTCCGGGGTGGCAACCGCCTTCATGGACTCCACCGTAAAGTCGGAGTAGGACAAGCCGTAACCAAAGCAGAACCGGGGTTCCACATTCTTCGTGTCATAGTAACGATAACCCACCAGATTGCTTTCCTTATAGGTTACCTTGCGGGCAATATCCCACTCGCCCAGTGTTGCAAGCGGAGTATCCTCCCATTTTTTAGGCCAGGTCTCGGCCATATGTCCGGAAGGATTTACGTCGCCAAAAAGAATCTCGCCGACCGCTCTGCCGCCTTCCATTCCGGAATAAGGAACATACAATAAGGTATGTGCTTTCTCCTCAAACGAGGAAATATCAACCGGAGAACCTGCACACAGAACCATTACCATATCCGGCCGCACCTTATACAGTTCATCAATTACATGCTGTTGATCGTAAGGAAGCTTAAGATCCAGTCGGTCTAGTCCTTCCACATCCTGATCGTGGTCAAGACCGCCTACATAAATAACGACATCTGCTTTCTGAGCAACTTCTATTGCCTCATCGAGTAATTTGGAACGAAGTGCCGCAAGTTCTGCATCGGCAGGAGCCTCCGGACTTCTACGCCAGGGATGATGCTCTGTCGGGTCCTGATCGAGCATTGCTTTCTTAAAGCTGCCCAAACGACCGTCTTCCTTGGGTTTCACATAGTATCCTTCCGCAAAGGATACCCGAATGTTACCGCCGGCTGCCATCATGATGCCCTGAAGCGGAGTCAGTTCATAGAGTGCTGCAATTTCGGCACTTCCGCCACCCAGGGAATGCTGAATGTCTGCATTATGACCGATTACGGCGACAGACCTAATCTCCTTCCGGTTCAACGGAAGCTTCTGTTCTTCATTCTTTAAAAGAACAATTCCCTCCCGTGCTACCGAAAGTGCTGCTTCCTGATGCTCTCTTGTATTGACACTGCCCATTTTACGATTCTCTTTGTCAGGGCCTATCATCTTGATTCGGTACATCATGCGAAGAAGATTGCGAACCTTGCTATCCACAACCGAAATATCAACCGTTCCGTCCTCCACGAATTTCTTAAGCGGCTCGGCATAAGAATACTGATCAAAGTCGCAGGCAATACTCATCTCAACATCGCAGGCTGCCATCGCGGCTTCATAGTCTTTATGGATACCGCCCCAGTCAGAAATGACACATCCGTCATAATTCCATTCTCCACGCAGCACATCATTTAAGAGCCACCGGTTCTCGCAGCAGTGAGCACCGCGTAATTTATTGTATGCCGCCATCAGGGAATATGCCTCGCCCTCTTCGATTGCTTTTTTGAAGGCAGGGAAATAAATCTCGTAAAGAGCCCGGTCATCCACTTCCGTATCCATCCACTGACGGTTATATTCCTGAGCGTTGCAGGCAAAATGCTTCACACAGCAGGAAACATCCGCACTCTGCATTCCGCGGATTGCGGCAGCAGCCATCTCACCGTCGAGACAGGGATCCTCCGTGAAATATTCAAAATTACGGCCGCACAAGGGGCCTCTCTTTATGTTGATTCCGGGTGCCAGAATTACATCCTTACCACGGCCTCTTGCTTCTTCGCCCAGGACACGGCCGGCCTCATACGCCAGCTGCTTGTTGAACGTCTCTGCAATGCAGGTGTTGGACGGCAGGTAAGAAACCCTGTCGGTAGAATAGTTGTACGGCACAAATTCTTTTTCGCCAAAATCGCGACGCACACCGCACGGGCCATCGGAAGTATACAGCGGCGGAATGTTAAGTCGCTCCACTCCGGCCGTATGGAAGAAGCTGGCTCCGTGAATCATGGAAAGCTTCTCGTCTAAGGTCAGTTCCTTCAAAAGATCTTCGATATATTTCTCATCAACAGGTTTCATGGGTAAATCCTTTCTACTTTCTAAACCAGGTTACAGGCGAAAAAAGAATCAAAAGCGGAAACAGCTCAAGCCTGCCCGCCAGCATATCAAACATAAGAACGAACTTGCTCAAATCCGAGAAAGCCGCATAATTCCCGCAGGGACCCGTAACATCCAGGCCGGGGCCGATATTGCCCATCGCGGAAAGTACCGAAGAGAAGCTCGTCGTAAATCCAAATTCATCAAAGGATACTATCAGCATGGATACAATAAACACCAGTGCATACGCCACCATAAACACGTTGATGGCACGCACGGTTTCATGCTCAACACGGCGACCGTTAAAGGTCGTCTTGCGAACCAGGCTGGGATGAAGGAATGTCCGAATCTCCTTATCAAGCGACTTGAACCAAATCACAATTCGGGAAACCTTGATACCACCGCCCGTAGAACCTGCACAGGCGCCAAAAAACATCAGCAGAATAATCACACAACGAGCCGGTTCGGACCACACATTGTAATCCGTCGTGGAAAAGCCGGTCGTGGAAATAATCGAAGCAACCTGGAAGAACGCATGCCGAAGTCCCTCAAAGGGCGTATCGTAAGTACGAAATACCTGCCAGGTGATGAGGCCGGTTGCACCCAGAATAATGGCGAAATACCAAAGCATCTCCTCGTGCTTCAGTGCTTCCGGAATTGCGGAATCCTTAAAGCGGGCTTTACCGCGCAGTATCTTCTTAAAGCCGCGTATCAGCAGGAAATACACACTGAAGTTGACGCCAAAAAGAATCATGAACACGGCTACCGTAATCTGAAGACCGCCCGTATAGCCGGCAAAGGAATCGTTCTTGATACCGAAACCGCCGGTTCCTGCCGTTGCAAACGCCGTATTGATGGAGTCAAACACCGGCATTCCCTGAACCAGCAGAATAATTACCTCGACAATCGTAAGGCAGATATACATTGCATACAAAACCTTGGCGGTATCCGATACACGCGGAACCATCTTGTCGACACTGGGTCCCGGAGACTCCGCCTTCATGATGTTCAGATTATAGCTGCCGCCGAGCGGAAGGATTGCCATGATAAAAACAAGCACACCCATACCACCGATCCAGTTGGAAAAGCATCGCCAGATCAGGGAAGTATGCGTAAGTCCTTCCACATTCGTAAGGATGCTGGCTCCGGTCGTAGTAAATCCACTGACGATTTCGAATAATGCATCCACATAGGACGGAATATCGCCACATATCCACAGGGGCACGGCACCGACCAGAGAAATCACAATCCAGCTGAATGCTACCATGAGATAACCTTCCTTGGAATAGATAACTCTGTTTTTGGGCTTCCGGATCATGCCGGGAACGCCGATTAAGAAACATACAGCCATAACGATTGCATAGTAAATACCGGCAGACTCCCCATAAACCAGGGAAGTGATGCAGGGAATCAAAAGGAACACGCCTTCAAACTGTATGACTCTTGTTAACATATACAGAATGAACGAAAAATTCATTTTTACCTCGCTAAAAAGAAAAACTAAGACTCCAAAATGTCCGAAATATCATTCAGACCTTTATTGGTAGTAACAACAATTACAGAATCTCCGGCTTCTATCCGGTTCTGGCCACGGGGAATCATGGGAGAATTTCCGCGGTTTATGCTGGCAATCAGGACATCCTTCTTGAGCGGTAAATCCATGATGTGCTTGCCGACTACGCTGGCACCCTCCTGTACCTGAAATTCAAGGGCTTCCAGACGGTCATTATTCATACGATACAGAGACACTACGTTAGAACCAAGGGAGTTCTGCATCGCCTTAACATACTGAAGAATGGCTTCCGTTGCCACATGCTTGGGATCAATTACACTGTCAAGGTTGATGGAACCGGCCATCTCGCTGATATCGATGGAGCTGATCTTCGTTACAACCTTGCCGCTTGTATGAGACTTGGCGTAAAGGGAAAGAATCACGTTCTCTTCATCGAAATCCGTCAGTGCAACAACTGCTTCCGCAGTTTCAATGCCCTCTTCAAGGAGAAAATCACGCTGTGAAACATCTCCGCACAGAATCGTGGCTCCCGGCAGCAGTTCTGCCAGCTCCTCGCATCTTGCTTTGTTTTTTTCCAGGATTTTGACATCTATTCCCATGCCCAGAAGTGTCTGTGCAAGATAGTAAGCAATTTCGCTGCCACCAAGCAGCATGGCATTCTTGACGCGGTTCGTTTCAAGCTTAATGGACTTGAAGAACTTGTCCGCATTACTCGGGGTGGCCACAAAAGATATCAAATCGCCGGCCTGCAGGACAAAATCGCCCTTCGGGATATACATCTCGCCCTCTCGCTCGATCGCGGATATCAGAATATCCGACTTGCTGGCACCTGCAACATCACGTACCGCACTGTTGCACAGAGAGCTGTTCTCGGGAATACGGAACGTGATCATCTCCGTGCGGCCCTTGGCAAAGGTATCGACCTGCATCGCCGAAGGAAACCGAAGAAGACGGGAAATTTCACGTGCGGCCGTATGTTCCGGATTCACAATCATGGAAAGACCGAGCTCTTCCCTAATATAGTCCACTTCATCGTTATAAATCGGGTTACGTACACGCGCGATTGTATGACAGGCAGCAGATTTTCTGGCAATCAGACAACACAAAAGATTCAGTTCATCCGACTGTGTTGCTGCAATCAGAAGATTCGCCTCCTGAATACCGGCTTCTCTTTGTACGGCAAAGGATGCACCATTGCCGCAGATACCCATAACGTCGCAGGAAGTGGTAACCTGCTCAATCAATTTCATATTCTCTTCGATTACGGTAATGGCATGACCTTCCTTAGAAAGCTGTTCTGCCAGCTTACGGCCGACCTTACCACAACCGACAATAATAATGTTCATACTAATCTCCTTGACTACTACTAAAAAAATAAAGGATGCCACTATTAAGCGGCATCCCTTAATTACAAGAATAACAAAACTACCAGTGTTATGCACAATCCCAAACAGAACATCAGCAAACCGTACGACATACTTCTTGAAATAATACGATTATTCTCAACATAGCTCTCGCGTAATAATGCCAGTCTGTGAGCTGTACCGCCTTTAGTGATATTATACTTCTTGCCACTGATTCTGCAATACAGTCTTTTTATACCATCCCACAGATTACCAATCGCACGCGTTACCTTCGTTCCTTCCGAAACCACACTTTCAATCGGACAATCCCTGTAAATCGTTTTTCGCAAGAAAAGTACCAGCCCGTCAACCGCCGTATCCAGGATTCTGCACAGAAGACCCAGCGTATATGGCAGGGCAAAAAGCAATACCGGCCGGTAAACCGAATCCTCGAGGTCCAGCCAATCCGGTTTCAGATTTACGTGTTTCTTTTGGCTCCGAATGGGAAGGATTACAAACAAAACATAGATTATGATACCAAAAAGAACCGAAATGAGCACGCCCAGCAGGTTCTCAAAGGTCAGTAGTTTAACGGATTCCGCCTCGCCCTCCTGCAGGAAGAACGGATACGCACAGGCTGCGAGTCTGTCCATGGTGCGATGCGGCGTAAGTCCCAGAATCGGAATCGTCACGGCGGAAAGCGTCACGGCAGCCACGGTAAGCAGTGTGCCAAAGCCTTTCTCGGAATCATATTCCGCCTGAAGGCCGGCATCGGAATTCTTCTTAATGAAAATAGCGATGTACAGCTTCAACATATAAGCAAAGGTAAATCCGCCGCCCAGAAGGAACAGCCACTCGGGTGCTCCGCTTCCGATGAGCGTTTCATGAATCATCGTTTTGCTCACATAGCCGGAGAATCCGGGAATTCCGGCGATTCCGGCTGCGCCAAAAAGAAAGAGCACATGAAGCAGCGGTTTTCGGCGTCCGAATCCGGTTAATCGGTTTATATCAAGGGAATGACTCTTCGTATAAATCACACCGGCAATCAGGAAAAGTGTCAGCTTAAAGAGGGAATGATTCATCATATAGAGAAAACTTCCGGAAGCTGCCAGCGAAGGCTCTTCGGAGAGAACCATCATGGAGATACCGGTCAGGATAAATCCAATCTGTGATACGGAGGAGCAGGCGAGAATACGTTTCACGTTCACGCTCATAATCGCAAGCAGCGCACCAACCAAAACAGTTGCAAGTCCCAAATACAGAAGAAGTCGTCCGAACACCGTATCCTCAAGGAATACGCGGCCGGTCAGAATAACGATTCCAAAGACACCTGCCTTCGTCAAAACACCGGAAAGCAGTGCGGATGCAGGTGCAGGTGCAACGGGATGTGCCTTCGGAAGCCAGATGTGGAGCGGGAACATACCGGCTTTGGCACCGAAGCCCACCAGCATCAGATAGCCTGCTGCCTTGATGGTTCCGGTCTTCTCTATTGAAGCAAGTGCGTCGATTGCCGTCGTTCCGGCCTCATGATAGAGCATAACAAGTCCCATCAGCATGGAAAGTCCGCCGATGATGGCAATTGCAAGATAGGTTCCTGCTGCCCGCAGGGAATCCTTTCCTTCCTCCTGGGCAACCCAGACATAGGAAGTAAGGGACATTACCTCAAAGCACACAAAGGTCGTGAATAAATCGGCAGAGAGAAATACACCTATCGTAGCAGCATAGGTCAGCACCGTAAAAATGTAGAAACGACACTTATTCTCGTGCTTCTTCATGTATTCCATCGAAGCAAGCAGTGCCATCAGCCACATAAAGGTTGTGACCATAGCATATATTGTTCTAAAACCATCCAAAGTGAAATGAAGTTCCATGAACTCACCTTCCTATTTATTACAAAAGTCCCTCTCCTACCGACTGCAGGAAAGAAGTGATCGGTCCTGAGAACAGACCAAGCGTTACCATGATAATCGTAAGTACAATCAAAACAAATTTCATACGAAAGCCCGGATCGTGTGCATCGGACAAATCCGGATTCTGAGCCAGATCCTCTTTGGCAGGGAAAAATGCACGCGTGGAAATCGACAGCATATAGATGGCCGTAAGCAGAGCACTTACAAGCAGGCAGCCGATTCCGCCATAGGCAAGGGCATTTCCGCTCTCCACTGCCGCTTCTGCCAGGTACCATTTACTGATGAAACCGGGAAGTCCGGGAACACCCATCAGCGCCATAGCCGAAAGCGTAAAAATCGAAAGCGTGAGAGGCATCTTCTTGCCGATGCCGTCAATTCCCGTAACATACTTCTGTCCGGAGTAGCAAATAATCGCGCCCGCACAGAGGAAGGAAACTATCTTCATAACGCCGTGGAACAGCATGTGCGTCAGAGCCGCTTTAAGTCCGAGCGGGGACATGAGTACGGTGCCAAAAAGAATGTAGGAAAGATTCGAGGTGGTCGAATACGCCAGCCTGCGCTTGATATGTCTTTCCTTCACCGCCATCGAGCAGCCGTAAACAATCGTCACCATGGCAACTATCATGACCACGGTCTGGGCAAAGGTTCCACGCAGGAAATCCGCGCCAAAGCTGTAGTATGTAACTCGAATAATCGCAAACGCACCGGCTTTAACAACCGCAACCGCATGCAAAAGCGCCGTTACCGGGGTCGGTGCAACACCGGCATCCGGAAGCCAGGAGTTGAGCGGGAAAATCGCAGCTTTTACACCAAATCCCATAAAGGAGAAGATATAAATCAAAAGGAACAGATTCTCCTTACCGGCAATCTTCGTTACATCGAGAACACCGCCGTAAATGAAATCCGTCGTACTTCCGTAGGTAATGATGAAAATCATGCCGATGAAGGCAAAAGCAGCACCGCCCAGCGAGTAGTACATATACTTACGGCTTGCCAAAATCGCCTCACGGGACAACGTATGCATAACAAGAGGGAACGTAACCAGTGTCAGCATCTCATAGAAGCAGTACATGGTCAGAATATTTCCGGACATTGCTATACCCAGCGTGACACCGTAGGTCATGGTATAGAATGCAAAAAACGAAGTCTCCGGAAAACCTTCCTTCTCATGAAGCATATACTCAAACGCATACAGCGTTGCCAGCGGCCAAAGTGTGGAAACAAGACCGCCAAACACCTTACTCATACCATCCATGCGGAAGGTGATGGACAAATCTCCCGGGAACCGAATCAGCACGAACCCGGCACTGTCCTGACACAGAAGATAGTACACAAGGGCGGTCGTTACCAAAACAATGCCCATAACACTGCATTCCAAAACTTTTCTTTTGGCCTTCTTTAACGAGAATATACACAGTCCACCGATCAGCGGAAGCAGAATGGCCGTCAGTAAAATCAAATCATTCATCACAATACCTCCGCAATATTCTTAAGAAGTTCCATAAGCGGTTCCGAATACACGCCGAACAGAATCGTCAGAATGGCCAGTACCGCAACCGGCATGGTCATATAAAAATCCGCTTTGAACGAACTAATCTCGTGATCTCCCGGGAAAAACGCATGAATCGCAGGCGGTAACAGGTAACCTGCCGTAAGCAGGGCACTGACCAAAAGGCACACGATTCCGAGGATTCCCAAAAGGCCCGAAGGGGAATCGAGCGCTCCCAGGCACAAATACCACTTACTGATAAAGCCCGAGAACAGCGGAATACCCACAAGACCCAGGCTGACTACCGTGTAGCTGAGCATCAGAATCGGATTCTTTTTGCCCAGTCCGTATACATCGTCCGCTCTGGTAACGCCGGTTCCGTAGATAATCGCACCGGCCGTCAGGAATAACGCACATTTCATAATGGCATGGAATACCACATGGGAAAGTCCGCCGGCAATACCGTTTTCATTCATCAGGGACAAACCAAACAGAATATAGGAAAGCTGGCTGACCGTGGAATATGCCAGTCTCTTTTTAAACACAGGTTCCAGGTAAGCCAAAAGCGAACCCATCACCACCGTAACAAGTGCCAGAATCGACCAAACCGTCTGTACCCAGGTTCCATTCAAAACGCCCTTGCCGATTACGAAGAAAACAACACGGAAAATGGCAAGAACTCCGCACTTTACGATGATACCGGACAGTGCGGCACTGGCAGGAGACGGTGCAACCGGATGTGCTGCAGGAAGCCAGGCATGCAGCGGAAACATTCCGGCCTTCACGGAGAAGCCCAAAATCATAAGGAAGGAAATGGCCAAAAAGAAACCGCTCTGCTCCCCAAAGAAATGACCTCCCGGAATGAAGCTTAAATCTCCGTTCGTATAGTGGAACAGAAAATAGATTCCAAACAGCGCCATATATGCACCACAGAAGGAGAAAAACATATACTTATATCCGGCGTGCTGTGCTCTTTTGCTCTGCTCATGCAGTACGAAAGGCACCGAAACGAGAGTAACCATCTCAAAGAAGGCATACATGGTAAGCAGATTTCCGGAGAAATCAAAAGCACTCAGAATGCCCAGAGCTGCAAGGAAAAATCCATAGTAACGCGGAAGCTTCTCCTCCTTATGCATGTAGGTCAGAGAGAAGATTCCCGCAAGCAGCCAGACAATCAGTGTAATCAGATTGAAGAGCTTGCCGACAGCATCCGGAGCGAATTCAATCAGAATACGGTCGGTAAGAAGAATCAGCGGAACCGACTCACCGTTCGGCACCAGAATATCAACCGCCGCAAGCAAAACGGAGCTTATGATAAGGCCCGATAAAAAGAGCATTTCTGCCGTTTTGGCATTCCTTATTCTTTTTGCGAAAGCGAGCAAAGCCATTCCAAAGATAACAGGAAGAAAGACTGCTGCCAAAAGCAAAAGTTTCATACTATTCTCCTTCCGGATTAACCGAACATATGCAGGCCGTTGCGGATTGCCTCCACAATCGGGTCGGAACATAAGCCCAGAATAATATTCATTGCAACAAAAAGTACCAGAGAAATCACATAAAGTGGACGATTCAGGCGAAGCTCCGTATCAAAACCATCCTGAATCCGAATCGCCATGAATTCCTTCTCTTTTTCGGAATCCGTAAGCGGTGTGTAGATTCGAATGATGGTCTTCATGAAGTAAATCGCGTTCAGAATCGTGCTGACTGCCAGAACAATCAGCGTCGCAAGCATTTTCCGATCGCTGTCAAGGGCTGCCTGGGCAAAAAGCAACTTGGAAATAAAGCCCGAAAAGATCGGAAGGCCTACCATGGAAAGTCCACCGACCGTAAATGCAAGTCCCGCAATCCGGTTTCGATAACCGGCGCCGGTTAAGTCTTCAAACCTCTTGGAGTAACCGGAAACCTTTGTAAGTCCGCTCGCGGAGATGAACAGAAGTGCCTTCGTCGCCGCGTGTGAGAAAATATGGAACACGGACGCCACAATTCCGGCTTCCACGCCGAGGCCGAAGCCCATATAAATGTATCCGATCTGTGCAACCGACGAGAACGCAATCATACGACGAATATCCTTCTCGCGTATCGCATTCACGGATCCCATAATCATTCCGAGGAGGCCAAAAATAAACAACACATTGATGACCGAACTGTTCTCGTAAACTCCGAAACCGATTACACGGTAGAAAATCTTAATCTGCAGAAAAATGTAGCCCTTCGAAACCAAACTGGAAAGAATGGCCGCCGAAGAAACCGTGGAATATCCGTACGCATCCGGAAGCCACAAATGGAACGGATAGAGTGCAGACTTAATTGCAAGTCCGGTACACATGAGTCCGATGGAAGTATTCAGCGGAACCCTGTAAGTTCCGTCCGCCGCAATCGCGGAAACCGCTTCCTTAATATTACTCATCAGAAGATGACCCGTAATATCGTAAAGGAAACAGATGCCCAGAAGAAACAGACCGGACCCCAAAAGACTCATAATCATATATCGGGTCGCTGCTTCCAGTGTACGGCCGGTCTGACGAATCATAATCAGTCCGCATGCGGAAATCGTATTGATTTCGACAAATACATAAGCCGTAAATAAGTCGTTCGTATAAACCAGTGCCAAAAGGGAACACAGCAGAAGGTTCGACATAACGTAATAGAGATTCTGCTTGGATTCCTCAATCTTAATCTCACGCTCTTCCACGCCGCCAATCAGGCACAGCAGCATAACAATACAGAAGAAAGTAGCCATTCCGGCTTCCAAAACTCCGGCGCGGATTTCATTGCCCCACGGTGCCGGGAAATGGCCCATCGTGTATACGAAGCTCTCTCCGGTCGCAATCGTGTAGTTCAAAACGCACGCGTTCATGATAATCAGAAGCGACAGCAACACATAATTGATGACTTTTGCTTTTTTGCCTCCGAGCACGGAAGAAATCGGTCCCGAAAACATCGACAAAACAATGGAAATGAAGGGAAAATTCTGTACAAATGACATTATTTGCCCTCCTTTTGGAGTCTGGCCGATATTTCATCCAGGTCCAGCGTATGATATCTCTTGTAAAGACGAATGGTCAGGGAAAGCATGAGTGCCGTAACGGATACGGACACAACAATACCGGTCAGAACAAGGCCGGAGGGAATCGGGTTGATATATGCCTCCACGTTCTGCACGCCATCCACTACAATCGGTGCTTTTCGGCCCCCGATATATCCTTTCAGAGCCAAAAACAAATACATGGAAGTGTCCATGATATTCAGGCCGATAATCTTCTTAATGAGGTTTTTCTGCATCAGAAGATTGGAAAATCCGATTACAAACAGAATCATGGAGATTGCTTCTTCATAATTCAATGTCAAATTCGAAAAATTCATCGTTTGGCTCCTTTCTTTAATAATCACCTTTACGGAACATTACATAGAAGGTGTACATGGTTCCTGCTACAACAATACCAACGCAGATATTCAGAATCAGAATCAGTCCGCTTGACAGAATTGCACCCGGTGTTCCGAGCGGAATAATGCTCTCGATATGGTTCGCACCCGTGTAGAAGGAATAGCTCTTGCAGAGTGCGTAACAACCGAGCGCACATACGCTCATAATCTTGTAGGTCTTTCCGGTAAAGAATTTCTCGGTCTTTTCAAAGCCGAAGGCCGCTACATAAAGAATCAGTCCGGCTCCTATGATGGCACCGCCGGAGAAACCGCCTCCGGGTCCCAAATGGCCGCACAGAATGACATAAATTCCGAATATAACAATCGGGGGGAACAGCATCTTTGTAACGGTCTGAAGAATCATGTCGTTCTTCGGCTCAAAAATACGGTCGCTGACTTCATCCGAATCATCCGCAACGAAAAGCTCATCGTGTGTTTCCTCAATCGTTTTGCCGGCCTCGGCACGGGCACCCGTGTCCGAAAGGGATTTCTTTTTGTCACGGCGTAAAAGAATCAGAACCGTGCAGGTCGCAATAAACAACACATGGGACTCGCCCAGGGTATCAAATGCACGATAATCCAGAATCATACCGGTTACGATATTCACGGCACCGGTTTCCTGCAGACCGTTCTCAATATAACGACGACTGACCTCGTTATTAACGGGATTGTCCGCACGTCCGGTGGGCGGCATATAAGAAACCGCCGTCAAAAGTGCAATAATCAGGAACACCAGGAAAAAGCCGCACAGAATACGATAAATAATCTGAAACGCCTTGATCTGGCGATTTCGCTTGTCCGTATAAAGCTCACGCAGCAGTCTTTTCCGTCTTGCTTCCAGTTCCTCTTCCGTAATTCCGGGCTCGGTAACTTCAACCTCATTCTCTAAATAGGGATCGTCAATTCCACTAAACCAGCGTTTAATACGAAAGGCCCTGGTTTTCTCATAAGCTTCCGTGGTTTTCTGTTTACTCATGCTCTGCCACCTCCGCTTCTTTGGCCTGTGAAGATGCCTCGTTCGTTGTTCGGATGGCATGAATCTTCTTCAGTGTCAGGAAAAAGAGTACCGTCGTAACACCGGCTCCGACCGCAGCCTCGGTGATAGCAAGGTCGGGCGATTCAAGAAGAACCCAGATAATGGACATAACCAGTGAATACGTCATAAAAATCAGAACGGAACGAAGAAGATCCTTGCTGAAGGTTACAAATATGGCACACAGAATCAGGAAAACAAGCAAAATTCCCTTAAAAATACTCATTGTTCCTGCACCTCCTCATAATGACCCTCTTCTTCGTTGATGGTAAGCTCCAGCTTGGCAATCAGGTGCGAGGAAACAGGGGAAGTAAGCCAGAGGAACACAATAACCAGCAGAAATTTCAGCGTCGTAAAGTTGAATCCGTTCAGTATCATGAGCCCCAGTAGTGTCATACCTATGCCCAGGGTATCTCCGATGGCAGCGGCATGCATACGGTTCAGTACATACTTCATTTTGAAAACACCGATCATTTCGATTACAAAAGCCGAAACTCCGATTACGATGCAGGCAACCCCTGCGATACTACGAATCGTTTCAAATAAACTCATGCCTTCGGTTCCTCCTTTTTACGATGCTGTGTAACATAGATTCCCGTATAAATCTTTGTAAGAATAATGACCGCAAGGAAACTCACCATCGCATAGATGATGCAGATATCTGCCAGATAGCCTTCCTTCATCATAACAGCGAGAATCGCAAGAATTGCAATAACCATGGTACCCATCATATTGGAAGCAACTACCTTGTCGGATACCCTCTTACCGGTTAAGGCCCGAATCAGACAGAGGATAACCAAAACTGCAAGAAGAATCAGTACTACGATACAAAAGTATTTCAAAAACTCATTCATTCTCCATATCCCCTTTCCATTCTAATAAGAAGATGTGCAATATCCGAATCGGCCATGCCGAAAGCGTTATCTTTGTCAAGGCAGTGAACGACGAACTCGTCCCCCTCCAGTCGGGCCGTAATGGTACCGGGCGTCAGGGTAATGGCATTGGCAAGCAAAACACGCCCCAGCTTTGTTTTTAGCGGTGCGTGAAAAGTAACAACGCAAGGCTCGACATCATACTTCGCCGAAAACAATCGCCGAATTGTGTCCAGATTTGCTTTGATAATGTCACGGATTAATAAGAAAACATAAGCCGGAAAATAGATACTCTTGCGAAGAATGAATAAATCCTTTTTGATGCTGAAGTCCATGAAACCGCACAGAAATGCGTAGAGAAGAGCCGATACTCCTATACCGAATAACAGAATTTCCAAAGTGAACTGTCCGTTAAAAATAATCCAAATTGCTAAAAAGAAAAGAAACATACAATCCCCTCCCTTATAACTTACGATGAATAATATACTTACAAATCGGATTGCCCATGGAGGAGAAACGCTCCTCGTATTCCGTCATGACGTTGCCTTCCATAAGAAGTGCATCATGATGGAGATCATAAGTAACCACATCCAAATCGTAACCTGCTTCCGGGACTTCCTCCAATGCGAAATCAAACAAAGCACGGTTGTCCGTCTTAAATTCAATTCGTCCGTCGGGAGCAAGAATCTCACTGTAACGCTTGAGGAACTGCCTCGATTCCAACCGGCGGTGTGCATGGCGGTCCTTGGGCCAGGGATCCGAGAAATTCAAATAGATTCCTGCCACCTCGGAGGGAGCAAATACTTCCGTAATCGTCTCCGCATCCATTCGGATGAACTTCACATTCGGAAGCGGTTCAAGTTCCATCTTCTGAACGGCCCTAAGGAGCACGGAGGAATATTTTTCAATTCCGACATAGTTGAATTCCGGATGCAGAGCCGCCAGTTCCATAATGAAACGACCCTTGCCCATACCAATCTCGATATAGATGGGATGATCGTTTCCAAAAATCTCTTTCCACTTCGAGCGGGCTTCTGTTTCGTTATGTACAATATACTCGCTTTCAGCGATAATTTCACGGCTTCCCGGTATATTTCTAAGTCGCATCGTATTTTCCTTCCGTATATGGCAAGGCGACAGAGTCGCCTTGCCATAATAAAAAACGTACTTACAATAACTCATTTCATCTGAAATTGCAAGTAACCCCCAAATGATGTAAGATATTTGTCGACAGAATCCACTGATTACACGGATTGCGAAGGGATATTCATGAAACACTACCGACGTTTAAGCTTCATTTTTTGCATATTGCTTGCGGCCGCTTCATGTGTTCTTCCGGTACAGGCACTTGATTACACGGAAGCTGCACTTGAAAGACAGGCACTCCCCGTCGAATCCAACGCCTGCGAGGGCTGGCCGGAGGGTCCTTTGGTTACGGCACGGGCCGCCATCCTTATGGATGCCGATACCGGCGTTGTGCTTTATTCCAAAAACATCCACGAACAACTCTACCCTGCCAGCACCACGAAGCTGATGACCGCACTCCTCGCGATTGAGAATTGCGATTTGACGGAAGAGGTTGTGATGACCAACTCGGCACTCGCTTCGGTTCCTTCGGACGGATCCCGTATGGGAATCAAGATCGGCGAGAAGCTGACCATGGAACAGGCCCTCTACGCACTCCTGGTGCAGTCCGCCAATGAAGTAGCCTACGCCATCGGCGAGCACATTTCCGTTTCGGAACGCGCTTTTGCGGAAAAAATGACCAATCGTGCCATCGAGCTCGGCTGTAAGAATACCGTTTTCAAAAACGCCTCCGGACTCAACAATGACGATCACCTGACCACGGCATACGATCTGGCGCTCATCGGCCGTGAATTTTTCTCCCACGAGTTCCTGGCCCAGGCCGCTTCCACCACTTCCTACAAATTAAGTGCCGAAGAAGGCGTGCACGGTGCTTACAACATGAGCACCAAGAACCTATTATATAAAGGAAAAGAATACGAATACCCCTACCTTATAGGAAGCAAAACCGGTTACCTGTCCGTAGCCGGCCAGACCCTGGTCTCCTGTGCCGAAAAGGATGGCATGCGACTGATTTGTGTCGTATTGTTCGAGGATAACCCGTATCAGTACATAGATACCGTTTCACTCTTTGATTACGGCTTTGAGAACTTCTCCTATCTGGAGCTGTCCGCCGGTATTCTGGAGCATTTCGAAGACGATGGTGCCTTTCTCATAGAGGATACCCCCAAGCTGGTCGTACCGAACGGAATTCTTCTGACGGATCTTACTAAGGAAATGGACACCACCGATGCTGCAGCCGGTTATGTCCGCATTCATTACAAGTATCATGATGCGTCGGTCGGCGATATCACAATCTCCAAAAATTCCGGCTTCATTCCTCCGGACACTACCGATTCGTCTCATCCGATTTACATCAACGTAATATACCTGGTTGCCATTCTTTTGGGCTTCACCGTCGCCCTGAACATACTGGTTTACCTGACCAATGCACTCCGCCAGCTGAACATTACGCCTTCGGGGCCAAAAAGAAGACGCCCCCGCCGTAAGTTTTCCGCCAAAGGTAATGATCGTTGGTAATTCATATATTTCTTTTTGGCACACTTTGTGATTTAATGAGAGTAGCAGTTAAGTATTTATCATAATAACATATACGAGGAGGATATATTATGTCACAGATTTGCAAGACTTGTGGTGCTGAAATGCCTGATGGCACTATCTTCTGCACCAATTGTGGTACCCGTTTTGATTTTGAGGAGGCTGCACAGCCTGCACCGGCTCCTGCTCCTGCACCCGCTCCCGAACCCGCTCCGGTTCCCGTAGTTGCACCTGTTCCGGCACCGACTCCTGCTCCGACTTATTCAGCACCGGTTCAGCCCGCTCCCGCTCCGGTACGCCCTGCACCGATGCCCAATACTTATGTAGCTCCGATTGCCGTAGCTGCAGACCTTGAGAAGCCTTGCTCAACCGCAACCTTCTTCTGGATGTCTTTCGTATACGCTATCCCCGTCATCGGATTCATCGTAAACATCATCTGCTGCTTCGCAGCCAAGAACAAGAGCTTCAAGCACTTCAGCCGTTCTATCCTGATTTGGTGGATTGTAGGCATTGTATTTGTTCTTATCCTTGTTCTTCTGGCATTTGCATTCGGAGCCCGCCTTGGTGAAGTCATCGAAGATTTCATACTCAGCCTCTAAAATTTATCTGTCCCATGAGCCTCTCGGTATTGCCGAGAGGCTTTTTTAGTCCTTTTCACACAAGGATGCGTACTTCTGCACGGAATTTCGCTGTGCTCTCGAGGGTCGCTACATGCCCGGGCGGAAGCGGCATGGCGTTCTCTGCAGCGACATTAAAGCGAGCAGTTGCAGATTGCGAGTTATGGCTTAAGTGAAACGGAATTTCGCTGTGCTCTCCAAAGCACTGCGAAATAGAAAGCGACATGTTTGAAGAGCTCGCATCGGCGAGCGATGAGTTCGCTTTCGTTCCGTGGAGCGTAAAGACAGAACCGTTAAA
>JAZLJD010000019.1:0-8122 GCA_045617725.1 Lachnospiraceae bacterium
ACATTCGGTTCCTTGGGCTTAATTATCTCACTGTTGCTCATAACCTTCTCCTTTATAAATCCCCGCATTTCGCAATCCGGTATATTTAGCCCTTCACTGCATTGCAGCGAAGCTGCTACGGATTGCGACACAAAGTGTCGCGTGAAAAATGCCTGCATTTTTCACACTACCATCCTCTATTCCAAAACGGGCGGGAATTACTTCCCGCCCACTATGTACATGTTTCTGATTACTGATTTTCTTCCATTTCGGTGCGAATCGTTTTGGTTTTGATTTCTTCTACAATCTGTGCAACGAATTCGTCGATGGTCTTGCTGCCTTCGTCGCCTGCAAAACGGCTGCGAACAGAAACCAGACCTTCTGCTTCCTCTTTCTCACCAACGATGAGCATGTAAGGAAGTCTGTCGAGGCGGGCCTCACGAATCTTGAAGCCGATCTTCTCGGAACGGTTATCTACCGTAACGTCTACATCAGCACGAGCCAGTGCGGCACGAACCTGTTCTGCATAAGCTTCGTACTTCTCGGAAATCGGGAGAATACGAACCTGCTCAGGGCATAACCAGGTCGGGAACTTTCCTGCATAGTGCTCAATCAACCATGCGAGCGTTCTTTCATAGCAACCCATGGAGGTTCTGTGAATGATCCAGGGGCGAACCTTGTCACCGTTCTGGTCGATGTAGTACATGCCGAATTTCTCAGCACTTGCACAGTCGAGCTGAATGGTAACCATAGTATCTTCCTTGCCATATACGTTCTTGGCCTGAATATCAATCTTCGGACCATAGAATGCTGCTTCATCATCGGCTTCGGTAAATTTGATACCGTTCTTGTTCATGACATCACGCAGATACTGCTGGGTTGAATTCCAGTATTCCTCGTCGCCCAGATACTTTTCGGTATTGTTGGGATCCCACTTGGAAAGACGATAGGTAACATCTCCGTCGATGCCCAGTGTCTTCATAACGTAGTGTGCCAGATCCACGCAACGGGTCAGTTCCTCTTCTGCCTGATCGGGGCGAAGAATAATGTGACCTTCCGTAATGGTAAACTGGCGAACACGGGTCAGGCCGTGCATCTCACCGGAGTCCTCATTTCTGAAGAGTGTGGAAGTCTCACTCATACGATAAGGCAGGTCTCTGTAGGAACGTTGCTCATTCATATATACAAAGTACTGGAACGGGCAGGTCATGGGACGAAGTGCCATAACTTCCTTGCCGTTACCTTTTTCCTCGGCATCCTCATTCAGGATGAACATACCGTCCATGTAGTGATCCCAATGTCCGGAAATCTTGTAAAGATCGCTTTTGGCCATAAGAGGTGTACGGGTACGAACATATCCCCACTCCTTGTCCTCAAGGTCTTCCATCCATCTCTGGAGTTTCATAATCATCTTGGTGCCCTTCGGTGTGAAGAGGGGAAGTCCCTGGCCGATGCACTCTACCGTGGTGAACAGCTTCATTTCACGGCCCAGACGGTTGTGATCGCGTTTCTTAATGTCCTCAAGGTGAGCAAGGTAAGCTTCCAGTTCCTCCTTGGTTCCGAATGCGGAGCCGTAGATACGCTGAAGTCTGGCCTTGTTGGAATCGCCTCTCCAGTAAGCCATGGAAGAAGAAGTCAGCTTAAATGCCTTGATGCCCTTGGTGTTCATAAGGTGAGGGCCTGCACAAAGGTCCGTAAAGTCACCCTGGTCAAAGAAGGAAATAACAGCATCCTCCGGAAGATCCTCAATGAGCTCTACCTTGAAGGGCTCGTCCTTCTCTTCCATAAATTTGATGGCTTCCGCTCTCGGAAGTTCAAATCTTGTGAGACGCTTGCCTTCCTTAATAATCTTCTTCATCTCGGCTTCGATATTGTCAAGGTCCTCTCTTGAGAAAGGATCTGCCTCAAAATCGTAGTAAAAGCCCTCATCAATTGCAGGTCCGATGGTCAGCTTGGCATTCGGGAATAATCTCTTGACTGCCTCAGCCAGAACATGCGAACAGGTGTGTCTCAGAACGCGAAGTCCGGCTGCGTCCTTGGCTGTTAAGATGTTTAAGGTGCAGTCCTCGCTTATCACGGTACGAAGATCCTTAACCTCCCCGTTTACTTCACCTGCACAGGCTGCTCTTGCCAGCCCCTCGGAAATACTGAGCGCAATGTCATAAATGCTCATGCTTTCGGAAAACTCTTTAAAGCTTCCGTCTTTCAATGTAACTTTCATATGTCCTCCTTCTCTTTTGCACCGCCGGGTTATGCAAAAGATAAAAAAACCGTGCACTACAATTTGTAATGCACGGGACGTAATATACGCGGTTCCACCCTGCTTGCTTAAAAGCCACTCATCAACCTTTAACGGAGTTACCCGGGCCGGATTGGGGCCACTCGGAGTTGGTTTCCACCTGCTACTCTCCGGAAGGATTCCAGCACCCCTTCCTCTCTGTAGGTTCATAACAAATGTACTTGTACTCGTCATCGTATTTAATATTAAGCATCATTTTATAGCACTTTCCTAAAAAAGTAAAGTACCGACTCAAGATTTAGATAATTTCACGCGATGGAATACAAATTCTTCACATTTCAGGACAAGCATGGGCGCATTGTGGTAAATGAATTCCCATTGCTCTTTGGCCTCATTGAACTTTATTTCATGGATAAAGGCCGAAAAATCGTCCTCGTCCGTGCTGACATCCAGAACGCCGACCACTTCCATCTCGATGGAATCCACCAGCTCGCAAAAATCCACGGACGGCAGGGTCAAAAGGTATTTCTGTGGGTCATGTGCCGTGACAATTCGGGTTGCCTTCAGGTAGTAATGCCCCTTCTCAAACCAAAGGTGCACATCGAGTCCTGCCGCATCTTCCATCATGTCGCCAATCGGGCCCGGATGGTTCAGACGTATTTCGTCCGTAAAGTAGTCCTCTTCCAGCTTGTCTCTCGTACGCATAAAGCCTTCCGAAATCTTCTGCTCCACACGGTCATCCCCGTATTCCTCGAACCGTTCCCTGCGCTTTTTGATGGCATAAGCGGCCTGCATGTAAAAGGCATACGCCAGTTCGTTGTCTTTGGCGCCCGATAAGCCTTCCTCATAAATCCGGCCCATTCGAAGCGCAATATCCGCAAACTTACAATCGAATTCCTCATTCTCGAAGATTTCGATGTTCTCCTCATACAGTCGCATGATGATGGAGGTCGCAGCCGCCTGGTTCTTCGGTACACCAAGGCCACCCTGCAGCATATCGGCCAGCTTGTACCGGGACTCAAAAATGCCGGAAAACGCGCCTACGGTAAAGTACTTGAGCGCCTCATCATACTGGGGAACGCCGCCGTTACACCTTCCGTAATAATAAATGTAGCCGAGTGTATTGCAGTAAAAGGGATCCTCGTCCATTTCCACCAGCTTAAGGAGGCAGTCCCTGCTCATCTCCCAATCAAGCTCGAAAAGCCGGTTCCCGCCGTAGCAGCTGTACGCCATGGCCTCCAGGGCCTCTTTCCAGCCGGCCGAAACGCCTTCACGGATGAACAAACGAAGCAGCGAAAGCGTCTCCTCATCGGCATTTTTGATTGCCTCGTCATCCATGTAATCCGTTATCAGTTTTCTTTTCTCTTCTTCCGAATATTCCTTCATTTCCATCACCTGTGCACCGTGACAAAAGGAACGTCCCCGATGCAACTATCTTGAAAGGAATCGGCTGAGTGTATCAATAAGTACGGAGGAGCGAACCGGCTTGGAAAGGTGTGTATTCATTCCTGCTTCCTTCGATTTTCTGACGTCCTCATCAAACGCATTGGCCGTCATCGCAATAATCGGAATCATCATGGCATCCTCTTTGTCCGCCTTACGGATGGTTTCCGTAGCCAAAAGTCCGTCCATCACCGGCATCACGATGTCCATCAGAATAGCATCATAGGTAAATGCCGGGCTCTCCATATATATATCCACAGCCTCACGACCGTTCTGCGCAGCCGTAACGATGGCTCCGTCCTCCTCCAAAAGCTCTCTGACTATGTCAAGGCTCATGTCATTGTCTTCGACAAGCAGAATATGCTTTCCAAAAATCGGCGCGGAACCTGCCGGATCCATCTCTCTACCATCTTCGTCGATTCGGAAGCGAATGTCAATCGTAAATACGCTTCCTTCATTCGGCGTGGATTCTACGGCGATTTCTCCGCCCATCAGCTCCACAAGCTGCTTCGTCATGGGCAGTCCGAGTCCGGTTCCCACGGCTTCCGCTTCGTTCTTTTGGTCCGGCTCCCAGATACACTTTAAGTACTCCGGCTTCATGCCGACTCCGGTGTCCGCAACCTCAATCCGGAAGGACGCTGTCTCCTCATCCGAAGTCATCTCCCGGATGCCAAAAACAATGCTTCCGCCGTCATTGGTAAACTTCACCGCATTGCTCAGAATGGTATTTACCGCCTGTCTTAAGTGAATCTCATCACCCAAAACAAAAGCATGCGTAACATCCTCAAATCTGCTTTCAAAGGATATGTCACGTCCTTCAAGCTGGGCCTTTGTACTGCCAATGCATTTCTCCATGAATTCCTTAAGGTTCATGGAACGCTTGACGATTTCAGTCTGCCCGCCTTCCTCCTTGCTCATATCAAGGATATTCTCCGCAAACCGACCCAGATGTTTCGATTCTTCATCGATCTTGTCAAGGTAAGAGAGTACCTTCTCTTTTTCATCAATATGTCTTCTTGCAAGTGTCGTTATACCTACGAGGCCGTCAATCGGAGTACGGATGTCGTGGGAAATCTGTGCCAGGAAATCCATATTGGCACGCTTCTCTTCCAAAGCGCGGTCGCGGGCCTCCTCAAGCAGGAGGTTCACTTCCTGCTCATGCTCTACCGCCGTCGAATTATCCCGGATACCGATTACCGCACAGGTACCCATCTCATTCGTTCGGATAAACTTGTATTCACAATGACGCGGTGTTCCGTCGACCACTTCCAAAAACGATACCGAGTACTCCTTATGCGTACGAAGTTCCTCCCGAACATAGGCAGCGTCCAGCATTCTTCGCATGCGTTCCTTGTCAACCGGGGCCACATTGTTGCGTACATATGCATCGATTACGGTGGAATAATACTGTCCGTCCACCATATTCTGTGAGTAGGAATCGTCGACCTGATAGGTCTTAAGGACATCATTCAAAAGTTCTACATAGCCGACCGCCCGATAGGTCGAGGCAATTCTCGTAAGAATCGTATTCTCCACATCCGTCTGCTTACGCTTTAAGATTTCCGAATAGATCAGCGTGGAACTTGCACGCAATACCAGCGTATCATCCAGGGCAATTCTCGGATTATCCACGCCGATGAATCCGCGCACGATACCATCTTCAAAGAACGCCGTCGACAACGAGGAATTAACGTATGCCTTTGAAAGCATGCGATACGCCGGTGTTCCGCTCAATTCCGAGGTGATTTCGAGGTACTGATCGCCATTTTCAAGTTTCTTAATGACGGTTGAAAACAGTGAAACTTCCAGATTCTTGTGCAGCTTAATCTGTTCCTTAATTCCTTCCTTGCACCATTCGTAGGTACAATCCACCAGCGTATAACTGTGATTGATTTCGTACACGTAAGCACGGTCCGCATTAAAGAACTGCACCATCATCTGAAGGAGGTTCGTAATATTCTTATCCGGATTCCTCTGGTTCTGAATCAGGCTGACGGAATCCCTTAAGAACTTATTCTGTCGTCTTGATGCCCTGATGATTTCATCCTTATTGGCGAAGCCCAAAACAAATACCGCACGGTTATCGGGACTCTGTGCACACTTCACTTCACAGTACTGATTCTCGCGGTTTAAGTAAACCTTGGTGAAATATTCTTCCTTCTGAAGGTTTGCGTAGATATTGGCAAGATCCAAAACGGAACGCATCTCGTCCTGGTCTTCATCCGCTACTTTCATCTTGATGTACGTATCGATTGCATCGTTATATCGGGCACCCTTGAAGGCTTCGCCAAAAAGAACGTCCGACGAATTCTCGGTTGCGTACGGAATAACCTGATTGCTTGCCGGGTCATAGTAATAGATGCAGTTATATTCGGAGGCGAGCATCTTAATCATCTCGTCGTTACGCATCTGGACCATAGCCTGTTCTTTTTCAAGACCGCGAAGCTGGTTCACATCGATAAAGCCCATAACGGCTCCGGCAATCTTGTCATTCACCACAATACCGCGATACCGAAGCTCTGCTACGATACGTTCCTCATTATGAAGCAGTTCAAACTGCGTTGAAAAAGCATTTCCGGTGCGAAGCTGCTCACATACATAATCAGCCTTGGACGCCTTGTTCATGTTTGCCTGGGCTTTGGGCTGCACACAATCTAAGATAAAGCGTTCCATTCTTTCGGAGAATACTGCCTGATACCTGTCTTTAAGCCCAAGAGTCAGGCAGGAATTGCTCCGCTCATCAATCTTCTGAACGGTATCATTTAAGAAGTTCACATAGTAAACGGAACTGTATTCCTTCGTCAGAATGCTGACCATTTCATTGTACTTGCTGATTTCCAGTGCCTGCTTGGCTACCGGGGTGACTTCCTCTGCCACTGCCAGACACATGATGTTCTCCGAATGGGCATCATGGCTCATAATGAAAACCATCTTCATATCCCGAAGCATCTCACGATGTGCCTTGGACCTATAGTAAACCGTCGTAATATACTCACCGCGGGTGAACTTCTCAAGAAGATTCTCTCTCGTAGGTATGAAATCAAGAAGATCCGAATCTTCCACATAGTTGTAAAGCCAGTACTCAAGCAGATAGGAATACGGCATGGGATTGGTGAAGCCACGTTTCTCCGTCGTATCCTCAAATTCACCATTTACCTTCTCATGAATACCACCGACAATACGGTTCTCGGTCAGATTAATCTCATAGTAAGCCGATGCTTCCGCATAAATCGCATTCTTATAAACCAGTTCACGCCTTATTTCATCGGTAACATCCCTAAAGCCGATCATGAAGGCATTTTTGCTTTTTGCCTCCGTATATCGGACGATTTTCACCTGGTACCAGCAGGAATACCGTTCCGTTTTGATACGGAAATTGTAGAAACAGCTGCGTTGGTCCTTAAGGATGTCCGCAATGTTCTTAGGATCCACCATGGCCTTAAACTCCGCGGAGTATTCGGGCGGAATCAGAATATCCGCAATCATACGCATACGTTCTTCGTAGGTCATGTAATTCTGCCATACGGCGATGGAATTACAGAAAAGCGTTCCGTAGCGGTATACTTCCAGAATGTTGCTTGTAAAATCCACATACATAACACTCTCAAACTCGTCACTCATGGAGCTGGTAAGGTGCAGATTCTCCTTAAACTGCTCATCAATCAAAAGGAAATACGCAATCAGCGTTCCAATCAAAAAGCACAGCATCTGATACTGCGTTCCTTCAATATCCGGGAACATGAAATCATCTATATAGATGCCGATAGGCGGTATCAGTGCAAATAGCAAGAGTGCAATACGATACTTACTGTTTCTCAGCCCCGTGATAAAAAGGAAAATGATTTCCACAAGCGGTACTATGTAGCAGATTAAGTTGATGACGCCGAAAAACATGAAATAGCGGCCCGGGACAAAGCGGTACTCCGCATCGGGGAAATACCATATAAAGTCTCTTATGAAAACAGACATGAGTAAAACAGCCAGGTTCAGACATACCAAAGCCGTAACCAGGATTTTACAGAATTTATGTTTTACATAAATCAGGAAGGAATGTATAAGATTGGACCAGCAGTAAGGCAGAATAGCATAAGAAAAGAACAAAAGAATCGTCAGAATCTTAAACGATATCTCATGGAACGATTTCGCCGTATAAAGAATGTACCAGAGCATGCCCAAAAGGACCCAGCCGCCGGTGGATATAACGAGCCGGAGCGCCGGTACTTTCGAAACTCCATTATCCTTTCGTAATAGGATTTTCCATACAATAAGTCCCAATGCCACCAACATAAAGACTGCATTTTGGATATAAATAATATTCATACTAATCCCCGCATTTCGCAATCCGGTATATTTAGCCCTTCACTGTATTACAGCGAAACTGCTACGGATTGCGACACAAAGTGTCGCGTGAAAAATGCCTGCATTTTTCACACTAATCCCCGCATTTCGCAATCCGGTATA
>JAZLJD010000020.1:0-13520 GCA_045617725.1 Lachnospiraceae bacterium
CTGCTACGGATTGCGACAAAAAGTGTCGCATGAAAAATGCTTTGCATTTTTCACACTAATCCCCGCATTTCGCAATCCGGTATATTTAGCCCTTCACTGTATTACAGCGAAACTGCTACGGATTGCGACACAAAGTGTCGCCTGAAAAATGCCTGCATTTTTCACACTACTCCCTTCTTTCGTATAGGGGGAGTATATCATAAGATGTGACAAATGTCATGTGAAGCTCTGACGCAGGTCACTGTGAATCGGGTCGGCAAACTGATAGGATGTGAATGTGAAGTTCGAAAGGCGAGGCGGCTATGCCGCCGGGGGCCGACAGGACTTTGTGAAACAAAGTTCGAAAGGCGAGGCGGCTATGCCGCCTCGGATCGAAAGGAGAAATGAAATGAAAGTCTTATCTGTGAAAAATATTGTGAAGAGATATAAGGAACTGGTGGCACTTGACCATCTGTCCATCGAGGTAGAGGAGGGCGAAATTTACGGACTTTTGGGACCGAACGGCTCCGGAAAGTCGACCCTGATGAACTGCATCCTGGGGCTCCTTCAGTACAGCGAGGGCGAGATTGAAATCTTTGGAAAGAAGATGGAGCCGGACAGCTACGACCTAAAGCGTGACATCGGAGTGGTTCCGCAGAATGTTGCGGTTTTTAACGAGCTCACCGTGAAGGAGAACATCGATTACTTCTGCGGTCTGTACATTTCCGACAAGGCACAGAGAAAGCAGTGTGTAGAGGAAGCAATGGACTTTGTCGATATTCGGGATTATGCGAATTTCTATCCGAAGAAATTGTCCGGAGGACTCCTTCGACGCCTCAACATCGCATGCGGCATTGCTCACAAGCCGAAGCTCATCTTCATGGACGAGCCGACCGTAGCGGTTGACCCGCAGAGCCGTAACAAAATCCTTGAAGGCATCCGCGAGCTGAATCAGGCCGGAGCCACCATCATATACACCTCCCATTATATGGAAGAAGTCGAGAGCATCTGTACGCAGATCGCCATCATCGACAAGGGCCAGAACGTGGCAGTCGGCACCAACGACCAGCTTAAGGCCATCATCCGCGTAAGCGAAAAAACAAGAATCGAAATCCTGAATTTCGACAAAAAATATTTGGAGGGAATTCAGAATCTTCCACATGTTTTAAGCGCAAGTTACGAAGACAACCACCTGTGCGTATCCTACGGCGGCGGC
This sequence comes from Lachnospiraceae bacterium, assembly GCA_045617725.1. Taxonomy (GTDB): domain Bacteria; phylum Bacillota; class Clostridia; order Lachnospirales; family Lachnospiraceae; genus JAZLJD01. Next base: position 1,196 of record JAZLJD010000020.1, read on the forward strand.
CAGCACAACCTGATTCGCCTGCTTGACTTCTTAAAGGACAGCGAAATCACCTTCGGCAGGGTATATTCGGAGCTGCCCACCTTAAACGACGTATTCCTCGAAATCACCGGAAAGGAGCTTAGAGACTAATGTTCGGACATCTTTATACCTATAGAATAAAGAGCCTTCTGCGCGGCAAGGTTGTTATTTTCTGGTCGCTTGTGTATCCGATTATTCTGAGCCTCCTGTTTTACTTAACGTTCGGCTCCCATGTGGGAGTGCAGGACAACGCGTTCGAGCCGGCCGAAATCGCTGTGGTTTCGGAAGAGGGGGCCCTGAGCGACATATTCCTTGAGACCATCGAAAATGTGGAATTTAGCGAAGGCAACCGGATGTTCATCGTGAACCGTCTTTCCGAGGAGGAGGCCCAAAAGCAGCTTCTCGACGGCAAGGTTTACGGCATTGTGTTCGTATCCGATGACATTACGTTAAGCGTGCGCGGAAGCGGGCTTTATCAGAGCATCCTTAAGACCTTTACGGATACTTTTTTGCAGAATGTGGACCTTTTGACCGATGTGTATACGACGGCACCCGAGGCGGCTGAGGCGGTTCGGGCGATTACGGAAAGCACGCAGACCTATATTAAGAAGGTTTCCATAAGCGGTGCCGAGGCGGATAACGATATCCAGTCCTTCTACAACATCATCGCCATGGCCTGCCTGTTTGGCTGCTTCATCGGCGTGATGCTCGGAAACGAGCTGCAGGCCAATGCTTCGCCGCTTGCGGCCAGAAAGTGCATGGGCAGCGTGCATCGATTCAAGATGATTACGGCGGATATGCTGGCGGCTTTCACGCTGGATTTCATCGAAGTTATGATAGTATCCCTGGTGATCCGGTTTGTTTTTGGCGTAAACATCATGGTGCAGCCGCTGTATTACATAATCATCGTACTTTTTGGCACCCTGATCGGTGTGGCCGGCGGACAGTTCATTGCGGTTCTGGCTCGCGGAAAGAATGATCTTCAGATTGCACTTTCCATCGCGATTTCGCTGGTGTGCTGCTTCTTAAGCGGTCTTATGGTGGGCGGAATCGATCACCTCATTGAAGCCAAGGCGCCCATTATTAATCGAATCAATCCGGCGGAGCTTATCGTGAATGCGTTCTATTGCCTGTCGGTGTACACGGACTATGAGAGATATACCATGGACATGGTGCTTCTGCTCGTGGAAGCAGTAGTGCTCACGGGCTTAAGTTACCTGGCTATGCGGAGGGTGAAACATGAAAGTATTTAGTACATTTTGGAAAATCGTAAAAAAATATAAAGTCGTGCTGCTTGTGTACATCGGCGTTACCCTGGGCGTTTCCTTCATCATGGCAGCAGGAAACGGAGACCGGGTGGCAGAGGTGTTTGAGGACAATCGCCAGGACATCTGCATCTTTGACGAGGATAAATCGGAACTCAGTATTGCTTTTTGCAGCTTTATGGAAGAAAAGCATAACATCGTGGATATTAGGGATGACAGAGACGCCCTGCAGGACGCTTTGTACTACGATGAAATCGCGTATCTCATCCGCATTCCCGCGGGCTTCGGGGAAGGAGTGTATGCGGGCGGCGAGGTGGAACTGCCGGTTACCAGCGCGCCGAATTCGGCCGGAAGCGTGTACATTTCAAGACAGATTGAGAGTTTCCTGAAGACCTTCAGGGCTTACAGGGAGATGGGACTTGATTATGAGGAGGCGCTTTCCAAGACGCGTGATAATCTCAGTATTTCCACGGAGGTGGCAACGCTTTCCGAAAACATTGAGATTAATACGCCGAAGTTCGCGGCTTACCTGCAGCTGATACCGTATGGTTTGGTTTCCATCCTGATTCACTGCATCGGCAGTGTCATGATTGCTTTTAACGATGAAAACGTAGCGAAAAGAACACGCTGCTCGTCGAAGTCGTCCCTCAGTATAAACGCACAGATTGTTTTTGGCTCCTTCTTTATGGCAGTGGTTGTGTGGGCGCTGTTCCTGGGAATCACCATTTTAGTAAACGGTAGCGAGTTCACCTCCCACTTTGCCTTCAAGTATTTCGCACTGAACGCAGCGGTATGCACACTGGCTGCTTTGGGACTGGGCTTTTTGTGCGGCGTCATCAGCAAGACCTCGGAAGCCGTATCCATTCTGAGCGTATCGATTTCCATGGTGTTCTCCTTCCTGGGTGGCGTATTTGTACCGCTGTCCGCCATGGGCGAAGGCATCAAAACCGTTTCCAAATTCCTGCCGACCTACTGGTATGTGGAGAACTGCGAGATGCTTCTGCCGCTTAAGGCTATGACCGACGCGGTGCAGCAGTCCTTCATGCAGGGCATTTACATCCAGCTCGCCTTCGCAGCGGCCACGCTGGCAATTGCATTCTGTATCGCCCGTAACAAGTAAGTAGGGACGTTCCTTTTGTCACGAGGATGTGTACTTTGTCACGAGGAGTGTCCCCTGTCACGCGGATGTGTACTTGCATCGGGGACGTTCCTTTTGTCACGCTGTAATAAAACACGGCTCCCGGGCCGGCGAGAAACAATTCATATAGGGCGAATCGATTCATGCAGAGTTATAGGTTTTCTTAGTGTTTTCAAAATACGCAGCAACCCCCGCCCCGGAGGGGCGGGCGAGGCCGATACGCGACACGGACGGCACGTAGAGGCCGGTTGCGTCAGTAACGAAAGACTTCTCAAAACACTTAGAAAACCATAGCTCGGAGTGTGATTCGTCTCTATATGGAATTGCTTCTCGCCCGGCCGGGAGGGCCGTTTTTTTGTTGCGGCCGTGACAAAGTACACATCCTCGTGACAAAGTACACATCCGTGTGACAAAGTACACATCCTCGTGACAAAAGGAACGTCCCCGATGCAAGTCCCCGATTGCGACCCGCTCGCACATCTGCTATAATTCAAATACTATTTTGAAGTGAGAGGGATAGATATGAAAAAGCTTGGATTTATAGGCATGGGAAATATGGCAATGACTTTGGCAACCGGTTTCATAAGCGGTGGCAGTCTTGCCAAAAGCGCAGTATACGCATACGCTCCTCATTACGATAAACTTGCGAAAAATGCAGAGGACATCGGATTTCAACCCGTAAAGACGATGGAGGAACTGCTTGCGGCTTGTGATACCTTTGTGGTTGCCTGCAAGCCCTACCAGATAGAGGACATCCTGAAGGCATACGGCGCAGAACTTGATCAGAAGACGGTGCTTTCCGTCGCAGCCGGTTGGAATTTTGAACAGTTCCGTTCTTTTTTGCCGAAGGCGCATATCCAGTGCATCATGCCGAATACCCCGGCGATGGTTTCGGAGGGCGTGTTCCTGTTCGAGGAAACGAACTCCCTTACGGAGGAGGAGCTTGATACGGTCAAGGCACTGTTTGCGGGCTTGGGCGTCGTGGAGGTGCTTCCGACTTCCCTTATGGGCATCGGCGGTGCAATCAGCGGATGCGGCCCGGCTTTCGTGGATCTCATGATAGAAGCTTACGCGGATGCGGCCGTGAAGTACGGAATGCAGCGCCGGCAAGCATATCGTATCGTTTCCAAAATGATTGAGGGCTCGGCGACCCTGCAGCTTAAGACCGAGCAACACCCCGGCGTTTTGAAGGATCAGGTCTGCTCGCCGCGCGGTACAACCATAAAGGGCGTTACAACCCTTGAAAAATGCGGTTTTCGCGATGCCTGCATCTCTTCGATTGATGCGATTATGGACGCCAAAAAGAATTAACGGTAAATTATAAGATATAGACCATCCCGAAATTTATGTTATTCTTAACTTGGAGGAGATAATATGTCGCTTTCTAGAAGAAGAAAAACTAAATTATTATTTGTGCTTTTCTATGTACTTGCCATTTTCCTGGTATTTGGAAATGCAATGATTACAAGAACTGAGAGTGATACGCTTGCTTTTGGCAACGGCATGGTTGTGCCCACAACAATTCTGCAAGGTGTAATTCAAAGCTTTCTTTCGGCGTTTTGCGTCATAGCAACCTGCCTTGAATACAAGAAAGGCGTAATTTACACCATTATTGCGGAAGGCACCAGCATGTGCGGAATGCTTTCAGCGATTCTGTTACATAGTGAGTATGGCGTTATTCCCGGAATCATCAGTACGATTGTTATTATCGTAACGGTAATTATCATAAGCCGGCAGCTCAAGACAATTCTCACAAAGAGCCAGACCGATTATGTTACCAAGCTTCCCAACCGAACCGGATTCGCTGTGGAACTTGAGAAGCTGATTGATTCGAAGAAGCTGGGGTATGTTGCATATCTGGAGATTCGGAATTTCCGCAGTATCAATGATACATTGGGCCGTGAGTACGGCAACATCGCATTGCGTATCGTGGCGGAACGTATTAAGAAGGTCGTTGCGGACCGTGGTGTCGTCAGCAGGCTGGGTGGCGTTGAATATGCAGTTGCATTTACCCGATTCGTGGATGCCAAGACCCTGTGTGAGATGATTGCCGATCGAATTGCCGAGAAAATTCCTCTTGAGAAGGATGGCGTTGTGGTTAACAGTTATCTGAATTGCGTCATCGGAATTTCCGTATACCAAAAGGATGCACATGGCATTCTGGAACTTATGCACAATGCGGATATCGCCATGGGTTACGCGGGTCATTCCATCAATACGAATGTTGTCTTCTACAACCAGGAGATTGAAGATGCCAAGAACCGACACGACGAGATTCAGCGTAATATCGTCGAAGGCCTTGAGAATGATTATTTTTATCTTGTATACCAGCCGCAGTACACGCTGAATTCAAAGAAGCTGCGCGGCTTTGAGTCGCTCCTTCGTATGAAGCTGCCGGATGGCACGATGATCAGCCCCGGTGAGTTTATTCCGATTGCGGAGAGCACCGAACTGATTACCCAGATTGACAATTACGTATTTACCCGCGCACTTCGTGAATTTGCCCCGATTGTGAAGGAGTCCAAAGAGAAACTCATCGTTTCCGTCAATGTTTCGGCCAAGAGCATGGCATCCTCTCATTTCGCAGAGCGTGTGAAACGGATGCTTGACGAATACGAGTATCCCGCCGATCAGTTTGAAATTGAGATTACGGAATATTCCTTCTCCGAATCCCCCGAACAGACTCTTCGCAATGTCGGAGAACTTCGTAAGATGGGCGTCATGATTGCACTTGACGATTTCGGAACCGGATACAGTTCCATGGAACAGCTTCTGAAGCTGCCTATCAGTCTCTTAAAGATTGACAAGTCACTGATTGATGACATCGAGAACAACCAACGCAATCGTGACTTCATTAATACCATCATCTACATGGGACACCTGATTGACTGCGAAGTCATTTCCGAAGGTGTTGAGAACGAGGCACAGCTTAAGCTTTTGACCGAGCTGAACTGCGATTTCGTTCAGGGCTTCGTTTACTCAAAGCCCCTCCCGTATCCCGATGCCTGCACACTGGTGGGGACGGGGGTTTCTGACACATTAAAGTGATGAAGTGCCTCAGAAGCCTTGCGGACCAGATATTTGGAGACACCGGTGATCCTGACGATTTGGCTCGCCGGAATCAGAAGCCTTAACATGATTTGAATAGTGCGAATTTGTTCACTAGAGTCCATCTGTGCAAAAGCAGATGGACTTTTACATTTACAATGTTTTGCCATCAGCTCGCTTGCGGCTGCATCCGAAATGCGCGCACCCTGCGGTGTCATTTTTGGCACAATTGTAGAGAAATATTCAAAAAGTTGTTCCGAACTTGCAAAAAAGGACTTAGCGAAATTCGGGTTAACCAGCGAACCGATTCCGCTCAGAATGTCAGCGTAGCTGTTGTAGGGGTAAGCACCGAGCGTCCTTTCCAGGCCTGCGCGAATCGGATTTTGGTTGATGTAGCGAACCAGTGTGAGCGCGTAAGTCTCGGTCTCGACCGGGAAACTTTTGAACCGATCCTGAAACAGGTAACCGACGCGACCGTACTTGTGATTGTAATAATAGACATACTTAGTGGAAATTTGTCGCATGGCGTCGGAAAGCCGGTCGGCCGGGTCGTACACCAGCAGGTGCACATGGTTTGGCATAAGGCAATATGCGTAAAAATCAAGGCTGTGATTGTTTTTGGCACCGAAAAGGCATTTGAAGTAGTAGTGATAGTCGCGTTCGTCCTGAAAGATGGCCTGACGATTGTTGCCGCGGACGATAACATGATAGATGTGGGTGTTGCTTTTTAGACGTGCTGCTCTGGGCATGTATACCTCCTGTGATGATAGATGTGACGCGGCGGGAAGGCCGCAATGAATGATATGAATGTTGCAAGATTTGCAATAAAGAGAGTATATTATATATAATGCAAAAAATAAAGCCGTAAGCGGGATGAATTTGACGGATTTTGTCGGGCGTGCTACACTTTAACACTTTAATGTGTCAGAAACCCCCGTCCCCATAAGTCCCAACAGGAGCAAAAATGAAGATTATTGATATTTTGAATAAGAAGAATATGTCGCTGTCGTTTGAGGTGTTCCCTCCGAAGAAGGAATCGGGATTCGAGAGTGTGAAGGCGGCGACGGAAGCCATTGCGAGCTACAAACCCGCGTTTATGAGTGTTACCTACGGGGCAGGCGGCGGAACCAGCAAGTATACGCTGGATATTGCCAAAAACATTATGGAGCGGTACGATGTTCCGACCCTTGCACATCTGACCTGTGTTTCGTCAAGCAAGGAGACGGTGCATGAGCGCATCGAGGATATGAAGGCCGCGGGAATCATGAATGTCATGGCGCTTCGTGGCGACATGACGCCCGAACTGGCAGAAACGGACCCGGCAACCTGGGATTACCGTCATGCGGTGGAACTTATTCGCGAGCTTAAGGCGAGCGACGCAGAGTTCTGCATCGGCGCAGCCTGCTACCCAGAGAAGCATCCGGAGAGTGCGAACCAGAAGGAAGACCTCCTGCACCTTAAAGAGAAAGTGGAAGCCGGAGCCGATTTCCTGACCACGCAGATGGTGTTTGATAACAATCTTTTCTTTAATTTCCTGTATAAATTACGCGAGATGGGCGTGACCGTGCCCGTCATTCCGGGAATCATGCCCATCACGAATGCCAATCAGGTAGACCGCGCCATCAAGCTTTCGGGCTCGTTCATGCCGCAGCGTTTCAAGAGCCTGGTAGACTACTTTGGCAACGATCCCGATGCCATGAAGCAGGCCGGCATTGCGTACGCAACGGACCAGATCATTGATCTTTACGCCAACGGCATCACGAATGTTCATGTTTATTCCATGAATAAGCCGGATGTTGCACTTGCTATTTACAATAATGTCAGCGCCATTTTAGGCAAGGATTTCAACAGATAAGGGGACAGTTATGAAAAAAACAAGCATAATCATCGGAATGGTAGCCTTCGTTGCCATGCTTTCGGGCTGCGACTTAACCGATGGAATATTTGAAACCGTGGAAGACCGGGTTCGAAAGGAAATCAATGATACCATGGAGGATGTCATGGATGGAATTTCGGATGATCTTGGAAATGATTATCAGGGAATCATGAATCAAATCGGAAAGGGAATCGCAGAAATCCAATCAAAGGGCGATGATGCCGGCTTGTGGGATGCCTCGGGCGGAACCTATGAACCGGCCCTTGTAGACGAGCGGGACAGAATCTACCGCATGGATGACGGAACCTACATCGAAGTATTCTTCGAGGAAGACGGCACATATTCCTATTTTAAGCAATACAGTTCGGAAGACGAGCTTATGTGGAACTGCGATTGGCCGTTTACCTGGTACGACGAGTTACATGTGGAGCCCATTGTAACAAGCTGCGATGAGGAGACACACAACGGTTACGAAACCGCTCTTTATGTGAATGTCACCATGCGGGATCCGGTTGAATCGGACCATCGCGTTTTCCTGAATGTTTCCGACGAGGTCGTTACGCTTTATCACATCGACCGAATCGCGGGCACGAACTGGTGTCCTGACATGTATCGCATCAACACACAGATTTACAATCGGTTTCGTTAACCTTACAAATTATGGACATAAAGATTCAAATTGTTGATTCCCACAGAAAACGCACCGCGGCCGAGCAGGCACGGCTTTCCGACTTCTTCTGCGAAGTGAAGGAACTGCTTCCCGAGGATGCGGACCGCCAGACCGAATTCTGTGACTGGTTTCAAAGAGAATATGCCGTATCCTGGTTCGAATGCATTGCCTTTAGGGGAACCAAAATAATCGGCTACCTTCGTTGCCTCAGAAATCCCGAGAGTTGCACGACCTGGCTCATCGGCGATGTGCATGTGCGGGAGGAATACAAGAAGCAGGGCGTAGCCTCGATGCTTTATGAGCACGCCATCGCAGAAGTGAAGGAATACGAGGCGGCAGAATATCTGGTAGCTTCCGTGCATTCGGAAAATGCAGCTTCAATAGGTTTACATAACAAATTCGGCTTTCGAGACACGGGGAAACCCTGTGATTTCCCGAATTTCTTTTTTGCGGAGCAGGAGAGTATGTACAAGCTGCCGCTGTTTCAGTATTACCGCGTGCGGAACTTTGAGCAGGCGGCACTTTTGCTAAAGCCTTTGTGGGAGGAGTATAACAAAAAAGAAGCGGGAATGCTTGCCCCCATCGGGGAAGTGATGAAGGACGCACAGGTTTTTGAGAGCATCTGGCTCGGAAACAGACCGGTTGGCGTACGGTATCAGACGGCAGCGGGAGAGCAGTTGGAATTCATCACAAGGCAGGAAAAATACTAACCTAAATTGCAAAAAAACACATGGAAAAGAAAAGGAAATCCGTCTATATTGGAACTGCCTAGACATTGAGCACAACAGGAGGTAACTTATGCATAAACCAATATTAAAGGTGGATTTCCCGGACAATGATCTGATTCGTGTGGGTGATGTGTATTATATGCTTGGCACAACGATGTATTTCATGCCGGGCTGCGAGATTTTGCGTTCTTACGATATGGTAAACTGGGAGCATGCAACCTATGTTTACGATCGTCTTGATTCGACGGACCGCCAGACGCTTACGGAGGGCAATTCCTACGGAGCAGGCATGTGGGCGGCATCTTTCCGTTATCACAACGGAATTTTCTATATCTGCTTTATTTGCAACGATACCCATAAGACCTATCTTTATACGACCAAGGATATCTACGGAGAATGGAAGAAACAGGAAGTGGCCGGTTTCTACCATGATTCTTCGCTTCTTTTTGACGACGACGGAAGAGTTTACATTGCGTACGGCAATCGTCAGATTTACATTACGGAACTAAACGAAGACCTGACAGGGCCGAAGGAAGGCGGTTTCCACAAGATGGTCCTGGAGGACCCGCCCGGAAACGCTTTGGGCCTCGAAGGTACGCATTTTTATAAGATAAACGGAACATATTACCTGTTCTTTATCCATTCCATTCCCGGCCGCTGGTTCAGAACGGAAGCCTGCTTTATGAGCGATTCCCTGGACGGCGAGTGGACCGGTGGGGACATCTTCATGGACGACAATAACTCGGGCGGCGGTATCGCACAGGGAGCGATTGTCGACACCCCGGACGGAAAGTGGTATGCCGTTCTCTTCCAGGATCGCGGCGGAAGCGGTCGTATTCCCTATGTCATCCCGATGCACTGGGAGGGTAGGCAACCCGTGATAGGCGATCATGGCAAGCTGCCCGCTGAGGACCTTACGCCCGCCTGTGATTATCCGCATGAGTATCTCCCTCTTGTGGGAAGCGATGATTTTACGACGGTTTACGGCAAGGGTTCCTGCTTTGGCTTCCATGAAAGATGGCAGTTCAATCATGAACCGACCCTGTCACTTATTACAAGGGATATAAAGCGCGGTACATACTGCGTAGAGACCGGCAAGGTAGTGGGCTCGCCCACCGAAGCGCAGAACACCTTGACCCAGCGTATGTGCGAGCCGGGCTGCGAGGGCGAGATTACCGTGGATGTGAGCGGAATGAAGGAAGGCGATATGGCCGGCCTTACCGCGCTGCAGTTCTGCTACGGATTTATCGGCCTCCGCGTTGAGAAGGAAGGCTGCTCGGTGGTTTACATGGAGAAACCGGACCCGAAGACGGAGGATGCCGTGCATGTAATCGCGACGACAGCTTCCAAAAAGGCAACCTTTAAGGTGCATGCGGACTTTGCAGGAGGCAACATCGCTACCTTCTTCTATGATTTGGGCGAGGGCTATACGGAATCCGGATTTAAGCGGAACATGCCCTTTATGCTGCAACACTTTACGGGATATCGTTTCGGCATTACCGCATTTTCCACGAAAGAGTGCGGTGGCAAGGCAGAATTCTCGAACTTTGTGTATACGGAACTTTAGAAAAAGCGATTGAAAGGTTTACTTTTTGGCCTTTAGGATTTAGTATATCTATTGGAAAAAATAACCTTATAAGAAAAGGAGTAATATTATGAATCTTTCACCTCTTCAGAAAGCAAGATACGAGTATTCCCCGAAACTTCCCGGAATGCTTCGAAACGGTATCGCTGAAATTTGTGTAAAGGAAGGCGCTGCTACCGCCAGCGTTGCTGACCAGGACCGCATTCAGGCTCTGTTCCCCAACACCTACGGCAAGTGCGAGATTACCTTCCAGAAGGGTCAGAACACCTCTAAGGCCAAAAAGCAGGTTGTAGGTGTTATCCTTTCCGGCGGCCAGGCACCCGGAGGACATAACGTAGTGTGCGGTCTTTATGATGCTCTTAAGGCTACCGATGCTGCCAATGTTCTTTTAGGCTTCAAGGGCGGCCCCAGCGGACTTTTGGAGGACGACTTCATCGAATTCGACGATGCATATATTGATATGTACAGAAATACCGGTGGTTTTGATATCATCGGATCCGGCAGAACCAAACTCGAGACGGAAGCACAGTTCGCAGTTGTTGAGCAGGTTGCTCAAAAGCACGGCCTCACCGCTATCGTAATCATCGGTGGTGATGACAGTAACACCAACGCAGCTGTTCTCGCTGAGTACATGGCTGCTCATAACACCGGCGTTCAGGTAATCGGCTGCCCGAAGACCATCGACGGCGACTTAAAGAATGAGGATATCGAGGCTTCCTTCGGTTTCGATACCGCTACCAAGACTTACTCCGAGTTAATCGGTAACATCGAGCGTGATGCCAATTCCGCCAAAAAGTACTGGCACTTCATCAAGGTTATGGGACGTTCCGCTTCTCACGTTGCACTGGAGTGTGCACTTGAGACCCAGCCGAACATCTGCTTAATCGGTGAGGAAGTTGCAGCCAAGAAGATGTCACTCGCACAGATTACCAACTACATTGCAGATTCCGTTGAGAAACGTGCAGCAAACGGCAACAACTTCGGTGTTGCAATTATCCCCGAAGGTATTGTTGAATTCGTTCCCGAGTTCTCCAAGCTGATCGCTGAAATCAACGAGCTTCTTGCAGGCAGCAAGACCGAAGCTTTCAATGCACTTCCTTCCTGGGATGCTAAATACAATTTCATCAAAGAGGGCCTTACCGCTGAGTCCTTCAAGGTATTCGATATCCTTCCTCAGGGCATTCAGCAGCAGCTCTTCCTTGAGAGAGATCCTCACGGTAACGTACAGGTTTCCTTAATCGAGTCCGAGAAGCTCTTCTCCGAGATGGTTAAGAACGAACTTGCAAAGCGTAAGGCAGCAGGAACCTACAAGGGTAAGTTCGGTGCACAGCATCACTTCTTCGGTTATGAAGGAAGATGTGCATTCCCTTCAAACTTCGATGCAGATTACTGCTATTCATTAGGCTACAATGCATTCATGCTGATTCAGTATGGCTACACCGGATACCTTTCAAAGGTTTCCAATATCTCCAAGCCTGCTGAGGAGTGGGTTGCAGGTGGTATGCCTATCACCAAGATGATGAACATGGAGCGTCGTAACGGCGAGGACAAGCCCGTTATTAAGAAAGCTCTTGTTGAACTTGACGGCAAGCCGTTCAAATACTTCGAAGCACATCGTGAAGAGTGGGCAGTAGAGACCTGCTTCACCTATCCCGGTGCAATCCAGTACTACGGACCTGCTTCCGTATGCGACATCACGACCAGAACTCTGGCTCTTGAGAAAGGCTGATAATTAGAATTATGGCGGCTGCTTGCAATATTTGTGTGCAAGCGGCCGTTTTTTACTAATGGGGACGGGGGTTTTTGACACATTAAAGCACTAAAGCGGTGCGGCGGCCGGAGCTCGAACCAGTGGGGACGGACTAGGGGGGACGGGGGGTTCTGACACATTAAAGCACTAAAACGGTGCGTCGGCCGGAGCTTGAACAATTCCATATAGAGACGAATCACACTTCGAGTTATGGTTTTCTAAGTGTTTTGGAAAGTATTCTGCAAGT
>JAZLJD010000021.1:0-11974 GCA_045617725.1 Lachnospiraceae bacterium
CCGCCGATTTGTGCGCTTCATGCGCTTTATCGGCCATGAAACTGAGCCTGCTCGCTTAACGCGACCGCAAACCGACACATTCGCAGCCTGCCGGGTTCCCCACCACTTCTTTCGTGCATTCATGTAACAAAAGGAACGTCCCGCGATAAGCAACCGTGCCACGCTTAGCTACGCTCCAAGCGCTTTATCGGCCATGAAACTGAGCCTGCTCGCTTAACGCGACCGCAAACCGACACGTTCGCAGCCTGCCGGGTTCCGCACCACGTCTTTCGTGCATTCATGTGACAAAAGGAACGTCCTGCGATAAGCAACCGTGCCACGCTTAGCTACGCTCCATGCGCTTTATCAGCCATGAAACTGTAACTGCTCGCTTTACGCGACGTCAAACCGACACGTTCGCAGCCTGCCGGGTTCCTCACCGTGCTGCTTTAGCACTTTAATGTGCCAGAACCCCCCGTCCCTATAAGTACACATCCTCGTGACAAAAGGAACGTCCCTAAATAACAAATTCCTGCGAAGCGGCGTCCCAGGTGCGCAGCATGGAAGTGAGGCCTTCCGTGAGGGAAGTGGTCACAAAGTCGCCGAGTTCCTGCCTGCACAGCGTCGTGTCGAGCTCGCTCGCGGGGACGTCCGTATCGGCGGCGGGAACGTAATTGCGGGTCAGCACGGTCCCGGTCAACGCGTCGATGCGGTCCGCAATCTCCGAAAGGGCGGTGGCATGTCCGCTGCCCACATTGATGATATGGTGCTCTCCCTTATAAGTTACGGCGGCCAAAAAGTACTTCATCAGGTCGTCGATGTAGATGTAGTCGCGGGTGTAGCTTCCGTCGCCGCGGAGCGTGACGGGCTTTTTCAGGAGCGCAGCGGCCATAAAGGTCGCGATGACGCCCTGACTGCGAAATGGTTTTTGGCCCGGGCCGTAGGGATTGGAAATACGAAGGCACAGGGTACGGATGCCCGATTTACGACTCGCAAGCTCCAGATATTCCTCGATGTTGCGTTTCTGAGCCCCATAAAAGGACTGCGGGTTTATGGGGTGCTGCTCGTCGATGGGCAGGTACTTGGGACGGCCGTAAACGGCACCGCCCGAAGAGGCAAAAATGATGGAAGAAACGCCGCATTTTTGGCAGATTTCGAAGAATCGGATGCCGGCGGTCACGTTCAGTTCATAGCTTAAAGCGGCGTCGTTCACCGTATCGGCGGGGACTCCGACCCAGCGCAGGTAAAAGACGATATCACCGGGCTTAAGGAAGTCTCCGTAGACCGCATCGTCGGTTGCAACATGGTCGGTTACATTCGGGAAATGCTGCGTAGCGGGGACTACATCGAAGCTGTGCGTTTCATATTCGGTTTGCGAAAGGGTACGGCGCAGGTTACTTCCCAGAAAACCGCCGCCGCCTATAATAATGATTCTCATATTGATCCTTTCAGGTCCTTCAAAATGTCGCTGAAGATTTGAACCACGGGATGGCTGTCCAAAAGCCGAACCTCGCGGGGACAACGGCTCTCGTAAAGCGCCAGAATACCCAGAAGATACTCAAGCAAAAGAAAATCCGCTTCCTCCGTTAACAGGCTCATCTCCGGCAACAGTTTATTCTTAAGGAAGCTGCTGATTTCGGCAGCCGTCATGTGTTTTTCATAGTAGCAGCGTGAAATGGTAAAGTGGAAAATGTCATAATACGGGGGATATTCCTCCTTCGAATATTCCCAGTCAAACAGTTCGAGCCGCCCGCCTGCAAGGTACGTGTTCCAGGGGGTAAAGTCGCCGTGGCATCGAACGTAAGTCACGCTTTCGTAGTTGCTCTCCCTGCTTATAACCGCATCAATCGCATCGGTCAGAAGAACGCTTAAGTTCCTCTCGTGCAGGATTCGTTCCGCCAGCGCGGCGCGTAAACGCAGAAGGTCCTTGCAATACGTGGTTTCCGAGAACGCACAGGTACGCCCGGTAAGTCCCATCAGCTCCACAACGGCCTGATAGTGCTCCACCTTCAGGGAATGTGCCACCCCCGAAGAAGGAGTTTTGGTGGTGGACTGAATCAGAAGCCGGGCATTTGATTCATCAAACGGCGTGCCGCCAAAAAGAACGCGGGGCATCCTTTCGTAGCCTGCAAGACGAAGGCTCTCAAGGACTTCCTCCTCGTGTTTTGTAAGCTTAATGGCTTCCCCGGAATAAGAAAGCTTGCCGTAAGCAAAGATTTCCTGTCCTTTAAAGAACTGCAGAGTGAGTTTGGTATGTACACCCGGAGTGCCCAGAAAGATGGCCGTATCCGGAATATTTCCGTCAAATGTTTCGGAAAGGAGGGCGTCAAAACGCTCGGTATGACGTAGGGAAAGAATTTCGCCGCCTGTTTTTGAGAGCGCCATGGAAGGTGCCAGCTTCATAAGTGCAGGCAGGAGGCTCTTTAAAAGCCGTCCCTTTTGAGAGGAAGGCTGGTAGATGCACAGTGCGGTTCTCAGAACGTCCGCCGGAAGTAACCACATCTTGCCATCCGAGTTGCCAAAAAGAAGGTATTTCCGTCCGTGTTCCGGATCCTCCGAAAGAATCAGGTCCAGACTTTTGTATTTCCTGCTCAGTTCAGTAAAATTCATCCTTCCACCTCCATAATCCATTCGATTTTACCACAAAACGTTAGGAGTAAACAAGGCAAGCCTTGCCTAAACTATCGACAGAAGGTAAAATGGGAATGATGGGTTACTATAATTTGATTTGGAGTAGTTATGCTGTTTAATTCTTTTGAATTTTTTATATTCTTTCCGATTGTTGTCCTGCTTTATTTTGTAATACCGAAGAAAGCAAGGCTGTACTGGCTGCTTATCGCCAGCTATTACTTCTATATGTGCTGGGACCGAACCTACGCACTCCTTATACTGACTTCGACCCTTATCACCTGGGGCAGCGGTCTTCTTTTGGCACGGCACAAGCGTAAGTGGGTCGTAGCCCTTTCCTTTATCATCAATCTGGGCATTCTTTTTGTCTTCAAGTATTTCAACTTCACCGTGGACAATCTGAATCTGATCCTCACAAAAGCGGGCGGCAGGGAGATTTCCGCTTCCCTTCAGCTACTTTTGCCGGTCGGAATTTCTTTCTATACGTTCCAGGCACTTTCTTACACCGTGGATGTGTACCGCGGGGATGTGGAGGCGGAACACAATCCGTTCCGCTATGCGCTGTTTGTAAGCTTTTTCCCGCAGCTGGTTGCAGGTCCCATTGAGCGCAGCGGGCATCTTCTTTCGCAGCTTCAGGAGATGGATCAAAAGCGCCTCTACGACTGGAAACGCATCAAGAAAGGACTCATCCTCATGCTCTGGGGCATGTTTTTAAAGGTCGTGGTAGCAGACCGCCTGGCCCGGTACGTCGACATGGTATTCAATTCCTTCAAGGCGTACGGCACCGTGGAGCTGGTCGTTGCGGCCATCTTCTTTACCTTCCAGATTTACTGCGATTTCCACAGCTATTCCACCATAGCCATCGGCGCGGCCGAGGTGATGGGCTTTGATATTATGGACAATTTCACGGCACCTTATCTGGCTACCGGCATCAAGGACTTCTGGAGACGCTGGCACATTTCCTTAAGCCTCTGGTTTAGGGATTATCTCTACATCCCGCTCGGAGGCAACCGAAAGGGTAAGCTTCGGAAGTATTTCAACATCATGGTTGTGTTCTTAACAAGCGGACTTTGGCACGGTGCCGATTGGACCTACGTAATCTGGGGCGGCCTGCACGGTCTGTATCAGATTATCGGCGAGATTCTCATGCCCGTGCGTAAGTTTGTAAGGAAATTAATCGGCGTCCGCGAGGACTCCTTCGGATTTGCCCTGTATCAGAGGATTTGGACCTTTGCCCTGGTTGTTTTTGCCTTTATCTTTTTCAGAGCAGACAATATATGGCAGGCCGGCGGTTATATAAAGCGTATGCTTACGCAGTTTAATCCCTGGGTACTGGTAAACGGCGGGCTGTATACGGACACCTTCCCGATTTCCGAATTCCGGATTCTCCTTGTTTCCCTTGTTCTGCTTCTTTTGGTGGATCTGCTTTGGGTATGCAGGAAGAAACGTATCGATGCCTTTGTGGAGGAGCAGGGCCCCATTTTCACGGCGGTTCTTGTTATTTTCCTTGTATCGATGCTGTTTGTGTTCGGTATGTATGGACCGGCTTATGATGCACAGGCATTCATATATTTCCAATTTTAGAGGACGACGTAATGAAGAAGTTTTTGAAAAACTTTACAAAGTGCATATTGCTTTTTGCGGCGCTCGCAGTGGTTCTGCTGTATTTGAATTCCCTGCTTGACATACACAACTACACGGGCAACATGACGATGCGCAGGTTCTACAAGGAAAAAGAGGATACCATCGATGTCCTGTTTTTGGGTTCCTCTCATGTATTCACAGATGTGAACCCCGCGGTTTTATGGGACTATCAGGGCATTTCCTCCTTCGTTCTGGGCTCTTCCAACCAGGCAATCTGGGAAAGCTATTACAACATGGTGGAGGCGTTTAAGACGCAGCATCCCAAGCTGGTGGCGGTCGAGCTGCTGCGAGTTGTGGGCGAGGAAGAGTATGAGGCGACGCGTATCCCGGAATCCTGCTACGGAATGAAGTGGAGTAAGAACAAAATCGATGCCATTCGGGCCGGTGTGCCTGAGGATGAATTCCTTACCTATCTGTTTGCACCTTCCGTGTATCATGGAAGCTATGCTGAAATTAAGAAGGAGAATTTTTGGCCCTTCGAAAGTAAATACGGCGAGCATTACAAGGGCTTCTGGTCCTACTTTGAGAGTACGGATTTCTCGCAGGCAGCGCTTTACGATCCGTTCCTCCCTCGTGAGGAAGTCAGCCTGCTTGGCAAGACGGAAGAGTACCTTAAAAAGATGATTGACCTTGCCAAAGAGGAAGATTGCGAGATCCTGTTCTTTGTTTCTCCCTATACGGGGCTGGATGAGTATTCCGCAAGGTACTTTGATGCAGCGGGCCGCTTCGCAAAAGAGAACGGAGTTCCCTTCATAGATTTCAACTGCTATCGGGACGAAATCGGCCTGAATCTTCAGTGCGATTATGCGGAGAACAGCCATCTGTCCGCCTCGGGTACCGATAAGTACACGGCATACATCGGCAACTATCTGAGCGAGAATTACGATCTTCCCAATCATTACGGGGAAGAGGCGTATGAATCTTGGGAGCTTAATTCCGCCGAATGGACACGCATGAAGCAGAATCACGCGATTACGAAGATAACAAATATGAACGAGTATGCGGAGTATCTGGCCGGTTTTGGCGAAGGATATCTCGTGGTTGTAAGCATGGAGGGCATGAACTCCATTAAGAATCAGTATCTGGCACAGGCTCTTTCGTCGCTTTCCATTTATGACAGTGAGACCGAAACCTCCGTAGGTACGGGGAAAGAAACGGACGGAGCGAAGAAATGGTATCACAGCGAGGCACCTGTGGGCGATACGATGTATTGCTACTCCATAAGCGACGGTGGTTTCTGGATTTTGGAGGACGGAGCGTTCGTATGGGTGGATGAAAGTCTTGAGCCCTGTGATTCCTATTACACGACGGGTTCGCACAGCATTCACATTCAGGCGACCGCAACCGACCGGGAGGATTTCGAAGGTGGCCGTGTTCCGTCCCTTGACCGTTATACAAAGATTGACGGTACATCAAACCGTCTGTCGGACAACGGCCTGAATTTCCTCGTTTATGACAAAAAGTTTGATGTACTTGTTGACAAAGTTTCTTTTGATACACTGAACGGATATATGTGTGTGAGATAAGGCAATGAAGATATTTCTTTTAGTGGTATGGCTCATATTGCTCCCGCTCGGAATCGGAATGCCGATTACCCTGCAGAGAGAACGGGATACCCTCGGCGTAAAAGCGATGCAAAGCTTTTTAACCGGTTATTTTGTCGTGCTCGGTATTTTCCAGATACTCTCCACCATAGCCGTGCTTTTGCACTTGACCATGACACAGCTTACGATGGTGTCAATCTGCGTGTATGTCCCGCTGGCCTTCTTTGGCTACGGCGTCTATTTTATGAAGCTCATAAGACCCGGCCGGGCTTTGTTTGAGGACAGAAGGGAAGGACTTAAAGGCTTTTCCGCATGCTTTTATGTTCTGGCCGTTCTTCTTATGATTGCACAGATTGCAGCCGGATTTTACTATGAGACGCCCAATGCGGATGATGCCTACTATCTGGCGGAAGCCCTGGAGGCCTATGAGAAGGATACCCTTTACACCCTGGATCCTTACAGCGGTTACCCGATGGAATTCGATGTACGTCATTCCCTGTCGGGCTTCCCTCTGTTCTACAGCTTTTTGGGAAGAATCAGCGGGGTTCATCCTACCATAATCGCACATACCGTATGGCCGCCGGTGGTGATTCTGCTTGCTTATATTACGCAGCTTCTCATTGGTATGACGCTGGTTCCCAGGGAATATGCTTCCCTGTACCTGTTCCTTATCGGCCTTTTGAATCTGTTCGGCAACACCTCTCGTTTCGCAACGGAGAATTACCTTTTAACCAGAACCTGGCAGGGCAAGGCGATGCTTTCCGGTCTTGTGATTCCGGCGATTTTCTGGGTTTTCCTGTATTATCTGAGTAAGTTTGATACGCGCTACAGGCAGCGGGAGAGTATTTATTACGACAGCGGAAAGACGGCCTACCGAAGGGAATACGTGACCGGAATCATCACCCTTTCCCTGATTACGCTTACCGGCCTTTTTGCTTCCACCATGAGTTTGTTTCTGCTTACGGTTCTTGTCGGAATTCTGGCGGTTCTGCTGGCAGTTTATTTTAAAAAGCCGCTCATGATTCTCAACATAGTATTTCTGCCGGCACTCATTATTCTGGCTTATGCCGTGCTTTATGTGTTTCTTCGATAGAGGTACTTTGGAAAATGGCACAACTTTTTATGCAATATCGTGAATATGCGGGACAGGGCCTTTTGGTCGCAGTGTTTTTGTGCGCTCTTTTGTACCTGGCCTTTTGCTACAGGGACGGACGCAAGTGGCTACTTGTGTATACTTCCTGTGTCGTTTTTGTGCTTGCTTTTTGCCCGCCGCTGTCGAATCTCTACTACCGTTTTGTGGGAGACGATACCTATCGCCGCCTGCTCTGGCTGCTTCCCATCACCATTGCAATTTCCGCAGTCGCCGTATACGTGATCCGGAAGGAGCGGAGGATGCTGCTTCCCGTCATTCTCCTGATTGTTTTGTGCGGTGCCTTTACGTATAAGTCAACGCCGTCAACCCCCGTAAGGAAGGCCGAGAATCTGTATCAGCTTCCACAGGATGTCATCGATGTGGGCGATTACTTTAACGGAGTGTCCGAAAGGAAGGGCCGCGATATCTGGGTAGCCATACCGGTTTCATTTATCCCCTACATCCGCCAGTACACGACGCATGTGAACCTCTTTTACGGCCGCGAGATGCTGGATCCCGGCTGGAACGGCGGTAACGATTTGTATGATACCATGCAGGATGTCTGCATAAATATCGATATAGTGGACCATTATCAGTGCGATTACGTAATCTACACCCACGACCAGTGCATGAGCGATGATTATGAAAAGCACGGGTATGAACTGGAAACGATTATTGACGATTATTACTATGTCCTGCGAAACACCCGTTTCGATGCGCAGGATGAGGGATGATTATGCGCGAAAAACTAATACAACGTCAGATTCGTGTTTTTAATATAGTGCTGATTGCCATGATTCTCATCATGATGGCCGTGTTTGTGTATGCCAAGGACGGTCTGCATCCCGATGAGGTCATGAGCTTCGAATCCGCCAATGCCTACGGCAACGTCGGAAGGTTGTATGATACGCTGTATTCGGGCGACAATGTCTGGGTATCAAAGCAGGATGTGAGGGACGCCGTTACGGTAGGACGGGCGGATTTGTTTGATTTCTCCACCGCTATGTCCTACAGCTACGCGGATTTCAATCCGCCGCTTTACCGAATCCTGTTGCATCTTGTAGCTGCCCTTAAAATGGGCACCATCAGCAAATGGATGGGATGCGGCCTTAATATGCTGTTCCTTTTGGGCACCCTGATCCTTTTGGTACGGTTTTCGGGGGATGTGCTGGACCGGCCCAAGATGGCGCCGTACTGCATCGCCATATACGGCTTCAGCGTGGGCGCGATTACCGGTGTTTTGATTGTGAAGCCTTACATGATGGTTTCCTTCAGTGTATTTTGGACCCTTTACGAGCATGCTCTGTTTTTCACGAGGAACTACAAAAAGCGTTCCTCCGTTCGGCTGTTTTTGTCCATCGTGCTCGGCATGCTGACACAGTTTTATTTCACGATATTCCTTTTGGCACTGATTTCGGTATATATGCTGCTTTGTATATTCTCTGAAGGCAAAAAAGAATGGAAGCAGTATTTCCTGCCTGCCGTACTCGGTGTTCTTACGGGAGGACTCCTTATTGTCATCAGTGATTTCCTTTATAACCGGGATGTGCACATGGCAATTACGCTTTGGCAGAAGCTGGCCGAAATCGACTGGCGTGTGTCTCCGTTTGAGTTTGTCCTTTTGTACCTTAAGAATGTTTTCGGTAATGAATACCTCGGGTTTGTGCTTCTTGCCTTTTTTGCCGCAGTCGGCCTAAGCTGCCTTTTCATGCGAAAGCTCCGCGTTGACAGAAACACGTTCCGGCTCCCGGCGCTTATGCTGCTTCCGACCTTTGTGTATCTTCTTTTCCCGCTCGCGTCGGCTGCCTGCTATTCGGACCGCTACCTTTTAAGCACCTTCCCGATTCTCCTCGTTCTTATGGTCTGGGGCATTGACGAAATGCTGCATCTCCTGCCCATGAAAGGCATGCGGAGGCAGTGGATCATATCCATCGGCCTGTGTATTCTGGTGCTTCCGGGCATCGTATTTTATAACTCGGAATACCTGATGTCGGGCAGCAGTGCCAAAGAGGAAATTGCGGCGGATTATGAGGATTTCCCCAGCGTTTTTGTTGGCGACGATATTTACGGAAACATTACGGAAATGATGCATTTTTCGTATACCATGACGGCTACGCCCGAGGTCCTTTACCGAATTAAGGACGATGCCCTCCTTGCAAGGAGCGAAGGGATTGTTCTCATGACGACGGAGAATATGCCGGATTTTGATATCATTGATTACCTAAACCGTGGGTACGGGTATCAAAACTACGATGTTCTGATGGAATCCGCGGACGGCACAAAGTATTACTTCCTGAGTAAATAAAAAATCCCGGGGCATAACCCGGGATTTCAAAATGCTTTGTAAGTAAAATCAGTTTTTAAATTCGTAACCAAGACGGTAAACGATGGCGTATGCGATACGTTCCGCAAGCTTTTTCCGACCTTCCTCGGTCAGGGTTTTGTGGTCGTCTTCCAGATAGGTATCGGGTTCCGTTCTTACATAATCCATTCCGAAGTAGTTATCGAGGAAGGTAATGCTGCGGCCCTGACATTCTTCCAGGGTGCTGCGCATGAAGGTGGACAAAAGATATCCGGCACCGTTCTTGGTGCGATCGCCCGGAAGGTAAGTGCCGTTATCTGCAAGATAATCCACATAGTGCGGACCGGAAACCACGATGGTTGCTTCCGGATAATGACTCTGAATGAGGTCCAGTGCACGTCGCATGGAACCTAAGTAGGTTGCAATGTCCATTCCGTCCTCGGAATTGACAACCGGGAAATCCGCGAGATAATCGTTGATACCGAAGTTCAGAACAAAGACATCGACATTCTTAAAATTGATGTCTTCCAGCAGGTTGATGGTATCCTCGAAGTAGTCCTTCCGCATGGAAGTTACATCGAGATAGGCCTTCTGCAGGATGAAATCATCGGCAGCCGTGGCGGCGGCGATACGATACAGACTGAAGGAATCGTTACCGTACTCCACATTGAAGCTGGGGAAGTAACTGGCTCCCAAGGCTCCTTCAAAAGCACAGTTGTAAACGGTAGCACCCGTATATTCGGTGAGGTAAGCAGCAACACCGGACTTACCGCGTTCGCCGGCAAAGGTGTCATCGCCGAGCAGTACGATGGTGGTGATTCCGTCGGGATTGTTCACTTCGGCGGGATTCCGCATGATATAGAAATCACTGGATTCGGCACCGATATCCGCTTCAATGGCGCTCCAGTCCGGCTCATGCGTGAAGAAACCGCGATCCCAGAGGGTCAGCCTTATGATAATGGCGATGATGATCACCGCGATTACGACAGGTAGAACAATGACCATGGCTTTGGTCGAAAATAATTTTTTCATAGGGACTCCATATTGTTTCGTTTATGACAAAGTGTAATCATATTACATCACGAAATCAAATTTGTCTATCGGAGGAAGCAGATGCTTTTTAACTCATATATTTTCATATTGTGCTTTTTGCCGCTCTGTCTTTTGGGCTACAGCCTCTTAAAACGTACCGGGCACCCCTCCCTCGTGTATGCATTTTTGATCCTGGCAAGCCTTTGTTTCTATGGATATTTTCATCCCACCTACCTCTTTATCCTAATCGGCAGCATCCTTGTAAATTACGTATTTTATATTCTTTTGCAAAAAACGACGAACAAGGCGGGCAGGAAGGCTCTCCTTGTGACTGCGATTTTACTAAACCTTTTGTCCATCTTTGTGTTTAAGTATTATGATTTCTTTATTTCCAATGTGAATGCGGTATTCCGCACGAACCTTAAGCTCCTTAAGCTTATGCTTCCGCTCGGTATCAGCTTCTTTACGTTTCAGCAGCTGTCCTTTCAGGTGGATGCCTATCGCGGCGAGGCGCGGGAGTACGGCTTCCTCGAATATGCCTTGTTTGTCTGCTTTTTTCCGCAGCTCGTGGCCGGCCCGATTGTAACGCATAAGGAGATGATTCCGCAGTTTCGTGCGACGGTTTTAAAGAGGACGGATGCAGGGATGATTGCGGACGGTCTGGCTCTGTTCATTCTGGGACTTGGCAAAAAAGTACTCCTCGCGGATATCTTCGGAAGGGCGGTGGACACCGCTTTCTCGGATGTGTGGAAACTAAATGCGCCGACGGCACTTTGTGTGATGCTGGCCTATACCCTGCAGATTTATTTCGATTTTTCGGGATACTGCGATATGGCAATCGGACTCGGAAGGTTGTTTGGAATTGAGATTCCCTTAAACTTCGACATGCCTTATAAGAGTACGAATATTTCGGAGTTTTGGAACCGGTGGCATATGACGCTGACCCGTTTCTTCCGGACATATCTTTATTTTCCGCTCGGAGGCAACCGGAAGGGACGCGTGCGTACCTATGTGAATCAGATGATCGTATTTTTGGTGTCGGGACTCTGGCACGGAGCCGATTGGACCTTTGTACTCTGGGGCGGCCTGCACGGCGCCTGCCTTGTGTTTGACCGTATGTTCAAGGAACGTATTCGAAAGCTCCCTAAGTGGTTTACGTTCCTTTTTACCTTCGGGTTTGTGAATGTGGCCTGGGCGCTGTTCCGCGCCGAGGGCATTCATCAGTTTTTGTCCTTTATGAAACGCCTTACGGTGTTTGACGGATTTACGCTTACGAAGGGCGTGACCGATGCGGTGGGCAGCCCGCTTAAATTCCTTCTTTACCTTGCGGCGGGACTTCTCATTGTGCTGCTTTGCCCGAAGGCGTACGGCATAGTGAACCGGAGGCGGTATACGATTTTGGGGACGGTCCTTTTGTCACTTATTTTGATTCTCTCCATCCTGTCGCTTTCGCAGGTATCGACCTTTTTGTACTTTAATTTCTAGGGGATTAGTGTGAAAAATGCAGGCATTTTTCACGCGACACTTTGTGTCGCAATCCGTAGCAGTTTCGCTGTAATACAGTGAAGGGCTAAATATACCGGATTGCGAAATGCGGGGATTAGTGTGAAAAATGCAGGCATTTTTCACGCGACACTTTGTGTCGCAATCCGTAGCAGTTTCGCTGTAATACAGTGAAGGGCTAAATATACCGGATTGCGAAATGCGGGGATT
>JAZLJD010000022.1:0-35009 GCA_045617725.1 Lachnospiraceae bacterium
CAGTGTCCAATTCTTCTGTTTTCTGTCCTCCCCGCACTAAGGCGTGGAGGACAAATTGGGCTCTATGTTTACCTTCCATCTGCTTATGTGCCAAATGTCCATTCGCGCTTGTGTATGTCCACTTGGCTCGTTGCCATAACATAAAATAAACATGGCCGGGGAAAAACCCCGGCCTGTGTATTAACGGCTTAAAAGCTGATCGATTACTTTGACAAGATCACCAATCTCCGGTTTCGACAACTGTGCATCGGCACCTAAGGATTCACCCTTACGACGCATTTCTTCATTAACAAGAGATGAGAAAATAACTACAGGAATATGTTTCAAATCGTCATTATCCTTAATCAGTTTGGTCAATCTGTGGCCATCCATCTGAGGCATCTCGATATCGGTAATAACAAGGCCAACCCGCTCGTTCAACCGACCTGCATCTAATGCATCACTTACATAATTCCATGCAAGCTGACCGTTCTCAAAGTGGGAAACATTGGTATAGCCTGCCTGCGTAAGGGAATCAACGATTAACTTATTCAAAAGCGCTGAATCCTCAGCCAGAACTATGGGCGTATTTCTTAAGTCCATATGCTCGATTGCTTTTACTTCGTTGACCTTAAGACCGGTCTCGGGGCTGATGTCCGTAACAATCTTCTCGAAGTCAAGAATGATAATCAGTTTATTGTCTTTCTTGATGACGCCGGTAGAAATACCGTCTTCCGCATTATTGGCCGTAGCACCCGGAGAAATAATATCCTGCCAGGATACACGATGAATACCTAAAACCTGCTCTACATGAAATGCGATGTCAAGCTTATTGAAATTCGTGATAATGAATAAACCGCCGGGACTGGACTGTCCTCTCTGTAAGCAGTTCTTAAGATCTATTGCCGTGATCATGATGTCACGCGGCATAAAGATTCCTTCAACACTGGGATGAGCATTGGGAACCGGGGTAACCGGCTGATACTGGATAATCTCACGGATCTTGGCAACGTTGATTCCGTAAGAATTGCCATCAACAACAAACTCCAAAACTTCCAGTTCATTTGTACCGCTTTCCAAAAGAATTTTAGAATCCATACTTATTCTCCTATCTTGAATTGTACTCAAATTATATCATATAGATGGCTCAATATACAAACGAATTTATACCCATCAAAGTGTAAACTGCTTGTATTCACCATTATATTTCACACCTATTATCAAATCCTGAGAAGTCAGATTTAAATCGCCTGTTGTTTCAAAAATCAGGAAGGTCTGTTTCACGGAATGTGCTCCGATTTCCTCGTAATAATAACTCATGTCACCTTCCAGATATGTCGCATCCGCAACAAGGATCGGTTCTGTATTCATTATGAGGTACTTGACGCCCAACGGGAACTCACACTGCACAGCTTCCTCTCCGGGATTTGTAAGGTTAAATGTCAACACCAGAAACTGCTTTCCTTCGGGTGCATCAAGTTTTTTATATCTGTCCTGTTCCAAAAGCGGATAGCTGTCACACTTCACCATATCGGAAAAGGATATTGTGATACCGTCTATACCGAGAAAGCTTCCAAAGGAGGAAAAGCTTTCATAAACGGGCACAGGCTCATTGCCTGCATCTCCTTCCGAACTGCCTTGGGGATCCTCAGACGGCACTGCCGAAGGCGAAGGCTCAAGCGAAGGTTCGGGCGAAGGCGGTATATAGTCCGGATCCACAAAGTCATACCCTGTAATATCTGTTATTCCGTTGTCATATCCCCTGTTATGCTCAATCAGTTGCATAGCCGCATATCTTGTAATCGCTTCCTGTTCTTCGGCGGTCATCTCAGGGTATGGACTACCACACGCTGAAATAAGCATACAAATTACCAGACATAAAATCAATAATTTTGCTTTCATTTAATTCTCCGTTAACACTTCACCGGCATCATCGAGTTCAAAGAAAAACTCTACTCCGTTATCATAATTTCTGACACCGTAAGCTTCATTCATTTTGGTCATAATAGCCTTCACGATAGACAGGCCCACTCCACTGCCACCGTAGGCACGGGTTCTTGCCTTGTCTACCTTGTAAAACTTATCCCAAATGCTTCCAATGGATTCCTCCGGGATAGGTTTTCCGGTATTAAATACACTCACCCTTATTTTACCACTTCCTCGTAGTACTTTCACTTCAATAATACGCTCAAAATCAACATGATTCAACGCATTACTGAAATAATTCCGTAATACCTCTTCGGTCATATAAGAATCCGCATATACATATACCGGTTCATAATCCATGAACTCCACGGTCGCACCTGCCTGCTTTGTAAGTATATCGGCAGATTGCAAAAAATTATGAATCAGTTCCACGATATCAAATCGCTCGTAGTTCAGCTCCTCATTTCCGAATTCAAGCTGATTTAGGCTGAGTAGTTTCTTGACCATCTCATTCATCTTGCCGGCCTCATCGAGGATCACTTCACAATAATACTGTCTGCTCTCCTCATCATCGGCAATTCCTTCGGAAAGTCCTTCCGCATATCCTTCAATCAATGCCAGCGGCGTTTTTAGTTCATGGGAAACGTTTGACAGAAACTCCTTACGCATTTCATCAATCTGCTCACGTTTCTTAATATCCTGCTTTAAGGAATTATTGGCTGTTTTGAGTTCCAGAATCGTCTTCTCAAGATTGCCGGAGAGAATATTCATATTCTCTCCCAGCTCATCAATTTCATCCTTCCGGCCCTTGTGACTGTAGCGGGCCGTGAAGTCCAGCTCCGCCATACGCTTGCTGATTTCGGAAAGATTGGAAATGGGTCTGGTCATTCTTTTGGTGACAAAAAGCAGGATGAAAGCACTTATAAGCGTCACGAAAATTCCCACATACAAAAGGAATCGGTTGGAAATGCTGACACTTTCATTAATGCTTTCCACCGGAGTTCGTATGATAAAGTAAACCTGCGGAGACAAATCCAGGCAACCCCATATTTCAAGATAGGTCATGGTTGACTGCGTATCATATTCCTCCCTGAGCACAAAGTTATCCGGCTTGCTACCTCCCGACAAGGCGTCCTCAATCACATAGGAATTCAACTTGTATTCAAGCTGCGTGTGATCGTAGAGATTACTGAAATATGCCTTATTCGTATAGTCATTAATGAACAGGGAAATATTGTTAAGCTCTGCCGATTTGACAATACGCATCATTCCGGCATCTTCCTTAATCTCGCCGTTCTCGTAAGTTTCCAATATTACTTCACAGGTCTTTTTTAGTGCATTAATCTTGTTGTAACGGTAGTATTTGACAAGAAAAAAACTGTTAATAAACCAGCACAATGCAATTGCACCGGCCATTAACAGTATGAAAATAAATGCAAAGCGTTTACTGATTGAATGTTTCATGATGTGTCCTTTATTTATCAACGAATTTGTAGCCCATTGCCCAAACGGTGGTAATCATATTCCCACGCTCTCCCATCTTGCTGCGGAGTTTCTTGACATGGGTATCAATGGTTCGTTCATCTCCCTCGTAATCAAAGTTCCAAACATGATTCAATATGGTATCCCGCGAAAGAGCCAGCCCTTTATTCTCCATAAAGTAAGCCAGTAATTCAAATTCCTTGAAGCTTAAATCTATGGGCTGTCCGTCAATGAGCACTTCATGCTTCGAACGATTCAGTACGATGCCTGTAGCCGTAAGGCATTCCTCCACCATCACGGAATTCCTGCGGAGTACGTTCTCAATGCGAGCCATCAGTATTTTGGGAGAAAACGGCTTGCTGATATATTCATCCACACCGAGCTTAAAGCCCAGGAGCTCACTGCTCTCATCGCCCTTGGCGGTAAGCATGATAATAGGGACCTTGGAATAAGTTCTTATTTCCTTAAGGACCTCCCATCCGTCATATTTGGGCATCATCACATCCAGTAGGATTAATGCAATCTCCTGATGGGCAAAAAAGACATCCAGAGCCTGTGCTCCGTCCTCTGCTTCCATCACATTATAATTATTCTTTATAAGGTAATCCCGTATAAGCTTTCGGATTCTGGCCTCATCGTCCACTATAAGAATTGTTTCTTTATCCATGTCATCACCTAACCTTTTCGTGATGAGTCTACACCCTAACTATGTCAAAATTGTGAATCGTCAAGGCCCAGTTCACGTTCCTTTATACGAATCGCCTGTTCGCGTTCTTTCAGTTCCTCATTCCACGAAGCATACCGGTTCTCAAGTACCCGCTCATAATTTAGGATGTTCGGAGTCGTTCCCTTTAGCGTAATAACAAACATGCCCACGATTACAATAACCAAAACGGCAATGATAAGATACAGATTTCTATACTTAGCCTTATCATTTCGCTTCCGTTTGACGACGGTTTCTTTTTTGCTTTGGGACTGCTGTTTAACGCGTTCCATATTTGTGACTTCCTGCTTAAGTCCGGTTCCTCCGTAGACCTCAGAAAGAGGGATCGGTATGATATCCGCCTTGTCACCCTCGTGATACTTCTCAAGATACTCACGAAGCCGCTTCAAATACTCATGTCCGACCGGCGTTACGAAGATTCCATTCTCAATGGCCTTCGTATAAACGGTATACACGGTCTGCGGCTTGGAATAATCAAGACGGAGCTCAAGCTGCTCAATACGGGTGAGCTCAGCCTTGGCCAAAAGGGCATCATCCTTCGTTAAGAAACGATATCCCGCCACGGTCAGTTCTCTATCTGTTTCTGTTTGAATGTTGTTCATAGGTTCCTCTTACAGCTGGCACGGTCCATCGCCGATATCTACTACATAGAAGTCCGGTTCATAACCGATTTTGTCGACATACTCCTTGCGTACGGATTCAATCATTCCGTCCACAGCTTCCTTTTTTACAATGCTGACGGCACAGCCTCCAAAGCCGGCTCCCGTCATTCGGGCTCCGATTACACCGGGCTGATTCAGAGCTGCTTCCACCAGGGTATCAAGTTCCACGCCCGTAACCTCATAATCATCCCGAAGGGAATCGTGGGAAGCTATCATGAGCGTTCCGAACATTTCAAGATTGTTGCTCTGCAATGCCTTTACCGCATTCACGGTACGTTGGTTCTCATAAACGGCATGTCTTGCCCGCTTAACGCGAACCGGATCCTTTATGGCATATTTGTAGGTTTCAAACTGCTCTTCCGTCAGTTCTCCGAGCGATGCAATATTCACAACGGTCTTAAGTTCCGACAAAGCCATCTCACACTCGGCCCGGCGTTCATTGTATTTGGAATCGCCCAAACCGCGCTTTTTATTGGTGTTCAGAATGACAATCCGGCAGTCCTCCAGCTTAATCGGTGCATACTGATAGGAAAGACTTGCGGTGTCAAGGAAAATGGCATGATCCTTGCGACCCATGGCAATTGCAAACTGATCCATAATTCCGCAATTAACCATGTTGAAATGATTCTCTGAAAACTGTCCGATCAAAGCAATGTCCTGATTGCTGATTAAAAGGCCGAACATCTCCTTCAGAATATATCCCGTAAGGACTTCGATGGATGCCGAAGAGGAAAGCCCGGAGCCGTTGGGAATCGTTCCGTAATATACAATATCCATACCATGAGAAATCTCGTAGCCTTTCTCTCTGAGGGCCCAGATGATGCCCTTCGGGTAGTTGGTCCACTTGTCCTTCGGGTCATTGACGAGCGGCTTCTCTATATCCACGGATACAATTCCGTCCTCCTTAAAGTTTAAGGAATAGAAATTCACAATCATATCCTCGCGCTCGCGTACCGCCGCGTACGTTCCGATTGTAAGTGCGCAGGGAAATACATGCCCGCCGTTGTAATCCGTATGCTCCCCAATCAGGTTCACTCTTCCCGGTGCGAAGTATACCTTTACATCTCGATCCTTCATAAATACTTTGGAAAACTCTTCTAACATTCTCTTTTTCATAGACCGGTAATTCCTTTCCGATAATATATTCTATTTATTTCCTGCCGTACCGAAGTCGTCTGTATGCAGTCAGCATTCGGTAATACAGGGCAAAAAACAAAGGACTCCTCATAGCTTTCTGCATCAGTTTCCTGTGTTCCTCTGAAAAAGTACTCTCATAATAAGGGTTCCTAAAGTACTCGGGAACCAGAGTACGCATCCCCTTCCGAAGTTCGTAGAGCAACTTAAAATCCGTTCTTTTGGAACTCTGCATGTGGGAAAACAGAGTGTTTACACAGTATATTCTGATAAAGTTCAGTTCCACTTCATCCCTGACCCGTTCATAGCAGGGACGTTTACGCATATGTTCGAGCATGGAAACGGCCATGTCCATGCGGTTTTTAAGTCGTTCCCGGCTGATGGTATGCACGGTGGACTGCTCATGCTGATAGTAATAATAAAGCGGTTCGTCCACAAGGGCGAATTTCTTAAAACAGCTTACCCACAAAGGAGCCGCCATATTATCCTCGTAGAAGGTATGTTCGGGAAAGCTTAAGGCATTCTCCTTTATTACGCTACGGTCATAAATCTTCACAACCATGCTGCCCGGGCACAGCATAAAGGCTTTTAACGCATCCCCCGACAAGGAACCTTCCATATTTTTGTTATGAACCTCTACAACTCTTCCTACCTTAGGTCCCTGCTCATAGGTAATGGAATACTGGCACCCAACAAGGTCGGCCCCCTCCTCCGACGCTTTCTTAAGCATCCTTGAAAACATCTCGGGATGTATAAAATCATCGGAATCCACGAACCCCACGAAGTCACCCGTTGCGACCTTGAGACCGTCGTTTTTGGCACCGCCCTGGCGCTTGTTTACCTGGTTCAGTATCGCCCTGAAATTGGGATAACGCGCCTCGTACTCCTTAAGAATGCCGGGCGAATCGTCCGTCGATGCATCATCGACCGCAATGACCTCGAAATCCTCCGGTGGCAGTTTCTGATTCATCAGGGAATCCAGACAGTAATTAAGTTTGTTATCTCCTGCCATGTTATAAACCGGCACTATGATGGACAGTTTCAACGTTCGTCCCTCCCGATTCTTCTTGCATTCAGTATAACAAACATACTGCTTAAAAACATGCATATCGCGCATATTGCAGGATTAATTGCCCAAAATCCGGCAATCGGAATGAAAATGCAGTTGTAGATAAGGGCCCAGAACAGATTCTGCTTAATAATCTTAAGCGTTCTGACACTCAGTTTATGTAGCCGTGCAAGGCTAATAATATCACCTGTTATTATAACATCTGCCTGCTGCATGGCAAGCCCGGAAGCATTCTGAAACACAACGGAGACATCCGCACTTTTGAGAGCGGGTGCATCGTTCATGCCATCTCCCGTCATTAGGACCTTATGGCCTTCTGCCTTAAGAAGCCGAACGGTTTCTTCCTTCTCAGGAGGCAAAAGAGAAGCCTTCCAATTTGTAACGGAAAGGGCTGTGGCCACAGCCTTCGTTGCCTCTTCCGCATCGCCGCTTAAAATAAGGACCTGCCCCACCGTATCAAAATACGATATTGCTTCCCGGGCATTCTCATAAAGCGTATCCGAGAAGGAAAACCGCATAACCCGTACCGAATTCTTTAATAAATCGCAGTGGATGTCCGTATCCGTTACTCCTTCGGAACGCACGATTTCATAAT
Source organism: Lachnospiraceae bacterium (assembly GCA_045617725.1). GTDB lineage: Bacteria > Bacillota > Clostridia > Lachnospirales > Lachnospiraceae > JAZLJD01. The sequence goes on from JAZLJD010000022.1 coordinate 7,572, forward strand.
GGTTCCCGTTCATATCGGCACGGACGCCCACTCCGACTTCTTCCTCAAAGTCTGAGATCTCATCCATAACGATATTCTGTCCGTATGTATATGCGATGATGGCAGATGCTATGGGGTGCGTGCTCACAGCCTCCATACTGCAGGCCGCAGAAAGGCATTCCCTGCGTTCCTCTTCGCTTAATTTTGTAAGAATTTCGACATCCTTAACTTTTAACTTGCCTTTTGTAAGCGTACCTGTTTTGTCAAAAATAAAGGTATCGCATCCTGCCAGTTTTTCAAAGACCTGTGCATTTTGGGGCATGGCTTTTAAGGAACCGGCAACTCCTGTAGCCTTCATGATAGCTGCAGGGGTTGCGAGACCCATTGCACACGGACAGGATACCACCAATACTCCGGCCAGGACGGAAAGAGCCGCCTCAATGTCCCGCTCACTCATAAAGAAATAGCGTACCAATGAAAATACAATTGCAAGAAGCATTACCGCCGGCACAAAATATCCTGCCAGTTTATCGGCCAGCCTTCCGATTTCGGTCTTGCCGGATGCTGTATCGGAACACAGCTTCATAATTTGAGCCATCGCGCTGCTTTCATAATCCCGTACGGACTTCATTTCAAAGTCACCGGAAAGACATGTAGAGCCGGCCGCTACTTCGTCTCCGGGCCTCTTTAGGGCAGGCATAAATTCTCCCGTAATCATGGAAGTGTCAAAGTATCCCGTTCCCTTTACAATGACGCTGTCGACATAGATTTTGTGATTTCTTTGGGCACTATACCGGGTACCTGCCGGGGCATTCACCTGCTCGGGGAGGGCGTTTTGTGTAAGATGCAGTAGCTCGTCACGGGTCCGCAAAAGGGCCTTTCGCTCCATGAACCTGCCGCATACCGTAAAGGCAGTAACCATTCCGGCCGTATCGAAATTCAGCATGATTAAGGATGCAATCAGTGATAAAAACACTAATGAATCCATGTCGGGTGACAGCTTCACAAGGTGTAAAAAGCCACGATAGTAGATTCGATAGTTCATCCCCGCGATGGGCAAAAACAAAAGCAGGGAAATCCAAAAATCCGGCTTCTTTAAGACAAGGTTCAGTGTAAAAAGCGACGCCGCCAATATAAGAGAAACTATCACATTGACTTTCCCTTTTTGTTTCTCGGGCGGCAGAATCACCTCTTCAATTTCACTGATTCCATATCCTGCCTTTTTGACCGCCTCTGTAATTTCTTCTACCGTTGCCGGGGCCGAAAAGAAAACCTCCATGGTCTCCGTCAGGAGATTCACCGAAACTTCCGTAACTCCCTCCACCTTGGAGGCAGCCTTTTCCACTCTCTTCACGCAGGCACTGCAGCCCATTCCCGTAACACGAAATTTCATAACGCCCAAATCCCAATTAATAATCTTCCACCATAAACAGCTGATAAAGCGGCATGGTCCATTCGTCGCCTATATAGCACCAGTCTCCGGTTTCATCGTCGCGACGCATATTCAGTCTGTAACCGTTTCCATTGCCATCTTCTATATCCAGATAAGTAAGTCCATCCGAACGTCTTATATAATAACAATCGTTTTTCTTAAGAGTTGCCATATTACCCGTGCGTTCCCAATCCTTCGTAAGCACTTCGGCGTCAAAATCATACGCAACATATACAAAGCACCATTCCGAGAAGTGATAGACATTCTCTTTGGCCCTGGGGAAACCGTCGCTTCCGATTTCACAGTACTGTATACTAAGTCCGGTATACGGAAGATCGTTATAGAAATACACCTTGAAGTCCGAAGGGTCTGCAAGGGTTGAAGTTCCTGCCACACCGGAATCGGGCGCATACTCGTATTCCGTAACCAAAACCGTGTTCTCCATCGTTCCGAGGAAATAGTATTTGTCCTTTAGTATCTCAAAAATATCGATGTATTCATTGTCACAATAATCGTTCACGGCCACATAAAGATAGTCTTTGTCCCCGGTATGCATGAAGTAAGGCGATACGCGGTCTGCGTTACAATACCTTGTATAAAGCTTCCCGTTATTCGAAATCACATAACTCGTAATGGGAGCATACAGATCTTCATAGTCATCCTTGGCAGTTGTAAAGACAAGTTTATTCAGGGCATCCTCCCCGGCAAAACCGTGCATAAACGGCGCATATTCATTTAACAAAACCGCATAGCTATAAGGAATTTCCACGTACTTTAAGTTAAAAAGCATCGGATAGTCCTTAAACTTAAGATGTGCAATAGAAGGACCGTATGCGTAAGGTGCAATCTCGTAGTTGTTAAAATAAACCGTCAGGCACTCCTCATCAATTGTAAAATTAAACGCAAAAGAGCCGTTTAAATAATTGTCCGCAAGATACTGTTTTAAGGTGCTGCCTGCGAAGAAATCATCCGGAACATCGGTAAGATTCTCGCACAGAGCATCCAAAAACGCATCCATATTGCCGACCACATCCATAATGGACAGTCGCTTACCGGTTTTCGTATCAAAGTTATAACCCCTGTATACGCTGTCTCCGTGTGCACCACCGCCATAGTATTCCTCATAGGTAAGCAGGCTCACCACGTTCGAATCGCTTCGGATTACGGCAGGATATACAGACTCCTCGAAGGTGCCGAAAATCCATTCCAGGGGGTCCGTGCAATTTTCATTGATATCCTCAAGAAGCGGTCCGTAAACCGAATCAAACCGGTCCATCAGTTCCACGTTAAGCTCCGAAAGAGCCTCTGCCAGTACCTCGTTTTCATCATAGTCCGCATAGAATTGTGCAAACTGACCGGTTAAGAGGTAACGATCCCCACTCCACATGTAATCGGTTTTCTGCGTCGTAAAAGTAACCTCAAGAGGCGTTACATCGCTTTTGGGTACCACAATCGGAGACGGACTTACGCCCGGTTCCGCCGTGGGCTCAAAGGAGGGTGCTTCGGACGGCTCCGTCTTTTTAGGTTCCTCCTTCGGGGAATACGTAATAATAGGAGCTTCCTTCCCTGCATCGCCATCATCCCGGGGAATCAGATTACATCCCGCCAGTGCCAAAAAGCAAATTGTCATTCCTAACACAATACTGTATTTCTTCATTCATACATCTCCTCATAACCGCAAATTAACAAACTGCATAATGATATATTATATCACAAATGCATAATTTGAGTAAGCCGTGTATGCCTTGTAACGGACATTTCAAAGCCATGCAAAAACGGCTGTGCATCGCACAGCCGCTTAGTGGACCGGACGGGAGTCGAACCCGTGTCCGAAGCCCCCTCCACCGTTCTTCTACAAGCTTAGTAAACTATTTGGGATTCCCCCCTGCAGTCTCGAGTTTACGCGATACTGCCCTCGGTAGCTTCATGATACGCCAACCTGCGCAAAGCTTAACAGGTGTCGTTTCTCATCTGAATGATGCCGGTTATCTTAAGGATGAGTACTCAAGGCCGACAGCTGCACTTAGGCAGCGTATGCTAATTTAGAATCAGCGTTTAAATTTAATTGTGCGATTAACGTGTCGCAACGGCTTGCTTCACCGGTTTCAAAAACCCCGTCGAAACCATGACCGGCCCTTGTTTAAGATCGCATCTTTGGAACAGATGCTTATAGTGTTAAAGGTTTTTGATCTTGAACTCTCTCTCGCTCTCGCGACGCTGGTCCTTTTTGGCAATATCTTCACGTTTGTCAAAAAGTTTCTTACCGCGTGCCAGACCAACTAAAACCTTGGCGCGTCCATCTTTAAAGTATACTTCGAGCGGAACCAATGTAAAGCCCTTCTGGGTAATCTGCCCGAGCAGCTTCATAATCTGGTTCCGATGCATGAGCAGTTTCTTGGGACGCAGTGGATCTTTGTTAAATATGTTGCCCTGCTCATACGGACTGATGTGCATTCCGTAAATATACATCTCGCCTTCTTCAATCCTAATAAAAGCCTCCTTAATGGAGCACTTGCCGGCCCGAAGCGACTTGACCTCCGTGCCTGCAAGGACGATTCCGGCCTCAATCTGCTCATCTATGAAGTAATCATGAAAGGCCTTTTTGTTGCCTGCGACCTGCTTAATATGCTCTTTTTCAGCCAAAATCATCACCTCCTTAACGGTTGCTTTACCATTTTACTCGCTTTACCGTTCACGGTAAAGAAGAAAATCAATTGTCTTCATCACTGTATCGACACTATTTACCAAAACCTTAACCTTCATGCCGAGCGAATATGTTTTTAAGTACTTCCGGCCACTAAGAGTAAGCGTCTTCTCGTTGAATTCATACCGGTCATCCGTCATATCGGAGACATGTACAAGTCCTTCCACCGTATCCGGAAGTTCCACATAAATTCCCCAGGATGTCACGCCGGATATGATTCCGTCAAAGACTTCCCCAATATGATGTTTCATGTACTGGCACTTTTTCAGCTTCTCCGTCTCACGCTCGGCTTCAGCCGCACGGCGTTCAAGCTTTGAGGACCTTAGTGCAACGGCATCGAGAATCTCCCTGTAATGTAGAAGTCTCTCCTCTGTAAGCGTTCCCTTCAAATCCTCCGTGATAATACGATGAATCTGCAAATCCGGGTATCGACGTATGGGCGATGTAAAGTGCGAATAATATTGAAGAGCCAGGCCGAAGTGTCCGACATTATTGGTAGAATACCCTGCCTGTCTTAAGGAACGAAGCGTAAGACGCTCAATCAGGGCACCTTCCTCTTTGTCCTTGACCTTCGTAAGCAGCTTCTGGATTTCCTTGGGATGCACACTCTCTCCGGACTTCTTAAAGCTGTAACCGAACGCAGATATAAGGTTCGAAAGCTCCTTCACCTTCTCGGGGTCCGGCTTTGTATGTACTCTGTAGAGGAACGGCGTTCCGAGCCAAAAATAATGCTGGGCCACCGTTTCATTGGCAAGAAGCATAAAGTCCTCAATCATATCGGTTGCTTTGTTATGAATGTAGGGCTTAATTGTAACCGGCTCTCCCCTGTCATCAAGGGAAATCTTGCATTCCGGAATCTCAAAGTCAATCGCGCCTCGTTCGGTGCGTTTTTCGTACAAAATACCCGCAAGGGAAGCCATGTCAAAAAGCATTGTCTCAAGTTCCGGAGGGAGGTCCTTAAGTTCCGGAAGCTCACATTCCCTGCCTTCAAGGAGTGCCAGCACGCCTTCATAACTCATACGGCGCTTTACCAAAATTACGCTTCGAACGATGCGATAATCAAGCATATTGCCGTAGGAATCCAGCTTCATAAGGACGCTCAGGGCCAGCCTGTCCTCGCCGGCATTTAAGGAACAGATTCCGTTGGAAAGTGCCACCGGCAGCATGGGAATCACTCGGTCTGCAAGATATACGCTGGTCGTCCGGTTCAGTGCTTCCGTATCGAGCGCACTTCCTTCCGTTACATAGTGTGAAACATCCGCAATATGAACTCCAAGTTCATAGAAGGTACCTTCCGAGTTCTCTGTGACCTTTAAGCTGACTGCATCATCAAGATCCTTGGCATCCAGGCCGTCAATCGTCACCATGGGAAGGTTTCTTAAATCCTCTCGGTCCTTTTTGTCCTCCTCGGGAACCGTCTTCGGTATTTCTTCACTTTCGTAAAGAGTCATTTCGGGGAAGCTCTCCGGAATGGAAAAAGCTCTTACAATGGACAAAATATCGACGCCCGGCTCGTTCTTATGGCCCAGGATTTCGATAATTCGTGCTTCCGGTTTGTGCTTTTCATCCCCGTAGCTTACAAATTCCGCAACTACCTTGTGGCCGCTTACTGCGCCCATGGAATTCTCTTCCGACACGTAAATGTCGCTTAACAGCTTTTGATTGTCAGGGAGTATAAAGCCGATATGTCCGTTCTTTCTAAAAAGACCGCACACGGTTTTCATGGCACGCTCTTTTATGCTTAGGATTTTGGCTTCACGACTGCGGCCGCGCTGTGCCGGTATCTCCACAAACACTACGGTATCTCCGTCCATCGCATTCCCGATATTTTCGGGTGCCACGTAGTAATCCTCCTGCTCATCCGCCACCTTAATAAAGCCGAAGCCTTTCGGATTCTGCGAAAAAACACCTTCCATGGGAACTGCTTCCGCTACGCGGTAGAGTCCTCTTTTGTTAATGGTAATTCTTCCTTCCGAAATGAGCTCATTTAAAATGGAGGACAGCATGGGACGATCCTTTTGCTCGCATTGCAAAAGAATAGCCAGCTCCTTCTCCTTCATGGGCGTATAAAGCGGAGAATTCATAAACTCCAGTATTTTGTTTTTACGTTCTGTTCTAAGTTCCACGTTCTAAATCTACCTATAAAAAAGGCACTCCGTAAGGAGTGCCCTGTTTGTTAAAACAACTTGAGGTTTAAAAGTAAGGCTAAAACCATGAATGCAACTGCAAGCCATTTTGTAATCTTGACAAGCATTGCTTCCATGGAACGTCCTTTGTTCTTACCCCAGTAGGTCTCGGCTGCACCGGAAATGGCACCCAAGCCCTGAGCTTTACCTTCCTGCATTAATACAAGCGCTGTAAGCGCAATACTAACAATTATTAAGATAATAGTAAGTGCAATTCTCATTATAATCTCCGCTTTCGTAATTCGTTATATTAACTATCACCAGTATGCCTTTAGGCACGCTAGTAAAGTCTATCATACACCGGTATAATTTTCAAGTACTTTTTACTTCTTAATAAGCAAACTCTTTCCGGTCATTTCAACGGGCTGTTCCTGTCCCATAACCTCAATCAGAGTCGGGATAATATCTGCCAGGCAACCACCCTCTCTCAAGGTATAGCTGTCATCGTAATTCATCAAAATGAAAGGAACCTGGTTCGTGGTATGTGCGGTGAAGGGTTCACCGGTCTCATAATCCACAAGCTGCTCTGCATTACCGTGATCTGCGCAGATAAACATGGTTGCACCATGCTCCTTAACAAGTGCTTCGAGCTCGCCAAGACACTTATCAATTACTTCGATTGCTTCTACGGCTGCGGAAAGCACACCGGTATGACCTACCATATCAGGATTTGCGAAGTTACAGATAATTACATCATAGTAAGGTTCGCCGTTTTCATCCTTTTTGGCGATAGCCTCTGAAAGCTTATCGCAAACGGTGTAAGCACTCATACGGGGCTTCTTGTCGTAGGTGGGTACGTACTTGGGAGAATTTACAAGGATACGTTCCTCACCCTCGTTGGGTTGCTCAATACCGCCGTTAAAGAAAAAGGTTACATGGGCATATTTTTCGGTCTCGGCGATACGAGCCTGCTTCATTCCCTTGCTTGCAAGCCACTCACCGAAGGTGTTGGTAACTGCAATCTTATGGAATGCAACATCCTTATTAGGGATGGTCGGGTCGTAATCGGAGAAGCATACGTAAGTAACATCAAGGCGTTTTCTCTCAAAGCCCTTGAAATCGTCATCGCAGAATGCTCTGGTGATTTCACGTGCACGGTCCGGACGGAAGTTATAGAAAATAATACTGTCGCCGTCCTTAATGGTAGCAAGGGGAGCACCGTCCTTGTAAACAACGGAGGGCTTAACAAACTCATCGGTCTCGCCTCTGTCATAGGACTCCTGCGCTGCGCACAGACCGCATTTTACCTGAAGGCCTTCGCCCTTGGTAAGTGCATTGTAAGCAAGCTCAACACGATCGTAGTTATTGTCTCGGTCCATAGCATAATAACGTCCCATAACGGTAGCGATATCACCTACGCCCAGTTCTTCCATCTTGTCATAGAGCTGCTGGATATAATCCTTGCCGCTTGCAGGAGGAGTGTCACGACCGTCTAAGAAGCAGTGTACATATACCTTAGATAAGCCGTTTCTTTTGGCCAGTTCCAAAAGTCCGTAGAGGTGAGTAATGTGTGAATGAACGCCACCATCGGAAAGCAGGCCGTAAATATGTAAAGAAGAATCCTTGTCCTTACAATTCTTAATGGCTTTTAAAAGGGCCTCGTTCTCATAGAAGGTACCATCCTGAATTTCCTTGGTAATTCTGGTCAGTTCCTGATATACGATACGTCCGGCACCCATATTTAAGTGACCAACCTCAGAGTTACCCATCTGTCCGTCGGGAAGGCCTACTGCCATTCCGCTTGCATTACCGCGTACAAAGGGATATTCCTTCATCAGTCTGTCCATAACGGGAGTCTGAGCCTGTGCAACCGCATTGCCTTCGCTCTTCTCATTCAATCCGTAACCGTCAAGAATCAATAATACTGCTGTTTTCTTCATATCATCTATCCTTTCAAAATGTAGTACTTTTCAACCATAAGGATTATACACGCTTTTATTTTGGCGTGCAATAATTACTTGTCTTTTGCCAAAAACAAGCTTATAGTCAATATATTACCTTAAATTTAGGGAAGTATTTATTTATTGAGGGAATCACCATGATTAAGCTTTTGTCAAAACTACTGATTAAAAATCATACGGAATACGACAACGCCGGGGTACGCCTTTCTTACGGAAAGCTCTGCAGCGGCTTCGGAATTTTCCTGAACTTTCTTCTTTTCATATTTAAATTCATCGCAGGTTCCGTTTCCGGTTCCATCGCAATCACCGCCGATGCTTTTAACAACCTTTCGGACGCCGGCTCTTCCACTATTACGCTCCTCGGCTTCAAATTGGCCGGCCAGAAGCCCGATCCCGAGCATCCTTTTGGGCATGGTCGCATGGAATACATCTCCGGCCTTTTGGTATCCGTCGTCATCATGATTATGGCCTACGAGCTCATCAAGGATTCCATACAGCGCATCATAACGCCGGAACCGCTCGAGAGTTCCTTAACGATTCTGCTTATTTTGCTCGTTTCAATCCTGGTCAAGGTCTACATGAGCCTTTATAACCGCATTTATGGCCAAAAACTAAATTCGCAGGCCATGCTCGCTACCGCCAAGGATTCCATATCCGACGTGATTTCCACCACCGTCGTTTTGATCTGTACAGTGATTCATTATTATAGCGGACTTTCATTAGATGCTTACTGCGGTGTGCTGGTTGGTGTTTTGATTGCCTATGTCGGCTTCTCTTCCTTAAAGGATACGATTTCTCCGCTCCTTGGAACGCCGCCTTCACAGGACTACGTAAAGGACATAGAATCCATTGTTTTGAGCCATGAGAATATCATCGGAATTCACGATTTGATTGTTCATGACTATGGCCCGGGGCGCAAGATGGTCTCCCTGCATGCAGAGGTTCCTTCCACCTGTGATATTTTGAACATCCATGATACCATCGACAATATCGAGCACGACATATTCGAGGAACTCGGAACCATTGCGGTCATTCATATGGACCCCGTTTTGATCGGCGATCCTCTTACGGACCGGCTTAAGGAAGCAGCAATCGGCATTTTAAAGAATATCGATGAGCGCCTCACCCTGCATGATTTCCGAATCGTAAAGGGTCCTTCCCACACGAATATTCTCTTCGATATCGTAAAACCTTACCGCCTCAAAATGACGGATGATGAGCTCAAATTCACCATCCTCGCCGAATTCAAAAAAATCGACAACCACTACTTCACCGTCCTCGAAATCGACAACGACTACATAGGGACGGGGGTTTCTGACACATTAAAGCATTAAAGCATTCCCCCATGACAAAAGACATCATAAGTGAAACAGCCTCTGCCGTATTGGTATGGCAGAGGCTGTTTTTGTTATGGCAACACTATTTTACTTTTCTTTGATTCCTGCATGAATCTCCTGCAGGGAATGAACTGCGAGCTTGCCGTTCTTAACAACGGAAGCGATACCTGCAGCAGCTGCGGAAGCGGCAGCCATGGTGGTAATGTAAGGAATCTTGCACTTGATGGCAGTCTTGCGAATGTAGCTGTCATCAAATACCTTGTCCTTGCCTGCAGGCGTATTGATAACAAGCTGAATCTGACCGTTAACCATTGCATCAACGATATTCGGTCTGCCTTCCTGCATCTTGTTAATCTTCTCACAGGGGATACCGGATGCATTAATTACATCGTAGGTACGACCTGTTGCAATAATCTTAAATCCGCACTCGGCAAATGTTCTGGCAATGGATGCAACCTCGGGCTTATCCTGCGAATTGACGCTAAAGAGAACGCTTCCCTCAAGAGGAAGGCTGGTCTTGGTAGCTTCCTGCGCCTTGTAGTATGCTTCGCCGAATACGGGTGACATACCGAGAACCTCACCGGTAGAACGCATCTCAGGTCCCAATACAGGGTCAACTTCCGGGAACATGTTGAACGGAAGAACGGCTTCCTTTACACCGTAGTGTGAATAATGACGTTCCTTAAGCTCGGGAACCGGGGACTTACGACCCGTAAGCTCACCGGTAATAATGTCTGTTGCGATGCGAACCATGTTAATGTTACATACCTTGGAAACAAGTGGTACGGTTCTGGAAGCACGGGGATTGGCTTCGATTACATATACCTTATCATCTTCGATTGCGTACTGCATGTTCATAAGACCGCGTACGTTCATTTCAATGGCAATTTTCTTTGTATACTCTTTAATCGTAGCAAGGTTACGCTCGGAAATATGCATGGAAGGAATGATGCAAGCGGAGTCACCGGAGTGAATACCCGCAAGCTCGATATGCTCCATAACGGCCGGTACATATGCATGCTCGCCATCCGAAATTGCATCGGCCTCACACTCCATTGCATGCTTTAAGAATCGGTCAATCAGAATCGGTCGATCCGGGGTAACACCTACCGCAGCGTCCATGTAACCCTTTAATGCATCCTTGTCGTAAACGACTTCCATACCACGGCCGCCCAAAACAAAGGAAGGACGAACCATAACAGGGAATCCGATACGGGTTGCAATTTCAAGTGCTTCCTCATAATTTACTGCCATTCCGGATTCCGGCATGGGAATTTCAAGTTTTTCCATCATGGCACGGAACAAATCTCTATCCTCTGCCATATCGATTACTTCGGGAGCGGTTCCGAGTACCTTAACACCGTTCTTCTCAAGGGAATCTGCAAGGTTAAGAGGGGTCTGGCCACCGAACTGTGCGATTACGCCGAGCGGTTTTTCTTTCTCATAGATGGATAAAACATCCTCGAGCGTAAGAGGCTCAAAGTACAGCTTATCGGAAGTATCATAGTCCGTTGATACGGTCTCAGGATTACAGTTAACGATAATCGTCTCAAATCCAAGATCACGAAGAGCCATTGCAGCGTGTACGCAGCAGTAGTCAAATTCGATACCCTGGCCGATACGGTTCGGGCCACCGCCCAAAATCATAATCTTGTTCTTGTTCTCGGAAGCCTTGGAAGTATCGGTTTCATTGTTATAGGTGGAGAAGAAGTATTCACTGTTCTCCGTACCGCTAACGGGAACGCCTTCCCAAGTTTCCTTGATACCATATTCATATCTTGCACCGCGGATTGCATCCTCGGATACATTAAGAATCTGAGCCAAATATTTATCGGAGAAACCGTCTTTTTTGGCCTGAAGAAGTACAGCCTTCTCAGGTACACTGCCCTTCATGGTAAGTAAGGCTTCTTCTTCGGAAACGAGTTCCTTCATCTGCTCGATGAACCATTTCTTAATCTTGGTAAGTTCAAAGAGTTCATCTACCGTAGCACCCTTACGAAGTGCCTCATACATGATGAACTGACGATTGCTTGACGGGAAACGAAGCATGCTTAAGAGCTCGTCCTTGGTCTTTAAGTTGTAATCTTTGGCGAAGCCAAGGCCGAAGCGGCCGGTCTCCAAGGAACGGATTGCCTTTTGGAAAGCTTCCTTGTAATTCTTGCCGATGGACATTACCTCACCGACAGCCTTCATCTGGGTTCCCAGCTTATCTTCTGCATTCTTAAATTTCTCGAATGCCCAACGTGCAAACTTTATTACGACATAGTCTCCGCCCGGCTTGTACTGTGCCAGATTGCCGTGCGTACCGCAGGGAATCTCGTCCAGAGTAAGTCCGCAGGCAAGCATTGCGGAAACAAGTGCAATCGGGAAACCGGTTGCCTTGCTGGCAAGTGCGGAGGAACGGGAGGTACGGGGATTAATCTCGATAACAACGATACGGTCGGAAACAGGGTCATGTGCGAACTGTACGTTCGTACCACCGATAACGGCTACGGATTCTACAATCTTGTAAGCCTGCACCTGTAATCTCTTCTGAACATCCTCGGAGATGGTAAGCATCGGAGCAGAGCAGAATGAATCACCGGTATGAACACCGATCGGGTCGATGTTTTCAATGAAACATACGGTAATCATGTTGTTTTTGGCATCACGAACTACCTCAAGTTCCAGTTCTTCCCAACCAAGGATGGACTCCTCAACTAGTACCTGATGAACAAGGCTGGCCTGAAGACCTCTCTTGATAACGGTAGTAAGCTCTTCCTTGTTGTAAACAAGGCCGCCGCCTGCACCGCCCATGGTATATGCGGGGCGAAGAACAACGGGATAGCCGAGGCGTTCTGCGATGGCAAGACCGTCCTCAACGGAATACGCGACGTCGCTTCTGGCCATCTCGATTCCCAGTTCATTCATGGTCTTCTTGAATTCTACACGGTCCTCGCCACGCTCAATGGCGTCTACCTGAACACCGATTACTTTTACATTGTATTTATCCAGCACACCGGCTGCAGCAAGCTCGGAGCACAGATTTAAGCCGCTTTGGCCGCCCAGGTTCGGAAGCAGTGCGTCCGGGCGCTCCTTCTCAATGATCTGCTCCAGACGATCTACATTCAGAGGCTCGATGTAAGTAACATCTGCGGTCTGGGGGTCAGTCATAATGGTTGCGGGATTCGAGTTAACAAGGACTATTTCATAGCCAAGCTTTCTGAGGGCTTTGCAGGCCTGTGTGCCCGAATAGTCAAACTCGCATGCCTGACCGATGATGATGGGACCTGAACCGATAATCAAAATCTTATTAATATCATTTCTCTTTGGCATAACTTCTCTCTCCTTTATTCTTTACCGTTCCAGCAGTAAGTACAAAGCTTGCACGGATCTATTCCAACTGCCTTTGCCATGTCATCCAGGCGATTGAACTTTAAGGATGTAAAGTTCAACTGCTTGCACATGCATTCGTTCATTTCTTTATAGTTCGTACTTTCGGGATCCGAGTAGGTCTGAAGGGTTTCCTTCGTAACCTCCTCGCCCTCGCGTTCTCTGATAATTCGTCTCGTAATAAGATCCATTTCGGAAGACGATCTTGAGAAGTTTAAGTACTTGCAACCATACAAAAGCGGCGGGCAGGCCGGTCTTATATGGACTTCTTTGGCTCCGGAATCATATAAAAACTCGGTTGTTTCACGAAGCTGCGTGCCTCGTACGATGGAATCATCAATCAGAAGAAGCTTTTTGTCACGAATCAGCGCATCAACGGGAATCAACTTCATGCGTGCAATCAGGTTACGCTTCTGCTGCGTTGTAGGCATAAAAGAACGCGGCCAGGTCGGTGTATACTTGATAAACGGTCTGGCAAACGGAATACCGGATGCATTGGCATAACCGATGGCATGGGGGATTCCGGAATCCGGGACACCTGCTACGATATCCGGATTCACATCGTCGCGGCCGGCCATGAGCTTACCGCAGTTGTAACGCATCTGCTCTACGTTAACTCCTTCATAGGAAGAGGTCGGATAGCCGTAATATACCCAAAGGAAGGTACATATCTTCATGTCCTCTCCTGCCGGGTTCATTACTTCAATTCCGTAAGGGGTAATGTAGCAGATTTCTCCCGGTCCCAGTTCCTTATAATCGTGATATCCGAGATTCAGATATGCGAAACTTTCAAAAGAAGCGCAATAGCCTTCTTTCTTTTTGCCAATAACAAGCGGTGTACGACCCAGTCTGTCTCGCATTGCATAGAGACCTTCCTGAGTCATAAGAAGTATGGTTATGGAGCCGTCAACAACGGTCTGTACATACTTCATACCTTCTACAATAGAGTCCCTCTGATTAATCAGGGATGCAATGAACTCGGTTTGGTTAATCTCGCCGCCGCTCATTTCCAGAAAATGCATGGGACTTTCTTTAAACTCTTTCTTAACCAGGGCATCCAGATTGTTTACCTTACCAACCGTTGTAATTGCATAATTACCGAGGTGCGAACGCACGAGTAACGGCTGAGGTTCACTGTCGGAAATACATCCGATGCCAAGGTGACCCGACATATCGAGAATGTCTTTTTCAAATTTTGTTCTAAACGGAGAATTTTCTATATTGTGTATTGCTCTTATAAAGCCCTTTTCTCCGTATACGGCCATGCCACCACGTCTTGTTCCAAGATGGGAATGATAGTCGGTGCCAAAAAATAAATCAAATACGCAATCCTCTTTGGATGCTACGCCAAAAATTCCGCCCATACTAATCTCCAAACGATTTATTTTGCAAAAAACATTCTCCATAAAACCCCCGGCGTGAAGCATTACCGGGGGTTTGGAGTTTAAGATTATTTATTATAATTAACGATTTTTCCGAAGTCTGCTTTTAAGGAAGCTCCGCCAATAAGGCCACCGTCAATGTCAGGCTTGGAAAGAAGCTCTGCTGCGTTTCCTGCATTCATGGAACCGCCGTACTGAATACGAACAGCCTCGGCAGTGGGAGCATCATACATCTCAGCGATGGTCTCACGAATCATCTTGCAAACCTCTTCTGCCTGGTCAGCAGTAGCGGTCTCGCCGGTACCGATAGCCCAGATAGGCTCATAAGCGATAACGAGATTCTTAACCTGATCTGCGGTAACACCGTCAAGATCCCAGGTAATCTGTCTCTTGATCCACTGAGTATAGGTTCCTGCCTTACGAAGAGCCAAAGACTCGCCGCAGCAAAGAATCGGATTTAAGCCGGCAGCGAATGCCTTCTTAACCTTCTGGTTGATGAGAATATCGTTCTCGCCGAAGATATCTCTTCTCTCGGAATGTCCGATAATGATGTACTTAACGCCTGCATCAAGGAGCATGGGAGCGGAAATCTCGCCGGTGAAAGCACCCTTGTCTTCTACGTAGAAGTTCTCAGCGCCAACTGCAACATTGGTACCCTTAACAGCCTCTACTACAGGGATGATATCGATAGCGGGAACGCAATAAACAACATCAACATCGTTATTTACAACAAGATCTTTTAATTCTGCACAAAGTGCAACGGCCTGGCTGGGAGTCATGTTCATCTTCCAGTTGCCTGCAATAATTTTTCTTCTAGCCATTTTACTATCCTCTTTCGACTTATTTATCGTCAGCTGCATATACGCCGGGAAGCTCTTTGCCCTCAAGGAACTCAAGGGAAGCACCACCACCGGTGGAAATGTGGCTCATCTTGTTAGCGAAACCAAGCTGGTTGCAAGCTGCTGCACTGTCACCACCACCGATGATTGTGGTAGCATCTGCATCTGCAAGAGCCTTAGCTACTGCGATAGTACCCTTTGCAAGAGTAGGATTCTCGAATACACCCATAGGTCCGTTCCAAACAACGGTCTTGGCAGACTTGGCAGCCTCTGCGAACAGAGCCTGGGTCTTGGGTCCGATATCAAGGCCTTCCTTGTCAGCAGGGATCTTGTTGGAATCAACATACTCAACAGTGATAGGTCCATCGATGGGATCGGGGAAGCTGTCAGCTACTGCAGTATCGATAGGAAGTAATAACTTCTTACCAAGCTTCTGAGCTTTCTCAAGCATTTCCTTGCAGTAATCAAGCTTCTCATCATCAACTAAGGACTTACCGATTTCATAGCCCTGTGCCTTTAAGAAGGTGAATGCCATACCACCACCGATGATAAGGGTATCGCACTTCTCAAGGAGGTTATTGATAACGTTTAATTTATCTGCTACCTTAGCGCCACCGAGAATTGCTACGAAAGGACGTACAGGATTCTCTACTGCATTGCCAAGGAAATTGATTTCTTTCTGCATAAGGTAACCAACTGCACAGTTGCCACCCTTCTTACGAACATACTCGGTAACTACGGATACGGAAGCATGTGCTCTATGGGAAGAACCGAATGCATCGCATACATAATCATCGCAAAGGTCTGCAAGTTCCTGAGCGAACTTCTCGCCGGCCTTCTGAGGCTTTGTTTCCTCTTCCATACGGAAACGGGTATTCTGAAGAAGAACTACATCGCCCTCTTTCATAGCTTCAACAGCCTTGGTAGCTGCTTCGCCGGTTACGTTGTAATCGGATACGAATACAACTTCCTTACCAAGCTGAGCGGAAAGAGCCTGGGCTACGGGAGCAAGGGATTCCTTCTCATTGGGTCCTTCTTTTACTTTGCCGAGGTGGGAGCAAAGAATAACCTTGCCGCCGTCAGCGATTAATTTCTTAATTGTGGGGAGTGCTGCAACGATACGGGTATCATCGGTAATCTCACCATTCTTTAAGGGAACATTGAAATCACAACGAACTAATACTCTCTTGCCCTTAGCACTAAAATCATCAACGCTTTTCTTGTTTAAAGACATATGCTTGTCCTCCTATAATTTTTGCCATAAATAGTTTACTCAAAAATTGGCCCGGCCCAAACGGCCGGACCAATCGGAGTTTAGTAAATCAATTATTTCAACTCAGAGAAGTACTTAATGGTACGAACCATCTGGCTGGTGTAGCTGTTCTCGTTATCATACCAGGAAACAACCTGTACAAGGTTATCAGCGCCAACCATGGTCTGGGTAGCATCGAAGATGGAACCGAAGGTGCTTCCTACGATATCGGAGGAAACGATTTCATCCTCATTGTAACCGAAGGACTCGGTTGCTGCTGCTTTCATAGCTGCATTGATTTCTTCCTTGGTAACGGTCTTCTCAACAGTTGCAACAAGGATGGTGGTGGAACCGGTAGGGGTAGGTACACGCTGTGCGGAACCGATTAACTTACCGTTCAGTTCAGGGATAACAAGGCCGATTGCCTTGGCAGCACCGGTAGAGTTGGGAACGATGTTGATAGCGCCTGCACGGCTTCTTCTTAAGTCACCCTTTCTCTGAGGTCCGTCAAGAATCATCTGATCACCGGTGTAAGCATGAATGGTGCTCATGATACCGGACTTGATACCAGCGAGATCGTTAAGTGCCTTAGCCATAGGTGCTAAGCAGTTGGTGGTGCAGGAAGCTGCGGAGATAATGGTATCTTCGGGCTTTAAGGTCTTGTGGTTTACATTGTAAACGATGGTAGGAAGGTCATTGCCTGCAGGTGCGGAAATTACAACCTTACGAGCGCCGGCATTGATATGAGCCTGAGCCTTCTCTTTAGAGGTATAGAAACCGGTGCACTCAAGAACAACGTCAACCTTAAGGTCACCCCAAGGAAGGTTGTTAGCATCTGCTTCTTTATAGATGGTGATGGTCTTGCCATCAACAGTGATAGAATCCTCGCCGGCTTCTACCTTGTGATTCTTTGCGTAATTGCCCTGAGATGAGTCATACTTTAAAAGATGAGCTAACATCTTAGGAGAGGTTAAATCGTTGATTGCTACAACTTCGTAACCTTCTGCACCAAACATCTGTCTGAATGCAAGACGGCCGATACGGCCAAAACCATTAATTGCTACTCTTACTGCCATTTTAGATTCCTCCTAAATGAAAATCTTTAAACAACCGCTCTGACGGTTGTCAATTTTTTATCAGCGGTTATAGTTTATCCGATAATTATTCAAAATACAAGTGCCTTTTTGGCTTTAATAAATTTTTAGTAATTTTAATGAATTTATTGCCAAAAACGACTTTTCTATTGTGACTTTGACAATGTTTTCCTATAATTAGGAAAAGTTTCTAACGGAGGTACCATATATGGCTATTCTGGCAGATATGCATATGCATTCAAGTTTTTCGGGTGACAGCAAGGCTCCCATGGAGGAAATGGTTAAAGCTGCCATTCAGAAAGGCCTTTCACAGATTTGTTTTACGGAGCATTTTGATAAAGATTATTTTGACGAGAACGGTGTTCCGACCGACATGTTTCATTTGAACGCGGATTCATATCTTTACGACCTTCTTATGATGCGTGAGCAATATGCAGGTCAGATACGGATTCTTTTTGGCGTAGAAGTGGGTGTACAGCCCCACCTCAAAAAGGATCTGACGATCTTCGTCAATGAACATGACTACGATTTCGTTCTGTCCTCAACCCATGTTGTCGACGGAAAAGACCCCTACTACCCTGCTTTTATGAATGCCTTCCCCGAAGAAGTGCGCATGAAGGTTTATCTTGAGGAGGTTCGCAAGAACCTGGATGCCTTTAAGATTTTTGATTCCCTGGCTCATCTTGATTATGCCTGCCGGTATTTTCCGCAGGGTGCAGCGTACAATCTTAAGGAAGTGGAAGGAACGGTTGAGGAAATCCTTTCATTTCTAATAAAGCACGAGAAAGCTTTGGAAGTGAATTCGGGGGCTTTCCGCCATGGTCTTCCGACCACCAATCCACGCAGGGAAATACTTTCCATGTACCGCGAAATGGGTGGCGAGCTCATTACGATAGGCAGTGATGCTCATAAGCCCGTTGATATTGCCTACGGTTATGAGCAGACTGCCGCACTTTTGAAGGAACTCGGATTCAAATGCTACTATGTATATGAAAGACGCACGCCGGAAGCGTTTAGCATCTAAACCGCCTGCGAGGGCTTAGCCCTGATATAAAATAACAGGTGCCTCGCTTCCCTTTTCATAATAGTAAATACTGTTTGACAGAAACTCTTCCCGTTTCACCTGCGTCTCATTCACTTCCTTGACAAGCGGGATGAGGTCTTCATAATCGTCATAGTATCTCTTTGGAATAAAGATGAGCTCATGCACGGAACTGGGAAGGATATAATAGTCACTCTCGCATGCTCTCGCATATTGCTCGAGTAACCCCGGATACAACATTACGGCAGCCCCGTTTTGATTTGACGTGTTGGAAGCAATCTCCATCGGACACTCAAATTCCTCCGCATCTTTAAGATCAGCGGGGTCTGCCCCTTTTTGGATAAGCATATCACGAAGCACCTCCACTATGGGCCGTATAATAAAGGGTCGCATCAAAACACTGTTTAGTACGGCATTTTCATAGAGCTGATCAAGGCTTACATTCCATACTCTCAACATATCATTACTTACGTTAATAGTACCGCATACGGACTGCTGCTTAAGGGAAACAACAATCTGGAATATTACGGCCAGATCCATCACCTTTTTAAAAGGAACCGTATCCAGGAACTCAATGTTTCTCTCGTAATTAATTAATTTGCAGATAATACGTTTCCGTACATTTTCATAGTCCGTCAGATTCTCTGTATCAAAAAACGCTTCTCCCCGTGATTTTTCGTATATCTCCTCTACTTTCTCACAAATCGTCGTTATGTCGATCTCAGCATTCATATAGGAAGTATAAAAATCATCCAGGTAAATCGTGGGGGCCACATTGTTGTCTTCCCTATAAAGGGTAAGGCCACGGAATGTGACATCATTGTTTTTGAGTATGCTAACCGACTCTACATTGAGGTCGTCATACTCCATTTCAAGATATTCTGCTATATAAGCAGCAAAGCTTTCATAATCCATAAAATTCTCCTTTAATAATCGGGGGCATCGAGGGGCGGCCGACGAAGGCGAGTCCGACGATGGCAGGGCCGACGAGAGGCAGAGCCATCTCGGGGCAGAGCCCCTCGATGATTAGCAGGCGCCAAATGCGCATTCTTGCTTGCATGATTGTCACCTTACTTGTACTCCGCGTTAAATACCGCTACGCGGTATTTAGTGGATGGCACAATCCAGATGTCCATTCACGCAAGCGTGATGTCCTCTTAGTTTGTGCCCTCCCCTTCTGAACTTGCTTTGCAAGTTCCGCGGAGTACAGCAAGCTTCATCCATGCAATCAAAGCACTTGGTTTGTTGCCATAACAAAAAGACAATGGACGAATTAACATCCATTGTCTTAAGGCCTTTGTTAATTATACAGATTATACACGAGATAAGTACTCGCCGGTTCTGGTATCGATCTTAATCTTCTCGCCGATTTCTACGAAGAGAGGAACAGCAACCTGTGCGCCGGTCTCTACGATAGCGGGCTTGCTTGCGCCTGTTGCGGTATCACCCTTGAAGCCGGGCTCAGTCTCAGTAATCTCAAGCTCTACAAATAAAGGAGGCTCAATAGAGAATACATTACCATTAAAGGAGCAAACCTTAACCATCTCATTCTCTTTAACAAACTTAAGAGCATCACCGACTGTATCATTGTTAAGACCAATCTGCTCGTAGTTCTCAACGTTCATGAAGTAGTAAAGATCACCATCATTGTATAAGTACTGCATATCAACTCTGTCGATACGTGCCTGAGGACACTTCTCAGTAGGACGGAAGGTCTTCTCAACAACACCACCATTCACTACATTTTTAAGCTTCGTACGTACGAAAGCAGCACCCTTACCGGGCTTAACATGCTGGAATTCGATGATCTGGAATACAGATCCCTCTAATTCAATGGTAATGCCATTTCTGAAATCACCTGCAGAAATCATAAAAAATCCTCCTAAACATATAACCAATTTATTCCTAAACAGTTTATACTAACAATTTCACTTTTTCAACAGTTTTTTACAAAACTATTTATTCCCTTTATTAAGTAGCATGATAAGGTGGTCAATCGCTTCCAAATATCCTTCCAGGCCCATACCCTTTACGCGATAATCCACAACTTCGCTGACTACGGAATTCTGACGGAACTTCTCACGCTTACTGATATCGGAAATGTGCACCTCAACCTTGGGCATCTGAACGGACGCAAGTGCATCACGAATCGCATAGGAATAATGCGTATACGCACCCGGATTGATAACGATTCCGTCGGTATGATCAAAGTATGCATCCTGAATTCGGTCAATGATGGCACCCTCATGATTGGAATGAAATACTTCTATCTCACACCCCGTTTCCTCAGCCTTCTTTGCAATCATGGATAAAAGACATTCATAATTTCGGTTTCCGTACACTTCCGGCTCTCTGATTCCTATAAAGTTAATATTGGCTCCGTTAATAACTAATAATTTCATCACAAACCTCCCAATCCTTAATCTGCAAAAAAGAATCCTACGACCATCAGAATAACACCTAAACCAAGAGGAATGCAATGGGCTAAACGCATAAAAAAAGCGGAGCAAAAGCTCCGCTACCAATTATTCTTTCAGGAAAACGCTACCGTCTTCATTGGTTCCCAGCATACCGGGTGTTACGAAGTAACTGTAGTCATCCAATATGGAATCCTTTCTTGCATCGGAAAGAATGGAATCCATATCCAAAGTTCCGATGGAAGCATCCTTACCGATATAGTCATAATCGGTTTTGTTTAAGGAAATGGACACATCCTCAAGATTCGCAATACGGGATCTCGTATCAATCCGATCCTGTGTCTCGTAAGTGCTCTGCTCGGACTCCATAAGGTCCGCATTCATCTCGGAATTCTTGACAGACTCCACATCGACAACGGGTATGTCATTGACACGGTAGTAGTTAAATAAACCACCGTACTCGCCATAGCTTCCAATACCGCTAATGCCCATGTGCTTACCATCCTTTCATCCAAAATAATGCAAAGCTCGTTTACATAATGTTATTATACACAACTCATTGAGTTTTGCAAAGAATTTATCGGATATCACGGCTTAAAACTTTAGGGTTAATTTATGGTTAATTCAATATTCCTGCGCTTGTCAATAATTCTTTGGTATATGCATCCTTCGGCGCCCTGAAAACCTCCTTCGGAGTGCCCTGCTCCACGATATGTCCGTCCTTCATAACAAGCACACGATCGCAGATTTGGTAAACCACACGCATGTCATGTGATATGAACAGAATGGAAATATCCATCTCGTCCCGAAGTGTTTTAAGGAGCGTAAGAATCTGGGCCTGAATGGTAACATCCAGCGCCGATACGGGCTCATCCGCGATAATCAGTTTCGAATGATTCATAAGGGCAAGTGCAATGCACACTCTTTGTCTTTGGCCTCCGGACAATTGGGAAGGGTAACGGTCCTTTAAGGCCGGCGGCAGCTCAACCTTCTTGAGCATCTCTTCTACCATGAGACCGCGCTGGCCCTTTGTGAGCCTGTAAGTAGGGTCCTTAAGGTCGGCTATGCGAATCGGTTCCTCCAAAATGCGTTCCACCGTCATCATGGGATTTAAAGACGAATACGGGTCCTGGAAAACCATCTGCGGATTCAGCTTATCCGCGAGCGTCAGGGTTCCCTTGTATGGCAAGAGCCCCGTGATGGCTTTGGCCAGGGTGGACTTACCGCAGCCGCTCTCTCCCACAAGGCCTACTATCTCGCCACGTCCGATTTCGAATTCGGCGCCAAAAACAACCTGTCGGTATTCCTTCTTAAATGAGAAACTTCCGTGCGTCTGATAAAAAATATTCAATTCGGATGCTTTTACTAACGGTTCCATCTACGCCTCGTCGTTAAAATCTACCTTGGGAATTGCTTCAATCAGATTCTGTGTATACTCTTCTGCGGGATGCCTGAAAATCTGCTCCGTTTCCCCGCTTTCCACGATATACCCGTCCTTCATGACAAGGACGCGGTCGCACAGTCTTCGGACTACGCTTAAGTCATGGGAAATGAACAGAATCGCCATATTGTCTTCTTTTTGGAGCTTCTTAAGAAGCTTAATAATCATATCCTGCAACGAAACATCCAGTGCGGTCGTCGGTTCATCCGCGATCAGCAGCTTGGGCTTACAA
Organism: Lachnospiraceae bacterium; assembly: GCA_045617725.1. GTDB lineage: Bacteria > Bacillota > Clostridia > Lachnospirales > Lachnospiraceae > JAZLJD01. The sequence continues at coordinate 30,182 of JAZLJD010000022.1, forward strand.
ATAATCGCAGCCGCTATCATAACCCTCTGACGCATTCCGCCGCTCAGTTCATGCGGATACATGTCATAGACTGCTTCGGGGTCCGAAAGCTCCGCATGCTTTAATGCCCAGATTGCACGTTCCCTAAGTTCCTTTTTGGGAAGCTTTTCATGAACGCGTAGGGATTCCTCTACCTGGGGACCAATCTTCATAACAGGATTTAGGCTGGTCATGGGTTCCTGAAAAACCATGGCTATCTGCGAGCCCTGATATTCCCGTAAGGTTTTTCTTTCGCAGTTAAGAAGCTCACAGCCTTCAAACAGAATGCTGCCGCGCTTCTTCATGTCATGTCTTGACAGAAGGCCTGCAATCGCAAGTGCACTCATGGATTTACCGGAGCCCGATTCTCCCACGAGGCCGACCGCTTCGCCGCGCTCTATCTCAAGATCAAAGTCGTAAACAACCGTTTCCGGAATCAAATGGTCATGAAACTCAATATTCAAATCAGTTACTTTGAGTAGCATCCAGTCCCTCTCCCATCAATGTAAATCCCAAAATCATGAGAATAATCACTATTCCCGGAAACAGTGCACACCAGGGTGCCAAAAACATATGTGCCTGGGACTCAGACAGCATTCGTCCGAGGCTTGCCTGCGGAGGCTGCACGCCGATTCCCAGAAAACTCATGCCCGCTTCAGCCAAAACGGCGTTGTTAAAACCGATTAATACGGAGGACAGAATCACGCGGAAGGTATTCGGAAGTATATGTATAAAAATAATTCGAAGATGCGTTGCTCCCTGCAGTCTCGCGGACTTCACAAAGTCCATTTCCTTATAGGTAATGACCTCCGCCCGCACGAGTCGCACAAAGCTTGGAATAAACGCGATTCCGAGCGCAAGTACCACCGTAGAGGTCGAAGGGCTTAAAATGCTGACAAAAACAAGGGCAAGAAGGATGCTCGGAAATGCAAAGACCGTATCGTTGATCCGCATAAAGATTTCATCCACAATGCCGCCGAAGTACCCCGTAAACGCTCCAATCAATGTTCCGACCACCGTTCCGATGGAAACCGTGCAGAGAGCAACAAACAGTGTACTGGCACTTCCCTTAATCACTCGCGAAAAAACATCGCGGCCGAAATTATCACAGCCCATCAGATGCTTAAGCGAAACTCCGGCATACTTGTCCGGAAGATTCATCGCATCGGGATCGTAGGGCGTGTAAATAAGTCCTGTTAATACCATAAGGAGAATCAGAGCCGTGATAAAGCAACCGATTTTGAATTCAAGATTCTTCTTTTTATTCACTTCTCAAGGTCCTCCTTTCTACTTACCGGCTACGTCGAGGCTTTTGAAACGAAGTAATCGCGGAAATAGCCGAGTAATAAAGTCTAGCTAATCTAAAACGTGAATACTAGCTCCGGTTTCGAAGCCTCGGGTCAATCACATAGTATAAAATATCCGTCAGGGTATTAAGCAGTATAATGAGCGCAGCCAAAAACACGATAATGGCCATAACTACGGGATAATCACGGTTGGAAATGGAATTGATAAGGATTCGGCCGATTCCCGGAATGCCAAAAACCTGCTCGATAATGATTCCGCCCACCACCATATCCGAAAGCGTCATTCCCCAGAAGGTGATACAGGGAATCAGAGCATTGGGAAGCACATGGCGATACAGCACGGACATGGTTTTGTTACCACGGCTGTATGCGGTCCGGACGTAATCCTTTTTGGCCTCCGTAACAATCTTGCCGTACAAAAGCTTAAGGCTCATCGCACTCTTTGGAAGTGCCATCGCCACAGCCGGACAGATTAAATACAAAAGGAAGCCGCCGAAGTCCTCTTTATAGGAAATATACCCGCCGGGCGAAAAAAGATGCAGCACAAGGCCGAACACATAGGTAAGAAGTATGCCCATGAAAAACGGCGGAACGGCCATGTTAATCTGGCTCAGGGTAAAGATTGCTTTTTGCACAAAAGATCCTGTCTTCTTACCGCAGTACACCGCAAGCGGCACCGAAATAAGCACCATCAGGACAAAAGCCATCAATGTAAGGCAGACGGTAATGGGGATTTTGTCCGCAAGCATGCTGCCTACGCTGACCTTATAAATATAGGAAGTTCCGAAATCTCCGCGAATGAAGTCATAGGCCCAGCGGCCGTATCTTACAAAGAACGGATCGTTAAGGCCCAACTCTTCCCTTAGGGCAGCCAGTTTCTCCGGCGTAGCCTCCGTCTGTAATATGGCGGTTGCAACATCGCCTTTAATAAGGTCAAAGGCCAAAAAAACAAGGAAGGACACGATGAAAATCGTGACCAAAAAAGATGCTGTCTTCTTCAGTACGTACTTCATCTGTCCTTCCTCCTCAATCTCTTAATTATTTCAAATACAGCTTGGAGATATCCTGGATATAAAGCGGATAAAATTCATAACCGCCATACTTTTTATTGATTGCCACAAGCTCGCTTAAGTCCTGAATATAGACATTGGCCGCATGCTCGCACAAAATGCGTTCGCAATCCTTGTAATTCTTAACCTGCTCATCAGAATCTACCGCCTCGATAGCTTTCTTAAGAGCGATATCATAATCTGCATTCTTAAAGTTAATAAAGTTCTTTTTGCCATCCGATGCATAGCGCTCAAGCAGTGCTCTGGCGGTCAGGGTGGAAGCATCCAGGCCGACGACGGTTGCCTCAAAATTACGGTCGGAATATACCTCGGATAACCAGGTATCCCACTCAACCAGCTTGATTTGAGCATCAACTCCCACTTCCTTAAGTTGCTGTGTCAGGATTGTGGCCGTGTCTACGTGAGGCTGATAATTGGAGCTTACCGTAATGGTAAAGCTGAAACCGTCCTCATAGCCGGCTTCCTTTAAAAGAGCACGGGCCTTGTCAAGGTCGCGTTCGTAGTAATCGGAAAGCTCGGGCATGTAATACTTGCCAAAAGCGGGGAACATGGAGGAACCGATGATGGTTCCCTTACCGTCTGCCATGAAATCAAGGACAGCCTGTCTGTCTACCGCATAGCACAGAGCCTTGCGGACTCTCTCGTCCTTAAAGGGCTCAAAATCGTTGTTTAAGTACATGGCCTGCACAAGATTCATGGAGCCTTCGAGTACATCGAAGCTGTCATTAAGCTGTGCTGCCTGTGCCTCGGAGATACGGGCATACATATCAATCGAACCGCCCAGGAGCTCCATTACAATCGTATCGGGATTGGAGCAGATCTTAAAGGTGACATCCTTAATGCCTGCCAGGTCGCCCCAGTATTCATCAAAGGCGGTAACAACAATCTTCTCCTGTACCGAGCGGGATACGAACTTGTAGGGACCGGTTCCGATGGGAGCCGTCTCCTGATTCTTATAATCCTTCGGTACGATTGCGGCCGTTACGGAAGCCAGTTCCGTAAGGAAATCGTTATTGGCGCTGTTTAACTTAATAAGGATGGTACGATCATCCGGAGTTTCAACGCTCTCAACAATAGAAAACGCCGCTATGATTGGAGATTCTCCATCCATACCGGCGAGGTGTTCAATCGAGTATTTAACATCTGCCACCGTTACGGGAGAACCGTCATGGAACTTAATTCCGTCTCTCAATGTAAATGTGTAGGTAAGTCCATCCTCTGAAACTGCTACATCACTTGCTACGGCAGCATACACATTACCGTCACTGTCAAGGCGCATAAGGCCCTCGAAAATGTTAAAAATTACCTCCTTAGTTCCGGCCGCTACTGCTTTGTAGGGGTCCAGACTATCCAAATCCTGAGGTATTCCTACGGTAATCTGTGACGAAGAATCAGCTGCCTTGCCGTCTGCACATGCGCACAGTACGGTAGCTAGAGTGACCAGCAATAAGAGAAGGATTCTCTTTAATTGCTTCATGTCATTATCCTTTCGTCAAAACAATATTCGAATATATTTATATTACGAAACGAATTTTATTTCAATACCTTTTTCAATTCGTCCATAAATGTATTTACATCCTTAAATTCACGATATACGGAAGCGAAACGTACATAAGCAACCGCATCAAGGTCTTTCAGCTTGTCCATTACGAGCTCGCCGATGACTGCGGAAGGAATTTCCTTTTCTTCCATATTGAAGATTTCGGTTTCTACTTCCTCAACAAGCTTCGTGATTTGATTGGCACTTACGGGACGTTTGTGGCAGGCTCTCAAAACACCGCCTTCCAGCTTGCTGCGATCGTAAGTCTCACGATTGTTATCTTTCTTAATAATGATAAGCGGAATGGTTTCAACCTTCTCATAGGTTGTAAAACGCTTATCACATTCATCACACACTCTTCTGCGGCGGATGGAATTATTCTCCTCAGCAGGTCTCGAATCAATAACGCGGGTGTTTTCATGACCACAGAATGGACATTTCATAGTAGCCTCCTTAAGTTTTAAAAACTTCATATACTATATTTTGTTAAAATTACCCCAACAACTACAGTATATTCAGAAAATAGCATTATGTCAACTGGAATATGTTATGTAAATCCGCTTGCCCCTTTATTGATCGAGTAGGCTGACGCCTTCTCGATGATTAGCAGTCGCCAAATGTCCACTCGCGCAAGCGCGGTGTCCACTTGGCTCGTTGCCATCTGCCAGGCTTCGCCCGACAGATGATTAGCAGTCGCCAAATGTCCACTCGCGCAAGCGCGGTGTCCACTTGGCTCGTTGCCATAACATAATCGCTCCCCACTAGTCGCCCAATTTGCCCCATCGCACGAGTGCGCTGTGACAAAACAGTCGAATTGCACACTTGCATAAATGCAGTGTCCAATTCTTCTGTTTTCTGTCCTCCCCGCACTAAGGCGTGGAGGACAAATTGGG
>JAZLJD010000023.1:0-119975 GCA_045617725.1 Lachnospiraceae bacterium
CCCCCTCAAGATGAGATATCCCAGATTTTAAATCTGTAAGACCCCTTGAAGACGACGAGGTTGATAGGGCCAAGGTGTAAGTGCAGTAATGCATTCAGCTGATGGTCACTAATAGGTCGAGGGCTTATCCTAGTTGGTTTAGAATGGTTGTTAAAGAGTTCATGTATTCGATTTTCAGGGTATACTGAATAATCCTCGATAGCTCAATGGTAGAGCACTCGGCTGTTAACCGAGTTGTTGTAGGTTCGAGCCCTACTCGGGGAGTTGGTAATAAGAACGCTGTTGCGTTTCTTTTTTGATATAAGGCGACATAGCCAAGTGGTAAGGCACAGGTCTGCAACACCTCGATCACCAGTTCAAATCTGGTTGTCGCCTCTAAATCTCATCCAAGCGGGTGAGATTTTTTAGTTATACTAAAATTATTTGCCATAATTGCGTATTTTTTTACTATGTTCTCAACTGTTAAGACAAGTGGGTCTGTTTATTATATACTCATTTTCAGGGGGATCCATATAAGGAAGATTTGATAACTGTCCAGGAGAACGCGCTGCTAGTCGGCGCGTTTTCCGTTTGTTATGGCAACGAGCCAAGTGGACACCGCGCTTGCGCAGGTGGACATTTGGCGACTGCTAATCATCGAGAAGGAGTCAGCCTACTCGATTGGCGACTGGTGAAGCCTGCCGGATTCCTTCTTGACAGAACCCAAATCACGGACTATTATTTAGATAGATTTCTAATTAGACAAATTTCTAAATACCTACCCCGGCAGGGGGGGTAGAACCCGCACCGGTAGGCCGGGGGTAGAACCCGCACCGGCAGGCCGGCGTAGAACCTGAACCGGCAGGCATTGAACCCGGCCGGTGGCCGGAAATTAAGCCCGCACCGGCAGGCCGGTTTAGGACAGAGCACAAATTCAGGAGGTGTCAGATATGGCGTTTGCAGAAACCTTCAAAGCGCTTTCGGACCCTGCGAGACGGGAAATTTTGATGTTACTTCGGTCAGGTCGATTGTCGGCCGGAGACATAGGCAGTCATTTTGACATGACGGGAGCCACCGTTTCCTACCATCTCAGCATTCTGAAGAAAGCGGACCTTATTTACGAGGAACGAGAGAAGAACTTTATTTTTTATCACTTGAACACTTCGGTAGTGGATGAAGTAATGTTATGGCTGTCATCACTCAGCGGGAAGGAGCCTCACAATGGACAAGATTAAAGAGAACAAAACAACCGTTATCGCCACCTTGTTAGTAGCACTTGTGCCGATGATTGTAGGTATCTGCCTTTGGAACCAAATGCCGGATACGATTGCCACACATTTTGGCTCGGACGGTACGGCCAACGGATGGAACTCGAAGGGCTTTGCCGTGTATGGCCTGCCACTGATTCTACTGGCAGCCCAGGTCGTAATGATTATTATCATGGCAACAGACCCGTCGAAGAAGGGCATCAGCGACCGATTATTTAGGATTATCCTTTGGTTTATGCCACTTGTTTCCGTGTATTGCTGTGTCGGAATTTACGCGGTAGCAGTGAAGGGGGAAGACTACAGCATGTCCCTGTTCGGCTACAATTTCTGCCTGATTCTGATCGGCGTCGTCCTGATGGTTTTTGGCAACGCATTACCGAAGGCCAGACTGAATTACTCCTTTGGAATTCGGGTAGGCTGGACACTAAGCAGTACCAAAAACTGGGAGGCAACCCATCGTTTCGGCTCCTATATCATGTTTGCCGGCGGCTTCCTTATTTTCATTCTGGGTGTTGTAGCTACTTTCGTATCCATGGATCGAATTTTAGGATGGCTTTCCATCGCCGCCATCACGATTGTAATGATTGTGGTGATGACCCTTTATTCTTACATTTACTATCTGAGACACAAAAATGATCCCGATTACAATAATACGGAGGAACAGGAATGACTTACGACAAAAAGAAACTGATTAAGTATCTGATATGGACCTTTGCCCTTTCATGGGTGCTGCAGGCAGGTGCAATTGTCTGCGTTTATGCAGGAATTAAGCCGGCGTTTAACGCACTTCTTACGCTTGCCATGTTTACGCCCATGATAGCAACCTTAATTGTAAAGGCACCCTTTAAGGTGATGGGCTTCGTGCCCCGCTGGAAGGGACTTTTCAAGTATATCCTGATGGCCTGGCTGCTTCCGATAGCCCTCATAATTCTGGGCACTATCGTGTACTTCCTCGTGTTCCCGGATCAGTTTTCTCCTTCCGGCGAGTACCTGCAGGCGGTACTCGGAGAGACAGTCATCGAGCAGATGAATGCCGTTCATATGCCCATCGAGACAATGATTGTGATTCAGATTCTGCAGGGCATCTTCCTGTCCCCTATCGTGAATGCGATTCCTTCCTTGGGCGAAGAAGCAGGCTGGCGAGGATTTATGTATCCGCAGCTTAAGCTTCGGTTCGGAAAGTTCCGCGGCCGTATCTATGGCGGCTTAATTTGGGGAGTATGGCATTTCCCGGTAATTATATTCGCCGGCTATGAGTACGGAGTAAGTTATATCGGCGCTCCCTACTTGGGACCGATTGCCATGCTGGTGTTCACGATTTCCGTTGGTATTCTGCTTGACGATATCGAAGAGAAGAGTCGGTGCATCTGGCTCCCTGCCGTGGCTCACGGCGTAATCAATGGTTTTGCGGCAGCATCCACCATGCTCAGCACCATGGCTCACTTGGAAGAGCGTATGATTTTTGGCCCCGTATGTGTCGGCCTTGTAGGCGGAAGCTTCTTCGTGGTATACGCCGTTTACATTCTGATTCGAGACCGAAAGAAGGACATCTTCACAATCACAAACGAGGATTTCATTCAGTAGAGTCCGGCCCTCTTTGCCTTCACGGCAGAGAGGGCTTTTTTCTTTCCATTTTTCACGGTTCGTGATAATATTATCTTGTATTTTTATGCTATTTGGGAGGAATCTCGTGGACAAAAACGAATCCATCGAACAATTACATATTCTGGATACCGCAGTGGAGGGAGATACTGCGGCGTCTATAGCTGTGTCACCGCTTCTTGCCTACGGCGAGGACGATACGAGACTGCTGATGACTCATAATTCCTACGAGGTGCTGAAGGCATATTCACCGCTTCGCCGGAATCTTTTGGATTTTCTCGATGAAGGGGTCCAAAGGACCGAAGAGGTGCTCGAAGTTGCTGCCGGTTGCGGCGGACTGACGGGGCTTCTGCTTGACAGATATGCCTCCGTTACTTCGCTGACCGCTTCCGTGGAGGAAGCAAGGGTCCTTGTAAGCCGCTTTAAGAATCCGCTTCTTAAGGTGTATGCGGGTACGCTTTTTAGGCTCCCGAAGGATTTGACCTTTGATTGTATTATTGTTCCGGGTCTTAAGGAGTTCATTTTGGATGAACAGAATGCAGATGCCGGGGCACTTATAAAAGAACTGGGGAACCGTCTTAGAGATGGCGGCCGCCTTATCCTGGCTGTGGACAATAAAAATGCTCTCAAGTACTGGGCCGGTCTTAAGGAGAATATGAGTGGACGCGAGCTGTGCGGCCCCTATGCCTTCGGACAGAACGTTCCCGGAAGCTGCCTGAAATCCGAAGTGGAAGGATACATTCAAAACGGCGGCTTTTCCGTAGAGGAAATCTATTATCCCTTCCCCGACTATTCCTTCCCGATCGTGCTGTATTCGGAGGAATACCTTCCGAAGCCCGGCAACCTGGAACTTACGGATTACAACTTTGATAGCAAGCGTTATTTATATTTCGACGAGAATCAGGCGTACAATTCCCTGATTGAAGCCGGACAGTTTAAGGAATTCTGCAGCAGTTTTCTGTATGTACTTAAAAAGGGTGAGGGGCGCTCCATAAAGGCTACGGAGCAAAGAACAATCTACTCGAAGTTTAACAGCCTTCGAAGCCCGCAGTTCCAAATCGGAACCCGGATGTTTGAAGCAGGTGGCCGGCGTTATGTGGAGAAAAAGGCTCTTTCCGAGGAGGCCTGTGCCCACATACAGAGCCTTAAGGATTCGTACGAGAAGAACCTTACGCTGTATAAGAATATCAAGCCGCTTTGCGGCGAGGTGGGACCTTCGTCCGTGATTTATCCCTGCCTCCGCGGCGAGAGTGCACGCGACATTTTGAAGGAGCGACTTAAGAATAAAGAGGGACAGGAGATTCTTCGAATTATCGATGAATTCTACCGGGAGACCTTTGCGTACAACGAGGAGCTGCTCTGCGAGTTTGAGAATTCCGATGCGTTCTCGGTTGTTTTTGGCACCAGAATCTCGGAACCGATGCAGGCACTTCCGTACGCGGACATCGACATCATCTTTGACAATATTATTAAGACGGGGGATTCCTATACCGCCTTTGACTACGAGTGGACCTTCCCGTTTAAGATCCCCGTCGAATTCATCCGGTATCGTATGATGTACCGCTATTACTACAGCGAGCGGGCTCGGTTTGCGGAAGTCTTTTCGGAGGACGAATTCTTAGAAGGCCTCGGCTTTGACGAAGTGCACCGCAGGCTTTATGCATCCATGGAGCTTTCCTTCCAGTACTACGTGTACGGCGCGAACTGCCGCTATGTATATACGCAGCGGTACCTGAAAAAGTGCGTGAATATTCCGAAGATGCGCGCGGAATTTGGAGACCTTGACGATCTCATTGCCCGCAAGGATGCCGAGCTTCGCACGAAGGAGCAGGAGTATACGGAACTTAAGACCATCTACGAGAACACGATTCATTCCAGAAGTTACAAGGTTGGTGCCCCGCTTCGTGCGGCCAAAAACCTTTTAAGAAAAATGTGGCACCGCGTCGGAGCGATGAGCATGAAGAATCCGCTTCGTTACCTGATTCGCCTTTTGGCCTTTATGCTTGCCAAGGGGCCGAAACGCGGGATTCAGTGCATTCGTGCGGAATACAGCCGTGACAGCCGGGAAATCCCCGCATCCTACTTTGTTCTTTCCGAGGAGGAACTTAAGAAACAGAGAGAAGCTGCCTTCCCTTACATGCCCGTGATTTCCATCCTGGTGCCGCTCTACAATACACCGGAGCGGTTCCTTCGGGAGATGATAGAATCCGTCACCTCGCAGACCTACGGCAAGTGGCAGCTGTGCCTTGCAGACGGCTCGGATGAGGCTCATTCCTTCGTTGAACGCATTGTGAAGGAATATCAGGCAACGGATGACCGTATCCTGTATGAGCGCCTTACCGGGAATGGCGGTATTTCGAAGAATACGAATGCCTGCCTTTCGATGGCAACCGGCGATTTCATCGGACTTTTTGATCATGACGACCTGCTTTGCGCAAATGCTCTTTACGAGATTGTTTCCGCAATGAACAAAAATCCGAAAGCGGAAGCATTTTACACAGACGAAGATAAGCTTGTTTACAATGCCAAAAACAATACCTGCCGTTTTACGGAACCGCATTTAAAGCCGGACTTTAACCTTAGTCTTTTGCGCAGCGTGAACTATATATGCCACTTCTTTGTGGTGCGTCGTTCCATTGCCGTATCCTTGGGCGGTTTCCGAAGCGAGTTTGACGGGGCCCAGGACTATGATTTCATCCTGCGGTGCACCGAGCAGGCGAGATGCACGGAGCATGTGGACCGCATCCTGTATCATTGGCGTATCCACGAGGGCTCTACGGCGATGCGCCCCGAAAGCAAGGAATATTGCTATGAAGCAGGGCGAAAAGCCATCGAGGCACACCTCGAACGTTGCGGCACAATCGGAAGTGTCAGCCGCACGAAGTATCCCGGCTATTATTCCGTGCATTATGCCCTTTCCACGCATCCGCTTGTGTCCATTCTGATTCCGAACAAGGACCAGAAGGAGACGCTTGCGACCTGCGTCGATTCCATTTTGGCACATACGAGCTATGAGAATTACGAGATTCTGATCATTGAGAATAATTCGACCACGGAGGAAATCTTTGCTTACTACAAGGAACTTGAGAAGAACGAGCGGATTCGAATCGTAACCTATAAGGATATTTTCAATTACTCGAAGATTAACAATTTCGGCGCACGCTACGCGCGCGGAGAGTATCTTCTGCTTCTTAATAACGATATTGAAGTAACGGAGGATTCATGGCTTACGGAGATGCTTTCGGCCTGCATGCAGCCGGGCGTCGGTATCGTCGGTGCCAGACTTTTGTATCCGGACAGAACCATTCAGCACGGTGGTGTGATCGTCGGCCTCGGGGGTGTTGCCGGCCATGCCTTCCATGCTCTTTCCGAGGATGATCCGGGATACTTTGGCAGAGCCTTCGTAAAACAGGAAGTAACCGCCGTTACGGCCGCCTGCCTTTTGGTACGCCGCAGCGTGTACGAGGAACTCGGCGGCCTGGAGGAGAAGCTGCGTGTCGCCTTTAACGACATTGATTTTTGCCTGCGCGTGTTCTATGCGGGCTACAAAATCATCTACAATCCGGACGCAACGCTCATCCATTACGAGAGCAAGACCCGCGGTTACGAGGATACACCCGAGAAGATTGCCAGATTCAAAACGGAAATCGATTTCATGCAGGAACGCCACGCGGCCATTTTGGAACAGGGCGATCCGAACTACAACCGGAATCTGTCCATGACCTACTCTTACCGGGTGGAATTGGTACAATAGTACATTAATTGGGATTTGGGACAACAAAATGAAGAAGTTTTTGAAGTTTATTCGATACGGGCATTTCAATACGGAAGATGAAGTGGAAACCAGCGTGTATTCCATTGAAAGCTCTATCACGGGGACGCAGGTCGTTTTGATCAGCGCTGTGATTTTGGAGGCGTATTTCTTCCTGCTTTCCCTGACGGGCGGCGCAACCTTTTTGGATGACAGGCTTCGCTACAGAATATGTTATCTGGCATTGCTTCTGTGTGCTTCCTTTAGCTTGATTTTAGTCGGCTACGCCAAAAAGAACCTTTCAGAGCGTTACAAAATCATCGAGGTCGTCTACAACATCTGTACGGTGTTTCTTTTGGCCTGGGCTTTGTGCATTACCTATTTTGACAGGCAGAAGTACGGTGCGGTCAGTGCTATTTTAATCATGACATTTATGATGACGGTACCGGCCTTCCTCTATATCCATCCCGGACATTTGCTTGTGTACTTTTTGATAACCGATGTGGCCATGTTCATCTTTTATGCGGGAACGAAGGAAACGGACCCCATGGCCGTAGCCAATATCATGAATTACGGCGTGTTTTGCATTATATCCCTAATCGCCGGGGAGGCCATTTTGTACACCCGATATTCGTACCTGCAGAAATCGCGGCAGCAGGTCATTATGGCGGAACGTGCCAGGTGCGCCAATGAGGCCAAGGTTGCTTACATTTCGAACCTCTCCCATGAAATCCGTACACCGCTCAACGCCATTTTGGGTATGAACGAAATGATTATGTCGGAGGAAATTTCCCCCGCGGCCATGACCTATTGTGCGGATATTGATTCAGCGGGACGGGAAATGAAGCGGCTGGTTAACGATATGCTGGATTTCACAAGGCTTGAGGCGGGCAGGTTCTCCATCGAGAATCACCCCTATTCCATCGGAAAGATGGCGGAGAGCATCCATGATATCGTCTGTGTTTTGGCAGAAGAAAAGAAACTTAAGTTCCATATGATTCTGGATGATGACCTTCCGAGACGCCTTATCGGGGATGAAAACCTCATAAAGCGAGTTGTTTTGAATCTTGCCAGCAATGCGGTGAAATATACAAACGCGGGCAGCGTAACCATCCGTTTTTCAAAGCTTATGGAAGATACAAATCCCCAAAGCGACCGCATTATCCTGCGGGTTGATGTAATCGATACGGGCATCGGAATTCAGAAAGAGAATACGAAAGACCTGTTTGAGGCCTTTACCCGCATTAGAAACGGCGAGAACCACATCGAAGGAAGCGGTCTGGGCCTTGCAATCTGCAAGAGCTTTGTGGAGCTGATGGACGGTACCATCGCAATCAATTCCGTGTACGGCGAGGGTTCCACCTTCTACTTTGAAATCCCGCAGTACATTGCGCCCCTTACGGACAGTCACAGCACCGTTCTTACGGGAGAGGGAGCAGTGGGAAACCTTGATTTGAGCGGACGCAGAATCCTGGTCGTTGATGATTCCCCCGTGAATACGAAGCTTTTGGAGCTCATGCTGAAGGACACGGGTGCCGTGATTCAAATTGCCGATAACGGCGAAAGAGCACTGGAAATCATAAAGGAACAGGAGCTGGATCTTGTACTGATGGACTACAGGATGCCGGGTATGGACGGTGTTACGGCGGTTTCCATGATACGTACCATGGAGAAGACCATGACCCTGCCGGTGATTGCGGTATCCGGTGATACGGAACATGTGCAGTTTGTCGAAGAAGGCTTTACGGATGTTCTCAATAAGCCGTTTACCATGGAAGAGCTTTACAATATGATGAAAAAATATCTTTAATAAATATCTTTAGGAGGGAAAAATGATACGTTTTTACAATGCACGCGTATTGACGATGGAAGAAGGCCGGGACCTTTTTGACGGGGAAGTCTGGACGGAAGGCTCCAAAATAATATATGTCGGCCCCGAGAAGAAACCAAGCGATGAAGAGTTAAAGCACCTGGAGCGTCAGATTGACTGTAAGGGCAATGTTCTGATGCCCGGATTTAAGAATGCACATACCCATTCCGGCATGACCGCCATGCGTTCCTACGCCGACGATCTTCCTTTGGCAGAGTGGCTGAATACAAAGATTTTCCCCATGGAGGGCAATATGACCGGCGAGGACGTTTACGAATTGTCCCGTCTGGCAGTGCTTGAGTACTTAACAAGCGGTGTGACTGCCTGCTTTGATATGTATCTGACTCCGGATACCATTTCGCAGTGTGCCATGGATACCGGTATGAAGATCATTCAGGTGAGCGGTATCAATAAGTTCGGACCGACGCTGGAAGTACTGGAGGACCGCTATAAGAGGCTGAACGGTCAGAGCCCGCTTACCGGATTCCGCCTTGGCTTCCATGCGGAGTATACCTGTGATTTGGACCTTTTGAAGGCAATTTCCGAGATGGCTCATAAATACGAGCAACCGCTTTTCGCCCATAACTCCGAAACTGCTTCCGAATACAAGGAGTGCTTAGACCGCTACGGCATGACGCCGACCGAGCTCATGGATTCCCTGGGCATGTTTGACTATGGCGGCGGCGGTTTCCATTGCTGTTACTTTAACGACCACGATATTGAAATCTTCAAAAAGCGCGGTCTTACGGCAGTTACCTGCCCCGGCTCGAACTTAAAGCTCGCAAGCGGTATCGCTCCGATTCAGAAATTCTTAGATGCCGGTGTCAGAGTGGCAATCGGTACCGACGGCCCCAGCTCCAACAACTGCCTTGATATGTTCCGCGAAATGTTCCTTGTGACCGGTCTTTCCAAGGTCGTAACCAAGGATGCTTCCGCAACCGATGCGCTGGATGTCCTTAAGATGGCTACCGTAAACGGTGCAATCGCCATGGGCCTTAACGATGCGGATGTACTTGCCTGCGGCAAAGAAGCAGACCTCATCCTCATAGACCTGCATCAGCCCAACATGCAGCCCCTTAACAATATCGTGAAGAACATCGTTTACAGCGGAAGTAAGTCCAATGTCGGCCTGACCATGATTCACGGCCGGATTCTCTATGAAAACGGAGAATTTTTCATTGGCACCGATCCCGAGGAAATCTACAGAAAGTCCAATGAGATTATAGAAAAGCTTTCCAAAATGTAACGTTAATTTCTCGTTATGTCCGGCATGATAACATAGGCCTACACAGGGATTATATAACGGGTAAATCATATGGTACAAAACATCGTTTATGCAGTTATCGTCATAATGCTATTAGCAGTTTCAGTGCTCTCACGAAGGAAGAAGTGCGCGGTTGGAAGAAAACTCGCGAATGTCTGCCTGCTGGGGGCACTTTGCGTTTTGTTCTATATCGGTACCTATTCCTATCAGAATGATGTGCTGCAGAAGTATATGCGTTGCCTGTATACGGTTGTAACCGGCTGCGTCATTGTATTTCTGGCAGATTTTGTCAGGGAACTTTTGAATTATAAGCTGTATATGAAGACCTGGATCATTATCTTCGTGTTCTTTGCCCTGGATGGAATCGCATTTCTTTTAACCCCGCAGTTTGAAATCATGGCAACATTCCGCGAGGAGATTGTTTTTGGCAAGACCATCATGCGATTCGAGCCGAAACTCTGGTACTACGTACATCTTTTGATGTACTATTTCCTGCTGTTTAAATGCATCGCGTCCTTGATTTCCAGAGCATCGCGGACGAACCGGTATTACCGTGGCGGCTATGTTACGATGGCCTGTGTTATGTCGGTAATCGGCGTACTGGGCGTTTTTGATTATGTGTTTGAGAGCATTTTGGGACCCGACATGGCGATCCCGTTCTATGCGATAGCCGGCGGGTTTACGTACCTGAATGTATTTTATCTGACGCCGCACCGGCAGAAGCGGGACATGCGCGCCTTTGTGACGAAGCAAGTGTGTGAACCGCTCGTGGTATTCAACGATAAAGACGAACTGCTCGGCATGAACGATGCGGCGCAGGAATTGCTGGGTGATAAAGAATTTGCTTCGCGCGAGGAATTCCTTGATATGCTGAAGCTCCCTGCCACCTTTGAAAAAGAGAAACTTTCCATACGGTTCTATACCTACGAAGTGAAGCAGAACACGGCGTATGATGAGAGGGAACGCCTGATTGCACGGGTTTATACCTTCCACGATGTTACGGAGATTGAAGAGGCTTATATTCGTGAACACAGAGCCGCTACCGTGGATGCACTGACGGAAATCCCCAACCGTAACGGATTCTTTGGGGAATGTCGCCGCCGCATCCGAAATCGCAACGACTATGTGCTGATTGTTTTTGGCATATATAACTTCAAAGGAATCAACGGACTCTACGGCAGTGAGGTGGGCGATCGAATTCTGAAGTTCCTGGCCGGAAGGATTACGCTGTTCCAGTCCGTAGCTCCGGTTGTCGGCGGAAGAACCGGCGGGGCTATCTTCTCGGTGGCACTTCGGGAGGACGAAAAGCAACGTTTTGTCGAGGAACTGTCCGATTGCGAGTTTGAGTACGGGGAGTACATCAAAATTCATTTGGACCTGCATTTTGGCTACATCCGGATGGATGATATGTCAAGGCCCATGGAATACTACTATGAGCGTGCCCGTATTGCCTGCAACAAGTCGAAGGATTCCGTTACCGATAAGCTGTATGAGTACGACGCCAAGATGGAAGAGGAGATGCGCCTTGAGCAGACCCTGATCTCGGATATGTATAACGCACTTGCACATGAC
The DNA here is from genome assembly GCA_045617725.1 of Lachnospiraceae bacterium. Lineage (GTDB taxonomy): Bacteria > Bacillota > Clostridia > Lachnospirales > Lachnospiraceae > JAZLJD01. The sequence continues at coordinate 11,307 of JAZLJD010000023.1, forward strand.
GAGTTCTTCCTTGAACTGCAACCGCAGCATTACATAAGTGATGAGCGGATTGAGGGCGCCGAGGCACTGGTACGCTGGAATCATCCGGAACTCGGCCGCATACCGCCCGGAATCTTCATCGGAATCTTCGAGCAGAACGGCTTCATTTCGAAACTGGATGAGTACGTTTGGAATAAGGCAGCAGAACTGATTCACCGCTTCGAAGAAGAGGATTCGTTCCACGGCAGCATCAGCGTGAATGTATCCCAGGTCGACATCATGTCCCTCGATGTGGTTTCCATCTTTGAGGACATCGTAAAGCGGCACGAAATCGACCCCGGACGCCTGCATATAGAGATTACCGAAAGCGCCTGCGCCAATGAACGTAAGAAACTCATTGACACCTTAAATAACCTGCGCGCGAAGGGCTTCATCGTGGAAATCGATGATTTCGGAAGCGGTTATTCCTCCTTAAATGCCATTACGGAGCTTCCCTTCGATGTCGTGAAGATGGACCTTAAATTCATGAAGGGCATCGAGGAATACAAGGAGGTTGACGGCATCCTCTTAACGAGTCTCGCAGGAATGCTGCACAAGCTGAATGCGACCGTTATCATGGAAGGCGTGGAGACGCGAGAGAATGTGGAACGTGCCCGTGACGCCGGTTGTGACATCATTCAGGGATACTTCTACTCAAAACCGCTCCCCGTGGATGCGTTTATATCCTATGTTAGGGAGCATAAAGGACAATAGTATTTAAGGACTCCTCCCATAAAGCACGGTACATACGAATTACCGTTGCCTGGGAGGAGTTTTTGTTATATAGTAATAGAATCTTTGAAAAGCGGCACGGAGACGGAATTTATGGAACGCGAAGTGGACATGAATGAAATATCGGACGGCAGGAGATACCGTGCATCGGATATGGCCCGGATCGGCTGTCGCGACTGCGAGGGCTGCAGTGAGTGTTGCCATATCATGGAGGACACCATTGTTTTAGATCCTTACGATATCTGGCAGCTTGAGAGTAACCTGCATCTTACCATGGAAGAAATGATGACGGAAGGCTATATGGAGCCCGCTGTTTATAACGGAATCATCCTGCCGCATCTGTCTCTTTCGGAAAACGGCTGCAAGTTTTTGACAAATGCCGGCAGGTGCGGCATCCATGCCTTTCGCCCCGGGTATTGCCGTTTGTTTCCACTCGGACGCGTATATGAGAACGGCGGCTTTTCGTATTTTCACCAGATTGGGCAGTGTCCGGCCCGTGCAACGACCAAGGTACGCATCGACAAGTGGCTGGGAATCCCGAATCTTCCGGAATATGAGCGCTACGTTTTGGCATGGCATGATTACACGAAGGCACTTACCGAGCAGGTAAAAGACCAACCGGTAGAGGTCATGCAACGCCTCAACATGGACATGCTGAAGAAATTCTTTTTGGCGCCCTATGAAGAGGCCGATTTTTACGGACAATTCTATCGAAGACTTAATAGTTAATCTTTACGGAAAACGGGAAATCATGTATACTATTTTTCGTTTATAAAAGCATCAGGATAGGAATAAAATGACTTCTTATATTAATGAAAGTAATTTTTTTGAAGGCAATAATCCGGAGCTGCTGGCACAAAAGTACGGCACTCCGCTTTATGTTTATAATGAGAGAGTTTTACGCGAGCACATGCGCAGCGTACAGGGACTTGTGACGAAGTACCCTTATACGGCGAATTTCTCCGTCAAGGCCAATACGAACCTTACAATTCTTAAGATTGCGTTGGAAGAGGGAATGAACTGCGATGCGATGAGCGTTGGCGAGCTCAGGCTTTTGGAGATGGCGGGCTTCCCTGCGGAAAGGATTTTCTTTGTCCCGAACAACGTGTCGGACGAGGAGCTTTCCTATGCAATTAGGAAGGGCATCATGACTAGTCTTGATTCCATCAGCCAGTTAAGACGCTTTGGCCGCTTAAACCGCGGTGGACGTTGTGCCATTCGTATCAATCCGGGCGTGGGTGCAGGCCATCACGAGAAGGTGGTAACTGCCGGCAAGAACACCAAGTTCGGTATTGAGGAGCATGACATTGACGAAGCCATCAAGGCAGCAGGCGAGTACGACCTTCATATCGTGGGAATCAACCAGCATGTGGGCTCGCTGTTCATGGATCCGGAGCCGTACCTTAAGGCATCTCAAAATTTCCTGCGTATCGCAATGAAGTTTAAGGACCTTGAGTTTATCGATTTGGGCGGCGGCTTTGGTACGCCTTACCACAAGCTTTCCGGCGAGCAGAATTTTGACATGCAGGCCCTTCGGGAGGCCTTGGAACCGATTCTCGATACATTTGTAAAAGAATACGGCAGTACTCCGCTCTTTAAGAGTGAGCCCGGCCGTTACATCGTAGCAGACGGCGGTGTTATTTTGGGCCGTGTGTATGCGCTTAAGAACAACGGAGTTAAGTATTACGCAGGATGCGATGTGGGCATGAATGTGCTTGCCCGTCCGACCCTTTACGATTCCCATCACGATGTGGAGGTTATCAGAAACGGACAGGTAGTCAGCCCTAAGGATGGAACGCAGATTGTGAATGTGGTTGGCAATATCTGCGAGAGTGGCGACATTATCGCCAGGGACCGCGAGCTTCCCATCCTTCATGAGGAGGATCTGGTATGCGTTTTAGACGCGGGTGCGTACGGCTATATGATGAGCTACACCTACAACATGCGTGGACGTGCCGCCGAAATCCTGTGCAGGGAAGACGGCAGCGTATTGCAGATTCGCCGTCGTGAAAACTTCGAGGATCTCATCCGGTATTTTGAATAATAACGTTACAACATCACTTAACATAGAAAGGTCAAGGATTATGGCAGAAGAAATTTTAACGACGGAAAATGTAGAACCCGAAGGTAACAACTTCATCTACAACTTCATCAAGGAGGACATTTCCGCAGACGGTCAGTTTGCAGGAAAAACCGTACATACAAGATTCCCGCCGGAACCGAATGGATATCTGCATATCGGTCACTGCAAGGCATTGTGCATTGATTTTGGCATGGCCGAAAAGTTTGGCGGTATCTGCAACCTTCGTATGGATGATACGAATCCGGCCAAGGAGGACACGGAGTACGTCGAGGCCATTCAGCAGGATATTCACTGGCTCGGATTTGACTGGGGCGACCGTTTCTTCTATGGTTCCGATTATTTTGAAAAAGACTATGAGTATGCAATTGAACTGATTAAGAAGGGCCTTGCTTACGTGTGTGAGCTGACTCCCGAGGAATTTAAGGAGCATCGTGGCGATACGAATACCCCGGCAACCAGCCCGTATCGCGACCGCCCGATTGAAGAGAACCTTGCACTTTTTGAGAAGATGAAGAACGGTGAGGTAGAAGAGGGCAAGATGACACTTCGTGCCAAAATCGATCTCGCAAGCGGCAACTTCAACATGAGAGACCCGGTTATCTACCGTATTCGTTTTATCAATCATCATCGTCAGGGCACCAAGTGGTGCATCTTCCCGATGTACGATTTTGCACATCCCATCCAGGACGCACTGGAGGGTATTACCCACTCCCTGTGCTCTCTTGAGTATGAGGACCACAGACCGCTTTACGACTGGGTTGTTACGCATGTATCGATTCCCTATCATAAGCCCCGTCAGATTGAGTTCGCCCGCCTGGGCATTGACCACACCGTCATGAGCAAGCGTAAGCTTCGTCAGCTCGTTGAGGAGGGTTATGTATCCGGTTGGGACGATCCCAGAATGCCCACTCTGTGCGGCCTTCGTCGTCGTGGTTATACAGCAACCTCAATCCGTAATTTCTGTGAGACCATCGGCGTTGCCAAAAGCAATAATGTCATCGAATTCGCTGAACTTGAAAGAAGTCTGCGTGACGATTTGAACCTTTCCGCGGAGCGTACCATGGCAGTGCTTCATCCCGTGAAGCTTACCGTTACGAACTATCCCGAGGGACAGTCTGAGACCTTTGAAGTAGAGATTAATCCTACCGTGGAGAATTCCGGAACCAGAGAGATTACCTTCAGCCGTAACCTCTGGCTTGAGGAAGAGGACTTCATGGAGGAGCCCATTCCCAAGTATAAGCGTATGTTCCCCGGCAACGAGGTTCGCTTAAAGGGTGCTTATCTTGTTACCTGCACGGGCTGCCGTAAGGATGAGACGGGCAAGGTAGTAGAAGTGTTCTGCGAGTACGACCCCGAATCCCGCGGCGGTAATCCCGCTGACGGCCGCAAGGTCAAGGGTGCTACGCTGCACTGGATTGATGCCGCAAGCTGTGTGGATGCAGAGGTTCGCCTCTACGACAATCTCTTTAACGATGTTCAGCCGGACGGCCCGGACAAGAACTTCCTGGAGTGCTTAAATCCCGAAAGCCTTACGGTTCTTACGGGCTGCAAGGTAGAGCCTTCCATGATTGAAATCGCACGGGAATTTGATGCCAAAGAGAATCGCACCGGCGAGAACGCACCGACCTTCCAGTTCATGCGTCTCGGCTTCTTCTGTATGGATAATCGTGACTGCAGTGCAGATCACCTCGTATTCAACCGAAGCGTTTCCTTAAAGGACGGATTTAAGAAATAAGTTAGTAAACAAACAAGCAATATAAAATGACACCGCTCTATGCACGGAACGGTGTCATTTTTACTTGCCTAAATCGTTTCTTCTCAGTCGTCGGCGCCCAGAGCTTCAAGGCCCTTTAAGTTCGTTACTTTTTGGCACTTGATGTTCTTGACAAAAAGCATGAATACGAGACCGCTCAATACAATCATGACGCAGGAGTAAATGGGAAGGGCACGCCATGCGGAGGAGCCGGCGGTTACACTGAAGATGAAACCGAGGAGCACGGGCGTAACGGTCTGGGCCGACATGCTGGCGGTGTAGTAGTAACCGGTGAACTTGCCGATGTTCTTATTGGAGCAAAGCTCGACAACCATCGGGAAGGAGCAGTTGTGAACGAGTGCCATGCCGAAGCCCTTGATGAACCAGACGACAAAGAGCAGGAAGGGGAAGGCGTACTGCTTGACGCCGTCGATTTCCTTCACTACGTTTGAGGAAGGGGCTACGAAGCACATGATGAGCAGGGAAAGCTCGGTCACGATGAGGCCTGCGGAAATGGTCCACTTGCGGCCGATTTTATCTGCAATCGAGCCGGCGGTGGCAAAGCCGATGACCGAAGCAAGACCTCCGATAATTGTAAGGAACATGGTGTTGGAGGAATTCGACTGCATGTAATAGATGACATAGTTGCCGATGTAGGTTCCGATGGCGTTGTCACTCATGAACCATAAGAATTCTGCGGCGAGGATGGCAAGCAGCATGTTGCGGTTCGCCTTGCTCATGGGCTTGTCGTCGTCGATGGGCGTTTCAATGGCAGCCAGCTTCTCGCCTTCCGCCATTTCATCCGCTATTTCGGAAGCAATGTCATTCTCACGGATGGTGAAGAACAAAACAAGGGCGGATACGACCATGAGAACGGATGCAATGATAAAAGGAAGCTCGATGGTCATCAGCTTGCGGCCCTGGTCGGACGCGTCGATATAATCGGAAAGCTTTAAGAAAATACCGAGGACCGTGGCAGCGGCACCGCCCAGATAACCCATGATATTGATGATTCCGTTCGCCTTGGCACGGAGAGGCTTGGGCGTAATGTCGGGCATCAGGGAAACGGCCGGATTTCGGTACATCATCATGAAGATGAGCACGATGGCCATCATGATGATCATGCCTACGATGTTGTTTTTATGGAAGAATAACGGCACAAAAGGGAATGCAACGGCCGATACGAAGGTACCAATCAGAATATAGGGCATACGCTTGCCGATGGGACTCTTCGTTTTGTCGGAAAGACTGCCGAAAATGGGCAGCAGGATGAGCGCAGCGAGATTGTCGCAGGCCATGATGATGCCGACGAGCCACTGCACCTTCAGAATATTTCCGGGGTCATCGAGCTTAAGCTCGGCGGAAGATTTGTTAAACATGGTTTTTGCAAAGATGTCCGTCAAAAACGTCGGACACCAGGAGTCGTAAACCTGCCATAGAAGCAGTATGCCGAAGAAGGCAAAGCCGATGAGACAGGTTCTCTTCATATTGAGTTTCATGGGATCTCCTCCAATAATTTTATGGTGGCCAAAAACAAAACTGTCCAATTCAGTATAGATTATTTTTGGCAGATTCCACAAGTATTTTCTTTTGCCGAGTGGTTGTAGGCAACGTGAAAATAGTCTATTATTTATACAGTATTTTTTAAAAGGAGGTATATATATGCCTATCATTACAATAAGTCGTGAGTACGGTGCGGGCGGTCATTCCATCGGAAGGTCGGTAGCTGCACAACTTGGTATAGAATTCTACGATCGTGATATCATTAAGCAGGTTGCGATTGAAAGCGGGATTGACCCGGAGCTGATTGAGCAGAGCGGCGAGGAAATTTCCAAAACGGAGGAATTTGTGCGTTCCATCGTTCCGATTTCCTACGACCAGAAGGATGCCATCTTCAATCTGCAGAAGGAAATTATCTTAAAGATTGCAGCGCAGGGACCCTGCGTTATTTTGGGCCGGTGTGCGGATTTCGTCTTAAAGGAAGCCGGAATCGAAAGCATGAACGTATTCCTTTATGCCGGGGAAGAATCACGTATGAATCGTGTTGGTGAGCTTGTCGGCAGTGATGACCCCGCTGTGATTCGTAAGGCAATCAAGCGCACGGATCATAACCGTCATTCCTACTATTCGTACTATACGGAGCAGGACTGGGGCGATTACCGCAATTACAACATGATGCTGGATACCGGAAGCCTCGGCTATGAGGCCTGCGTGAAATTAATCTGTGAAGCATATGGCGTTATAAAATAATGGACGACATATTATTATCAATTATTATTCCGTATTACAATCTGCCGGAGTATCTTCCCAGGCTGCTTTCGACGATTCCCAATCATCCGCAGGTGGAGGCGCTGGTTATCGACGATCATTCCACCCAAGGGATGGAAGCGTACGAACAGGTCCAAAAGGACTTTTCGGGACGCAATATCCGTTTCCTTTTGAACGATGCAGGCATGAAAGGAACAAGCAGCGCACGCAATAAGGGCATTATGGAGGCCCGGGGCGAGTTCTTGTTTTTTGCGGACGCGGATGATTTTCTGGCGGAGGATTTTTGGAAGATTGTATCACCGTATCTTACGGATGATTCGGATATGGTTATTTTTAACCGCAAGAAGCAACTGGAAGCCTCGGATTCATGCGACCGTGTCGACGGATATGAAAGAACCGTGACCGAAGCTGCAAGGGACAAGGATGGAAACGGGCTCCTAAAAGCCAGGTTCCGGCTTTATTCCATGTGCGGCAGGATTGTACGGCGGGACATCATGACGTCCCTTCCGATTCAGTTTCCACCGGTACTTTGGGGCGAGGATTCGGTGTGCTCCGTGCTGTGCGGGTATTATATGCCGCGGGTCCGTGTGGTCGATGAGGTTGTGTATCACGTGCTGCGTCGCAGCAATAGCATGAGCATGCAGAAGAGTGATATTAGAAAGCACACGACCCGGAAGATGCTTCTGTTCACCTACTTTTTTACGGAACATAAGATGGGGCTTTCCGTAATTCACAAAATCGGTCTTGCACGCCGGAACGTACTTACATGCAGGCTTAAGATGCTGTATATCGGTCTGTATGAGCTGGCACATGGCCGCATTCCCTATCCTTCTTACAAAAACCTTAGTAACCGACATTACCCATTTAACGAAAGTATATAGGCATGAGTGAAATCTTTCTGTCAATCGTAATTCCGTATTTTAATACCGTCGAATACCTTCCGAAGCTGCTTTCTTCCATTCCCAACAGGGAGGATGTGGAAGTAATTGTGGTAGACGATCATTCTACGGAAGGACTGGAGCAGTTCTCCGAAATTAAGGAACGCTTGTCCGGTGAGAGGGTTCTGTTTATTCCGCCCACCGAAGGCAGAAAGGGCGCAGGCTGTGCCCGAAATATAGGAATACGGGCGGCCAGAGGTCGCTACATTGCCTTTGCGGACTCGGACGACTACTATCTGCCTGCCTTTAACGAAATGATTGACAAGTATCACGACAGTGATGCTGATATGATATTTTTTGGCCTAAACTCCTACGATGTCATTTTGAATGCGCCCTCGAACCGGGAAGGCTACATCATGAAATACCTTGAGCGTTATGCGCACGAAACAAAGCACAGCGAGGCTGCGGAACTCTGCGTGCGATACAAGGAATTCTATGTACTGGCCAGGTTTTTTAAGCGCAGCATGATTCTTGACAATAAGCTTGCTTTTGATGCAACGATTAAGTCAAATGACGTGTATTTTGCCATGCTGGCAGGCTATCATGCACGGGATTTTCTGGTGGATCTTAAGGAAGTTTACTGCATGACGAAACGCCCCGGCTCCATCACGTCGGAGATGAATCTTAAAAAGACGATGACGACCTACAAGGTGTATCAGAGATATTATTTCTTCCTTGAGAAGAATTTGGGATATAAAAAGATGAGACGGATGGGATATTCGCTCAAGGGACATTTGACGATACGGCTTCGTTCCTTAAAGGTCTTATGGTACGAATTATTCCACGGCACCATCAAATGTCTCGATGAAGGCGCGTTTAAAAGCTAGATCCACTCGTAATCGCCGCCTGTGATGGCGAGCGAGAGAAGCGTATCCATGCGTTCTACATTCTCAGCGCCTTCAACCACTTCAAGCAATATTGCATCTTCCTGTGCGACCGGAATTTCATCATCCGGTCCGATTTCCATATTCGGCATTTCTCCGCAATACGGGCATATCATTCTGGGCACAATCTTCGTGTCCAAAAAGCCGGTATTGCAGCTCTTACATTCATAAAATCCACACATCTCAGTGCCGTCCGGTACGTAGTACATAATTTTCCCTCCGGGTATTAATCAAACTGAATCCATTCGAAGTCGAAATTCGAGCCGGGCAGGAACACAAGGCTTAAATCGCCGGTGCCCGCAATGCCCGAAAGTGCGAAGTGCTGCTCGCTCATTTCGTCCGTCGGCTTAAAGTCTACTACAAGATTGGCCTGTACGCCATCCCCTTTGAAACGAAGATGTACGGGGTTATTGTTGGAATTGCCGCGTCCGCGTATCGTTACGCCCTTTACTCCGGCTTCGCCAAAAACAAGGCCCGCGTAGGTAATGGATACATTGTTCCCGATTCCCAAAATGGAAGAGCCGTTTATTTCAAAGGTATCGCCCGAGATTGCGTTTCGGTCGCTTCCCAAAAGGCGGGAGTAGGCCTTGTTGTATTCCTTAAAGAGAAAGCCCTTGCAATGTGCCTTCTCATGGAAGACAAAGGACAGGTTTACATTGCCCTTAAGGCGCTTTGGAAGGACAAAGGTCTCCTCGATGTAGGTGTTCCAAATCGTTTTTTCATGATATACGGCGGGAAGCAGAAGACGGGCATCCTCATCGCGTCCCGGCATACCTTCGTAGATCTCGAACGGGAACGGTGCGTTCGAGTTAAAGAAGAAGGGAATGGTCAGCGTATCCGAGCCGTAATCGCCGAAGGCGAGGTTGTCGAAAGTAACAATCGTGTCTTCCGTCCGCATGGAAGCGATGCCGCGTTCATTTCCGTTGCCAATCTCTCCCAGGTGGTCCGTATAAAGTCCCGCACTGATGAATTCGTAAGGATTCAGGGCAGCACTTCCGAGACCTTCGGCCGTAAAGGTCAGGTCGCTCATGATTTCGGTTACGTCGCGGCCGTTTCGTGCACAGGCACGAAGGCGGAAATTACCGTCTCCCAGGGCAGTTAACATAACAACGTTTTCTTCCCCCGGTACAGGTTCAACGGAAGCACATTTTACAGGAATGCCGGCATCGTTTACCACCTTGAAGAATACGTCATTGTAGGTAGCATTTTTAGGATAAACCTCAAACCGTACGAAAACCTTCGTGTAATCCTTTGAGAAATTACGGGGGCCTTCTGCATAAAGAGCAATCTTGCGAATGCTTATTTCATGGGCATCAATCGGAAGTGCCTTCTTAAGCACACCGCCCGAAGGCATGTCCAAAAAGCCCTCATAAGGACGATTTTCCGTGTATACGGTTGAGGTGCCAAAAGGAATCTCGCCGGCCACGGCCTTTAAGGAAAGGGTAGTGCCCGGTAAGTCTTCAGAAGTTATGTTAACCGTGATGGAACCGGTCTTTCCGTTGCCCATAAGCATGGCAAGGAGGCGTCCCTGGAACAGACGACGGCTGACTCCTTTATACGCTTCGTAATCAGTACTGTCGCCGTTATCAAGGCCCACAAGACGGGCTGCTCCCGTGACGGAAACCGTGAGACGGTTTCGGGCGTTTTGTACCATTACGCCGTTTGAATCAAGGCAGCTTAGGTCGATGAAAATCATGTCCGCTCCGTCGCATATAAGTGTGTCCTTGGAAGGAACGGCGCTTATGGAAGCGGGATCCCCGTAGGAGGCCTGTACATCCGTACAAAGCACGGTGCCGTCCTCTTCACAGCCCAAGGCCTTTAAGCAGCCCTGCTCGTAAGGTACGAGGAAGTCTGCCGTGAGCGAAAGACCATGTGCGTGGTCGAATTGTTTTTGGCCCAGAAGGCGGTCGTTTAGGAACAGCTTCACAAGAGGGCAGTTCGAGACGATACGCACATCGATGGGTTCTCCGTCGTTAAAATCCCAATAGGGCTGCAGGTGGACCATCGGAGACTCCCGATAGTCGGTCCACTCGGCCTTGTAAGCATAGTAGGAATCCTTCGGGTAGCCGGCCGTGTCAATCTGGCCTAAGTAGGTGTTCTTGGTGAAATAGGGCGTCGGCTCGCCGATATAGTCAAAGCCGGACCAGATGAACTGTCCCAGGGAGAATGGTGTGTCGCGGTCCAGAATGATATTGGTCTGCGTGTTTTTGGAGCCCCAGCTCGTGGTGCAGTTCCCAAGGCTTGAGCACTGGCAGTCATCATTTGAAAGGAGCGACTGCGAAAGCGGGAAGTGGTAGACCCCGCGGCTCTGACAGGTGGAAGCGGTTTCGCTGCCGTAGATGATCCAGTCGGGATGCTCCTCGTGGTGCTTTTGATAGATGTATTCGGCGTAGTTGTAGCCGACCAGCTCTAAGTAATCAGCGCATTTTTGAGTGTTCTCCCAGGGCATGTAGTTGCTGCCGAAGGTAATGGGAGCGTTCTTTAAGGGGTCATACAGGCGGCAGAGACGGCTTAAGTCCTTAATGACTTCGGTAGCGCGTTCGGGGTCTGCGTGCGTGTCGGCGATTTCGTTGCCGATGGACCACATAAGAAGGGAAGCGTGGTTTCGATCTCTCTTAATCCAGGATTCCACGTCGCGGGCGTGCCACTCGTCGAAGAATCTTGCATAGTCGAATTCCGTCTTCGGGCGCTGCCACATGTCGAAGGCTTCGGAATCCACCAAAAGACCCATCTCGTCGCACAAATCCATCAGCTCGCGGGCCGGCATGTTATGGGAGGTACGGATGGCGTTGACGCCCATCTCCTTAAGGAGGGTGAGCTGACGTCGCAGCGCAGTTATGTTAACCGCACTTCCGAGGGCTCCGAGGTCGTGATGCTCGCAGGCACCGTAGATTTTAAGATGCTCTCCGTTAATAAAGAGTCCGTTTTCTTTGTCAAAACGGACATCCTTAAAGCCGATGCGTTCCGAAAGGGCATCGTACTGTTCGGGCTTTGTGAAGGTGGTTACGGACGCACGAATCTTGTAAAGTACGGGCTCCTTTGTACTCCAGAGAAGCGGGTTCTCAACCGGCACACTGAAGGAGGGGTGAGCAGGATCCGAAAAAGAAGAAAGATCCGCGCCATAGCTTGCAAGCTCCTCGCCGTCCTCCGAAACGAGACGCATGGAAATGCGGCTTTGGGGGTTCGGATTTAGAATTTCGTATGCACAGTGGAGCGTCCATACTCCGTCCGCAAGACGCGGTGCATAGTAGCTGCCGTTTATTGCAAAATGGCAGTCGGGAGTGGCGGTCCGATAGACATTCCGGTAGATGCCGGCACCGGAATACCAGCGGGAATTGGGGCAGTGGAAGGTAGCACGGACCACGATTTCATTCTCGCCGTCCTTAAGGAAGGGGGCCATGTCAAAGGAAAAAGTGGAGTAGCCGTATTTCCAGGTGAAAACGGAGGCACCGTTTATGAATACCTCACTGTCCATGTAGACACCGTCAAAGGTAATATAGTCGTGTGCAGCCTCGGATTTTTGGAAGGTTTTTCTATACCAGCCGTCGGCACTTTCGTCGAGATTCAGAACGTTATATATCAAAAAGTCATGCGGAATTTCCACTTCCTGCCAGTCGTGGGAGGCCATTGCCTCTTCGAAGGAAGAGGAAAGGGGCAGTTTCAGAAAGGACCAGCCGTCGTTAAAAAGAACAGATTTTGTATGCATGGTTATTGACTCCTTTTTTGAAGCATAATTTTGCTGATAATAATCCCCGCATTTCGCAATACGGTATATTTAGCCCTTCACTGCATTGCAGCGAAGCTGCTACGGATTGCGACACAAAGTGTCGCGTGAAAAATGCCTGCATTTTTCACACTACCCGTTCATTATAAAGGAAGCGGGGGGAGCGTGACAATGTACTATTTTAGTGGAAAAGGGTATGCTTTTTTACTACTTGTACAGATACAACTTCTGCGAAAAATAAGCACATTTTAGCAATATTTGAGCAAAAAATGAATTCTATTGTTATTGCATAAAGAGACAAGTTTTATTATAATTCTTTTGTATGGCGTCTAACCCATTTTGGACGTCAGATTATGAAAGGAAGGTATGAACTTATGAACAATGTTCCAGTTGTAAAAATTGGTATTGTTGGTGTAAGCCGTGACTGTTTCCCTGCTTCATTAACAATCAACAGAAGAAAAGCATTGGTAGATGCTTACACAAAGAAATACGGCGCAGCTGATATTTACGAGTGCCCCGTTACCATTATCGAGAGCGAGATCCACATGGTAGAAGCTCTTGAGGACATCAAGAAAGCCGGATGTAACGCACTTTGCGTATATCTTGGTAACTTCGGTCCCGAAATTTCCGAAACCTTACTTGCTAAACATTTCGATGGTCCTTCCATCTTTGTTGCAGCAGCAGAAGAGAGCCAGAACGACCTTATGGACGGACGTGGCGATGCTTACTGCGGTATGCTGAATGCAAGCTACAACTTAAAACTTCGTAACATCAAAGCATACATCCCCGAGTACCCTGTTGGTACCGCTGAGGAATGTGCAGATATGATCAACGAGTTCGTTCCCATCGCTCGTGCAATCATCGGACTTTCCGACCTTAAGATTATTTCCTTTGGTCCCCGTCCTCTTAACTTCTTAGCTTGCAACGCTCCTATTAAGCAGCTTTACAACTTAGGCGTTGAAATCGAAGAGAACTCCGAGCTTGACCTTTTCGAAGCATTCAACAAGCATGCAGGCGATGCTCGTATTCCTGCTAAGGTTAAAGAGATGGAAGAAGAGCTTGGTGCCGGCAACAAGAAACCGGAAGTACTTGAGAAACTTGCTCAGTACGAATTAACCTTACTTGACTGGGTTGAGGAGCACAGAGGCTACAGAAAGTACGTTGCAATCGCCGGCAAGTGCTGGCCTGCATTCCAGACACAGTTCGGATTCGTTCCCTGCTATGTTAACAGCCGTTTAACCGGTATGGGTATCCCCGTATCCTGCGAGGTTGATATCTACGGATGTCTTTCCGAGTTCATCGGTACCTGCGTATCTCAGGATGCTGTTACCTTACTTGATATCAACAACTCCGTACCTGCAGATATGTACAAAGAAGCAATCGAAGGCAAGTTCCCTTATACTCACAAGGATACCTTCATGGGCTTCCACTGCGGCAATACCTGCTCCAAGAAACTTGCTTTCTGCGAGATGAAGTATCAGAAGATTATGGCCAGAGCACTTCCTATCGAAGTTACCAACGGTACCCTCGAAGGAGATATCGCTCCCGGCGAGATCACCTTCTATCGTCTGCAGTCCACTGCTGATTGCAAGCTTCGTGCTTACATCGCACAGGGCGAGGTTCTCGATGTTAGAACCAAATCCTTCGGTGCTATCGGCGTATTTGCAATCCCTGAGATGGGTCGCTTCTATCGTCACGTACTGATCGAGAAGAACTATCCTCATCACGGCGCAGTTGCATTTGGCCACTACGGCAAGGCTCTGTATGAAGTATTCAAGTTCATCGGTGTTCCTGTTGAGGATCTCAACTTCAACCAGCCGAAGGGCATGATGTATCCTACCGAGAATCCTTGGGCATAATAAGATGATTTCGGCGTAAGCCGCATGACGCATGACGGCCCGGTAGACCATACCGGGCCGTTATTTTAAGAAAGGACATAAGTATGTTATATATCGGAATTGATTTAGGAACCAGCGCTGTCAAGATGCTCCTTATGAGTGCTGACGGCAAGATTGTGAATGTAGTTTCCAAAGAATATCCCTTATCCTTCCCTCATCCCGGCTGGTCCGAGCAGAAGCCCGAGGACTGGTGGAAGGCAGTTTGTGAAGGAATGGATGAATTACTCAAAGGTTCTGACAAAAGTCAGGTTGCAGGCATCAGCTTCGGCGGCCAGATGCACGGCCTTGTAATTCTTGACAAAGACGACAATGTAATCCGCCCCGCTATCCTGTGGAACGATGGACGTACCCAGGAGGAGACAGATTACTTAAACAATGTAATCGGCAAGGACAAGCTTTCTGAGTACACTGCCAATATCGCATTTGCAGGCTTTACCGCTCCGAAGATTCTCTGGGTTAAGAACAAGGAACCCGAGAACTTCGCACGTATCAGCAAGATTATGCTTCCCAAGGATTACATTGCATATATGCTTTCCGGTTCTTTCTGCACCGATGTTTCCGATGCATCCGGAATGCTCGTATTCGATGTTAAAAACAAATGCTGGTCTCAGGAAATGATGGATATTTGCGGTATTCGTCGTGACCAGCTTGCTACCATTTATGAGAGCTACGAAGTAGTCGGAACCATTAAGCCCGAGCTTGCAGCGAAGTTTGGCATCCCCGCAACCGTTAAGATTGCAGCAGGTGCCGGTGACAATGCGGCAGCAGCAGTAGGTACCGGTACGGTAGGCGACGGTATGTGCAATATCTCCCTTGGTACCAGCGGAACCATCTTCGTATCCTCCGAGAAATTCGGCGTTGACAAAAACAATGCACTTCATGCATTCGCACATGCAGACGGACATTTCCACTTAATGGGTTGCATGCTTTCCGCAGCAAGCTGTAATAAGTGGTGGATGGAAGAAATCATTAAGTGCAAGGATTTCGCAGGCGAGCAGGCAGCCATCGGTGAGCTTGGATACAATCACGTATTCTTCCTTCCGTACCTGATGGGCGAGCGTTCTCCTCACAACAATCCGAACGCAAGAGGTACCTTCATCGGTATGACCATGGATACTTCCCGTGCCGATATGTATCAGGCAGTTCTTGAAGGTGTTGCTTTTGCAATCCGTGATTCCTTTGAAGTAGCACGTTCCCTTGGCATTAAGATTGAACGCAGCAAGATCTGCGGCGGCGGTGCCAAGAGTCCTCTTTGGAAGAAGATTTTTGCGAATGTATTAAATATCAAGCTCGACATCATTGAAAGCGAGGAAGGCCCCGGATACGGCGGAGCTATGCTGGCAGCCGTTGCTTGCGGCGAGTATGCATCCGTTGAGGAAGCTGCAGCGAAACTTGTTAAGGTTGTTGAGACCATTGAGCCCGATCCTGAAATCGCAGCACGTTACGAGACTCAGTATCAGAAATTCGTTAAGATTTATCCTACTGTTAAGGACCTCTATTCCGAGATTCAGTAGTAGGGAATTAAGATAAACTGCGTCGGATTGTTTTTGGCGCAGCCCAATATGAAAGGAGTCAGACATGACGAACTTAGAGTTACAGAAGATGGCCAATGAAGTTCGTATCGGCATTATCGATGCGGTTCATGCAGCCAAGGCCGGACATCCCGGCGGATCTTTAAGTGCAGCAGATATCTATACCTATCTGTACTTTGAAGAAATGAACATTGATCCTAAAAATCCCAAGAATCCGGATCGTGACCGTTTTGTACTTTCCAAGGGCCACACCGCACCCGGACTCTATTCCACACTTGCCCATCGCGGTTTCTTCCCCGTTGAGGACCTTCTTACCCTTCGTAAGCTTGGTTCTTACCTTCAGGGACATCCCTGCATGCAGCACGTTCCCGGCGTTGACATGAGCTCCGGTTCCTTAGGACAGGGCATCTCCGCAGCAACCGGTATGGCACTTGCAGCCAAGCTTGACGGCAAGGATTACCGTGTTTACACGCTGCTCGGCGATGGCGAGATTCAGGAGGGTCAGGTTTGGGAGGCTTCCATGTTCGCAGGCCACAGAAAGCTTGATAACCTTGTAGTAATCGTTGACAATAACGGACTTCAGATTGACGGTAAGATTGAGGATGTATGTTCTCCTTACCCGATTGACAAAAAGTTCGAGGCTTTCAACTTCCATGTAATCAATGTAGATGCACATGACTTTGATGCTCTGCGCGCTGCATTCAAGGAAGCAAGAGAGACCAAGGGACAGCCCACTGCAATCATTGCACATTCCGTTAAGGGTAAGGGCGTTTCCTTCATGGAGAACCAGGCATCCTGGCATGGCACCGCTCCGAATGACGAGCAGTACGCCGTTGCTATTGAAGACTTAAAGAAGGTAGGTGAAGCATTATGCCAGAAGTAATTATTTCCGCTGACGCTAAAAAGGTTGCCACTCGTGAGAGCTATGGTAACGCACTTGCAGCTATGGGAGAGAAGTATCCTGACTTAGTAGTTTTAGATGCTGACCTTGCCGGCGCAACCAAAACCGGAATTTTCAAAAAAGCTTTCCCTGAGCGCCACATCGACTGTGGTATCGCAGAAGGCAACATGGTAGGTATTGCAGCAGGTCTTGCTACCACCGGTAAGATTCCGTTCGTTTCCTCTTTTGCAATGTTCGCAGCAGGACGTGCTTTCGAGCAGGTTCGTAACTCTGTCGGATATCCTCATCTGAATGTAAAGATCGGTGCTACCCATGCAGGTATCACGGTTGGTGAAGATGGTGCTTCCCATCAGTGCAACGAGGATCTTGCACTTATGCGTACCATCCCCGGAATGACGGTTGTATGTCCTTCCGATGATATTGAAGCACGTGCCGCAGTAGAAGCTGCCATTAATCATGAAGGTCCTGTTTACCTTCGTTTCGGCCGTGCAGCTACTGCTGTATTTAATGATTATCCCGGATACAAGTTCGAACTTGGTAAGGGCAATCTCTTAAAGGACGGTAAGGATGTTACCATTATCGCATGCGGTATTATGGTTGAGTCCGCACTGAAGGCTGCTCAGATGTTAAAGGCTGATGGTATTGATGCGGAAGTAATCAATATTCATACCTTAAAGCCTCTTGACGAGAACATCGTTGTTGAGTCTGCCCGCAAGACCGGCCTTGTAGTTACCTGCGAGGAACACTCCGTAATCGGTGGCCTTGGCAGTGCGGTTTCCGATGCACTTGTTAAGTCCTTCCCTTGCAAGGTTGTTAAGATTGGTATGCAGGATGTATTCGGCGAGTCCGGTTCCGCATCCGCACTTCTTAAGAAATACGGCCTCGATGCAGATGGCGTATATGCAAGCGTAAAGGCTGCTGTAGAGAATAAGTAAAGCGTCGTAAGACAGTTTACATGCTACCAATAGACATCGACAGACGCGTCATGGCGTTTGTCGGTGTCTTTTGATACAAGCATAGAGTTGGTGGAAATGGTATTTTCAAGTTTGCAATTTTTACTCCGGTTTATGCCGGCGTTTTTCATTTTATATTACATTGTTCCTAAGAACCGGATTGCATGGAAGAATGCTGTGCTGCTTATGGGCAGTCTGGTTTTTTACGCCTTCGGAGAGCCTGTTTATGTATTTTTGATGATAGGCTCCATTGTGGTGAATTACTTTTTGGCATGGATTACGGAATGTGCAGGGAACAGGGCACTTCGTCGCGGGCTCTTCATTTTGACGATTGCACTGAATCTTTCGCTGCTGGTTTTGTTTAAGTACGCAGGTCTGTCGCTGCCCTTGCCCATCGGAATCAGCTTCTACACGTTCCAGATTATTTCCTACGTCACGGACGTTTATAACGGTAGAATCACAAGGCAGAAAAATATCCTCACACTTGGGGTTTACATAACTATGTTTCCGCAGCTGATTGCGGGACCAATCGTAGAATTCTCGGAGGTGGAGAGACGGCTTTCGAACCGGCGCGTGACTCCGGTTATGCTGGATCACGGCCTTAAGTTCTTTATTCTGGGTCTGTCCGCCAAGGTTATTCTGGCAAATCACATCGGAATTTTATGGAACGAGATTTACATGATCGGCTATGAAAGCATTTCGACGCCACTCGCTTATACGGGGGCCCTGGCTTATACGTTCCAGCTGTATTTCGATTTCCTCGGGTATTCCCTGATGGCCATCGGCCTTGGGAAAATGCTGGGCTTCACATTGCCCGTCAACTTCCGAAATCCCTATGTCGCCAAAAGCGCTACGGAGTTCTGGCAACGCTGGCATATAACGCTCGGCCGCTTTTTCAGAAAGTATGTCTATATTCCGCTGGGCGGCAATCGCCACGGCATGCTTCGTACGCTTTTGAACCTGCTTGTGGTGTGGGCGCTTACCGGACTTTGGCACGGCTCGACACTGAACTTCCTTTTGTGGGGGCTGTTCTACTTTGTTTTTCTCGCAATCGAGCGACTGTTTCTTAAGAAGTGGCTCGATCGGGGCAGGGTGCTTCCGCACATTTACATGTGGATTCTGCTTCTCTTTTCCTGGGTGATATTTGCCATCACGGACTTTAATGACCTATGGCTTTACTTAAAGGCCATGAATCCGGCCGGATTTTTCGGTATCACGCGGAACGATTGTGAGATTCTTCAGTTCTATCTGAAGGATTTCGGGATTCTGTTTGTGCTGTGCTTTGCCTGCAGCCTGCCATGTGTAAGCTGTGCGTTCCGACGGCTTATGCGCAAGAAGTGGTCTTTTATAGTGTTCCTGCCTCTGCTTCTTTACTGCCTGTACTCCCTTGCACAGGGCCTTAACAATCCGTTTATGTATTTCCGTTTTTAGGGTGTGCCATGAAGAAATTTTTGAAAAACAATATATTACTACTGTTGATTGCGGTGATACTGCTGCTGTGTGCGATTTACGGCATAAAGCTGTACCGTATGGGTTATACGTTGCCTGATGAGGGGGTTCATAAACCCGTTGAGCTGGCTTTGTTTGAGCTGTCGGAGGGCCTGCTTCCCTGGAATGCTGCCGCCACAGACGCCGGCGCTTTCAAAGACAATGCCCCGACCGGCTCCGCCAAAGACAATACCCCGACCGGGGCTCCCTTGGCATCCGGTACTGCCGACCTGCCTGACCCTGCCGCTACGGACTCTGCCGGCTCCCATGACACCGACCCGGCCGCTGACCCGTCTTCGAAGCCGCTTCCCGGCACCGAGCCCGGTCCGGAAGAGTCTAAAACGCCCGCAGAAGCCACAAATGAACCATTACCTCCGTCCCCAACGTGGGCACCGGTAGACGATGCGTATTTTGACAAGGCCTGCTTCATCGGCGATTCCCGAATTGTAGGTTTACATAACTATAGTTCCATGAAGGACCACGCGGATTTCTATGCCAGAACGGGAATGATGGCCTTTAACATGATGACCGGAATGATGGAGGAGTACAAAAAGCCGTTGCCCCTTGATATTACGGTGAATGACTATTTCAGCCCGGACGAAGCACTTCAGAATATACAGTACGAGCGTATTTACATCATGGTCGGTATCAATGAACTGGGTTCGAACGATCTTGTACGCTACAAAACCTGCTACAGCGATGCCATCGAACGTATCAAGGAACTGCAACCGGATGCAATCATTATCCTGCAGGCTGTTATGCATGTTACGGACAAGCGTGA
Source organism: Lachnospiraceae bacterium (assembly GCA_045617725.1). GTDB lineage: Bacteria > Bacillota > Clostridia > Lachnospirales > Lachnospiraceae > JAZLJD01. The sequence goes on from JAZLJD010000023.1 coordinate 31,260, forward strand.
TAAGGAGATGGAAGAGAAGGGAAAACGCTACACCAACGAGAACATCAACCGCTTCAACGAGGTTGCCATGGAACTTGTGGATAACGAACGTGTTTTCTGGCTGGATGTGAATCCGATTTTAGATGATGAGAACGGAAAACTGAATCCGGACCTCACCAATGACGGCCAGCATCTGAAAGCTTCGGAGTACGGACGCTGGGTCGATTTCCTGTATGAGAACGGTCTTGTATGGACGGAGTAATTTGACAAGAAATGACAGATGAAATAGCAATATTTGATATGTCAATTTCCTTAAAATTCGCTATTATTGTAGGTGTATGTAAATATGGACTCTCAAATATTGCGGTAGTCCATCTTTAAAGGAGATCCAAAATGATTATTTTAGATCCTAAGAATGTTGCAACTGCGTTTGTAACGGATGTAGCACCACTGCCGGGCGTTGCCCGTGTTATTTCTGTTGTTCGGAAAGACTTTCTGGCAGTTTTTGATGTGGAACCGGAAGTAAGCACTACTACGGATTATTTTGATTGGAAGTCACGCATGTCGACTTCCTTTTCTATTGTCGTCGTAACTGCCGGCCGCGATGCGCTCTTTGACGAGCTTAAGGAGGAAGTTCCCGCCCTTTCTGAAATAGAAGGAAAGAGGGAAGTCTTCTTTTTTGGCGGCGCCGTAACAAAACGGTTCGGAAGCGTGCTTCTCATTGCAGGCTCTGACAAGCGGGGAACCATCTACGGCCTGTTCCGTCTGTCGGAGGCAATCGGCGTACATGCCATGACCTTTATCGGTGATGCGGCTCCTTCCAAAAAGCAGACCGTGGAGGTTGACATAACTCCTTATGTATCCAAAGAACCTTCCGTGAAATACCGTGGCTTCTTTATTAATGATGAATGGCCCGCTTTCGGCGGCTACTGCCGGGATCGTTTCGGGGACATCAATGCTGCGGCTTACGAGGATATTTTTATTACCCTGCTTCGTATGAAGGGCAATTACATGTGGCCTGCCATGTGGTCCGGCCGTTTCTGGAATGACGGCCCCGACCTTGCCAGTGCAATTTTGGCCGATGAACTTGGTGTAGTCATGGGAACCAGCCATCACGAGCCCTGCATCCGCGCCGGTGAGGAATATCGTCATGTGCGTGGCAAGGACTCCATCTACGGAGATGCCTGGAGCTACCTGACGAATCCCGAAGGCATTACGCGGTTCTGGGAGGACGGACTTAAGAGAGCCGGACACCTTGAGAATGTAATCACGGTAGGTATGCGTGGCGAAGCAGATTCCATGATTTTGGGCGAAGATGCCACATTAAAAGACAATATCGACCTGCTGCGTGGCGTAATTACCTGCCAGAACAGACTGATTAAGGAATTAGTGAACGAGGACCTTACAAAGGTTCCCAGAATGCTTGCTTTATATAAAGAAGTGGAACGTTACTTCTACGGCGACGAAACCGCTGAAGGCCTGATTGACTGGCCGGAACTCGACGGTATTACCTGTATGCTATGCGAGGATAATCAAGGCAACATGCGTACGCTTCCGGATGCCGCACACCGCAATCGGAAGGGCGGCTGGGGTATGTATTACCACTTCGATTATCACGGAGGCCCCGTTTCCTTTGAATGGCTCAATACAACGCTGCTCCCGAAGGTACTTGAGCAGATGAGTATGGCGTACGAGCATGGCGTTTCCGAAATCTGGATCGTCAATGTGGGCGACCTTAAGTTCAATGAAATGCCGTTGAATTACTTTATGGATCTGGCTTATGACTTTGAAGGCGTAAGCAAGCAGGATCCGATGGAATTCTGGCGCAGCTTCTGCCGCCGGTACTTTAAGAATCCGGATGCGGTCGCAGAACTTTTGAATGATTATTCACACCTTATGCACCTTCGCCGTACCGAGGCTATCAGCCCCGAAACGTATCATCCCATGCGTGACGGCCTTAAGATGCTCCGGTATGTGAATTCCTATATGGACAGAGCGACCCTCCTTGCACAGGATCAGCCCGAAAGCTTTTACTCCATGGTTTATTTCCAGACTATGGCAGCCGTCAATGTGCTGAAGATGCAGCTTTTGGCAGGACTTAACCACTATGCAAGCTCGTTTGGAGCTGTAGTTGCCAATGAACTGGCACAGGCTCTTAAGGAAACCATCTCTTATGACCGCAGCCGAAACGCGGAGTGGGATGCCTTTAAGGATGGCAAGTGGGTTCATATGGCTGATTCCCTTCATGTAGGTTTCCGAACCTGGAACGATGAGGGCTCCGTATATCCCGACATTCGCTATGTGGAATGCTATGACAGAGACAGAATTTACGCTTCCGTCAAGAGCTGTGATTATATCTCCCATGGCGGCGACTGGTCCGGGAGACCTCTTATCATGAACGAGTTCCTGTATGAGGGTACAAAGGAAGCCTGCGTTTATCTGTTTAACGGAAGCACCCATCCCGTCAGCTACTCACTTGAGTACGACAGCACCCGCCTTTCGGTAGAAGAGGGTGGCGAGATTTCGTTTTTGGCACATAATGAGGACGGAAGCTTCGAGATGCCGGCAGGCCCTAAAGGCAGCGTGACATCCATGCGGGTTCTCAGGGTGAAGCTCCTTGACGAGACCGGCGATACGCAGCTTATGGTGAAGTTTAACGGAGGACGAATCCGCGTAATCATCCCGAAGCGGGCTGACAGGATATTTACCATTAAACCGGAGCGCATGACCGCCGAAGGCAATTTTGCCTGCCTGAAAGGGGTCGGACGTGAGGGCGACGGTTACAAGGCATTCCCTTCCACAGAGATTTTTGAAAGCTTTTCGGAAGCTCCGAAGTTACACTTTACGGTGAATGCAGAGGAAGCGGGCGATTATGTTTTGAGACTTGTTACGGCTCCGTCGAACCCGGTAAGTAACCGAGGCGAGCTGGCTGTTTACCTGAAGGCCGGCGATGCAGAGCCCTTGATTGTCAATACCATACACGAAGGCTACATGGGCGGTGAGAATTCCTCCCCCGAATGGTGCATCGGAGTATTGGACCAGAAACATGTTACCCTTACGGACATCACCCTTAAGAAGGGAATGAACGCAATCACCATCGGCGCAAGAAACGCAGCCGTAGTGGTCGAGGGCGTAATCATATACAGCAAGAACCTGAATTATCCGAAGAGCTATCTGGAATTTCAGACATTATAATTACGGAGGTTACAAAATGAAAGCATTTGAAACAGGCGTTTACAGAAATGTATTTGCAGAACTTGGAATCCCCGAAGAGGAGATTCAAAAGCGTGTGGAGGATACCTTCAATACGATTTTCTACGGCACCGAAGAGGAACGTACCTACCATGAGGTGGGCGACGACATGGCATATTTCGAGGATACCGGCAATCATGACGTTCGTACCGAGGGTATGAGCTACGGCATGATGGTATGCGTTCAGATGGATCGCCAAAAAGAATTCAACAAGCTTTGGAAATGGGTACACACCTATATGTTCCTTGACAACGAGTGGGCTCGCAATTACTTCTGCTGGTCCTGCTTTACGGACGGACGTCACAACGGCGGCGGCCCCGCACCCGATGGCGAAGAATACTTCGCAATGGCATTGTTTTTTGCCTCCAAACGCTGGGGCGACGGTGAGGGCATCTTCAATTATTCCAAGGAAGCAAGAGCCATCCTTCACGAAGCGGTCAATAAGGGCCGCAACGGTAAGAAGGGCGAGGCCATGTGGAACTACGACAATAAGCTGATTAAGTTTATCACGAACGTTGAGTTCTCTGATCCTTCCTACCATCTTCCTCATTTCTATGAGCTGTTCGCTTTGTGGGCAGACGAGGAGGATCGTGAGTTCTTTAAGGCGGCAGCGAAGGCATCCAGAGAGTATCTCCACCTGGCATGCCATCCCAAGACCGGACTTTCCGCTGAGTACGCACATTACGATGGCACTCCTTTCATGGAGCAGGGCCCCTTCGGCCGTCATGACTGGTACTATTCGGACGCTTACAGAACCATCGCCAATATCGCACTCGACTGGTCCTGGTTCGGCGCAGATCCCTGGCAGCAGGACATCGCAGCGACTCTGCAGCGTTTCTACTGTGAGGATATGAAGGACCACTGGGACGGTGTATTCACAATCGACGGAACCCTCCTTGAGGAGAAGGCACTTCATCCTATCGCAATTATCGCCGTAAATGCAGAAGCTTCCCTCGCAAGCAACGGTCAGTACGCTTTGGATTGTGTCCGCAAGTTCTGGGAAACCCCGCTTCGTCTCGGCGACAGACGTTATTACGACAATTTCCTTTATATGTTTGCTATGCTGGCACTCTCCGGCAACTACAGAATATATAAATAGGAACAAACAATAAAAAACCGGCATCCTTTATGTGCATCCCGGGGAAGGGACCTGTCATAAAGGAGAGCCGGTTTTTGTATGCTTGCTTCGGCGCCAAAAACTACTTACGGGCCTTGGAGGATTTATAGCCCGCGCCATGAGGACGCGTATACAAATCGCGATATTCGGTGGGCGTACAGTTCTTGATGCTTTTAAAAATACGGTTGAAGGTCGAGATGGAAGAGAAGCCGGACTGAAGGGCTATCTCCGTAACCGATAAATCGGGATTCGCCAGAAGGTCCTCGGCTACACGGATTCGTTTTCGGCACAGGTAATCGTAGAAGGTGGAATCCGTATACTGCTTAAACAGTCTGGAGAAGTGATACTTCGAGAAACCGCTGGCATCGGCTACCGTGTCGAGTGTTAAATCTTCCATGTAATGCGTATCGATGTAATCGAACACGATATTGAATTTCTCGACATATTCCCGCTGCTTTGAAAACTTCACGCTTGAGGAGATGCCGGTCTCGATATGGCTGCGGCCTATCTGCACAAAGAAATTCAGAAGATCGCCGTAGATTACGAGCTCTCGGAAAGAATTATTGCTGACATATTCTTCATATATTTTAAGAAGAAGCTTCTTCTCAATCTCATATAAGGCGTTATTCTCCGGAGTGATTAGGAGAGGAGCGCTCAGTGCGGGGAGTATGGACGCAAAACCGCGCAATTTGGAAATAACGGAAATGTCCAAAAGGAAAATAAGTCGGATTCCGGAAGCCGGGGCATGCAGTTCGTGCAATTCTCCGGGCGGGATCAACAGAATGTCGCCGACCTCTAAGTCGTAGACGCGATTCTTGGATACTACCTGATAGGTGTCCTCTACGGGGAGAATAATTTCGACCGCGGGGTGCCAGTGGAAAGGAAAAGGAGCCGGCTCGCGGTTGGTCCAGATACGGATGGAAGAGTCCTCTCCATAAAGAACACGCTCGTAGTCGCCCTCCATGTCACGATGGAAAGTTGAGGGATGCCTGAAGTCCTGCGGCAGATGAAATTCGGAAAGAACCTGTGTCATAAACGCACCTCCTGAACTGTATTTGGGTTACATAATATTTATAGTTAAAAATTGCTATTCCCGTTTTGAACAAATTGACCTAAAAAACAGGGGGGTATATACCTGTTTTATGGTGAAATATAGTCAAATTGTGTAAAGTAAATGTAGCACGAGTATGCAAAAAAGTAAAGAAATCTATATAAAACTTGACAAAACTGCTCAGTTTAGCAAAAATTGAAGTGGCATTTAGCAATATTTGATAAGCAACCTTTTGACTCTGAGATTATTATTATCTTACAAACCGCAAAAGGGTTCTTATTGTTATGGAACCGGGAGGTATCTATGAAGTTAAAGAAATTACTCATCTGGATTGTTGTTATCGCTGCACTGGTTGGTTTTGTGCTCTTAATCACCAGAGATAAGAAGGAATCCTACTTGGAGTACTATGCGGGCTATGACCTCACTCAGGACATTGAGGGTATTGGCCGCTCGGATAGTTATGCGAACTATCTGCTTGACCATGAGGATGCTGCTTATGCATCTCAGGGTGTTGCTATCGACGTATGCAATTACGCCGAGGCTACTGATGTAGAAATTAAAAAGGATTTTGAGGGTTATTCTGAAGCTCTCTATACAGGTATTGATTCCATGGTTACATGGAAGGTTAATGTACCCGAGACCGGTTTCTATAACCTGAAGCTGACCTATTTCCCTGTAGAGTCCCGTGGCGTTGAAATTGAGCGTTACCTCTATGTAAATGGCAAGCTTCCTTTTTCCGGCGCTGATACTTTAGCATTCCCTCGTATCTATACGGATGCGGGCCCGGTAGTCAAGGACAATCGTGGTAACGATGTTCGTCCTTCCCAGATTGAATACTATCGTTGGATGACTTCCTATATTAAAGATCAGCTTGGATATATTGTTGAGCCTTACTGCTTCTATTTTGAGAAGGGTGAGAACACAATCGGACTTGAAGCAATCAACGAGCCCATGATTATCGGCGCTCTTGAACTTACCCCGGTTAATAACGACAGAACCTACGCTGAATATCTTGCCAATACTCCCGGCAACAAAGCAACCGGCGAGGGACTTACGTTCTCCGAGCAGATTCAGGGTGAATCCGCACAGTATCGTTCCGATGCATCCCTGTATCCCAGATACGACAAGTCCGTTCCCAATACGGTACCTTACAGCGTAACAAGCACGATTCTGAACTACATCGGTGCTGATGCTTGGAAGATGCCCGGCCAGTGGATTGAGTGGGAGTTCGAGGTTCCCGAGGATGGTTACTACAACATCACTATTAAGGGCCGTCAGAACTACCAGCGTGGTGGTGTTTCCGCTCGTTCCGTATATATTGATGATGAGATTCCTTTCGAAGAAGTAGGACAGGTTGGGTTCTCCTTCAGCAACCAGTGGGAGATGAAGACCCTGGCAGATGAAGAGGGTACTCCTTACCGCTTCTACCTGACCAAGGGTGCTCACCGTATCCGCCTTGAGGCAACCCTCGGCGACATGGGTGAAATCCTTAACAGCCTTCAGGACAGCGTTTATAATATGAACGCAATTTACCGTAAGATCTTAGTTCTTACCGGCGCAAGCCCTGATTCCTTCCGTGATTATAATATTGATATCGTATATCCTGATGCTATTCAGGGTATGGAACTTGAGATGAGACGTCTTTACAAGATTATTGATGACTCCATCGAAATTACCGGACAGAAGTCCGATAAGATCGCTACCGCACTTACCCTTGCGGTTCAGATGGGACGCTTCATAGAAGACGCAGACAAGATTCCCAAGGAATTCGCTTCCTATAAAGAGAGTATTGCATCTCTTGGTACTTCCATTCAGCAGCTTGCTGAAATCAAACTTGATATTGACTACATTCTGGTAACCGGTGAGGATGCTGAAATCCCTGAGGATGGAGCTAATTTCTGGCAGAAGACATGGCATGAAATCAAGGCCTTCTTCGCTACCTTCGTAGTAGATTATGATGCAGTCGGTTCCGTATACGACGATGACGAGGAAGTCGTTGAAGTATGGTTGGTAACCGGTCGTGACCAGGCTGAAATCACCAAGAACATGGTTGATGATACCTTCACTCCCGCATCCGGAATCAAGGTTAACGTTAAACTGATTGATGCCGGCTCCCTGCTGAATGCATGTATCGCAGGTAACGGACCGGATGTCGTCCTTACCACAGACGGACAGAACCCCGTTAACTATGCGCTTCGTAATGCGGTTGAGGACTTGTCACAGTTCCCTGATTACGAAGAAGTACTTGACTGGTTCTATCCCAGTGCATATACACCGTACCTGTTTGACGGCGGTTTATATGCCCTTCCTGAGACGCAGCTCTACAACGTAATGTTCTATCGTCAGGATGTACTTGACGAAATCGGAGTGGAAGTACCGCAGACCTGGGATGACCTTATTGCTATCCTTCCTACCATTCAGGGTAACAACATGTCCGTTGCTATTCCTACAATGGACCGTATGGTTGGTAACGCATTGAATCCTGACCTTTCCCTTTACTACACCATGATTGCTCAGGCAGGTGGTTATGTATACGATAAGGATGGTCGCCACACTCTGATTGACAGCGAGGCGGGCATTCAGGCATTCAAGATGTACACCAGTTTATTTAATGATTATGGACTTCCGAGAGCATACGACTTTGTAAGCCGTTTCCGTTCGGGAGAGATGCCGCTCGGTATCGTTGACTACAATACTTACAATACACTCGTTGTTTCCGCTCCTGAGATCAGAGGACTTTGGGACTTCACCTTAATCCCCGGAACTCCGGTTCTCGATGAGGAAGGAAACTTCACCTACGACGAAGACGGTAACATGGTTATCGACCGTACCGTTCACAGCTGGGGCAACTGCTGTATGATGATTAAGCAGGACGAGGAAGATGAGCAGATTAAGAAGAATGCATGGGAATTCATGAAATGGTGGGTTTCCTGCGATACACAGGTTCGCTTCGGCAGAGAACTTGAGGCAGTAATGGGATCTTCGGCAAGACATCCGACCGCCAATAAAGAAGCATTCCTGCAGCTGTCCTGGAGTGCTGAACAGCTTGATGTACTGGAGGTACAGCGCTCTTACACAAGAGGTCTTGAGGAAATCGCCGGTGGTTACTATACCGGACGTCATATCACCAATGCCGTACGTAAGGTGTTGAATGAGCATCAGGAGCCTCGTGAGACCCTTCTTGATTACACAAGAACCATTAACGAAGAAATTGTTAAGAAACGTGCAGAGTACGGACTTCCGAACGACTAAACAGAGCTGAACAGAAAGGTACATAATCATGCAAGCATTTTTCAAATCTTATTTTGCAATGCAGAAGCGTAATCTAAAGATTGCATGGAGAAAGGCCAAGATTTCAAAGACCTGTTATCTTTTCCTTCTTCCGTTTGCAGTACTGTTCCTTACCTTTAACATTGTGCCTGTAATAACATCAATTTATTACAGTTTTACGTACTACAACATTTTGGAACCTGCAAGATTCATCGGACTCGACAACTACATCGATTTGATTCTGCAGGACGATGTCTTCCTGATTGGTGTCAAGAATACCTTGATACTGGCAGGTATCACAGGACCGGTTGGATATATAGCTTCCTTCCTCTTTGCCTGGTTGATTAATGAGCTTCCGCCCTGGATTCGAGCTATTGCAGTTATCTGCTTCTATGCTCCCAGTATTGCCGGTAACGTTTATTACATCTTCTCCATCGTGCTCAGAGGTGATGCATACGGTATCTTAAATGGTATGCTGATGGATTTGGGTATTATACATGCCCCTATATTGTGGCTTACAGATCCAAGGTACATGATTCCATGCGTCATAGTGGTTATCCTATGGATGTCATTAGGATCCGGCTTCCTGGCGTTCGTTGCAGGTTTGCAAGGTGTCGACAGGTCCATGTATGAAGCCGGTTACATGGATGGCGTCAGAAACCGTTGGCAGGAGCTTTGGTACATCACCCTTCCCAACATGAAGCCCATGCTTATGTTCGGTGCGGTTACTTCCATTACCGGTGCATTCGGTGTATGCGATGTTACCATGACCCTTTGCGGTTATCCTTCCACTGACTATGCTGCACGTACAATCGTAACGCATTTGTTTGACTATGGTTATTCCAGATTTGAAATGGGTTATGCATCCGCAATTGCAACAATATTGTTCCTGCTCATGATTTTCTGCAATAAGTTTATTCAGTCATTACTTAGAAAAGTAGGTACCTGATGATGAAGAAAAACCAGAAAGAAAAGATCGAAAAACCTTATAAGAAAAAAGCGAAGATTTTACGCCGACGTAAGCCTAATCGTTCTCGTGGTGGTGATTTCTTCATTTATCTGATGTTGTTTGTTATGGCTTGTCTCATGGTATTGCCTCTTGTATTCGCAGTTTCCAGTGCATTAAAGCCGCTTGATGAGTTGTTCCTGTTCCCGCCCCGTCTGTTTGCACAGAACCCGACGCTGGACAACTTCTCCGATTTGTTTGTCAGCATGAGTAAATCAACGATTTCCTTTGGTCGTTACGTATTCAACACATGCTACATTACCTTCGTTGGTACTTTGGGACATATCATTGTAGCTTCCATGGGCGCATTCGTACTTTCCAAGTATGAATTCCCCGGCGGAAGAGCATTCTTCTCGCTGGTAGTTACAGCCCTCATGTTCCCTTACCTTGTTACAGCAATTCCTAACTACCTTGTTATGAACCGTCTGAACTGGGTTGATACATACCTTGCACTTATCGTTCCCGCATTCGGTGCTCCTATGGGACTCTTCCTTATGAAGCAGTTCATGGAAGGTCTTCCGATGTCCTTAATCGAAGCAGCCAAGATCGACGGTGCGAGCGAGTGGCGTACATTTACGAGAATCGTTATGCCCAACGTTAAGCCTGCATGGCTTACCTTAATTATTTTCTCCGTACAGGGCCTTTGGAACAACCGTGCAAGTAACTTCATTTACTCTGAGGAGAAGAAACCTCTTGCTTATGCACTTCAGCAGGTTGCCGGCGGCGGTATCGCAAGAACCGGTCAGGGTGCTGCAGTTACCGTAGTACTTATGGCAGTACCTATTATCATTTTCGTATTATCTGAGAGCCAGATTCTTGAGACTATGGCTAGTTCAGGTTTGAAGGATTGAGGTGGCGCATATGAAAAAAACAATCGCAAGATTATTATCCATCCTGTGCGTAATGGTTACCGTATTTGCAGTTCCGCTTACAGCTTCTGCTGCGGGTGAAGGCAATTACACTTATACCTTCAATTACTGGGGTGAAATTCAGGAATCCCCGGATGCATATGCGGTCGATGCCGTTTTTGATTATCAGGACCTCGGCCTTGACAAACCGATGAAGCATCCGCAGGGCTTATTTGTAAAAGATGACATTATCTACGTTGTAGATACAGACAATAACAGAATTGTCATTTTGGAACGCAAGGATCACACCATTCGTTTACTCCGTACCATTAACCAGATTTACGGTACCGAGGTTAATACCTTTAACAAACCGATGGATGTGTATGTTGACTCTGAAGACAATATGTACATTGCAGATAATCAGAACTACCGTGTAGTTATGATTGACAAGAACCTGAACTTGATTAAGGAGTTCACGAAGCCGGATGACCCGACCTTCGATCAGGCCAATGCATTCATGCCCCTCAAATTGGTCGCAGATGCCGCAGGCCGTATTTACATTCAGGTTGCCAATGGTAACAAGGGTATTATGAAATTCGAGAACGATACAAGCTTCACCGGTTACATTGGTGCTGCCGAAGTAGTTTACACTACTTATGAGTACATCTGGAGATTCTTCCAGACCAAGGCACAGCGTGATCGTTCCGAACAGTTCGTACCGACCGAATATGAGAATATCTGCATTGATGAAGACGGCTTCATGTATGTAGTTACTTCTAAGTTCGAAGAAGCTGATCTTCGTGGCGGTAAGGCCAAGCCGATTCGTCGTCTTAATACCATGGGATCCGATATCCTGATTCGTAACGGATACGAAGATCCGATCGGTGATGTTTACTGGGGCGATGGCGGTGGTTACACCGGACCTTCCTACTTCACCGACGTTACCGCTCTTGAGAACAACATGTATGCAGTTCTCGACAAAAACCGTGGTAAAGTATTCACCTATGACAGCCAGGGAAATTTGCTTTATGCCTTTGGCGGCAATGGTAATATCGACGGTTGCTTCAGACAACCCACTGCAATCGAGCATCAGGGACGTGATATCCTCGTAATCGATGCTCTGGACGGATGCCTGACCATCTTTACTCCTACCGAGTACGGAACTCTTGTTTACGAAGCAACAGATATTTATTTAAAAGGTAATTACGATCTTTCCGCAGAACTGTGGGAGCAGGTACTTGCCATTAATGGTAATTACGATCTTGCTTATGTAGGAATCGGACGTTCACAGCTTCGTGAATCGGATTACCAGAACGCTATGAAGAACTTCAAATTGAAATATGAGAGAGAGCATTACTCCAAGGCTTTCCAGCTGTTCCGTAAGGAATGGGTTGAGGACAATATCATTTGGATTGTAGTTGTACTCGTCATATTGATTGCAGTTCCTCTGATTAGCGACACAATTAAGAAGACTAAATGGGAAGTAAGGAGGTATGAGTACGATGAGCAGTGCCGTAAAAACTCTCAGCGATAAACTGCATCTGAAAAGATTTTTCTCAACTCTGAAGTATTCCCTTTATGTAATCGTTCATCCCTTTGACGGTTTCTGGGATTTGACTCATGAGAAAAGAGGTTCCGTCGCAGCAGCCAATTTTATCATCTTCATGACATTGGTTACCAGACTTTTGGGACTTCAGTTCACGAGCTTCCTTTTCGAAGATATTTACTGGGAAAAGGTTAACGTGTTTAAAGAAATTGCTTCCGTTCTTCTGCCGGTTGGCATGGGCGTTTTGGCTAACTGGGGACTTACCACTTTGTTCGATGGTAAGGCCAGAATGAAAGAGATTTATATGGCTGTAGGTTATGCCTTTACGCCGTATGTATTGATTGAACTTCCGCTTGTTTTCCTGAGCAACCTGGTAACAAAGACCGAAGGTGCATTTATCCAGTATTTGGATGCTTTGGCATTGATCTGGTGCGGCCTCTTAATTGTAGCTGCCGTTACACAGATTCACGACTTCAGCTTGTCCAAGACCATATTGATGCTTATCTTTACGGCATTTGGTATGGCAGTAATCACCTTCATAATCTTATTATTCTTTAGTCTGATCAGCGGTGGTGTTGGATATTTCTATTCCTTATATCGCGAAATCGTGTTCAGATTGTATTAATTAGGAGGGCATGATGGACGAGAATAAGCCTTTATGGAAACAATTAATAGGACCTGTTATTTTCACGGCAGTGATGATAGGCATAGTATTCTTTATTAAGAATTATCGTGCTCCCATTGTGGAAGTCCCGGATTTTACAACATTTGCTTATGTTGAGGATCAGGCTTCCTACACACTTGAGAATGACAGTTTGAAGTTTGTCATGGATGCAGCGACCACGCATTTCACTCTGACTGACAAAAAGTCTGGAATTGAGTGGAAGTCAAATCCGGATGGGGCTGCAGATGATGCGATTGCCCTTCCCGATATGAAGAAGCAGCTGGATTCAACCATGATGATTACCTACTCCGATCGCGGTGGTTTGGATGTTCAGTATGATAACTACCAGTACTCCATTGAACGTGGTATTTATGAAATTGAAGCAAGCGACGATCAGATTAAGGTTAAGTACACAATAGGTAAGACCAGTAAGCTGTTTGTTATCCCGAATGCAATTCCCGTGGATGAGTTTAACGCTTATGTAGAGAAACTTGATAATACGGCGAAACGTAAGGTTGAGCAGTATTACAAGAAGATTACCTACGAGAAACTTAAGACAGAAGAGAAGGATGTTTACCTTGCTAAATATCCCATGCTTGAAGAAGGCGTAGTTCTTATGGAACTTCGTGAGAATACACCGGATTACTTACGAGCTGAGATGGAAGGCTATTTCGAAACTGCAGGATATACTTACGAGCAGTACGAAATTGATACAGAGACCTATGGTGGTGCTGCCGCCAAGGATGTTCCTCTTTTCAATATTTCAGTAGTTTATAAACTCGATGACAATGACCTTGTAGTATCTGTTCCTATGGAAGAGATTGAATACAAGAAGGATTATCCCATTATCAAAGTTGCACTGCTTCCTTACTTCGGAAGTGCGGGCACTGAGGAAGAAGGATATATCTTAGTTCCCGAAGGCGGCGGCGGTATTATTGATTTCAATAACGGACGCAGCTCACAGAACGCATACAGAACGAACGTATATGGTTGGGATTATGCATCCATTCGTGAGGCAATCGTAAATGAAACGAATTGTGCATACCCCGTATACGGTATGGCTCATCAGGGATCTTCCTTCCTTTGTATTTTAGAGGACGGTAACTCCTGGGCAAGTATTGCAGCCGATGTTGCAGGCCGTTACAATGAATACAACTTTGCATATGCAGAGTACAAGCTCCTTCATCAGGAAGCATATAACGTAGCAGGTAAGGCGAATGAAGCCGTATATGTATATGAGAAAGAGCTTCCTACGGGACAGATCAGTCAGAGATACAGTTTCTTTGAAACCAATGATTACATTAAGTTGGCTGAATTCTACCGTGATTACCTGGAGAACCGTTATACCGCATTTGATCGTAAGGAAAACGAAAGCACAATTCCTGTAGCTGTTGAAATCCTCGGCGCAGTAGATATGGTTCAGCAGAAATTCGGTGTTCCCGTATCCGCACCTCTTGAGCTGACTACGTTTGAAGAAGCAGTTGATATGATTTCCGATTTGAAAGCAAGAGGCTTTGATAATCTGGAAGTTAAGCTCACCGGATGGATGAACAAGGGTGAGAAGCAGACCATGCCCAATAAGGTCAGACTTGTAAGAGACCTGGGCAGCAAGAAGGATTTAAAGAACTTAATCGCTTACACGAATGAGAACAACATTCCTTTATATCTTGATTCAGCGGTTATGTTCGACTACGACAGCAATATACTGAACGGTTTCGTTCCGCTTCGCGATTGCGCAAGATTTACGACTTATGAAATCTGCGAGATTTACAAATATTCCATTATCTATTACGGAGCAGATGACTGGTACGATTCCTACTTCCTCTATAAGCCCGAATTAATGAAGAAATTCATGGGTGTAATGGAGCAGTACGCATTAGACAATAATGCATACGGACTTGCATTCCGCGATGCAGGTTACAGATTGGCTTCTGACTATAACAGAAACCACATCGTAACCCGTGAGGAGAGCAAAGCTATACAGGATGGTATGTTTACCGAAATCAAGCAGAATGGTTTGAAACTGATGCTTCCTTACGGTAATGATTACATCCTCGAGAATGTAGACTTTGTAACGGATATGGATTTGTGTGGTAATCCTTTCGGAATTATTAACCGAAGCGTACCGTTCTACCAGATTGCAATTCATGGCTATGTAAACTATGCAGGCGAAGCAATGAATATTGACGGTAACTACGAGCAGACATTACTTGAATCTGCTGAAACCGGTGCCGCACTGAACTTTACCTTTATGATGAGTGATGCGGTTGACCTTCAGAGAACGCTTTATACCATGTATTACGGATGTGATTACGAGAAATACATTGATAAGGCAACTGAAATCTATACACGTTACAACGAAAGCTTTGCACCGCTTTACAATCAGCTGATTGTGGGCCACAGCGAGCCTGTCGAGGACGTTAACTGTACAGTATACGAAGACGGCACCAAGGTATATGTTAACTACAATTACAAGCCGGTATATGTAGATGGACTTAAGATTCCGGCTAGAGATTATCTTGTGAAAGGAGCAGAATAATGGCACGTCGTTCTAAAATGAAAGGCATGAAGACCAGAAATGCATTATATGGTTATCTGTTCATTCTGCCCTTTGTAATCGGTTTTCTCTTTTTCATGGTTAAGCCGCTTGCTCAGTCACTTTACATGAGCTTGAGTGAAGTAACTGTTTCTTCAGCGGGATATTCTTACGAGTATATCGGTCTTGAGAACTATATTTATACATTTACGGTTGATGCAGAATTTAACCAGATGGTAGTAGATGAGTTCGGTAGTATGCTTTATAACGCAATCGCAACGATGGTATTCGCTTTCTTCGTTGCATTGCTCTTAAATCAGAACTTTAAAGGACGTACGTTCGTCCGTGCGATTTTCTTCCTTCCGGTTATTCTTTCATCCGGTGTATTGGTAGGACTTGAGTACAACAATACGTTGCTTAGCTCCATGAAGGATATCGCAATGGAATCAAATGGCGATACGTCCGTAACAACAATTATCGAGGGTATACTTGAGAATTCAGGTATCAGCCACAAGCTGTTGAATACGATTTTCGAAATTGTTAACTCCGTATACAAGGTAGCCATTGCTTCCGGTATTCAGATTATTATCTTCTTATCCGGTTTGCAGGGAATTCCTAAGAGCATGTATGAAGCAGCATCCATTGAAGGTTGTTCCTCTTGGGAAAGCCTTTGGAAGATTACCTTCCCTATGGTCAGCCCCATGATTCTTGTTTGCTGGATTTATACAATTATTGACTTCTTCATGAATTCAGACAGTAGTATCATGACCAAGATTGATACGAACGTAACATTACTTAAATATGGATTCAGTTCGGCGATGTCCTGGATCTACTTCCTAATCGTTTTGGCGATTATCGGAATATCATCCTGGTTAATTTCGAAGGTGGTGTACTATTATGAGTAAAAAGAAAAACCCTGAAAACAAAACCTTCTGGCAGCGTAATAAAGATTCCAACGGATATTTATTACGGAAACGTATTGGTGAAGTCGCCGTTGCCATCTTACGTTTCTTCATGGTATTCGGCTTGATTTTCTTGATTTTACAGCCGTTGTTCAATAAGATTTCATGTAGTTTCATGACTACAGAGGACTTATTTGACTCCACGATTAATCTTGTGCCGAGACATTTTACTACAGAAAACTATACACTTTCTGCCGAGTTGATGATTTATCAGAAGTCCCTGTTTAACACCTTCTGGGTTTCCTTACTGATTGCAGTTATTCAGGTGGCTTCCGCAACACTGGTCGGATACGGTTTCGCGAGATACAATTTCCCGCTTAAGAAATTCTGGTTCTTCTGCGTAATCCTGGTAATTTTGATTCCGCCGCAGACCATTTCAACACCTTTATATTTGCACTTCCGTTTCTTCGATGTTTTTGGTATAATAAACCTTGTGAGTGGAACGACAGTGAACTTACGTAATTCCATTTGGCCGTACGTTATGCTTTCAGCAACCAGTATGGGTCTTAAGGATGGATTGTACATCTTCATGTTGAGACAGTTCTTCCGTGGAGTTCCCAAGGAATTGGAAGAGGCAGCATATGTTGATGGTTGCGGTCATTTCAAGACCTTCTTCAAGATTATGCTTCCGGATGCGAAGCCTATGATTACCAGTTGCTTCCTTTTCTCATTCGTATGGCAGTGGACAGATACTTTCTATTCAAAGATGTTCATGAACAACCTGGTAGTACTTTCCCGTCAGTTAGCAAAGCTTTCTGATTCGGCAGCTAAGCATTTCGCCAATGCAGCCGGTGGTACTACAGCATCAACCGTTTATTTACAGTGTATGAGTGCAACAGGTACTTTGATGACGATTTTCCCGTTAATCATCCTGTATGTATTCGCACAGCGAGGATTCGTTGAATCCTTAAGTCAAACCGGTATTAAGATGTAATCTTTACATCTTGATATAAACTATTCATCTTTACAAGGAGGAAAAAATGAAAAAAAGTTTTAAAATGGGGATTTCTTTAATCCTTGCAACCGCAATGGTTCTCAGCCTTGTAGGTTGTGACAAGAAAGAGGGTGGCGATCCCGCTCCCGCTCCTACCGCTACAGTTGCTCCTACCGAAGCACCTGCTGCTAGCGAAGAGCCTCAGGGTCCTGTAGATCCTTATCCTGTTAAAAAAGACGCTGCTGGTAACGTATATGACCTTGGCAGCGCAGACATTACCTGGGTTGACTGGTGGTCAGCAGCAGATGGCGCTGTAGCAGAGCCTACTACCGCTCTTGAGGAAGCTACTTTAGATTACCACAACTGGTTAATGGAGAAGTACAACTTCACCTTTAAGCGTGCCGGTCTTAACGACTGGAACGGAAACCCTGATGGTTTCAACAACCTTGCAGCAAATGGTCCTGAAGATCCTAACCAGCTTCAGTTATACACCATTGATGACAGAAACTTAAGCACCGGTTTAGCAAATGGTCTGTTCTATGACTTAAGCAAGCTTGACTGCCTTGATTTCTCTGAAGAGAAATGGGAGCCCGGTGTTAAGTCTCTTATGACCGACGGTTCTGCTATCTACGGTATGAGAGCAGAGCTCCCTGAGCCTCGTGGAGGACTTTGGTTCAACAAGAGATTACTTACCGAAGCTGGTATCGATCCTGAATCCATCTATGATCTTCAGGCTTCCGGCCAGTGGACTTGGGCTAAATTCGAAGAGATTCTTGAGCAGTGCACAATTGATAAGGATGGCGATGGTATTACCGATCAGTATGCTATGTGCTCCTTCTCTGCAGACTTCTTCCCTACTGTAATTGCTTCCAACAATGTTCAGCCTGTTGTAGTTGATGCTGACGGTAAATTCGTTCTTAACGTGACCAACGATGCTTACGTTGAGGCTATTGACTGGGGTATGAAGATTCTTTCCAAGTATGAGATGCCCGCTCCCGAAGATGCTAACTGGGATTACGGTCGTACTTCCTTCCCTGCAGGTCTTGTAACCTGGAACGTATCTGAAGAGTACAATGCTGGTACCTTCATGACTACTGTTGAAGATGATTACGGTTTCGTTATGTTCCCTATGGGACCTAATGCTACTAAGCTTGTAACCTATTCTTCTGATAACATTTATGTAATCGCTTCTTCTTATGATGATGATCAGGCTTGGAAGATTGCTTTCGCATACAATGTATGGACTGATCCTGTTCCCGGATACGAAGATGCTGATGCTTGGAAGCTTGGCTACTACGGAAACTTCCGTGATGCTCGTGCCGTTGATGAGACCCTTGATTATATGGCTCACAGCGTACTTCCTAGACTGACCCGTCTTATCCCTGGTTGGGATGATAGCAATGCTCTGTTCTACAGCGCTTACTCATGTGCTGATTCCGCTATGGCTCTTTGCGAGCAGGCTGTCAATTCCCTTCAGGTATACGTAGACGACGCTAATAAATAATTAGCAAATATCTTTTAGTAGTATATACATGTACATGTAAAACACTTTCAAAGATGAAATAGTTTAATTATTTGGGACACGGGATGGTGATGCATCGCCATCCCGTGTTTCAAAATATAAAGATATTTTATGATTTAGATGAGAGGAGAATACAACAATGCCTGCATTGAAAGCTCCTAAGGATCCGGTTGACAAGAGACCATCCTTTTATATCATGCATGACAAAGAAGTATCTGCAGGTCCCCAACCGGACGGCAGAGGAGTTTCTTTTAACTATTTAGACGGTGGACGTATCATAGGCCACTCC
Organism: Lachnospiraceae bacterium; assembly: GCA_045617725.1. GTDB lineage: Bacteria > Bacillota > Clostridia > Lachnospirales > Lachnospiraceae > JAZLJD01. Next base: position 50,236 of record JAZLJD010000023.1, read on the forward strand.
AAGATTGTAGGAAATGTTACGGATGATGAAATCTTAAAGCTGATTCCTACCGCAGAGGGGTTCAAAAAACTGGTACATACCATCGGTGTCAGTGTATCTTCCTCTGATCCAAATCAAACCATTTCTTTTGTATTTCAAATGTACGGCCGTACCGATACCTATGGTGGCGGAACATCTATCGTATGTGATGTACCCGGTGACGGCAGTGAAGTACTGATTCCCTTAAGTGAAATTGAATGGAAGGAAGATGACCATGTAGTCGGTCAGATTCGTTTTGAATTTTCTACTCCCCAACTTGCAGAAGTAAGTGTGAGACTTTACTTAAATGATGGATTCAATGCCCCTTTGGCGGAGCCGGATTTTCCGGTTGATTTCAATTCCGCAGCTTACAAGGCGATGATTGAGAAATCCTTTATTAGTTTAGGAAACCCCGGACGCCTTCAGAAGGCCTTAAAGAAAGCGCAGGATGGCAGCGAGATTACGGTAGCCTTTATCGGCGGTTCCATCACGCAGGGAGCCGGAGCTACTCCCATCAATACGAAGTGTTATCCTTATCTGATTACGGAACATATACGGGAAATAACGGGCGCCGGAGATCGTGTACATTACATTAAGGCCGGCGTTGGAGGTACTCCTTCCGAGCTTGGTATGCTTCGTTATGAGGAAGATGTTCTGAAAGAAGGAACTCCGGATATTGTATTTATTGAGTTTGCAGTCAATGATGCCGGAGATGAAACGAACGGCTTATGCTATGAGAGTCTGATTCGCAATATTATGAATGGACCCGGCAATCCTGCAGTCGTGCTTGTATTTGCGGTATTTGCAGATGGCTTTAATCTTGAAGAGCGACTTGTTCCGGTAGGAGAGTATTATAACTTGCCGATGTTTTCCGTTAAGAGGGCCGTATTTGATGAGTTCTTAAAGAAAGCTTCAGACGGCAGAGCAATTTCGAGATATCAGTATTTCTATGATCCCCTGCATCCGAATAATACAGGTCACAGAGTCATGGCGGACTGTGCAGCGAACCTTTTGAAAGCAGCAGCCGATGCTCCTTTGGAAGTACCTGTCGGGGAACTTCCAAGTCCTTTACTGGGTGTACCGTTTGATGATCTTAAGGTGCTGCGATTCAATGATATCCCGAGCGATGCAGTCATTGACGAAGGTGATTTTTCGGCAACCGATCCCGCAACACAGTATGTGGAACGGAACCTTGATATGCAGGGAACACCGCAGTTCCCGTTCAATAAGATGCATGTGGAAGGCGGCAGTAAGCCCTTTGTAATGAAGATGCAGTTTAAGGATATGCTGATCATTTATCTGGATTCTGCAGATGCTTCCGTAGGAACGGCCGATGTGTTCGTAGACGGAAAGTATGTAAGAAGCATTAATCCGCATGAAGTAGGCTGGACGCATGTTAATCCTTATATCATCTATAGGGGTGAGACCACTGCCATGCATGAAGTGAAGGTGCAGATGGCAGAAGGTCAGGAGAACTTAAGATTTACAATTTGTGGCTTTGGCTACACAAAGTAATAATGAAATAGTTAAAGGAAGGTAAAATCACGTGAGCGATTTACAGTTTAACAAAACCAAAATTGAAGAGTACAAAAAGAGAGCGGCAGAGCTTGTAAGCAAGATGACGCTTGAAGAGAAAGTAGAGCAGATGCTTCATACCGCACCTGCCATTGAAAGACTTGGTGTTAAGGCTTATAACTGGTGGAATGAGGGCTTACACGGTGTAGCAAGAGCCGGCGTAGCAACCGTATTCCCGCAGGCAATCGGTCTTGCAGCAACCTTTGATGAAGATTTACTGGAGACCGTAGGTGATGCCATTTCTACGGAAGCAAGAGCCAAGTTTAACATGCAGGCTTCCTTTGGAGATCGCGATATTTACAAGGGACTTACCTTCTGGGCTCCCAACGTCAATATCTTCCGTGATCCCAGATGGGGACGTGGACATGAAACCTATGGTGAGGATCCTTATCTTACCAGCCGCTTGGGTGTTCGTTTCGTTGAAGGTATGCAGGGACATGATGAGAACTACTTAAAGGTAGCTGCCTGTGCCAAGCATTTTGCAGTGCATTCCGGTCCCGAAGACATCCGTCATTCCTTTGATGCCGTTGTATCGGAGCAGGATTTAAGAGAAACTTACTTAAGAGCATTTAAGGCTCTTGTGGAAGAGGCCGGTGTTGAAACCGTTATGGGCGCTTACAACCGTACAAACGGCGAGCCCTGCTGCGGTAACAAGCGTCTTCTTACCGATATTTTGAGAGATGAATGGGGCTTTGACGGCCATGTAACCAGTGACTGCTGGGCTATTCAGGATTTCTACAAGGGACATATGGTAACGGAAGGACCCGTCGATTCCGTTGCTCTTGCCGTAAACAGCGGTTGTGATTTGAACTGCGGTAATATCTTCGGCTATCTGGTAGATGCCGTAAAGCAGGGCCTTGTAAGCGAAGAGACGATTGATCGTGCGGTAACCAGACTGTTTACCACCCGTATGAAGTTAGGTTTATTCGACAAGCCTGATATGGTTCCTTACAACAATATCTCCTATGATGTAGTTGATTCCGAGGAGATGCGCGCCCTCAACTGTGACGTTGCAAGAAGATGCCTTGTTCTTTTGAAGAACGAGCGTCAGATCCTTCCTCTTGACAAAAAGAAAATCAAGAAAATCGGCGTAGTTGGCCCGAATGCAAATAACCGTCGTGCTCTTGTAGGTAACTACGAGGGTACTTCTTCCAGATATATCACGATTTTGGAAGGACTTCAGGATTATCTTGGCGACGATGTCCGCGTCCTTTACTCGGAAGGCTGCCATTTGTGCAAGGACCGTGTTGAGAACCTGGGTATGGAGGATGACCGTATCGCCGAGGTCAGAGGCGTATGCAAGGAAAGCGATGTTGTTATTTGCTGCATGGGTCTTGATTCAGGACTTGAAGGTGAGGAAGGCGACCAGGGTAACCAGTACGCTTCCGGTGACAAGCCTTCGTTAGAGCTTCCCGGCCATCAGGCAGAAGTATTAAAGGCTGCAGTAGAGAGCGGCAAGCCCGTTATTTTAGTTGTATTGTCAGGTAGTGCCCTGAATCTTTCCTGGGCAGAGGATCACATCCCCGCTATTATTCAGGGTTGGTATCCCGGTGCACAGGGCGGCAAGGCCATCGCAGAGACTCTGTTCGGTGAGTGCTCACCGGAAGGCAAGCTCCCTGTAACCTTCTACAAGACCAGTGAGGAGCTTCCTGCTTTCACAGATTACAACATGGCAGGACGTACCTATCGTTATATGCTGAATGATCCTCTTTATCCGTTTGGATATGGACTTTCCTATTCAACCTTTGAAATCTCCGATGTGAAGGCTGATACTACGCAGCTTACGCAAAAAGGAATCAAGCTGTCCTTAAAGCTTACCAACACCGGTAAGTATTCGGGTCGTGAGACCGTCGAGGTATATGTTAAGTCAGAACGCCCCGGTACTCCGAATGCACAGCTTAAGGCGATTAAGAAGGTTATGGTTAAGGCAGGACACAGCGAGAAGGTTCAGATTACTCTTCCCAGTGAAGCATTTGGCTTATACAGAGAAGACGGTACCTTCGCGGTTGAGACCGGCGAGTACACCATCTATGTTGGTACCTGCCAGCCTACAGAGCGTTCCTTCCAGCTGACCGGTCAGAAATGTGAGGCCGTTCGTGTTTCTGCAATGCCTCAGTAAGTGAGAGATTAGTGCGAAATGATTTATTTTGACCACGCAGCCACGGCAATGAATCGCCCGGCTTCCGTGCTGAAAGCATTTGAGGAATGTTTAGTCAATACTCCGGCCAGCCCCGGGAGAGGCAGTTATAGCCCGGCGGCGGATGCAGGCCGTTTCCTGTATGAATGCCGATGCCGTATCGGAAGCTACTTTGGACTTTCGGAGCCTGATTTGGTCGTATTTACGAAAAATTCAACAGAGGCAGTGAATCTGTATCTGCGAGGCAAGCTTCGTGCGGGAGACCATGTTATACTCAGTCCTTATGAGCATAACTGCGTGTTCCGCACGCTTTATGATATGAAGCTGCATGACGGCATTACCTATACCGTTATTAAAAGAGAGGATTTGAAACTTTCTCCCAAGGAGCTCCTTTCAAAGTATTGCACGGACCAAACGGTACTTTTATGCATGATGTATCGAAGTAATCTCACGGGACGCAGGATTTTACGCAAGGAGTACTGCACTGCAGCGCACGAGAGGGGCCTTCTTGTTTTTTGCGACGCGTCGCAGGGAGCAGGGTATCATACGATTCAAATGCAGGAGGAAGGAATCGATGTACTTGCTTTCACGGGACACAAGGACCTTCGCGGACTTCCCGGGGTGGGCGGGGTATGCTTTTTGGCGGAGCCCAAAATAAAGCCGCTGTTACAGGGCGGAACGGGTGTGTTCGGATATGAACCGCTGAACCCGAAGTGCTTCCCGGATGGCCTTGAAGCGGGAACCGTGAATCTGCCGGCGATTGCGGCACTTGCCGAGGCGGTTCGCGTGTGTGAGGAGAACGCTTCAGACAATCTTAAGAATTTGTTATTACTTCAGACACATTTACATGAGAAACTAAAGAATGTGTGTGGCATTACCATTTATGATGCGGAATGCGATCATCTTGGGATAACAGCCTTCAATATGCGGGAGTTTTTCTCAGATGAAGTGGTGGAGTGCTTAGACCGTGCGGGAATCTGCGTGCGGGGCGGTATCCACTGTACGGCGCTGGCCCATGAGGCTATCGGTACGCTTGAACACGGAGCCGTGCGGATTGCGCTATCGCCTTCCAATACATTCGAGGAAATTGATGCATTGTATGAATGTCTAAAAAATATGGTGCATTGAAAGTGTGAAATATGAATGTCATGTTTACATCTACGCAGGACGTGTTTAAGGCAGAACGACTGCTGAAAAATAACGGTGTTCCCTGCGAGGTTATTCCGAATCATATACATGATAAGGCTTATTGCGGGTTCTGCGTCCGTATACCGGATGAGGTGTACGAGGAGGCAGACCGGCTATTAAACGATATTCCCAGGAGGAATCAGAATGAGTGGACTGTTTAATCCCGAAAATGCATTTTGGAAGTTTATGGGTAAGTTGTGGGATGCTCTTTGGCTTTCCATTTTATGGACCGTATGCTCCATACCGATTGTGACCATCGGCGCATCAACGACGGCACTTTACTATGTTACAATGAAGCTTGTAAAGGACGAGGAAACCTATGTGACCAAGCAGTTCTTTAAAGCTTTTAAATTGAACTTTAAGCAGAGTACCATTGTGTGGATTCTGATGCTTTTGTGCCTTATAGGTATTATTTCGAGCTTCTTCTATTTCCTGTATCAGGATTCCAAGTTCGCTACCTTTGTAATGGGCCTTGCGTTTGTAATGTTCATAATTTGGATCTTCATTTCTATTTATATTTATGCAGGAATTGCAAGATTTACCAACTCAATAAAGAATTTGTTTGTAATTGCTGCAACATTTGCATCCAAGCACATCGGCTGGACACTGCTCAATATTTTGATTGAAGTTTTAATTGTAGCCGTTGCTTATGTATTTCCGCCCATGTTTATCCCCGGAATGGGCTGGATTGCGTTCTTTCAGTCGTTTTCCATACGCAAAATCTTCGATAAATACATTATTATGTACCTGCACATCGACCCGAGGACGGGCGAGGCGCTGGAACAGGACGAAGAAGGCAATTATGTGCTTCCGAGAGAGAAAGATATCCTGACGGAAGACGTGGATATGAGCGTTTTTGAGGTCCGGGAAAATAAGCAGGAATAGCTCTTTACTTTGAGTGTCAAAATCGATATCTTAATGCATGAAATGAAACAATTCTACAATTATGGAGGATTCATTATGCAGATGACACTCAGATGGTACGGCAGTAAATTCGACTCCGTTACCTTAAAACAAATCAGACAGATTCCGGGCGTGAAGTCCGTAATCACCACCCTGTATGATTCCGTACCCGGGGAGGCATGGGAGCTTTCCGATATCCGGGCACTTAAGAAGGAAGTAGAGGATGCCGGACTTACGATTGCCGGTATCGAAAGCGTCAATATCCATGATGCCATCAAAATCGGCACACCGGATCGTGACAAATATATAGATAATTACATTACCACCCTGGAAAGACTGGGCAGTGAAGGCATCCATATGGTATGCTACAACTTCATGCCCGTCTTTGACTGGACCAGAACCGAGCTTGCCAGAAAGCGCCCGGATGGTTCCACGGTACTTGCATATACTCAGGAAGCGATTGATGCGGTAAAGCCTGAGGAAATGTTTGCTCATCTCGATCAAAGCTCAAACGGCTTCGTTCTTCCCGGCTGGGAACCGGAACGTATGGCCAGAGTCAAGGAACTTTTCGAAATGTACAAGGATGTTACGGACGAGAAGCTGTTTGAGAATCTGAAGTATTTCTTAGAGCGTATTATGCCGGTCTGCGACAAATACGACATCAATATGGCAATTCATCCCGATGATCCTGCATGGAGTGTATTCGGACTTCCCAGAATCATTATCAACAAAGCCAACATTCTGCGTATGATGAAGATGGTAGATAACCCGCACAACGGTGTTACCTTCTGCAGCGGTTCCTATGGCACGAATCTTGAGAACGATCTTCCGGATATGATTCGCAGCTTAAAGGGACGTATTCATTTTGCACATGTACGTAATCTGAAATTTAATTCTCCTACGGATTTTGAAGAAGCAGCACATCTTTCTTCCGATGGCAGCTTTGATATGTATGAAATTGTGAAGGCACTTTACGAAATCGGCTTTGACGGTCCGATTCGCCCGGATCACGGTCGTATGATTTGGGATGAAGTTGCTATGCCCGGATACGGACTTTACGACAGAGCTTTGGGTGCAGCTTATATCAACGGACTTTGGGAAGCTGTTGAAAAAAGCCATGTACGCGGTGTTTAAGAGAGGAAATTGCGATGCTGAATCTGAATGCAGAAGGAATTAAGAACAGAGAAGCGTGGGAAAAGGCAGGTTATGAACTGCCCACCTTCGATTTTGACAAGGTAAAAGCGGAGACAAAGAAGAATCCCCGCTGGATTCATTTTGGCGCCGGAAACATATTCAGAGCATTCCAGGCCCATGCCATGCAGAAATTATTGAATGAAGGAGCATGCGAGAGCGGACTCATCGTAGCGGAAGGCTTTGATACGGAAATTATCGATGCCATGTACAAGCCGCACGATAACCTGGGCGTGCTGGTTACGCTGAAGGCAGACGGAAAGGTAGACAAGACCGTAATCGGCTCCATCATGGAGGCCTTAAAGGCAGACCCGAAGGAAGCGGAAGACTGGGACAGAATGCTGGAAATCTTTGCTTCTGACAGCCTGCAGATGGTATCCTTTACCATTACCGAGAAGGGATATTCCCTGGTTGGACCCGACGGAGCCCTTACAAAGGCCGTTGAAGCGGATTTCGCGGAGGGGCCCAAGGCACCCGTAAGCTATATCGGCAAGGTCGCAGCACTTTTGTATCATCGTTTCGAATCGGGCCGCAAGCCGGTTGCCATGGTCAGCATGGATAACTGCTCCCATAATGGCGACAAGCTTTATGCAGCTATTAACCGTTTTGCACATGCGTGGGAGGAAGCAGGCCTTATCAAGGAAGGGTTTGTTGCCTATGTGGAGGACCCTTCGTACGTAAGCTTCCCCTGGACCATGATTGACAAGATTACGCCGCGCCCCGACGAAGGCGTTCGTAAGATTCTGACAGAGGACGGCCTTGTGGGCACGGAATCCGTAGTTACCGGCAAGAATACCTATGTGGCATCCTTCGTAAATGCAGAGGAGTGCGAGTATCTTGTTATAGAAGACAAGTTCCCGAACGGCCGCTTTGATTTGTCGAAGGCCGGAATTTACTATACAACCCGTGAGACGGTAGACCGCGTGGAGCGTATGAAGGTGTGCACCTGCTTAAATCCTCTGCATACGGCACTTGCGGTATTCGGCTGTCTCCTTTCCTACACCAAGATTTCCGAGGAAATGAAGGATGCGGACCTTAAGAAACTCGTAGAACGCATCGGTTATGAGGAAGGCCTTCCCGTTGTTACGAACCCCGGTATTATTAATCCGGAGGACTTTATAAACGAAGTGTTGACAAAAAGAATCCCGAATCCGTTTATGCCCGATACCCCGCAGCGTATTGCTACGGATACCTCCCAGAAGGTGGGCATCCGCTACGGCGAGACGGTAAAAGCATATCTGGCTTCCGAGAAACTCAACATTAAGAACCTTAAGCTGATTCCGCTTGTATATGCAGCCTGGGTACGCTACCTTATGGGCGTCAATGACCTGGGCGAGACATTTGAATTAAGCTCCGATCCCATGCTGACCGCCCTGTGCCCGATTGCCAAACGTCTTACGCTCGGATCCCTTGACAATGTATCTGAGGTGGCTCATGAAATCTTTGAGCGTAAGGATATATTCGCAGTTAATTTGTATGAAGCGGGACTGGGCTCTGTCGCCGAAAGCTATCTTAAGGAGATGCTTGCAGGCAAGGGCGCTATCCGTGCGACACTGCACAAGTATGTATAGGAGCTGCGAGACATGGTTATTTCAGATGATTTTTTGCTTACGAATGAATATGCCCGCTGCCTTTACCACGAGTATGCGGAGCAACAGCCGATCTTCGATTTTCACAACCACTTAAGTGCGCAGGAAATCTATGAGGACGGCAATATGAGCAGCCTCACGGAAGCCTGGCTTTTGCACGATCACTACAAGTGGCGTGCGATGCGTGCGATGGGGATTGAGGAGCGCCTCATAACGGGAGACGGCGATGATTATGAAAAATTCCTGGCTTATGTCCGCACCATAAACAAGGCAGTCGGCAATCCTCTTTATCACTGGACGCACTTAGAGCTGCGGCGTTATTTCGGAATTACCGAGCCACTGACCGAGGAGAATGCCGCTTCCGTTTACGAGCAGTGCAATAAGCTCCTTGCGGACAAAAACTACAGTGTGCGGAAGCTGCTTCTTATGCAGAACGTAAAGGCCCTGTGCACGACCGACGACCCTGTGGATGACCTTAAGTATCACAGGGCTCTTAAGGAGGAGGGATTTGAAATCAAGGTGCTTCCTTCCTTCCGACCGGATATGGCACTTAAGATTGATTCTCCCGATTTTGATTCGTACCTTGAGACGCTTTCGAAGGTGGTCGGCTTCCCGATTACTTCCGTGGAAGTATTGCTTTTGGCACTGGAGAAGCGGCTTAAATATTTTATGGAACTCGGATGCCTCGTGAGCGACCATTCTCTCGAGGACAGCTTCTTTGTGGAAAGTAACCCCGACCTTGCGGAGAAGGCGCTGCAGAAGCACAGAAGCAATATGCCGCTTACCAAAAAGGAAGTCGTTTATTTCAGAGGCTATGTGCTGCACAAGCTGGCCTATATGTATGCGGAGAACGGCATTGTAATGCAGCTTCACATCGGTGCGCTCAGAAACAATAACCCGGTTCTCATGGATACGTACGGAGCCAATGCGGGCTGTGACAGCCTTCATGATTTCTCTTTTGCGGCGCAGCTTTCCGGATTTCTGGCTACCTGTGCCAAATATAACGGCCTTCCGAAGGTGATTCTGTATGATTTGAACCCGAAGGATCATGAGATGATTGCGACGATGGCAGGCAACTTCCGGAACGTGCGATTTGGCCCCGCGTGGTGGTTTAACGACCACAAGGATGGTATAATGGAGCAGATTCGGATATATTCGAGACAAAGCGTGCTGGGAACCTATATCGGTATGCTGACGGATTCGAGATCGTTTTTGTCCTTCCCGAGACATGAATATTTCAGAAGGATTCTGTGTGCGTATGTCGGCGGGCTTGTGGAGGCGGGAGAGTTCCCGTTCCTTAAGGAGAGCCTGGGCAGGATGATTGCGGATATCTGTTATCAGAATTCAGTTGATTTTTTCGACCTTAAGAGAATTGGAGATAGTGTGGAATGAACGAAACATTATGTAAACTAGGTGAAGTCGGCATTGTTCCTGTAGTTGTTATGAAGGATGCCGGAAAAGCAGAGGGGTTGGGCGAGGCTCTTATGAAGGGTGGCCTTCCCTGCGCAGAGGTGACGTTTCGTACGGAAGCCGCTGCGGACACAATTCGCATTCTGAAGGACAAGTATCCTTCCATGCTGGTGGGAGCGGGTACCGTGCTTACGACGGAACAGGTGGACAGAGCGATGGATGCCGGTGCTTCCTTTATTGTCAGCCCCGGACTGAATCCGAAGACCGTGACTTACTGCCTTGAGAAGGGCTATCCGGTACTTCCGGGTGTCATGACGCCCTCCGAAATCGAGATGGCACTGTCTCTGGGACTTACGGAGCTTAAGTTCTTCCCTGCGGAAGCTGCGGGCGGTCTTAAGATGCTGAAGGCCCTGTGTGCACCGTACACCATGATGAAATTTATGCCCACAGGCGGTATCAGCGCGGAAAATGCCGCAGATTATCTGGCATTTAACAAGATATTCTGTTGCGGCGGTTCCTGGATGGTAAAGGGTGACTTGATCGACAATAATAATTTCGATGAGATTGAACGACTGAGCCGCGAGGCTGCTCAAATTGTAAAGAAAGCAAGGTGCAAGGAATGAGTAAGGTAATTACATTTGGTGAATTAATGTTGAGACTGGAGCCGGAAGGCTACTATCGTTTTGTGCAGGCCGAGTCTTTTGGCGCCACCTTTGGAGGCGGCGAAGCCAATGTAGCGGTATCGCTTGCCAATTTTGGCGTGGATGCAGCATTCGTAACGAAGCTTCCTACCCATGAAATCGGCCAGGCAGCCGTAAATTCCCTGCGTAAATACGGCGTGGATACCTCATTAATCCGTCGCGGCGGTGACAGAGTGGGTATTTACTTTATTGAGAAAGGTGCTTCCCAAAGACCTTCCAAAGTAATCTACGACAGAGCCGGCAGTGCAATTGCTACAGCCGAGCCTTCTGATTTTAACTGGGATGAGATTTTTGACGGCGCAGACTGGTTCCATGTAACCGGTATCACCCCGGCACTCAGTCCCGTATGTGCGGAGATTACCTTGGAAGCAGTTAAGAAGGCCAAAGAGAAAGGCTTAACCGTAAGCTGTGACTTAAACTACAGAAAGAAACTGTGGACCAGAGAGCGTGCCGGTCAGGTCATGGCTGAAATCTGCAAGTATGTGGATGTCTGCATCGCCAATGAAGAGGATGCTTCCGATGTATTTGGCATCAAGGCGGGCAATACGGATCTTGTAAAAGGCCAGGTTAACCATGAGGGATATAAGGAAGTTGCAGAACTTCTTATGAAACGTTTTGGATTTAAAAAGGTGGCTATTACGCTTCGTTCTTCCATATCCGCAAGTGATAATCTGTGGGCTGCCATGTTATACGACGGCTCTGAATATTATTTTAGCAAAGAGTATCCGGTACACATTGTTGACCGTGTAGGCGGTGGCGATTCCTTTGGCGCAGGCCTCATCTATGCATGCCGTGAAGGCTTCGATCCGCAGAAGACGATAGAATTTGCGGTAGCAGCAAGCTGCCTGAAGCATTCCATCGAAGGTGACTACAACATGGTCAGTGTTGCGGAAGTTAATGCACTGGCAGGCGGAGACGGCTCCGGAAGAGTTCAGAGATAGACTATAGGGGACGGGGGTTTCTGACACATTAAAGCACTAAAACGCGCAGCGTTGACCCCGCACCAGCCTGCCTTGCTCGAACAATTCCATATAGGCCGAATCACACTCCGAGTTATGCGTTTAGGCAGAATTGCGGAAGCGTAGATTTATGAATAATGTGGCTCAACTGGGCCGGACGAGAACAATTTCATATAGGACGAATCACATTCCGAGTTATGGTTTTCTAAGTGTTTTGAGTAGTTTTTCGGTAAGTGACGCAACCGGCCTCTACGCGCCGTCCGTGTCGCGTATCGGCCTCGCCCGACCATCCGGGTCGGCCGTTGCTGCGTGCTTACAAAACACTAAGAAAACCTATAACTCTCCATGAATCGATTCGCCCTATATGAATTGCTTCTCTAAGGCCCGGCAGGGGGGCGCCTGGAAACCCGTCAAGTCTGCGAATGTGTCAGCACCAAAAAATGTTCATTCGCGCAAGCGCAATGTCCACTTGGCTTGTTGCCGGCACAAAAAAAGTACTGCAGTTCATGCAGTACTTTTTTTTTATTCCGTCGCTAATTCTGTTTTAAATACGAAGGCCCGAACCGCTTCCTTCGGTATGGAAAGTGAAAGCGAAAGCTCACTGTAGAGATTGTCCTCAGCCATGTGCAGGTAACGGTCATCCCCGCTCGTGATCTTCTTGCCTTCCGCGATACGCGTCTTGTTGCGTATGTTCAGCATTTTAATGAACCTTATGAGCTCGCTGCAGTCGCAGGAATGAATAATTTCGCGGTACGTATCCTCGCGGTGCTTCTCATCCGTGATTTCAATCGGGAGCAGGCTCCCCACCTGTTCTACCAATTCCACAGCTTCCTTCTCCGTAAGTATGGGGCGCATCAGGACTTTTGTATTGTCAACCGGGGTAAACACCTTGCCGCCATGATTATATACAAGCTCCAACGTGTAATACAAGCGGTCGGACGCCACATCGGGCATCGCCAGTGACCCAATCTCAGTCACCTTGCATACACCTTTCGTTCCATAAACAATATAATCTCCAATACTGTACACGTAACGCACCTCCTATGTTACTAGTTTAACATAGGTGTTTCATTTGTGTAAGCCCTATTTTCATTTCCTTCCGGTGCCAAAAAAGAACACTGCTACGGTTCCGGGACCCGAATGGCTTCCGATTACGGTTCCGATATTGAAAATGCGGACCGGACCGTCCAGTTTCGGAAAACGCTTCTCGATTTCGATTGCCACATCTCTGGCATCCTCCAATGCGGATGAATGACAGATAAAGCACCTGCCGCTGTAATCCGTGCCTCCCTCCGCATATTCCTCCATGCGGTCCACAATCACGCTCTTAACTTTCTTTTTGGTACGTATTTTCTCCTTAACTACCAGCTTGCCTTCCGCATCCACGGAAAGGAGCGGGCATATATTCAGTAAATTTCCAAGGAATCCTGCAGCCTTCGTGATACGCCCCCCACGTACGAAATACGAAAGATCCGTCGAAAAGAACCAATACTGCATTCCCAAACGGTTTTCCATGAGCCAGTTATATAATTCTCCGGCACTCATCCCGTCATCACGCCGGCTTGCGGCCATATCAAGAAGCAGGCCAAAGCCCGAAGATGCACCCAGAGAGTCCACAAGGTAGACCGTCCGGTCCGGATAGGTTTCCCTAAGTTCCTCTACTGCTATGCAGGCGCTGTTATAGGTTCCGGAGATACCGCTCGAGAGTTCCAGATGAACTACATCAAGCCCCTGGCTTAAGAACTGTGAAAAATACTCCACATAGTCAATCACATTCACCTGTGAAGTACGTGTCATGGCTCCCTCAGCCATTTTGCCAAAGAAGGTATCCGCATCCATGCTGCGTCCCATATCGTCGATGTATTCCACATCATCCACATAGTAATGCAGGCTGATATAATGAATGTCCCGCTTCTCCATATATTCATTTGTAAGATCACAAGGTGACGATGCACTTAAAACATAGGTTGCCATACTCAAATCCTCTCAATCCCAATATTGATAACTACAAAGATCGATAAAAGCCATCTCACGAAATGCCAAAAAACAGTGGCTTTCCAGAGTGCCTATGTAGTATTCGATACTATGTTATAAGTAGACGGTAAATTCGTCAAGAGGTTTTCTAGTTTTCATAAATATTTCACAATCATGGGGGAAGTGGACCAGAGGGACGGGGGTTTTTGGCACATTAAAGCGCTAATGCGGTGAGGCGGCCGGGGCGAGAAGCAATTCATATAGGACGAATCGATTCACGTAGAGTTATAGGTTTTCTTAGTGTTTTGTAAGTACGCAGCAACGCCCGACCCGGATGGTCGGGCGAGGCCGATACGCGACACGGACGGCGCGTAGAGGTCGGTTGCGTCCTTTGCAGAAAACTTGCAAAAACACTTAGAAAACCATAACTCGGAGTGTGATTCGTCTCTATATGGAATTGCTTCTCGCTCCGGCCGCCTCACCGCATTAGCGCTTTAATGTGCCAAAAACCCCCGTCCCCATTGGTCCACTTTTCCCTGTTGCCTTAACAGGCTAAAAAGAATATAAAGGAAGAAAGATGAAATACCGGGAGGTAGGATTATGAAGACAAAGTGTAAGCCGGTGGGGCTGCTGCTTACGATAGCACTTATTATGGGACTTGCGCTGGCGGGCTGCGGGAAAGCGGGAGAGAAAAGTGAGCCCAAGACCACAGAAAACCCTGCTGCAGTGGTGACGCCGGAAGATACGGATCAGAGAGTCAATAAGGAAACACTTACGACCTATGCGTATGTGACGGATGAAATGTACGAGCAGGCCGACTGCTTCAGCGAAGGCGATATCAGCCGCATTTTGTATGCAATGCAGAAGGCGCAGCGCGGGGAGAAGGTTACCATAGGCGTAATCGGCGGTTCCATTACCATGGGAAGCGCGGCGAGCACCCCGGAGCAGTCTTACGCGGGCTGGTTTAAAAAGTGGTGGGAATTGTCCTTCCCCGAGGCCGAAGTCGAGTTTGTCAATGCGGGAATCGGCGCAACGACCTCGTATCTGGGCGTGCACCGCGTGGAGGAGGACTTACTTTCCCATAACCCCGATATGGTAATCGTGGAGTTCTCGGTCAACGACTCCTCTGCAACGGAGTTTAAGCAAAGCTACGACAATCTGTGCCGCAGAATCCTCCTAAGCGAGTCACAACCGGCGCTGCTTCTTTTGTTCACGGTGCAGGAGAACGGAACTTCGGCCATTGATATTCACGGAAATGTCGGCTTCCGCTACAACATCCCCATGCTGAACTACGGAGCGTGCGTGCAGAACGAAATCCGGGAAGGACGCCTTACCTGGAAGGAGATTTCCCCGGACAACATCCATCCCAATAACAAGGGCCATCAGATTATCGGCGAGATTTTGTTCCGTTATTTGAATAAACTGTACCTAAAGTCCTTAGAAGGCGAGGTCGCCAAAAACGAATTCGCCACGGCCCCCGCAAACGGCGAGTACTATATGAACGCACGCATCTTAAATAACGAATGCATTGAACCTGTATCCTACGGAAGCTTTGAAAATGCGGAAGTAAATAGCAATTTGCAGGGCAACTGGCAATGTACGGCCTACGAAGAGCCGATGGTGTTCGAACTTACTTTCCGCAATCTGGGCATTGCTTATGAAAAGTATACAAAGGGCGCCGGAACTTATGAAATCTATATTGACGGCGAAAGAGTAAGTACGCTGATAGGCGACTTTGAAGGCGGCTGGGGCGACTATGCGGAGACCACGGAGGTCTTTAGAAGCAAGGAAGAAGCCTTGCACCGTGTGGAAATACGCAAGGCCGATACCTCAACCTCGGACCGCTTCGCACTTTTGGCGCTGCTGGTATCATAAGGCCCGGGTTTATAATGCAAGAAAGCAGGCATCTGCGTAAATCAGACTAAAAAGGTTTGATTTTTCGCAGATGCTTTTTAATTTATTTAACTAAATTAAGTTAAATTACTTAACCATTTAACTAACAAAAACTAAATCAGTTAAAATCTTAACTAAATCGTTAATCTTCAGTTAACATAATTTCTCAAAAATTGCGAAAATTCTCAAAAATTGCGAAATGAGTATTTCTGACCATTAATTTTCCAATATAACGTTTTCAAAATGTACAGATTGCACAAAGTAAACACTTAACTCTTTGTCAAATCGCTAAAAATAATATATATGATTGAATAAAATGTTGGTTGGGTTTATTATTTAATCAAGCTAAATGTTACTTAAATTAACTTAATAACACATGAGGGGGATTCCATGAGGGCTGAAAATCGTTTTTTTCGCCTTATTTTGCTGTTTTTAGGCATTTTAATTACCGTAAGCGGCTGTGGAGAGAATAAAGATATGGAACTTACGAATGAGCCTGTGCTTTATCCATGGGAGGAAGCAATTGTTTATGAAGCCGAAGTGGGAACGCAGGCCGGCGACCCGAGTGTGAAAAGCGAGAATGGCGTAGGTTTCGTTGAGGACTTTCACAACGCAGATACCGATTACGCAAGAGTAACTTTCATAACGGAAGAGGAAGGCTTTTATGACCTTGGATTCATGACTTCGTCGGGCGGTGCGTATAAACTGAATCACGTACGCCTTGATGGCGAGATGATTGGCGATGTAGTTACGGAATCGAGGGAGTTTGAGCGCAGCATTCTTCCCAAGGTTTATCTTACAAAAGGAACGCATGATATTGATATCGTTTCAAGTTGGGGATATATCCGCTGGGACAGCCTGCAGGTTAAAAAAGCAGATGAGTATTATCCGAATCGCTTTGAGGTTGAACCTGTGCTGTGCAATCCGAATGCTTCGGACAATGCCAGACGCCTTATGCATTACCTGTGTGATATCTACGGAAAGCAGATTCTTTCCGGCCAGGTGTGCGACGGAGGTATGTTTGGTCTCGAGAATGCAGCCATCTGGCGTACGACCGGTGAGTTCCCGGCCATCCTGGGTATGGATATGATGGACTACACCTTGTCACGGGCTGAGAACGGAACGCAGGGACGCTCCGTGGGATATGCTTTAGATTACTGGGAAGAAAGCAATGGCATTACAGCTCTTTGCTGGCACTGGACGGCACCTTCCGAGTACATTACCGGTACTTGGTACTCCGCTTTTTACAAGGAGCATACCAATATAAACCTTGACAAGATTATGAACGGCGAGGACGATACGGGTCTTGAACTTCTCAAGAAGGATATTCGTACCATAGCCGAAGAAATGAAACCCTTAAAGGAAGCCGATGTCCCCATATTGTGGAGACCGCTTCATGAAGCGAGCGGCGGCTGGTTCTGGTGGGGCAATTGTAAGAGCGAAAGCTACATTGCTCTTTATCGCATGATGTATGACATCATGGTGAATGAATATGAACTGAATAACCTGATTTGGGTTTGGAACGGACAGGATGAAGATTGGTATCCGGGCGATGAATATGTGGATATCGTCGGCACCGACATCTATCCGGGGT
Organism: Lachnospiraceae bacterium; assembly: GCA_045617725.1. Classification (GTDB taxonomy): domain Bacteria; phylum Bacillota; class Clostridia; order Lachnospirales; family Lachnospiraceae; genus JAZLJD01. The sequence continues at coordinate 67,368 of JAZLJD010000023.1, forward strand.
ATCAGGTTGCTGCTCCGCAGACCGCACAGTTTGAACGCTGGGTAAGGGCTGTGGAAGGCAGGAAGATTGTTGCACTTACCGAGAACGGCTGCGTCTTTGACGTAGACCTGGCTCAGAGAGAGGGTGCGATGTGGAGCTTCTTCGATACCTGGTGCGGCGAGTTCGTACTGAAGGTAGCGAACCTGAATTTCTATTCAGAACAGTATACAACGGAAGAAATACTGAAAAAGGCATACGAAAGCGACATAGTCGTTAAGAGAAGCGGTCTTCCGGATTTGAAAAATTACCCGCTTCCCGAATAGGAGCTTGCTGTATGGAACACTTTTTTTCTCCGGACGGAGGACTCATGCGATTCTTTTACAAGACGGGTGAGATTCTGATTGTCGGAATACTGTGGCTTATAGGATGCATTCCCATACTGACCATCGGAACGAGTTCGGCCGCAGCGTATTACGCTATGGTGAAATCCGTACGGCGGGGCCGCGGGTATGTATGGACGGAGTTCCTGAGGGCCTATAAAAAGAACTTTAAGCAGGGATGCATTGTAAGCCTTTGGCTTTTGATTATTTCCTTATTAACCTATGCGGGATACAGATGGTATGCGGATGCCACTTACGATCCCGGCCGGCTTTGGAAGATACTTTTTGGCATCGCCATAGTGGGAACGCTTTTGATTATGACTTACATAAGCGCCGTCATGAGCCGCTTCAATATGAAGTTCAGCGCCGTGTGTGCGATGGCCTTTGTAATGTCCATACGATTTTGGTACTTAACCCTTGGGATTTGGGTATTTACGATTGCATTAGGAGTTCTTTATTACTTATTACTAAATCTTCCATTCCTTCTGGTGCTTCCGGGCTTATGGATTTACCTTTGTTCATTCCCGGTGGAATTTGCTCTTTCGCATTACATGCCGGAGCAGACGGACGCAGAGGAATGGTACGCCACAACAAAAAAACGGGTGGAGAAGAAACATGATACGAATGACGAAACTACAGAACAGAACGAATAAAGTGCTTTCCGTTGTACTGGCCGCAGCAATGGCCTTCCTGGCACAGCCGCAGCTTACAGAGGTGACGATGGCAGAAACGCTCCTTTCGATGGACGATTTTCAGGACATTGTAAGTACATACTCTGTGGATGACAGCATTCTTTCTTATAAAGAATATGTGGAAGCACATCCCGGAACCCGCCCCGCGGGCGAGATTGTAATAACGGCAGCAGATGTGGTCCGTTACGAAGAGGACGGCAGCACCGTGAATCCCGTAATCTATACGGATTACGAAGGAATTCCGGGCGGCGGACAGAGTATTCTGACCGGCGAGGATGCACTGATTGAGTTTGAGTTTACTGTTCCCACGGAAGGATATTACGACATTAACCTTCTTTACTATCCGGTAGCAGGCAAGAACTCCGAAATTCAGCGTTCCATCTTTATTGACGGTGAGCTCCCTTATGAGGAGCTTTCACTTCTTAAGTTCTCGCGTGTATGGGTGAACGAATACAGCGAGTTTAAAGAGGACGAGAACGGAATCCGCGTACGCAACTGGGCCAGCGACAATCAGGGCAACAACAAAAAGCCTTCCATGCTGGAAGCACCCAAGTGGCAGTCAACGCTTGTGTATGATTCGAACGGATATATTACGACGCCCTTAAATGTATACCTTACAAAGGGCGACCATACCATGTCGATTCTTTCGCTTAGGGAGCCCATGATGATCGGCTCCATTACCTTAAGCAATACGGGCACGCTTGATAATTACGCGACCGTAAAGGCAGCATACGATGCCATGGGAGCAACCAAAACAAGCGGCGTAAATGTAAGAATCGAAGCCGAGAATGCGGACAGGACATCCTCCCAGATGCTGTATCCGCAGCAGGACCAGTCCTCCCCGGCCGTATATCCTTCAAGCCCCAAGATGCTCCTTAACAACAGCATCGGCGGCAATTCCTGGAGACTTGCGGGCCAGTGGCTGGAGTGGGATTTCGAGGTTCCGACGGACGGTTACTACAACCTGTCCATGTTTGTTCGCCAGAACTTCGTACGAGGCATTAACGTATCCAGAAAGATTTATATCGACGGCGAGGTGCCGTTTTCGGAATTCTCCGCATATGAATTCGGTTACGCACAGAAGTGGAGGGAGGAAACCCTGAGCGATGAGGCAGGTACTCCCTACGATGTTTACCTCACAAAAGGCAGCCATACCCTTCGTATGGAAGTTGTTTTGGGCGAGATGAGCGACATCATCGCCGAGGTACAGAGCTGCGTGCAGGATTTGAATGCGATTTACCGTAAGGTTATCTGCATTATCGGTGTTACACCGGATAAGTACCGTGATTACCAGATTACTTCCTGCCTCCCCGAACTTGAAGGCGAGTTGACGGCAGTGCAGCAGAAGCTTAGGGGTGCTCTTTCCAAGCTGGAGATTACGGCCGGAAGGAACTCCGACAAGCTTACCATCCTTCGTACCATGGACGATCAGCTTACCGAACTCATCAAGGATCAGGAACGTTTCACGGAAGTTATTTCTTCCTATAAGGTAAACGTTCGTGCCTGCGGTAACTGGATTACGCAGGTTCTCGGACAGCCCCTGCAGGTGGACCGAATCTATGTTCATTCCTCGGACGCCAAAGAGAAAATCGAGAACAACACCTGGTGGAAGCGGTTATGCTATGAAATCAGCCGACTCTATTATTCCTTCATTATTGATTACAACCAGATCGGTAACACCATAGAAGACGGGGATGAGCGTGAGTGCATCACCCTTTGGGTTGGAACCGGTCGTGATCAGGCCAATGTTATCCGGGCACTGATTGATGAATCCTTTACGGGAAATACCGATATCAACGTAAATGTACAGCTCGTTGATATGAACACCCTGCTTCGTGCGGAGCTTGCCGGAGAAGGACCGGATATCGCAATTCAGGTAGCCAATACGAACGGTATTGCAGGATCGGTACTGAATACCGGTAACGATACCCCCGTGAACTACGGACTCAGAAATGCAGTCCTTGACCTGACCATGTTTGATGATCTCCCGGAGGTACTTGAGCGTTTCTATCCTAGTGCACTGACCGGATTCTCCTTTGACGGAGCCGTGTATGCACTTCCCGAGACGCAGACCTTCCCGGTTATGTTCTATCGTAAGGACCTGATTGAGGATTTGGGCATCGATATTCCCAAAACCTGGGATGACGTCAAAGTCATCATGTCGGTATTAGAGCACAATCAGATGGAATTCGGTATGCTCCCGAATGAGCAGACCTTTGCAATGCTCCTGTATCAGAACGGCGGTGAGTATTACACGGAGGGCGGCCTTAAGTCCGCACTGGATTCCGACATCGCAGTAAGCACCTTCAAGGAATACTGCGAGTTCTACACGGATTACGGCCTTGACAAAACGACCAGTGTGGAGGAACGATTCCGTACCGGTGAGTGCCCGCTCGTGATTGCGGATTACACGATGTATAACACCCTGGAAGTTTCCGCTCCCGATATTCAGGGACTTTGGGATTTCACCCTGGTTCCCGGAACCAAAATGGCAGACGGAACCGTAAATCATTCCGTGGGCTGCACGGGACTGGCATCCATCATCATGGCAGATACGGAGCATCCCGATGCCTGCTGGGAATTCTTAAAGTGGTGGACCAGTGCGGAGACTCAGACGCTGTTCGATCGCGAGATGGAATCCTTAATGGGTAGTGCGGCACGAGTTGCAACGGCGAACCGGGAAGCCTTCTCAGAACTTCCCTGGCCTGTGACCACGTATGAAGCCTTAAAGGAAGCCTTCTCTTACGTAAAGGGTATTCCTCAGGTTCCCGGCGGTTACTATTCCTGGCGCAACGTCAATAACGCCTTCTATACCGTAACGACGGATACGGATACGGCTTCGCCTCGTGAGGAACTCATGGACAAGGTTCTGTACATTAATGATGAGATTAATTACAAACGTATCGAATTAAAACTTCCGGTAGCGGAAGAGTAAAGAAAGGAGAAACAAAATGGCTTCGAATGAAGTTTCCGAAGAAGCGCTTCTGATCGCTCGAAAGCAAGGTAAGCTTTGGTATCAGATTAAGCGCAACAAAGCAAGCTATATTATGATGGCACCGTATTTCATTTTGTTCTTCTTCTTTACGGTTATGCCGGTATTAATTTCCATTGCATTTTCATTTACCTACTTTAACATGCTTGAGTGGCCCACCTTCAACGGCTGGGATAACTACATTAAGTTATTTTTGGAAGACGATATCTTCCTGATTTCCTTAAAAAATACCTTGCTTTTTGCAGTCATTACGGGACCTATTTCCTACCTGTTGTGTTTGCTTTTTGCCTGGATTATCAACGAGTTCAACCGTAGAGTACGTACCATCCTGACCCTGATCTTTTATGCACCGTCCATCTGCGGTAATGCATATGTGGTTTGGAACCTTATATTAAGCTCGGACCGTTACGGATACTTAAACGGTTTACTCATGAAACTGGATGTAATCGACGAACAGATTCTTTGGATGCAGGATACGAGATTCATTATGCCGTGCCTCATTATCGTTCAGCTCTGGTTGTCCCTCGGTACCGGCTTTCTGTCCTTCATTGCAGGTCTTCAGACCGTTGACAAGAGCATGTACGAGGCAGCAGCACTGGATGGTGTCAAGAATCGCTGGCAGGAGCTTTGGTATGTAACGCTTCCCGCCATGAAGCCGCAGCTCATGTTCGGTGCGGTTATGCAGATTACGCAGTCCTTCGCGGTAGCCGATGTTTCCATTGCACTGGCCGGTAACCCTTCCGTAAACTACGCGGGTGCTACCGTCGTAACGCATCTTCTCGACTACGGTTCAACGCGATTCGATATGGGTTATGCTTCAGCGATTGCAACCATTCTGTTCCTTTTGATGGTTGGAACCAACAAGCTCGTTCAGAAATTATTGGGAAGGGTGGGTGAATAAAATGGCTAAAAAATATCATTTTTGGAACCGCCCTCGTGAGAAGAAACTAAACCGTACGGTTGCAGGGAACGGAATTCTCTTTTTCCTGATGGTTATATGCGGTATCTTCATGGCACTTCCTCTCGTCATGATCATCAACAACTGCTTAAAGCCGCTGGATGAATTATTCCAGTACCCGCCGAAGATTTTCGTACGCAACCCTACATTTGAGAACTTTACGGATTTGTTCACCATTATGAATGATTCCTGGGTTCCGTTCTCACGATACATTTTAAATACGATTATCATTACCGGCTTTGGTACTTTGGGTCATGTTATTTTTGCTTCCCTTGCGGCTTATCCGCTTGCCAAGCATGAGTTTCCCGGCAAGAAGATCCTTTTCAGCATGGTAGTTTTGTCCATGATGTTCTCCTGGCAGGTTACACAGATTCCGAACTATGTAATCATCAGCTGGCTGGGGATTAACAATACCTATTTGGCACTGATCCTTCCTCTTTGGCAGTATGGTATGGGTCTTTACCTTATGAAACAGTTCATGGAGCAGCTTCCTTCGTCTCTCATGGAGAGTGCGAGACTGGATGGTGCCAGTGAATTCCAGGTATTCTGGAGAATCGTTATGCCGAACGTTAAGCCTGCATGGCTGACCTTGGCAATCTTCCAGTTCCAGCAGGCCTGGGGCAATACCGGAAGCATGTATCTGCGTGATGAACAGTTAAAACCCATGCAGTTTGCACTTCAGCAGATTGCAGCCGGTGGTGCTGCGAGAGCGGGCGCTTCGGCAGCCGTAACATTTGTTGTTGCAGCAGTACCCATTATATTCTTCCTTCTCTGCCAGTCGAATGTCCTTGAGACCATGACGACTTCCGGTATGAAGGATTAAGGCGGAGGTGGAGAAATGAAGAAATCTTTATTAGTTCGTTCCATCGCCCTCTTAAGTGCCTGTGCCATGATGTTCCTCGGTATGAGCGACGGAATCCTCAAAACGAGTGCGGATTCGCTCCCTTATGATACCTACGCTTACGATTACCGCGAGGATATTGTAATGACACCGGCAGCGTATGTGCCGGACGGTAATGTAACCGGTCTGACACTGGGCATTGACAATTTCAAAGAGCCGCAGGATATCTGTAAGGCACAAAACGGTGAGATTTATGTCGCCGATACAGGCAATAACCGAATCGTTGTTTTAAACTCAAAGCTTACCAAGGTCAATCGAATCATCGACGGCTTTGACCGAAACGGAACATGGGATACCTTTAATAAGCCCTACGGTGTCTGTGTTTCCCAGAACAACGAGCTCTACATAGCGGATTGCATGAACAGCCGTGTGGTTGTTCTGACTCCCGAAGGAGCGTTTTTAAGAATTATTGACAATCCCGAATCGGAAATCCTGGATGACAACTTTGCTTTTAACCCGCTTAAGGTAACGGTCGATTATGCGGACCGTGTCTACGTCATCGGCAAGAATGCCTTCGAGGGTATTCTGGTATTTGAGAGCAACGGGGAATTCACCGGATATTTCGGAACCATTGAAGTTAAGATTACGCTTTGGGAGAAGTTCTGGAGACGCCTTGCTTCCAAGGAAAAAAGAAGTCACTCCATGTTATATATCCCTACCGAGTTTACCGGTATCGATATCGACAGTGACGGTTTTGTTTATGCAAGTAATATCGACTCCGAGGGTATTCAGGCTGTTCGAAGACTGAATCCGCAGGGTAAAGACGTAATCCAGAAGGGTGAGAACGGAAATGTCGGCGGCGACCTCCAGCAGGGCGTTTACGGTATTTACGGCGGACCTTCCCAGATTGTGGACGTTGTATATCGAGGAAGCGGAATGTATTCCATCCTGGATCGAATCCGCGGTCGTATCTTTACCTATGACAAGGAAGGAAATCTTCTGTACATCTTTGGCGGAATCGGAACCCAGGAAGGTACTTTCCTGACCCCGATTGCCATTGAGGACATAGATACACACATTCTTGTGTTGGACGCGGGCAGAAGCTCCATTATTAAGTTCCGTGAGACGAATTACGGCGAGCTTATCAATGACGCCGTAGCACTGCGTTACGAAGGTGACGAGACACAGGCGATTTCCAAGTGGCAGGAAGTCTTAAAACTTGATGAGAATAACGAGCTTGCCAATACCGGTATCGGTAAGGCTTACCTTACGGCCGGCGACAATGTAAATGCCATGAAGTACTTAAAAATCGGTATGAACCGTAAGTACTATTCCATAGCAATCAAGCGATACAGAAATGACATTCTTGCTCAGAATCTGGGCATTGTGCTGACCGTCCTTTTGGTACTAGTCATCGGCCTCATTGTTTGGAAGAAGATTGACAATAAGAAAAAAGGCAAGGTGGAAGATGAGTCAATGGAAGGAGGCATGGAATGATGAAAGATTTATTTTCTAAAGAAAAATGGAAATTCCTCCTCTACACACTGACGCACCCGGTAGAAGCCTTCTACGATATCCGCCATTTTGAGAAAGGCTCCGTAGCTATTTCGTTCCTTCTCGTTGTGGCATTTTCCTTCTGCTATTCCATGAATCGTATTTCTGCAAGCTTTGTAGTAAACGATGTGGATGCGAGACTGGTTAACTCGCTGACAGAGCTGTTTGCGGTGTTGCTTCTTTTTGGCCTCATCTGTATAGGAAACTGGTCCATCACCTGCCTGATGGAAGGAGAGGGACGCCTTAAGGATATCGCAATCGCAATCGGATATTCGCTGGTCCCCGCAACGCTCGGTTTCATCATCGGAACCCTGTTCTCCAAAATCGTTGCGTCGGATGAAGAAGCTTTTTATTTCATGATTGTGGGAGTCGGAATCGCGTATACCCTGTTCATGATGCTTGTGGGCATTATGCAGGTACATAATTATTCCCTGGGTAAGACGCTGATTACCATTTTCCTTACATTCATAGCAATGTTTATCATTATTTTTATTTCATTATTGTTATTTGACTTGATTTCTCAGGTGGCGAATTTCTTAAAGAGCATTTACCAGGAAATCATGTTCAGAAATTAGGAGGGAATTATGACAAAGAGTAAAAAAATTCTGATAGCCCTCCTGAGTGTGGTCGTAGCGGTGATTGTAGGATATGCACTTTACTATTTTCTGCATTACACCATGTATAAGGACTACAAAAAGCTGATTCCCGAGTACGGACTTACGGAGGAAGCTACGGAGTTTAAGGCAATTTCCGAAACGACGCCTTCCGTAGAGGGCATGAAGCTGGCAGCACAGAATGGGATTCTGAAGCTCTATGTAAATCCCTCCGATGCGTCCATCGCGGTTTATGACAGCAGAAACGGTGCCATAAATTATACAAGACCCACGGGTGCGGAAACGGATGCCCTGGCTACCAAGACCAACAAGAACTACATGATGTCCGAAATGGTAATCAACTATTTCAATCATGCAAGACTGGATTCCATTTTTGACTTATATACTTACTGCACAAGCCTCGGACAGTACGAGATCTTTTCCATTCCGGACGGTATGCGTATTGTATATACGGTCGGTAACTTTGAAACGAAGACAGGAATTGTTCCGCAGTATATTTCCAAGGAAGGCCTTGACGATGTCCTTTCGAGAATGAGCGAGGAAGGTGCTTCCTTTACCAAAAAGAAATACATCGAAAGCAAGGTTGCGGATGATTACTATGAGATGCTTGAGGCTTGTATGAACGGTCCCATGCAGCTCAAAAAATTAAAGAATTACTTCGAGGAAGCCGGCTATACGCAGGAAGAGTACAACAGGGAAATGGAAGGCAGCGGTGTTGACTTCGAAGTTCCCGAGTACTTTGTAATCCCGGTTGATTACGTGCTTACGGAGGATGCCCTGACGGTTTCCGTAGCAACGAATGCAGTGGAAGAGTACGGCGGAGCTGCCCTTTATTCCATCTCCATGCTGCCTTACTTTGGCGCAGCCGGAAAGACGGACAGCGGCTATGTACTGTATCCCAACGGTTCGGGCTCCATTTCCTACTTCAATACCGCCAAGGGTGTTATGACAATCGCAGACGATTATCAGGAATACATCTACGGTATCGATCCGCTGGCTGCCGAGTATACGGTTCGTGAGAATACGCAGAATGCGGTGATGGCCCTGTTTGGTCTGTTCTTTGATGACAGGCATGCAATCTTTACCACCATTGAAGACGGCGCGGCACTTGCAACCGTAACTGCCAATATCTCCGGCGAAAAAACAACTTACAACAATGCCTTCGCCAAGTTCTATGTGCGAGGCAAGGATACCCTGTCCATGTTCTCCTCGGGCGGCGGTGATGCGGATATGCCCATCGTTGAGAAGCATATCTTCGATACGCCCATCACGCTTCGTTATACGATGCTTGCAGGCGATGATGCCTGCTACAACGGCGCTGCCAATTACTACCGTACGCGCCTTATAAACGAAGGCGTACTGACCCCGCTTACCGACGAGAAAGAGGACATTCGCTTCTACTACGATGTCATTGCGGGTGTGGAGAGAACGGATCACTTTTTAGGGGTTCGGTATCGTTCCTTATATGCCATGACAGATTTTGAGGAAGCAGCTCGTATTTCCACGGAACTTAAGGAAGCGGGCATAGATAACCAGGTTATGAGCCTTATGGGCTGGTGCAACAGCGGATATTTTAACGATGTCCTTGACAAAGTTAAGGTTCCTGTAAAGCTCGGAGGCCGCAGCGGTCTTTCGGATTTAAAGAAGACCGTCAATGAGAACGGCGGTGAGCTTTACCTCGATGCAACCTTCCAGAAGGTCAGCTCGGTATCCAAACGATACAATGCAACTGCGGAGACCAGCCGTTACTACGGAACCGGTTATATCGCAGAATTCGGTGTGGTCAATCCCGCTACCCTTCGTCAGACTGCAAGCCTTGGCTACAGCGAGAATCAGTTCTATCTGATTTCTCCCAAGTTCCTGCCCCGCTATGTTACAAAGTTTAGTAACAAAATAGGGCGCTACGAAAGTGACGGACTTGCTCTTAGGGATTTGGGCAATACGATTCACTCCGACAAAAAGAAAACAAATATCATTAACAGAAGTCAGTCACTAAAAGTAATAGAAGCTTCCCTTGAGAAGCTCATGAATACAGGAAACAAGCTGCTTGTACGAGAGGGCAATGATTATACGTTCGCTTATGCTTCCGATATCGTGAATGCACCGATTACCACGAACGACTACTACGTAGCGGATATGGATATTCCGTTCTACGAAATGCTCGTACACGGTTGCATCAATTATGCGGGCGGTTCCATTAACCTTGAGGATACAACCGACTTAAAGGGTGTTGCTTTATCCCTGATTGCTCAGGGTGCAAGTCCGAACTTTACCTTCACCTATGAGGAATCCTCTGAGATGAAGTACACCGGACTGAACCGTATGTACGCAACGACCTTCAAAAACTGGAAGGATACCGCGGTTTCCGTATATGACGAAGTAAACGAAGTTTTAAAGAATGTAAAGAATGCTTTCATGGTTTCCTATAAGGAGACGATGAACGGCACCAAGATAATCACCTATTCAAACGGTGTTACGATTTACGTAAATGACACCGACAAGGGTGAGATGATTGCCGGTGTAACCGTTCCGGCAGGAGAATATTACATGGAGGGCATTGACGGATGAAAAAGAAAAAAAGAATGACCCTTTCAACCCGGAGAAGTATCACGGGCGTAATATTTATCCTTCCCTGGTTGATCGGATTCCTGGCATTTTACTTACGAAGCCTGATTATGACGGTTCAGTTCTCCTTTAATGAACTGAACGTATTACCGGGCGGTGGTTACTCCCTTACCTTTGTGGGCTTTGACAATTTTATCTACGCCTTCAACGAGCATGAGAGTTATGCGGAGGTTCTTACCTCATCCATTTTCAACATGGTAATCGACGTTCCGCTTATTACCTTTTTCAGCCTGTTTATGGCAATCATGTTGAACAAGAAATTCAAGGGCCGTACCTTTGTAAGAGCGCTGTTCTTCCTGCCGGTTATTCTAAACTCCGATGCCATTGCATCGGCCATGGACCTGGCAAGAACCATGATGAGCGGCGGTATTGCTTCTACCTCAAAGGAAATGGCGGAAGCCGCATCGAGCGGTGCCGGAATTTCTTACTACATCGAAATGTTTGCCGCCCTTGGCCTCCCGGAACAGATTATTGAGTATGTTACCGCGGCGGTCGGAAGAATTTCGGATATTATTAATGCTTCCGGTGTGCAGATCGTCATTTTTATCGCTGCACTGCAGTCCATTCCGGGCTCGATGTATGAAGTAGCGCAGATCGAAGGTGCTACCGGATATGAAACCTTCTGGAAGGTAACCTTCCCCATGGTTATGCCGCATATCCTTACCTGCGTTGTCTACACGGTAGTGGAAGCCTTTGCGAAGTCCGAAGTAATTGAGCTTGCTTACGACATGGTATTCTCCAAGTTGAATTACGGCCTCGGCTCCGTATTCAGCCTGTGTTCGACCATAATAACCTGCGTCATTCTGGTACTTGTGTGCAGGTTCATTCAGAAACGTACCTTCTACTATAACTAGGAAAGGAGAGAGCGATGGCTAAACTTAAGAGCATTTATGAAGATTTCAAGACCGATAAGCAATTCATGAATGATCGCAAGAGATGGAAACGTAACATCAAAAGCGGCATCCTTGGTTTCTTCAAATTCCTGATTATCGTAGGAATCAGTTACGTAATTTTGGGACCGATTCTCGGAATCATCTCGCATTCGTTTTTCTCCGATTCCGACTGTACCAGTGCTCTGGTATTCATGATTCCGCAGGAACCGACGCTGTACAGGTATGAGCTTGCCAATAAATATCTCGAGTATTTTCCGACGGTGGCAAGAGCGCTTATTTACTCTTTGTCCCTCATGCTGATTCAGGTATTTATCTGCTCCATGGTAGGCTACGGCTTTGCAAGATATAAGTTTCCGCTTAAAAATATCCTGTTTGCCTGCGTCGTTGTCATGATTGTTATTCCGACGCACATGGTTATGCTTCCGCTGTATTTGTCTTTTGCCCAGTTCGATCCGTTCGGATTGTGCACGCTGATACACGGAGCGCCCTTAAACCTTTTGTCCTCACCGATTCCCGTGTACATTCTGACGGTGTTCGGCTGCGGCTTAAGATCGGGCCTTTACATTTACATTTTTAATCAATTCTTCCGCGGGCTTCCCAAGGAGATTGAAGAGGCGGCTTTTGTGGATGGTGCATCAACCTTTTACACCTACTTCCGCATTATGCTCGTCAATGCCATTCCGGCTGTAGTCACCGTAGCGATATTCTCTATGGTGTGGCAGTATAATGACACGTTCTATGCCAATCTGTTCCAGATTAGCAACGATACGGTCATCAGTATCAAGATCGCAACAATTGAAGCTTCCATCTCGAATGTCGAGCGTATTCTAAACCCTGACATTCTGGAACTGTTCCTGGATGCGGGAATTGTTATGGTCATGGCACCGATTGTACTGATATACGTTGCTCTTCAGAAACAGTTCATCGAAGGTGTCGAACGAAGCGGTATCGTTGGATAACCCGAATTACCGCACTTTCAACTAAAACAAGGAGGATGAGAAAGTTGAAGACAAAGAAAATCTTAGCATTAGTCCTTTCCGCAGCAATGGTATTTTCCATGACAGCTTGCGATAAGGGCGAGGCAAATCCACAGCCTACAGAGGCTCCCAGCCCTGTAGCAGCTCCCAGTGAGGAGCCCACAGCTGCACCGGTAAACACTCTTTCTACCGATGCTTCCCTTGACTTCGAAGATGGCAGTATCTCTTTTGTCGGTTTTGTAGACAAGCTTGTACCTGCTACCAAAGAAGGTGTTTTCTCCGTTGCTGATGAGAACGGCAGCAAGGCCTTAAAGGTTGAGCCGAACGGCAACAAGTATCTGGCAGCAATTGACCTCGGTGCTGTACTTGGTGACAAGGTTGCAGACGTTGCAAGTATCGAGTGCACAATTGGTACCGAACAGGGCGATAAGTTCTACGCTGTATCCGGTTCTTACGGATGTATGGTAGCAGGCGAAGGCATCACAAGTGCCTGGTCCGTATACTTAGATACCCAGAATCCCAAGAGAATTACCTGGAAAGTTCCTGAAGGAAAGGTTCTTGCAGCAGGTGACTCTTTCGCAATCGCGCTTACTACCGATAACAAGAAGGATGCAGGACTTGATTCCACAACCTTCTATATTGACAATGTAGCATTTAAGGATGCTTCCGGTAACCTGATCGCAGCTGACAGTGCAGCTGAGTTCTCTCTTGGTTCCGGTGCACTTGATCCGAATGCAATTGTTCTTGCAGATGTAGTTGATCTTGACTTCTCCGTATCCGGAGGTGGCTGGGGCCAGGCTGGTAAGGCTTGGGCTGATATCGCAGATGCATTCTATCCCGGCTGTGTAATCGAGATTGAGTATAACTGTGCAGCAGGTCCTATCTGGTTCGTATACAACGGTCTTACCGATGCGAACGGTGAAGGCTGGGGCTGGGTTCGTGGTGTGAACGAAGATGACCACTTAATCCCCGGTGCTGTTTACAGCGATGGCAAGATTCAGGTTACTTATGAAGATTTAGTTCCTTTCTGGGGCGAGGACTTCGAGCATCACTTCGCTGATGGCGCAGAGCTTCAGTGTGAAGGCGCAGATGCTTGGGAAGTTTACTCCATTAAGGTTGGTAAAGATTCCGGCTATCAGGTTCTTGGTGCTACTACCGATCTTGAGATGTCTGTATCCGGTGGCGGTTACGCTCAGGCAGGTAAAGCATGGGCAGACGTTGCTTCCGCATTCAAGCCCGGCACAATCGTAGAGATTGAATACAACTGTGCAGCAGGTCCTGTATGGTTCGTATACAACGGTCTTACCGATGAGAACGGTGAAGGCTGGGGCTGGGTTCGTGCCATGGATGAAGCAACCGGTCGTGTTCCCGGCGCAGCTTATGTAGATGGCAAGGTTCAGTTTACTTATGAGCAGCTTGCTTCTTACTGGGGCGAAGGTTTCGAAACCAAGTTCGCTGATGGCGCAGAGCTTCAGTGCGAAGGTCCAGATGCTTGGGAAGTATACTCCATTAAGGTTGGTACTCCCGCTCTTAAGAAATTAAAAGATGTAGTAGAACTTGATTTCTCCGTATCCGGTGGCGGCTGGGGCCAGGCTGGTAAGGCTTGGGCTGATATCGCAGATGCATTCTATCCCGGATGCAAGATCGAGGTTGAGTACAACTGTGCAGCAGGTCCTGTATGGTTCGTATACAACGGTCTTACCGATGCCAACGGCGAAGGCTGGGGCTGGGTTCGTGCCGTAAACGAAGACGATCACTTAATCAATGGTGCTTCTTATGAGGATGGCAAGTTCCAGGTTAGCTACGAAGCATTGGCTTCTTACTGGGGCGAAGATTGGGAGCATCACTTTGCTGATGGCGCCGAACTTCAGTGCGAAGGACAGGATGCTTGGGAAGTATATGCTATCCGCGTTGGTAAGTAATCACTTGTATCTAATTAGGAGGATTAAAAAATGAAATTAGCAAAGAAGTTACTCGCTCTGTCTCTTTGCGCAGCTATGGTTTTTGGCGTATGCGCATGTGACAAAGCTGAGAACAATCCCGCAGATCCTGCAACGCAGGCACCTGTTGCATCCAATGCACCTGCAGAGACCAGAACCATTAAAGTTGGTACCTGGTTTGCACATTACTATGATTCCACCATGCAGGATATCTCCGTTAACCCTAACGTAACGGATCCTGAGCGTGATCAGATTATGCTGGACAACACCAGAGCAGTAGAAGAAAAGTACAACGTAAAGATTGAGTTCGTTAACCTTACCTGGGATGGTGTTCAGGAATCCATTAACAACTCTATTTTGGCCGGACATCCCGACTGCGATATTTACGAAGCAGACCTTGGATTCGGTATCCCTGCAGCACTTGCAGGCTATGCTACCGATCTTGCAACCGTTCTTCCTGCAGATGCTGACCTTTTAAATGATCAGAACATCTTCTATCAGGTTAACTGCGGTATCAAGGATAAGGTTTATCTGTTCGCTATGCAGGCAGATGAGACCAAGATCAGCAATACAATCATGCTTGCTATCAACAAGACCATGATGGATGAAGCAGGTCTTGAAGACCCGAACGCTCTCTATGAGAGAGGCGAGTGGACTTGGGACAAGTTCCGTGAGTATGCTCAGGTTCTTACCGTTGATAAAGACGGTGATACTATCCCCGATGTTTACGGTTACGGCGGACGTCATGACTGGACTGTAAGTAACCTTATGATGTCTAACGGTGCTACCATCGCAAGCTCCGCAACCGAGACCCTTTCCTCTAAAGAGGTTGGTGAGGCACTTGACTTTATCTACAAGCTTTACAACGAAGATCATGTAGCTCGTCCTTGGAACCCTGATGATTTCAATGACAACCAGAACGCTTACTATGATGCTAAGGTTGCTATGTGGCCTACCGCTAACTGGGTATCTGCAAGTAACGGTAACAACGACTCCCTGCTTGATTTCGAGCAGATCTGGTGTCCTTGGCCTATCGGACCTTCCGGTAACAAAGAGACCAATAACCGTACCCTTTCTTCCAAGGGTAATGCTTACTTCATTCCTACCGGTGTAAAGGATCCTGCATTCGTATACGAAGTATTCAATGCATGGCAGAACTGGTACCATGATGATTACGCATTCCGTGATGGCGATATGTCCTGGTGGGAAGATTCCGCTCAGAACGAAGCTAACTACGCTGTTGAGTACTACATCGGCGAGAAGAATGAGTTCGACCTCTTCCAGTCACTCGGTGTTGCTTGGGATTGGACCGCACTTATGGACGGTAGAATGACTGCCGCTCAGTTCCAGGAGACCTGGAAACAGTCCGTACAGAGTGCACTTGATGTATTCTACGGTAACTGATAAATAAAAATTCGACTTTCTCCGCCTGCCTCCCCTTTTTGGGGAGGTGGGTGGTGAAATGTCTTTGAGGTTAAAACATGGATAAGATTAAAATGATTGCTCCTAAGATAAAGAGCATGCCCTGGCAGGATAAACCTGAGGGAATTGTGAATGCACCTGTATGGCGCTATACAGAGAATCCGATTATCGGACGTAATCCCGTGAAAGGTGTTGCCAGAATCTTTAACAGTGCCGTAATGCCTTACGGAGATGAGTTTATCGGTGTGTTCCGTGGAGAACAGACTAATGGTGTCTCCTTCATCTATTTGGGAAGAAGTAAAGACGCAATCCATTGGGAATTTGATGAGCAAAAAATTAATTTTACGGATGAAGAAGGCAATTCCTTTATGCCGGCTTATGCATACGATCCCAGACTGGTTAAGGTAGAAGATACCTATTACATCATCTGGTGCCAGGATTTCTTTGGCGCAGCCATCGGCATGGCCAAAACAAAGGATTTCAAAACCTTCACCAAGATGGAACTTCCGTTCCTTCCTTTTAACCGAAATGCAGTTTTGTTCCCGAGAAAGATTAACGGAAACTATATGATGTTATCCCGTCCTTCCGACTCCGGACACACTCCTTTCGGAGACATATTTATCAGCGAGAGCCCGGACCTTGTATACTGGGGCAAGCATCGTCATGTGATGAGCCGTAGCTACGAGTGGTGGGAATCCCTCAAAATCGGTGGTGGAGCAGCGCCTATCGAAACGAGCGAAGGCTGGTTACTTTTCTACCATGGTGTAAGCGGAACCTGCAATGGTTATGTTTATTCCATCGGCGGTGCAATTTTGGATATCAATGAACCCTCGAAGGTTCTTTACCGTTGTGAGACATTCCTGCTTACTCCGGAAGAGTGGTACGAGGAGAGAGGCTTCGTTCCCAATGTATGCTTCCCTTGTGCGACCATTCATGATCCCGATACAAACAGAATTGCCATTTACTACGGTTGTGCAGACAGCTATGTAGGACTTGCATTCTGCTATCTTGACGAAATTGTTGATTATATTAAGGAGCACAGCGTTACAACCGGTACGGATACCGAGCTGGGCAAAAGATGAGTGAATTTTTGAACCAAACAGAATATGCACAGTATATCGGGGAGGGAGAGTTCCTGCTTCCTCCCGATGATATACACTTTGTTTACAATGGCCGTGTCGATTTTGACGACAAAAAGGCACCCGTATTCAGTTACGCGGGTTCCTTCGTGAAGTTTCGTCTTAAGGCTTCCTCCGTGAAGCTTCTGATAGACAACCGCCATGCTTACTTTGAAAATTACATAGGTGTTCATGCCGGCAGTAAGTCGCTTAAGTACCATGTCGATGACGGAATCAATGTGGTGGACCTTGCGGCTATGGTGACGGATGAACCGCTTGATTACATGATATATAAGCGCCAGGATGCGAGTCATTTCTATGCATTTTTGGGACTGATTGTACCTAAAGACGCAATGCTTTATGACAGTGCACCGCTCCCTTTAAAAAGAATGGAATTCTTTGGCGATTCCGTTACCTGCGGAGAGGTTTGTGAGGTAATAGAACGTTGCGGTGAGGACGATCCTGCGGGACATGACGGAATCTATTCGGATTCCTACTATTCCTACTCCTGGATGACGGCACGCAAGCTGGGCGCCTGTGCACATCTTACCGCACAGGGCGGCATATCTCTTCTTGATAAGGAAGGCTGGTATTACAAGCCGGATTCCTACGGAATGCTGACCTGCTACGACAAGATGGAATACAATCCGTTTATCGTTCCGTTTAAGGAATGGGACTTCAGCCGGTTTACGCCGCATGTCGTGGTTGTGGCCATCGGGCAGAATGATTCGACGCCTTTCGATTACATGGCAGAGGATTATGACGGCGAGCATTCGAAATACTGGAGAGAGCAGTACGGATTGTTTTTGGCCACCCTTAGAAAACGATATAAGGATGCGCTGATTATCACGGCAACGACGATTCTCGGACATCATCCGAACTGGGACCGTGCGATTTCGGAAGTGACGGAATCCATGGGGGATGATAAGATGCATTATTTCAAATATTCCCATACGGGATGCGGCACCAAGGGCCACATTCGTATTCCGGAAGCGGACCTTATGAGTGATGAGCTTGCGGACTATATCCGCTCTTTCGGCGAGGAAATCTGGAGGTAGATTCTTGATTACATATAACGAAGCACACAGGATGTTTCATCTGAGGACCAAAAATACGAGCTATCAGATTGCCATAGTGGACCGCGAGGGATTTGTTTGTCATTCCTATTACGGACCGGCGCTTTCGGAGGAGGTAATCTATCCGACCGGAATTTACAGCCATCCGTTCACCCCGGAAACGAATGCCCGTGACCGCCTTTCCTTTTTGGATGCGGCCATGATGGAGTATCCGACGCACGGAATCGGCGACTTCAGACAGTCTGCAATCCGTATTGAGGACGCCGGAGGCAATTCCGCGATGCTCCTTACCTACGTGCGTCACGAGATTATGAAAGGAAAAGAAAAACTTCCCGGACTTCCGGCGACCTTCGGCGACGAAGCGAATGTCGAGACCCTCAAAATCGTGACGAAAGATACCGTCCTTAACTTAAGAGTGGAGCTTTATTACAGTGTATTTTCCGATACGGATGCCATTGCATCGCATGTGGAGATTTATAACGATTCCGATGTACCCTGCTACCTGAAAAAAGCCATGAGCGGTTGTATGGAACTGAGCGAAGATGACTATGACGTGATTACCATGCACGGCTGCTGGGCCCGAGAGAGAGCACTTGACAGACGCGCTCTTGGATACGGCGTGACCGGTGTTTACTCCCTAAGAGGAGAATCCGGCCATCAGGATCATCCCTTTATGGCAATTTGTTCGAAGAATGCCACGGAGGATACGGGAGCCGTATATGCGGTGAATTTCGTATATTCCGGTAATTATTCCATTCTGGCTGATAAAGCACAATTCGGAACCGTCCGTGTACTGTGCGGAATTAATCCCGAGGACTTTACCTGGAAGCTTGAGAGCAGGGAATCGTTCGTAACGCCCGAAATGATTCGTGTTTATTCGGCAGGCGGCTTCAACAGAATGACGCAGGCCTTTCACGATTTATACAGAAATCATCTGATTCGTTCGCCGTATCTTCATAAGGAGCGCCCGATTCTTATTAATAACTGGGAAGCTACCTATTTTGACTTTACGACGGAGAAGCTGCTTTCCATTGCAAAAGAGGCAAGCAAGCTGGGCATTGAAATGCTGGTTATGGACGATGGCTGGTTTGGCGAGCGGGATACCGATAATCTGTCCCTGGGAGACTGGTTTGTGAATGAACGAAAGCTCCCCGGCGGGCTTAAGAAGCTCGTAGACGGTGTGAATGCGTACGGCATGAAATTCGGTATCTGGTTTGAGCCGGAGATGATATCACCCAATTCGGACCTTTATAGGGCACATCCCGACTGGGCCATTACGGTACCGGGACGTGAGCCGGGACTTGCCAGAAACCAGCTGGTACTTGATTATTCCCGTGAGGATGTAACGGATGCCGTTTACGATATGATATCCGCCATCCTGCACAGTGCGCATATAGAATATGTGAAATGGGACATGAACCGTCCTTTATGCGATATGAATTCACTGCTTCTTCCCAAAGACAGAAAGGGTGAGCAGTTCCATCGTTATGTACTGGGTGTATACCGCCTGCAGGAGAGACTGATTACGGAATTCCCGGAGCTGCTTCTTGAGAACTGTTCGGGCGGCGGCGGTCGGTTTGACCCCGGAATGCTTTATTACAGCCCTCAGATATGGTGCTCCGACGATACGGATGCGGTGGAGCGACTAAAGATTCAGGAGGCTACAGCCCTTATTTATCCTTTAAGTACCATGGGAGCACATGTCAGTGACTGCCCGAATCATACGGTGGGACGTACTACTCCGTTTGAGATGCGTGGGTATGTGGCCCTGGCAGGTACCTTCGGATATGAACTCGATGTAACAAAGATTCCGCAGGCGGATCGCGATATGATTCCCGCACAGACTCGTATGTATCACAGATTCCACGAGCTGGTCAGCGAGGGCGACTATTACCGCCTTGCGAGCTATTCCGTGAACCATTTGTATGATGCGTATATGGTGGCCAAAAAGGACGGAAGCGAAGCACTTCTTACTTTTTCGCAGGTAAAGGTATGCCCTTCGGAACACAGCCATCATATTAAGTTAAAGGGCCTGATTCCGGATGCCAAATATAAAATTTATCAGCTGTCCATGACAGAGGAAGCGGGAATGGTTCCCGTGAGCGCCTTTTCGGATACTAAGGAACACAAGGATGAGACGTACTTAGGCTCGACCCTTGAAAATGTAGGGTTATATATAGGCGGTTTTTGGGGTGATTTTAACACCCGAGTATTCTACTTAAGCTGCAATCGTTCATAAAGATTGCAATATGCGGAGACTAAAAGATGAGCAAGATGGTAAAAACAGTAAGAATGTCAGATATAGCACAGGAACTGGGGGTTTCCACCGTTTCGGTTTCCAAGGCTTTGTCGGGACAGAAAGGTGTAAGTGAAGAATTAAGAGACAGAATTGTGAAGATGGCGGAAGAAAAGGGATATCATTCTCCTTCGGCGTCACACAGAAGCACACCGTCCTACAATATCGGTATCGTAATTTCCGAACTGTATCAGGATTACTACGATTCCTTCTATTGGATGATGTACAAGGAAGTAGCAGCGGAAGCGATGCAGAAGGAATGCTTCACCATGCTCGAAATCCTTACTAAAGAGGATGAGAAAAAGATAAATCCATTAAGACTTATTTCGGAGAACAAGGTAGACGGACTCATTGTAATCGGAAAGCTGTCCCTGCAATATATTCATTATCTGAAGAATGAAATCGAGATTCCGGTTATGTTCCTTGACTTCTATGATTCCGATGTCAGCTCCGATGCTGTTATTTCGGACGGCTTCTACGGAACCTATCAGATGACGAATTATCTTTTTGCACACGGACACAGAAAGATTGCCTATGTAGGTACAATCGGCGCTACGGATTCCATTACGGACCGTTACATGGGCTACATTAAGTCCCTTTTGGAGCACGGACAGAGCCTTAAGGATGTGATTCAGATTAACGACCGTGATGAGGACAATATGCTCTACATGGACGACGGAACTCCGATTTTGGGTCTTCCTGCCGAGATTCCGGAAGCCTTTGTGTGCAACTGTGATACCGCTGCCGTGAATATTATTAAGCTTTTAAAAGCAAGAAATATCCGCGTTCCCGAGGATGTTTCCGTAGTGGGATTTGACAATTACACCATGCCGAATTCAAGTCCGATCGGACTTACCACGTACGAGGTGGATATCCCCGGTATGGCACAGCGTACGGTTCTTACATTGATTCGTAAGTTGAGTGGCATGAGCTATCATAAAGGGATCCAGATTGTGGAAGGTCAGGTCATTGAACGCGAGAGCGTTGCATACCGCAGATAGGAGCACGAAATGAGCATGAGAGAAGAGATGCGTACGCATCTGACAGGCAAAATCCTTCCCTTTTGGAAGGGACTTAAGGATGATGAATACGGCGGTTTCTATGGGTACATGGGAACCGACCTGAAGCTTGACAAAAAGGCTGTGAAGGGTTGTATCCTAAACAGCCGTATTTTATGGTTTTTTGCCAATGCATATAAGACTTTAAAGGACGAATCGCTGGTTCCTTATGCACGCCATGCCTATAAATTCATGACGGAGCATTGCATGGATTCGGAGAACGGCGGCGTGTTCTGGTCCCTTAAGTATGACGGAAGTGTAGAGGATGATACGAAGCACATTTACAACCAGGCATTTGCAATCTATGCACTTTCTTCCTACTACGATGCTATGCAGGACGAGGAAGCCTTGAAGTATGCTTTTTCGCTTTTTGACATTATTGAAACCAAGGGTTTTGATGCGTACGGTTATAAGGAAGCACTGAGCCGCTGCTTTTTGGAAGTTTCCAACGAGAAGCTGTCCGAGAACGGAGTCATGGCGGACCGTACCATGAATACTCTTTTGCATGTGTTTGAGGCGTATACGGAGCTGTATCGCGTATCCCATGATGAGAGAGTCGGAAGGAAGCTCTATTGGATTCTTACCATGTTCAAGGAGAAGGTATATAACCCGCAGCTTCACAGGCAGGAAGTATTCTTTGACAATGATATGAATTCCCTGATTGACCTGCATTCCTTCGGCCATGATATTGAGACCAGCTGGCTTCTGGACCGCGGGCTTTCCGTACTCGGGGACGAGCACCTTACGGCTACGTTTCAGCCGCTCATTGCGGATCTGGTGCAGTCGGTGTACGAGAAGGCGTATGACCCCGTTATGGGCTCCTTTGCGAACGAATGTGAGAAGGGCGTTGTGAATGAGAAACGCATCTGGTGGGTACAGGCAGAGGCCGTTGTGGGCTTCTATAACCAGTATGCAAAGCACCCCGAGAAGATCGAATACAGGGAAGCGGCATGTCGCATCTTCCGCTATATTCTTGAAAAGCAGGTGGATGAAAGAGCCGGAAGCGAATGGTTCTGGTACACCCATAAGGATGGTACCCCGGGTCTTGATGAGCCGATCCTGGAACCCTGGAAATGTCCTTACCATAACGGAAGAATGTGTATGGAAATGATGAGGAGACTTGAAAATGATGACATTTGATGAAGCCTACGCCTGCAAAAAAGCAGAGTATGATGCCTTAATTGCGCGTAAGAATTCCGTGAATAAAGAATTTTATAACGGTATTTACGATCGTTATGAATTCCCCGTACTGACAAGGGACCATATTCCCCTTTCCTGGAGATATGACTTAAACAAGGAGACCAATCCGTTCTTTATGGAAAGACTGGGTGTGAACGCAGTCATGAATTCGGGAGCACTTTTCTTTAACGGAAAGTACTATCTGGTACCGCGCATTGAGGGCAATGACCGAAAGTCCTTTTTTGCGGTAGCGGAGAGTGAGAGCGGTGTGGACGGATTCCACTTTATCGGCAAGCCGCTTTTGTTTGAGGATATCTGTCCGGAGGAGACGAATGTCTACGATATGCGCCTTACAAAGCATGAGGATGGGTATATCTACGGTGTGTTCTGCTCCGAAAGCAAGGATACGGGTACGGCGGATCTGTCGGCGGCTGTAGCGGCAGCAGGCATTGTGCGTACGAAGGACCTTGTGAACTGGGAGAGACTGCCGAATCTTGTGACGCTTCGTTCCCCGCAGCAGCGGAATGTGGTGCTGCATCCGGAATTTGTGAATGGCAAGTATGCTTTCTATACCCGCCCGATGGATGACTTTATTGAGACCGGAAGCGGCGGCGGAATCGGGTTTGGCCTGTGTGATGATATTACGCACGCTGTCATCGATGAAGAGAAGATGACCTCCATTCGCCGTTATCATACCATCACGGAGTCGAAGAACGGCGCCGGAGCGGTTCCCATTAAGACGGAGAAGGGATGGATTCATATTGCACACGGTGTTCGCAATACGGCAGCAGGACTTCGCTATGTAATCTATGCATTTGCAACGGACCTTTGTGACCCGAGCCGCGTGATTGCCGAGCCGAGCGGCCTTCTTATTGGCCCCAGAGGCGGTGAGAGAACCGGCGATGTAAGCAATGTTGTTTTTACGAACGGGGCTATCGCCAAAGAGAATGGCGACGTTTACATCTACTACGCAAGCAGCGACACGAGACTGCATGTAGCGACGACTACCATAGACCGCCTGATTGATTATGTATTCAATACGCCATCCGATCCGCTTCGAAGTGTGGAGTGCGTAGCACAGCGTATTAGTTTGATTGAAAGAAACGAGAAATTTCTGTAATGAAAGAGCTGATAGATTACTCAAAAGCCATCGTGAATCATGGCAATACAGCCCGCCTTAAGGAATTATTTAAGAAGGCGGAATGTGGCGGATCTTATACGCTGGCATTCCTGGGCGGTTCCATTACGCAGGGATCGGTTGCCAGCCGACCGGAGAATTGCTATGCCTACCATGTTTACGAATGGTTTTGTGATACCTTTAAAGACGCTTCCTTTACATACGTAAATGCCGGAATCGGTGCCACCACGAGTGAACTCGGTGTGGCCAGAGTGGAGGAAGATGTATTAAGCCGGAATCCGGATTTCCTGATTGTTGAGTATTCCGTAAACGATGCGCCGAATGAGCATTTCATGGAAACCTATGAAAGCCTCATTCGTCACATCCTGTCCGCTCCTTGTAATCCTGCCCTCCTCATCGTCCATAATGTAAAGTATGACGATGGGGAAAATGCGCAGGATATCCACGCACGGGTAGGAGCACATTATGATGTGCCCTGCGTTTCCATGAAGGAGACCATATACCCGCTTCTTCGGAGTAATAAAGTGAAGAACCGCGAGATTACGCCCGATGACCTGCATCCGAACGACGTGGGGCATGAGCTGGTGGCATCGGTGATTACCTATGCACTTAAGGCGTTCCGGGCAGAAGACGGGGATAGCATAAATGCAGCCGGCGAGGGATTGCCTGCGAGACTTACGCGGGCTTCCTATGAATGCAGCCGACGCTTCAGAAACACTGATACAGAGGCCGCATCGATTCAGCTTAACGGCTTTTTAAGAGATGACAGTCCGCAGCAGGGCATCTGGGACTGCTTTAAGCGTGGCTTTCGTGCAAGTGAAAAGGGTGCCTCCATTACCTACAGGGTAAAAGGCGACTGCATCGCGGTACAGTATAAAAAGACCGTGTTAAAGCCTACTCCCAAGGCACTGTGCGTAATCGACGGAGATGTGGAACATGCCGTATTACTTGATTCGAATTTCGACGAAACCTGGGGCGACTGCCTGTATCTTCAGGGAATCGTGGAACATGGACGTTTCCTTTCGGACGGAGCGATGCTTCCCGGGTACGAACACACGGTTTGCATCACGATATCCGACGTGCCGGAACATGCCGGGAATGATTTTTATCTTGTAAGCGTGATTGCTTCCGGACCGAGTTTTTATTTTCTGAGCCCCCTGTATAAGCATCGCATCTGGGGTGGCAACAAGTTATGCGGGGACGACCAAACCGGCGAGGGCTGGATGATTTCCGCACTCCGGGGGGCCGAATCGCCGGTTGTGGGCACGGACCTTACGCTTAAGAAGCTGTACGATGCGCGCAGGGATTTGTTCGGCGGATGCAAGGCGGAGGAATTCCCGCTGCTTGTGAAGCTGATTGATGCCGCCGCGGATTTAAGTATTCAGGTGCATCCCGATGACACGTATGCACAAGAGAAAGAAGGGCTGCCCTTTGGAAAGACGGAATGCTGGTACATTCTGGATTGCCCGAAGGATGCGGAGCTGATTATCGGACATAACGCCCGTACGAGAGAAGAGTTTACAGGACTCATTTCGGAAGGACGTTACCGCGAGCTTCTGCGCCGCGTTCCCATTCAAAAAGGTGATTTTATAGAGATTGAGCCGGGAACACTGCATGCGATTACCGGCGGCGTGATGCTGCTTGAGGTGCAACAGGCTTCGGATATTACCTATCGTCTGTATGACTATGATCGCCTTGAGAATGGACAGAAGCGCCCGCTACATACGGAGAAAGCCATCGCAACGGTCACTGTGCCGGGAAACGGTGTGGAGGTTATTTCCACAGCGGATTATGCGCAGAATAAGCTGCACACTCTGATCCACTGCAGGTACTACGCAGTATATAAGGCCGTTGTTACGTCGCAACTTTCGTTTACCACAGAAGCTGCTTACATGCTGGCCTGTGTACTTCATGGAAGCGGACATATAAACGGTGTCAGCATTCGCGAGAAGGACTTTTTCCTGATTCCAAGCGGTATAAAAGAAATCAATGTGACGGGGAACTGTGAGGTCGTTTTTGTCACGCCATAACCCTACAAAGTGGCGGAAATTAGGGGAATTTCGGTTAATTAGCCGTTAATGCCTGCATGGTATAGTGTAATTACATTAAAGAGAAGATAAAATACTTTCCTCCCCCTAATAAGTCTTTACCTTACTCCCCCAATATAGATACAAGAGAAAGAGTTCTGATTACCCCCATTAATCAGGACTCTTTTTCTTTGGCTATGCAAAGACCCGCCGAAATGGTAGAATGAACGGGACTGATGGAGGATAGTGTGAAAAATGCAGGCATTTTTCACGCGACACTTTGTGTCGCAATCCGTAGCAGCTTCGCTGCAATGCAGTGAAGGGCAAATATACCGGATTGCGAAATGCGGGGATTAGTGTGAAAAATGCAGGCATTTTTCACGCGACACTTTGTGTCGCAATCCGTAGCAGTTTCGCTGCAATGCAGTGAAGGGCTAAATATACCGGATTGCGAAATGCGGGGATTTTATGAAAAAAATAATTACACGTGCAATGATATTGAGTCTGTCCGTATTTCTCCTGTGCGGCTGCGATGGAAAGGAAGCAGGGCAGCAGGATGCGGGTGCTTCGGCAGAGCCGGGTGCGAGCCCTTTGGTAACCGTAGAGCCGAGTGAGATCCCTTCGGGAACCCCGGGAGAAGCGGAGGACGAACCGGAGGAGAGCTGGTACGATGCCATGCTTGAGGCCTCCATTTTATATAAAGGAAATAATGAGCGTCTTAAAATGGTGCTGGATAAAGCGAAAGCCGGCGAGGATGTTTATATCGCGGCAATCGGCGGTTCCGTCACGGAAGGAGCCAATGAAACAGGCGACTACAAGAAGGGCTATATTTACCGCTTTCGGGATGCTTTTATAAAGGAATATGCGGGCGGAGATTCCTCCATCGTACACTTTATGAATGCGGGCCTTTCGGGAACCCAGTCATCCCTCGGAGTCCTTAGATACGAGCAGGACGTTACGGAGGAACTCGGCCATGTCCCCGACCTTCTTTTTATCGAATTTTCCATTAACGATTATATGGAATGTACGAACGGAAAGGGCTTTGAAGGTCTTGTACTTAAGGCACTTACGGAGAATGAGGATTGTGCGGTCATTCCGGTATTTGCGGTTTCGAAGTCGAAGTGGAATATGCAGGACAATTACGTATCCTTCTGCAAGAATCTGATGCTTCCCATGGTTTCCATTAAGGATGCCATTGTGCAGCCCTTTGCGGATGGAAACCTGACGGATAAGCTGTTCTTTATGGATGATTATCATCCGACGACCTACGGCCACCAGGTTATGTGTGACTGTATCATGCATCTTTTGGAGACGGCGGACAAAAGCGAATATCATCGCCATATAGATGTGGCAAAACGCATGGAATCGTTGCATCCCGGCTATGTAACAACCCGTATGATCGGGCTTAGCAGCGCAGAAAAGGACGAGAATCTGACCCTTTCGGCAGGCAGCTTCGGAACGACGGACACCGTGGCACAGCAGCTTTCCTTTGCGGGTCGGTCTTCGTTCCCTGACAACTTCTGCCACACGGAAGGAACGGAGCCCCTCAAACTTACGCTTTCATGCTCTAAATTGCTTTTTGCCTATAAGGCGGCCGGAGATGCTTCCTTTGGAAGGGCTGAGGTCTATGTGGACGGTGTACTTTTTGGCACCTATGACGGCTATACGCAGGGCGGCTGGAACAATCCGCAACTGTTGCTTTTGATAGATGAAAAGGAGGCGGCAGAGCATACGATTGAGGTGCGTATGGCTGCCGGCGAGGAGAATAAGAAATTTACCGTGTATGCGTTTTCTTACGCGCAGGATTGAGGCGGAGGATGAACAAAGGAACATTTGAAAAATGGGAAATTCGGATTATCGCGGTTCTGACGACGCTGGCCCTTTTGGTGATTATCTTTCCGCATCTTTGGATGGGACTTTATGCGTTTCCGCAGGGCGATGATTTCAGTTTTTCGGCCAATAACTATCACGCTGTGCAGGAAGGCGGCTTCTTCCACGTCCTTAAGAGCATCTTTTGGGACAATCCCATCGATTGGAGCAATAAGTGGGAGGGAAGATGGGCAGGCCCTCTGCTGGTTGGTATGAATCCCGCAATCTTCGGCATGGGCGCTTATAAGCTGTGTGTGTTTATTTCGTTTTTGGCACTGATTGGATCGCAGTATTACTTCTTTTGGACGCTCTTTGGAAAAAAGGGCAGCCTTTCGAAGGGCGGCAATCGCCTCTATATACTGGCGGCGACGGAAATCCTGCTGATTATGGAGATTCTGTATGTGCCCTACCCGACGTCGACCTTCTTCTGGTGGACCGGAATTGCGGCCTATACCTTACCGTTCTGTGCGTTTTTAGTTCTTTTTTCGATGGTTTTCAAACGGATGCGTGCGGAGGAGCCGCTTAAGATTTATAAAATGATAGGGCCCGTGCTGCTTTCCTTTTTGCTTGGGGGAACGAATTTCAGCGTCAGCATTCTGACCTTTTCGTCGCTTGTAATGCTGTTTCTTATGCATGTATGGTATGACCTTAAGGTCAAAAAGAACAAGGCACTTCTTAAGAAGAATGCCTTTGTTACCTTCCTGTGCATCGCCGCGTTCCTTATTGGGCTCGGACTTGTGTTTCTGTCCCCCGCGATGAAGCTTCAGTTGAGCCAAAGATACGGAGGAGAGATTCAGAACGGTTTCTTTGCTTCCCTGACAGGCGCCATCGTAAAGACGCTTCGGGATTTGGTCGGTTTCTTTAAGCTTCGGAATATCATTTTCTGCCTGCTGCTTCTCCCGTTTGCGGTCGTTATTACGGAACGGATGGAGTTTTCGTTTCCGCATCCCCTTGTGGTTTTGGTAGGTTCCATATTGCTTTTGGCTTCCCAAATTTCGGTCAATATGCTCGTGGACGGCACCATAGGCGGAGAGTACGCACAGGATATATGGTTCTATTCCATCTACATTGTAGTAGTGGGAAATGAGCTCTTGGGGACGGGGCTTGTGGTTCAAAAATGGAAGCTTAAGCTTAAGAAGGGCCGGCTTTTGTGCTGTACGGCAGTGCTGGCGGTATCGCTTCTGGCCATCATTTACGTTCGGGATTTCAGAAGCTTAAGCTCCTACCAGGCATACAATTACGTGAATAACGGCTATTCCCAGGCCTATGCGGCCCAGTGGAAGGAACGCATTGAGGTCCTTGAAGACGACGGCAACAAGAGCCCTGCCTTTGAGCCGATCCGCGTATACGGCGGCTACATCGAGGTGTACGACCTCTACCCGCAGGGCGATGTGGCGTACTGGATTAATGAGGCAATCGCCGGGTACTACGGAAAGGATGCCGTTTACTTAAAGGAATAATCCATAAAATACAACTGAATCGTGGCCAAAAACAAAGGATACATACCGTGAATGATATGTATCCTTTTTTATTTCTTATGAGTCAAGTGACCGTCCTACCGAGGCAGGAACATTAATAGGGAATTTTGAAACTGATGCAGGTTCCTTCGCCAAGGATACTGGTTACATTCAGTCCCGTGTTGTAAAGCTCGTGCAGACGGTAGTTGATGTTGTACATACCGATGGACTTGTTGCCGGTGGGCTTTTTAAAGAGCCTTGCAACCTGTTCCTCATCCATGCCGACACCCGTATCCATTACGGTGAACAGGATGTAGTTCTCAATGGGCTGGATTTTAACAATTACCTTGCCGTTGTCGGGCTGCCGGCGGACACCGTGCTTGATGGCATTCTCAACAAGAGGTTGCAGTGAAAGCATCGGAATCTTAACGGGCGGAAGCGGATCCGGAAGGTCATATTCAACAACCAAGCCCTTGAAACGCGTTTCCTCGATGAAGGTGTAAGCATGTACCAGCTCAAGCTCCTGATCGATGGTAACGAGGTTCGTACGGCTGTCAATCTTTAAAGTCCGCTTCATGTATTCACGAAGTGCGGCAATCAGCTTTTTGGCGGTAGCCGGATCGGAATAGCAGTTCTCGGCGATGTTGTTTAAGGTATTGTACAAAAAGTGCGGTTTCATCTGCGAGGAGAGGAAATCGTTTCTCGTAAGTCGTGCCTTGTCGAGGGCTTCCTGCTGCTCAAAGTAGAGTCTTGTTTCCTCCTTCTGAGCAATTACGTTCTTACGAATCAGTGCAGTAGCCATCATGATGATATAACCGCTCATGCCGATAGCAATCGTAAATTTCGAGCGGATGACGCCAAAGTAAGTAGCGAAGTCCAAAAGCACACCAACCATGAACATGTAGCTTCCGTAAGCGAACTGCTGCGCACCGGGCCAATCCTTTATGAGGGCCTTGGTGAAAACATACATACCGGCCAGTATAATCAGGCAGGAAAATGCGATGAATGCTGTGTAGAGCGGGATGTAAGTGGTAGGGCTGTACAGCAGAACCTCCAAAAGATACAGCGTCGCTCCGGTCGCCACAATGGTGAAGAACCACTTGGGCAGGCAATTCTCGTAGAAATAATCGAGGTAGTGTACGATGGCAAGCACAGCTGCCGGCAATACTCCGTAATGCAACAGGGAACCGAGCCGATAGGGCATGTTCGGGAAAATCATGGTGAAGATGACTTCATACCGAATCAGGCAACGGATGCTTACAAACAGACAGAGCATTGCAAAAAACAAAAATACGCGATCCCTTCGGTTTACAAGGAAGTTGAAAAGGTTGTAAAGGAAGGTGATAAAGCACAAAGCAAAAACCAACACACTCATGAGGATGGTGCCAAGCCGGTAATGATCGAGGCGTATGGCACTTCCGAAGAAGAGGGAATCGCTGATGCCGCCATTAGGGTGATTCTCATTCCGTACACAGATGGTAATCGTTATGTCCGTGCCGTCCGAGTAGAAGGAGAGCACGGAGGGCTTTATGTAATAGGAACGGAAGTTGCCGTATTCATCGGCGGTTGTGTATATCTTTTCTTCGTTAATCCAGACTTCGTAGTTGTCAAAGATGGCACCTGTCTTTAAGGCATAAACACCGGGGATGCCGTTCATCTTAACGTCGAGCTGGTAGGTGCAGGGAGCATCGGGACGATCTTCATATCCTTCCAAGTCCGTTATGAAGGAGGGGAGCATCACGAATTCGGGTTCGATATTGGAAATCCTGAGGTTCGTGGGAGTAGCAAAAATGCCGGGATAGCAGCGCCACTCTCCATCGAGTCTCGCGAAGGTATCGTCTCCCAAGAAGGAAATCGTGGTCGCATCCATGACACCGCCCTTGATGTTCATGTCTTCCGTACCGGGGGCATTCGCCTTGAAAATCATGAAGTACAGAATAACAACCATATTGATGATTACGAGAAATATGGAAAACTTAAATAATCGCTTGGTCATTAGTTTGCCGGTGCCTCCTTTCCGATGAAATCATTGGGAACGGTAAAGGAAATACTGGTACCTTTATCTTTGGCCGTACGGAAGGTTAATCCCTTACCGTAGGTTTTCTTAAGACTGTAATCAATGTGGTTAATGCCAATATTGGCACTGCCGGCAAATTCGGTGATATTGTCGATTTTGTCCTCCGGGATACCGACGCCGTCATCGGTGACGGTAATGGTAACCACCTTGGGACCGGGGACGATAGCAAGTAAAATCTTGCCGTCCTTGCCATCCGGGAAGGCGTGAAGATATGCATTCTCGATGAGCGGCATGATGGTCATGGGAGGAATCATAACGGACGGCAGCTGCGTCGGCATGAAGTATTCCACTTTGACATTGGAAACCGAATGCTTCTTGATATTGACAAAGGCCTTTACGAGGTCAATTTCATTCTGGAGGGTAACAAGCCCTGAAAGTCTCGAATAATCCAGCGTCATACGCAGGTATTTGGCAAGTGCCAGGGTCATGTCCTCCGCAACCTCACGGTCCTTGTCACACATGTCGGAAATCAGGTCGAAGGTCTTGTAAACGAAATCCGGTTTCATCTGCGTGGAGGAAAGAGCGGTTTCGTAATTGTCAATGGAATGGATGGTCTCCGAAATATTGATGGAAATTCGGTGTGCGTGCGTAAGGCGCTGCTGATATTCCATGGATTCGAGGAAATAGTGGAGCAGTATCGTGGTCATCAGAATGAGCGGTACCATAAAGGAATGATACTGATCGATGCCGATAATCAGAATGAGCGCAATGGCCAGATTTAGTACCACGAAGGCAAAAAGCGTAATGCGTAATCGAATCTGTACACGGCGGTCCGCCTCAATATGGCTGGAAGCGGATACCAAAAGCCAGATGGACAGCATCACGAACAGGATGGCAACCATGCACTGCGAAAAATAAACATAGCGGGGCGGAAGCGCACAGATGACAACCATAACGGTAATCAAAATGCTGAGTATCCGGATACGCTGCGCCTTGGTAGGTCTTGTTTTGATGGAATACAAAAAGTACAGGAAGGTAGCCACCGCAAAGCTTAAGAGCGCTCCTAAGTAGGTACGCCTGCCGGCCGTACTGATCATATTCGGAACAAGGAAGGCCAAAAGGGAATCTCCCATGAGCATCAGTGCACAGCCACCCGTAAATACAACGCCTGCGAAGGCCAGATGCACCTTGTGATGATTTCTGTAAATGAAGAAAATCAACTGGTATACCGTAGTCAGGAGACAGATGAACACGATAAAGGAGAAGAAGCTCAGGTAGTAAGATTGAAGCTTGTAGATGGCCATCGGCTGACCGATGCAGATGCTGGCCGGAATAGACTGGGCACCGAAATCGGTATGCCCAAGACGGAGAGACAGCCTAAAATTACCATCCTCCGCATGAAAGATGGAGTCCGAAGGACAAAAAGTATAGATCACCGATCGGGGATACGTGTGAATGCCCTCGTCGTCAAAACCGTTTTCGACGATGCGTACATCATTCAGGTAGCATTCATAGCCGCAGGTGATGGCAGGAATGTAGAGGGAATAGACATCCTCACTCCTGCCTGTCAAAAGAAAATCGAAGTAAAAGACGGATTCCTCCGTATCATTAAAGGAATAATCCAGCCAGGTGACCGGAAGCGTAATATTGCCATCCTCCGAAAGGCTGTTCTCTAAGGAGGAGAGCGTGTTGGAGGAATCACCGGTTCCCTGCAGAAGCGCACAAATGGTATGGTCGTCGGTTAAGTACGGAGTCAGGTTGTAGACGCCGGTACTTTCGTTATATGCTTTGGCATTACATAAATTAATGCCGAGAAAACGTTTGGGAACATGATCATTGCCGCAACCCGTCAGAAGGAACAGAAAGGAAAATAGGACAATGAATAAACTGAAATGTTTCTTCATGGCTGCCTCCTATCGGATGCTGTTCAGTTGCGTTTGAGCCCACTCCTTTAATTCGGGAGCGGGAAGAACGCCGAATTCTTCTTTCAGACTCTTTGAAAAACGACTGTAAGCATTCTTGAGCGCATTGGGGTTCTTAGTGAGAACAAAGAGTTCAACGAGACGTTTGAAGCAATCCTCGTTGCACGGGTCGTCGTCAACCATGGCATTGGCCAAAACCAGCGCTTCGTTATAATCCCCACGTTCCATCAGAATGGAGGAGTAGCGATAACGCATACGCATCAGAGCATTATGAAGCCATTTGGAGGTTTCCTCACACCAGTAGTAATACTTGCCTTCCAGATACTCGCCGGTATAGAGGGAAAGCGCTTCCTTCAGTTCCTCCTCCGTAAGCTGCTCGGTACGCTCCGCAAAAGCACGGAACTTGTATACATCACAGTTAAACTTGGAGGAATCCAGATAGTAATCTTCCTTGTCACGCATGAGAATATCGGAAAAGCCCTGGTCATTTAAGGCAGAGCGGATATAGGTACAGGTTACACGGAAGTTGTTCAGTGCTTTCTCCACATCCGAATCGGGCCACAGCGCCTCCAAAAGATAATCCTTGGAACGGGAGCGGCCTTCGTAATGCACGAGGAGGGCAAAAAGCTCTTCTGCCTTGGCGGTGCGGAAACGAATCGGGGTATTGTCACTTACGGAATGCACACGGAAGGTGCCGAAACAACGGACGTCGAGCTCAGCCGCTGCGGTGGGGAAGGAGTTCTGGCGTCGTTTCTCCTCGATGTAGTCAAGCAGCCTGGAAAGCTCGTCCGTATCAATCGGTTTTAAGAGGTAACCGGACACATGAACACGGAACGCTTCCAAAGCGTACTGCTGATATGCAGTGATTATGATAATATCGATGGAAGGATTGACTTTCAAAATCTCAGCAGCCAGCTCAAGGCCGGTCATGCCGGGCATTTCGATGTCCAGAAAGGCGACATCCATATCAGGATTCTCCTTGACATAATCAAGAGCTTCCTGCGGATCTGAGAATGCGGAAAGAACATTCAATCTTGCGTCACGCGAAAAAATACGTTGCATACGCTCCAATGCATTTAATTCATCATCAACGGCAATAACGTTCACTTTTTAATCTCCTTATATCTTATTTATTCCCTGGGCAACACAAATGCCCCCTTATATGCTCTTTAATTTTAATATAATATAGGTAATAATTCAATTGCTATAGGGCTAAAAAACACAAATATGCTGTTTTTTTGTATGAAATTCGGGTATTATGAAACGGTATTGCTAAGTAGGAGGTTACAGCTATGAAAGTAGAACGATTCATTTATGAAAAAGACAGACCGGAAGGATTTACTTCCTATTTGATTGAGAATTCCGGGGAGCTTCAGCCGGGCAAAAAACGACCTGCCGCCGTAATATGCCCCGGAGGCGGATATTTGTTTTTGTCCGACCGGGAAGCGGAACCCATTGCCACGCAGTTTTTAAGCAGGGGCTGGCAGGCATTTACGGTAAATTATCATCTCGGAACCTACGACGGAAGCGTAAGCGACGTAACGCGGGAATGCATTCTGGATGTTGCGAGATGTATATATGAAATAAGAAAGCACGCAGAGGAATGGTACATCGACCCCGACAAAATCATCCTGATCGGTTTCTCGGCGGGGGGACATCTTGCGGCTTCCTATGGCAATAACTATTCCAAGGAATGGCTGCTCGGATGCACCGGCCTTACGGGGGAGGATTTGAAGGTGGCGGCAGCAGTGCTTGCCTATCCCGTAATCGACGCGGAGATTCTGGATACCCTTATGGAGAAACGCGGGGAGAGCTGGGACGGCATGAAGACCTTTATGGGCCAGATGAATACGGCCTTTACGGGGAATCCTCATCCGTACGGAGATGCCCGGTATGATTTCTACAAGGCCCAAAAGAACGTCGGACCCGATACACCGCCCACCTATATCTGCCATGCTGCGGATGACGGCCTTATTTATGTGCAGGGCTCCTTGGAATATGCGAAGGCACTTTCCGAGTACCAGATTCCCTTCGAACTGCATGTTTACGAAACGGGCGGGCACGGCTTCTCCCTGGCAAACGAATATACCGCCAACGATCCCTGGCATATTAATGACGTAACGGCCACCTGGGTGCCGGAAATGTTCGAATTTTTGAAGAAACATGTGCCATATTGAAAAAAGATATAACTTTTAGTTATAAAAATGAACTTTTTTATAATTAAATGTTGACAGTTATAATTTTTGGTAATACAATGCGGTTATTGAACGAAAGCGAGATATAACTACACATTATTAAATGCTTTAGGAGGCAAGTTATGAAATTGTTCAAAAAAGTTTTAAGCGTGGCATTAGTTGCCGCAATGACATTCGGTTTAATGACCGGCTGTGGCGAGAAGTCTTCCGACACCTTCAAGGTAGGTGTTATCGGACCTATGACCGGCGGCGCAGCAGTTTACGGTATCGCAGTTAAGAACGGTGCTGATCTTGCAATCAAGGAGATTAACGCAGCAGGCGGTATCAATGGTTATCAGATTGAGTACAATCCTCAGGATGATGAGCTTGACAACGAGAAGAGCGTCAATGCTTACAATGCACTGAAGGACTGGGGTATGAACATCTTGGTAGGTTCCGTTACTTCAGGTTGCTGTACAGCAGTAGCTGCTGAGTCCAAGAACGACAATATGTTCCAGCTCACTCCTTCCGGATCTTCCACAGATTGCACCGATGGTAATGACAACGTATTCCAGGTATGCTTCTCCGATCCTAACCAGGGTGTTGGTGCTGCAGCATACATTGGCGAGAACAAGGTAGCAAGCAAGGTAGCAGTTATCTACGACAGCTCCGATGTTTACTCCAGCGGTATTTACAAGAAGTTCGCTCAGGAAGCAGCAAACCAGGATTTCGAAATCGTAGAGACCGGTGCTTTCACTGCTGATAACAAGACGGACTTCTCCGTACAGCTTCAGAAGGCACATGATGCAGGAGCAGAGCTTATCTTCCTTCCTATCTACTATAGTGAAGCAGCTTTGATTCTTACCCAGGCCAATAACGCAGGTTACTCCTTCAAGTTCTTCGGATGTGACGGTCTTGACGGTATCCTTGGTGTTGAGAACTTCGATGCAAGCCTTGCAGAGGGCGTTATGCTCTTAACTCCTTTCGCAGCAGATGCAAAGGATGCGAAGACTCAGGCATTCGTTTCCGCATACGAAACAGCTTACGGTGATACCCCGAACCAGTTCGCAGCAGATGCTTATGATGCTATGTACATCATCAAGGCAGCTGCAGAGAAGGCCGGTGCAAAGCCTTCCATGAGCGTGTCCGATTTAGGTGATGCTTTAAAGGCAGCTATGCTTGAGGTTTCCGTTGACGGTCTTACCGGTGCAGCTATGAGCTGGGATTCCGAGGGTGCTGTTAACAAGGCTCCCAAGGCTATGGAAATCAAGAACGGCAACTACTCTTTGATTCAGTAATTATAAATGAGTTGATTCGCAGGGGGCACCGCTTTTGGTGCCCCCTGTTTTTATTTCCTTATTATTTTCTTATTACGGCTATTTGCCTTGTAAACCAGCCCTTTTTCTGATAAAATAGTAACGCTGTTTTTGCAAGACTATGTAAAGAAGGATGAAATATGAGCTTTTTAAACTACTTAATTAACGGCATCAGCTTAGGTAGCGTTTATGCGATTATAGCTCTCGGTTATACCATGGTTTACGGTATCGCCAAGATGCTGAACTTCGCACACGGAGATGTCATCATGATCGGCTGCTATACGGTATTCTGTGCAGTCTCCATGGCGAATCTTCCCACCTGGCTCGGAATGCTGCTTTCCATTATTGTGTGTACCGCACTTGGTATGACGATTGAGGCGGTTGCTTACAGACCCTTAAGAAAGGCCAGTTCTTCCCTGGCAGTATTGATTACGGCCATCGGCGTGAGCTATCTGCTCCAGAATGTGGCTCTTCTTGTTTTTGGCGCGAATCCCAAGGCATTCACTTCTGTAGTAAGCATTAAGCCTATTAAGCTTGCGGACGGACAGATTACCATCTCGGGTGAGACCCTCGTTACGGTAATCTGCTGCGTTGTTATCATGGTTGGACTGACCCTGTTTGTTAACAAAACCAAGGCAGGACAGGCTATGCTTGCCGTATCGGAGGACAAGGGTGCTGCACAGCTTATGGGTATCAACGTGAACGGAACGATTACCTTAACCTTTGCAATCGGTTCCGCGCTCGCCGCAATCGCAGGTATGCTTCTTTGCTCATCTTATCCGACTTTGTCACCTTATACAGGCTCCATGCCCGGTATCAAGGCCTTCGTTGCTGCGGTATTCGGCGGTATCGGTTCCATCCCGGGAGCATTGATTGGAGGTATCGTACTCGGCCTTATAGAAATCCTTACCAAGGGCTATATTTCAACGGAACTTTCCGATGCCATCGTATTTATGGTACTGGTTGTTGTACTTGTGGTAAAGCCTACCGGAATTCTCGGTAAGAAGATTCAGGAAAAGGTTTAGGAGGTGTCGTATGAAAGCGTTTGTTAAGAAGAATAAAGACAATCTGATTACGTACGGCATTGTGGTAGCAGCTTTCGTTATTATGGAGATTCTGATTTCCGCAGGAGCTGTTTCCTCCCTGCTTAAGGGCCTTTTGGTTCCGCTTTGTGCTTATGTGATTCTGGCAGTTTCCCTGAATCTGACGGTTGGTATTTTGGGCGAGTTAAGCCTTGGCCATGCGGGCTTTATGTGCATCGGTGCATTTACCTCCGCTTTCTTTACAAAGCTTACGGAGAATGTAATTACCTCCACCTGGATTCGTTTTCCGCTTGCCATTCTGATCGGCTTTGTGTGTGCCGGACTTCTGGGATTTTTAATCGGTATGCCGGTTCTTCGTCTGAAAGGAGACTACCTGGCTATTGTTACACTTGCCTTCGGTGAAATCATTAAGAACATTGTGAATGTTCTCTATGTAAGCCGTGATTCCGAGGGAATTCATTTCTCCATGAATAATCAGCTTGCAATCAATCTGCCGGAGGACGGCGTGATGCTCATTAACGGACCACAGGGTATCACGGGAACGCCCAAGAATTCGAACTTTACGATTGGTATCGTTTTGGTACTTATTACATTATTTATTGTACTGAACCTTATTAAGAGCCGTGACGGTCGTGCCGTTATGGCGATTCGTGACAATGTGATCGCTGCGGAAAGCGTCGGCATCAATATTACAAAATATAAGCTTCTGGCTTTCTCTTTGTCAGCGGCACTTGCAGGCGTAGCCGGTGTTCTGTATTCCCACAACTTAAGTGCACTGCAGGCAACCAGCAACCGTTTCGGTTACAACATGTCCATTATGATTTTGGTATTCGTTGTTTTGGGCGGAATCGGTAATATCCGCGGAAGTATCATCGCAGCGGTATTACTTACTCTTTTGCCGGAACTCCTTCGTGGCCTGTCCGACTACCGTATGCTGATTTACGCAATTGTTCTGATTGCCATGATGCTCTTTAACTGGGCACCGGCAGCAAGAGAGTGGCGTGACAAGATGCTTATGAAGATTCCCTTTTTAAAGAAGAAAGCAGCAGGAGGTCAGGAAGATGGAGAATAAAAAACCGATTCTTGAAGTGAATCACTTATCCATCCGTTTCGGCGGACTTCGTGCTGTGGATGATTTGAACATGACCATTTATGAAGGCGAGCTTTACGGCCTTATAGGACCGAACGGTGCCGGCAAGACGACGGCCTTCAACCTTCTGACGGGCGTTTACAAGCCCACCGAGGGTATTATAAAGCTGGACGGAGAGGATATCACCGGTCTTAAGACCATCGATATCAACCGTGCCGGTATTGCACGTACCTTCCAGAACATCCGTCTGTTCAAGGATTTGAGCGTACTTGATAATGTAAAGGTTGGTTTACATAATCTTTATCCGTATTCTACCTTTGCTTCCATCCTGCGTCTTCCTTCCTATTACAAGGTTGAGAAGGAGATGGATGCCCGTGCTATGGAGCTTCTTAAGGTGTTTGGTCTGGACGGAGCCGCTTCCTTAAAGGCATCGCAGCTTCCTTACGGTAAGCAGCGTAAGCTCGAAATTGCGAGAGCACTTGCAACGAATCCGAAGCTGCTGCTTTTGGATGAGCCCGCAGCAGGTATGAATCCGAACGAGACGAAGGAACTCATGGATACGATTTCTTATATCCGCAGTGAGTTTAAGATGACTATTTTATTAATTGAGCACGATATGAAACTGGTTTCCGGTATCTGCGAGAGACTGACCGTATTAAACTTCGGCCGTGTCCTTGCAGAGGGCGAGACTTCCGCGGTTCTTTCGAATCCGGAGGTTATTACCGCTTACCTTGGCGAATAGGAGGACAGAAGTTATGGCAATGCTTGAAGTTAGAAACTTACATGTTCACTATGGCGTCATCGAAGCCATAAAGGGCATTGATTTTGAGGTTAATAAGGGAGAGGTTATCGCGCTGATCGGTGCCAACGGTGCCGGCAAGACGACGATTCTTCATACCATCAGCGGTTTGATTACACCGACGGAAGGCAGCGTTACCTTTGAGGGAACCGATATTACCAAGACGCCGGGACACAAGATTGTTTCCATGGGTATGGCACATGTTCCGGAAGGTCGTCGTGTGTTCCAGGAACTTACCGTATATCAGAACCTTAAGATGGGCGCTTATACCCGTCATGACAAAAAGGAAATTGCGGATACGCTCGAGATGGTATATGAACGTTTCCCGAGACTTAAGGAACGTAAGAATCAGATGGCAGGTACGCTTTCGGGCGGCGAGCAGCAGATGCTGGCCATGGGACGTGCCCTTATGAGCCATCCCGGAATTATCCTGATGGACGAACCTTCCATGGGACTTTCCCCGATCTTCGTTAATGAAATCTTCGATATTATCGGAGAAGTAAGTAAGAGCGGTACGACGGTTCTTTTGGTTGAGCAGAACGCCAAAAAGGCACTCAGCATCGCAGACCGTGCGTATGTACTGGAGACCGGCAAGATTACTCTTTCCGGCAAGGCCAGTGACCTCATGAATGATGAAGCAGTACGAAAAGCTTACTTGGGTGAATAAGAGAGGTGCACACTATGGAGAAGGTAGTCATTACAATAGCAAGACAGTATGGTAGCGGCGGTAAGACCATCGGCGCTATGTTGGCAGAAAAGCTCGGAATCGAGTATTATGACAAGGACTTAATCCGTATGGCTTCGGAAGCGTCCGGAATTAATGTGGGACTTTTTGCAGAGGCAGATGAAGTTCCCAAGGGTGGTTTACATCGCCTCTTTAAGAAGAAGACGGGAGATGAACCCGTAGCACCAGGAGACAGTGATTTTACCTCAAAGGATAATCTTTTCCAACTGCAGAGTAAGGCAATCCGTGACATTGCGGACAAGGAATCCTGCGTCATCATCGGACGTTGTGCCGATTACGTGCTTCGTGATTATGACCGCGTTCTTTCCGTATTTGTCCATGCTCCCATGGATTTCTGCATTGAGCAGGCCATGAAGAAGCATTCCATGTCGCCGAAGGAGATGCAGCACTTCATCCAGAAGACGGATCGTGCCAGAGCGGAGTATTATCGTTACTATACCGGCCGCGAGTGGACCGATGCGAGAAATTACGATTTGTGTCTCGATTCCTCCAAGCTCGGTTTTGAGCGTTGCGTAGAGGAAATCATCGCATATATGAACGTGCGTTTTAAGGAGGTCTAGTTATGTATAAAGTTCTTAGTACAGAGAAAGCTCCGAAGGCAATCGGTCCTTATTCACAGGCTATCGTGGCAGGAGATTTGCTTTTTGCCTCCGGCCAGATTGCCATTAATCCCGCTACGGGCGAATTAAACGGCACGGACATTACAACGCAGACCGAGCAGGTCATGAAGAATGTCGAAGCCATTTTGAAGGAAGCCGGAATCGGTTTCCAGGATGTTGTAAAGACTACCTGCTTTTTGGCAGATATCAAAGATTTCGCAGCGTTTAATGAGGTTTACGGACGCTACTTCACCGGTAAGCCGGCCCGTTCCTGCGTCGCAGTCAAGGACCTTCCCAAGGGGGCACTGTGCGAGGTGGAAGTAATCGGTTATCTTAGATAATTAGGAGTCACATAGGATTCATATGAAAAAGAAAAGTGCTATTGGAAGCCTGCTGCTTTTTATTACGGCAGTGGTCTGGGGCGTTGCATTCGTAGCCCAAAGCGAGGGAATGCAGTATGTTGGCCCGCTTACTTTCAACGGCGTCAGATTTATAATCGGTAGCATAGTCATGCTGCCGGTTATTTT
The DNA here is from genome assembly GCA_045617725.1 of Lachnospiraceae bacterium. Classification (GTDB taxonomy): domain Bacteria; phylum Bacillota; class Clostridia; order Lachnospirales; family Lachnospiraceae; genus JAZLJD01. The sequence continues at coordinate 108,685 of JAZLJD010000023.1, forward strand.
TGTGAAGGACCGTTGTTTTACACATCTTGATAAGGCGGATAGAAAAAAGGAGTGGAAAAGCTCCATGAAGGGTGGTATACTCTGCGGTGTTGTGCTGTGTACAGCCTCGCTGTTCCAGCAGTACGGGGTGCTCGTGTATTACAATACCGGGGATCCTGTGGGGAAAGCCGGATTTATTACGGCACTGTATATCATCATGGTACCGGTCTGCGGTATCTTTATGCGCCAAAAAATACGCCCTCTCGTGTGGGTTGCAGTTATGCTTTCCGCGGTCGGCTTGTATTTTCTGTGTATTACGGATGTGTTTGCATTCGGAATTGGTGATATTCTGTGCTTTTTCGGAGCCATCTGCTTTACCGGACACATCTATGTGATTGATCATTTTTCGCCCGGGCATGACGGTGTCAGAATATCCTGCTATCAGTTCTTAGTATGCGGCGCAATCTGTACCATCGGAATGTTTGTTTTTGAAGAACCCCGTATTTCGGATATTCTGAATTGTGCCATACCGATTCTTTATGCATCCGTGTGCTCAAGCGGTATTGCATATACCTTCCAGATTATCGGACAGAAGTATGTAGAGCCGGCACTTGCAAGCCTTATCATGAGCCTTGAGAGTGCGGTTTCGGCGATTGCCGGCGTATTGATCGCGGGTGATGTCCTGTCAACGCGTGAACTTATGGGCTGCATTATCATGTTTGCGGCAATTTTATTAGCGCAGCTCGGGGATGTTATCAGCGGCCGTAAAAAGGCCAAAGCGGAGAAATAACATGACACTTACCATTATTTTAAGTATTGCAACCTGTTTGGGCCTTATTGCAGTGGTACTGCTTAAGCCGAACATGACCATAGGTTCCCACACCGTTGATTTAAGCTGGGTTGAGGCACTGCTTGGAGCAGTGCTTTTTATCGTACTCGGATGCATAAGTCCCAAGGAAGTGCTCATGGGAATTACGGCTTCCGGGGCGGTGAATCCCATAAAAATACTGGTTCTCTTTATTTCCATGACGATGCTCAGTGTGTACCTTGACAGCATCGGCTTTTTTTCGTACCTCGCGGGAATGGTCATGTATCGTACAAAGGGAAGCCGGAAGAGCCTGTTTTTCATTCTCTACATTCTGGTTTCCGTTCTGACCGTGTTTACTTCCAATGACATTATTATCTTAACGTTCACACCGTTCATCTGTTACTTCACAAAGAGTGCCCGCATCGATCCCCTTCCTTATCTGATTGCGGAATTCGTGGCGGCCAATACCTGGAGTATGGCACTTATCATCGGAAACCCCACGAATATCTATCTGGCTACCGGTGCATCCATCGGCTTTGTGGAATACATGGTGAACATGCTGCTCCCCACGGCCTGCGGTGCTCTGACGGCTATGTTGCTTTTGTTCCTCATATTCCGTAAGGAATTAAGTCGTCCCATGACTCCGCATCCGCATGCGGTGGAGAAGCCGGACCGCGTCGGCCTGATCATCGGTCTTGTGCATCTTGGCGGTTGCACGGCCTGCCTGGTGGTATCGTCCTATGTGGGCCTTGAAATGTGGATTATCACATTCTTTTTTGCCCTGAGTCTGTTTATAACAACCCTGATTTCCTCACTTATTCGAAGGAAAAAGCCGGTAGAGCTTACGGAGTGCCTGCGTCGTGCTCCCTGGCAACTCATTCCCTTCGTCCTTTCGATGTTTGTTATGGTTCTGGCACTGAATCGCTACGGTGTTACGGAGATGGTGGCTTCGGCCCTTGACCACTTAAGCGGCACGGCATTGATTCATTCCGGCCACAGCGGAGAGAGCCTTTTGGTTTCCGTCCGTTACGGAATTTCCTCGGTCCTGGCTGCGAATTTCATGAACAATATCCCGATGAGCGTATTCTACTCAGATGTGCTGAATAAGGCACAGCTCGGGCTTTCGGTGTACGGAGCGGAGCCTGCTCTTAAGATGAGCGAGTGTGCGACCTATGCGACCATCGCGGGTTCGAATATCGGCGCCATTCTGACGCCCGTGGGAGCCCTGGCCGGCATCATGTGGAGTCAGATGCTCAAGAAGAATCATGTCACCTTTAAATTCTCCAATTATGTGAAGTGCGGAATGACGATCGGTATTCCGTCTATGCTGGTTACCAGCCTTGTGATATGGCTGATGGTAGGGTAGAGTCGTAGTGAAAGCAAAAAAACAAGTGCCCCGGACGGGAGTTGATTCCCGGCCCGAGGCACTTTTTTACATGATTTTTATGGATAAATCCATGAGGCAGATGACTGCAATCACCGCAATGAGTTCGAGGATTCCGATAATCGGGAGGCCAAAAACGAACTTGGCATGGCGGGTTTTGTGGCGGAAGGTATACATACCGAGGATACCGCCTAAGGCGCCGCCCATGAGAGCCCAAATGAAGAAGGTTATCTCGGGGATACGCCAGTCATGGTTCTGTGCTTTCCTTTTGTCAACGCCCATCAGAATGAAGTTCACGAGATTGACGACAAAGAGGTAAGCAAGCAGGATTAAGATTACTTCCATAATCCGAAGATTCCTTTTTTGCTTTCAACTTCCTGCATCTTCATGGCACGTACTTTGGTGGAAAGACCGAAGAGGTTGATGAAGCCTTCTGCATCGTGATGATCGTAAAGGTCACCGGTGGTGAAGGAAGCGATGCTTTCGTTGTACAGTGAATAAGGAGAAGTCGTGCCGGCTTTGATGATGTTGCCCTTGTAGAGCTTGAACTTAACTTCACCGGTTACGTACTGCTGGGTGCTTTCAATGAATGCCTGAGCAGCCTCACGAAGAGGAGAGAACCACTTGCCTTCGTAAACGATCTGAGCAAATTTCTGGCCCATCTCAGCCTTCTCGCGATAGGTGTCACGGTCGAGGATTAATTCCTCAAGCTGCTGATGTGCTTCATAGAGAATGGTTCCTCCGGGGGTTTCATAAACGCCACGGCTCTTCATACCAACAACACGGTTCTCTACGATATCTACGATACCGATACCGTGCTTGCCGCCGAGTACGTTAAGCTGGCGGATGATATCGGAAACTTTCTTCTTCTCACCGTTGATTGCTACGGGAACACCCTTCTCAAAGGTGATGGTTACATACTCGCCTTCATCGGGAGCCTTCTCGGGACGAACGCCCAGAACAAGAAGGTGATCGAAGTTGGGCTCATTGGCAGGATCCTCAAGCTCAAGTCCTTCATGGCTGATGTGCCAGATGTTACGGTCACGGCTGTAGGAATTGTCAGCGGAGAAGGGAAGGTCGATGCCGTGTGCCTTGCAGTAAGCAATTTCGGATTCACGGGAATCAAGGGTCCATTTCTCATTTCTCCAAGCTGCGATAATCTTAAGGTCGGGAGCAAGTGCTTTGATACCGAGTTCGAAACGAATCTGGTCATTGCCCTTACCGGTAGCGCCGTGGCAGATTGCGGTAGCGCCTTCCTTACGAGCGATTTCAACGAGCTTCTTGGCAATTAAGGGACGAGCCATGGAAGTACCGAGTAAGTACTTGTTCTCGTATACGGCATGAGCCTGTACACAGGGAACGATGTAATCGTCACAGAATTCATCGACAACATCGATGATGTATAATTTCTCGGCGCCGCAGTACTTTGCACGCTCTTCCAAACCGTCGAGCTCGCTTTCCTGACCGCAGTCGATACATACGCATACAACTTCGTAATCAAAATTTTCCTTTAACCAGGGAATGATGGCGGTGGTATCAAGTCCACCGGAGTAAGCAAGAATAACTTTTTCTTTTGCCATGATAAGCCTCCAAATAATGATGATTTATAGCTACTCGCATAATATACAACATTCCTTATAAGAATGCAATAGGGTAATTATGCAAATATTTCCACAAAATATACATAAAATATTATTTTTATGCAAAAAACACTTGAATAATATGCAATTGCTATGTATACTTATGCAAATGATACAACGGAGAATTGGTTCTTGTAATGAATCCGCTAATAACATAAAATTATGGTTTAGGATTTGTATCATATATAATAAAGAAAGAAGGAAGAGTTTATGATTAAAGTAGGTATTATTGGATCAACCGGTTATGCAGGCGGTGAACTCGTTCGAATCCTTATGAATCATCCGGAAGCAGAAATCGTATGGTATGGCTCCCGTAGTTATGTGGATGAGAAATATGCTTCCGTATATAGAAACTTTTTTGAAATCGTAGACGACAAATGCTTAGATGACAATATAGAAGAACTTGCAGGAAAGGCAGATGTAATCTTTACGGCAACGCCGCAGGGCTACCTGGCAGGCCTTTTGAATGAGGAGCTGCTTTCAAAGTGTAAGTTCATCGATCTTTCCGCAGATTATCGTTTGAAAGACGTAGCGGTATATGAGAAATGGTACAAGCTTGAGCACAAATCTCCGGAGCTTATTAAGAAGGCCGTATACGGCCTGTGCGAGTTAAATCGTGAGGAGATTAAGAAGACCCGTCTTGTTGCGAATCCCGGCTGCTACACAACCTGTTCCATTCTGACCTGTTATCCGCTTGTTAAGGACGGTCTCATCGATCCGAACACCATTATCGTGGACGCCAAGAGCGGAACGAGCGGTGCCGGCCGAGGTGCCAAGGTTGACAATCTGTTCTGCGAGGTAAACGAGAACATCAAGGCTTACGGGGTTGCCACCCATCGTCATACTCCCGAAATTGAGGAGCAGCTTTCCTACGCATGCGGGGAGGACGTCGTAATCAACTTTACGCCGCACCTCGTACCCATGAACCGCGGTATCCTTGTTACCGCGTATGCTTCCTTAAATAAGAAAGCAGACGGAACCTATCCTAATGAGGAGGAGGTAAGAAGTTCCTATAATGCGGCTTACGCCAAAGAGAAATTCGTCCGCGTGCTTTCAAGTGGTGTGAATCCGGAGACCCGTTGGGTGGAAGGCAGCAACTACGTGGATGTTAACTTTAGGATTGACGAAAGAACGCATCGTGTCATCATGATGGGAGCCCTTGACAATATCGTAAAGGGCGCTGCCGGTCAGGCAGTACAGAATATGAACTTAATTTTTGGCCTTAAGGAAGACATGGGCCTTACCATGCCGCCCATTTTCCCTTAAGGATTCGGAAAGGAGCAACATGGCAGATATCAGAATTATGACGAGTGAGGATTACGACGGGGTGAAGGACCTTTGGATGAAGATAAAGGGCTTTGCAATCCGCTCCATCGATGATTCACGGGTGGGTGTGGAGCGATTCCTTAAAAGAAATCCCACCACCAGCATCGTTGCCGTGGAGGACGGACGTGTGGTCGGCGCCATTTTGTGCGGTCACGACGGAAGGCGCGGCTGCTTTTACCATGTGTGCGTGGATCCCGACTACCGACGACGCGGAATCGGCAAGGCCATGGTCGTTATGGCAATGGAGGCTCTTCAGAAAGAGGAAATCAACAAGGTCAGCCTGATTGCCTTTACAAGTAACGATATCGGCAATGCTTTTTGGCACGAGCTGGGCTGGACCAAACGGGAAGACTTAAATTATTACGACTTTACATTAAATAAAGAGAATATCATTCGCTACAACGAGTAGCGGGATTGGAATGCGAGGATTAGTGTGAAAAATGCAGGCATTTTTCACGCGACACTTTGTGTCGCAATCCGTAGCAGCTTCGCTGCAATGCAGTGAAGGGCTAAATATACCGGATTGCGAAATGCGAGGATTAGGATGAAAGTTATCGAAGGCGGAATTACAGCTACACAGGGCTTTATGGCAGCTTCCTGTGCGGCAGGAATTAAATACAAGGGAAGAACCGACATGGCACTTGTGTACAGCAGTGAGCCCTGCATTACAGCGGGCACCTACACCACCAATGTTGTCAAGGCGGCTCCCGTTTTGTGGGACAAGGAACTCTCGGATTCAGACAGATGCGCGCAGGCCGTTATCGTGAATTCCGGTATCGCCAATGCCTGTACGGGCAAGGAAGGCTATGAAATCTGCCGTGCTACCTGTAAGGCTGCGGAGGAATATCTGGGTGTTCCGGCAGACGGTGTATTCGTAGCATCCACCGGTGTAATCGGCATGCAGATTCCGGTCGACAAGATTACGGCCGGTGTAAAGATGCTTTCCGAGGGCAAAAAAGCAGGTCTTGAGGCAGGAACGCTTGCTTCCAAGGCTATTATGACGACGGATACCGTCAATAAGGAAATTGCGGTTTCCTTTGAGGCCGGCGGCAAGACGGTTACTATCGGCGGTATGTGTAAGGGAAGCGGTATGATTCACCCGAATATGTGTACCATGCTCGGATTTCTGTCGACGGACCTTAATATTTCCAAGAAGCTCTTACAGAAGGCTCTTTCTACCGTTGTGGTTGACAGCTTCAATATGATTACCGTAGACGGAGATACTTCCACGAACGATTCCCTCATTATCATGGCCAATAAGCTGGCCGGTAACAAGGAAATCACCACGGAGGATGCGGACTACGAGGCATTTCTTGAGGCACTTATGTTTGTAACGAAGAATCTTGCAATGCGTATGGCGGCAGACGGAGAGGGCGCTACAAAGCTCTTTGAAGCCCATGTCGTAAACGCCCGCACGAAGGAGGATGCAAGAACTCTTTCGAAGGCAATCGTCGGCTCGAATCTTTCCAAGGCAGCTATCTATGGTTGCGATGCGAATTTCGGACGTTTCCTGTGTGCAATGGGTTATTCCGGAGCACAGTTTGACCAAAACGATGTGGAATTATTCTTTGTGGGCCAAAGCGGCAAGGTTGAAGTATTCGATCACGGTACCCCGCTTGACTTCGATGAGGACCTGGCAGTCCTTATCATGAAGGAAGAGAAGGTCACCGTATTTGTGGATATGCATGAAGGTACGGAGGAAGCAACCGCCTGGGGCTGCGACCTTACCTACGATTATGTCAAGATTAATGCGGACTACCGCTCATAGGTTTTGGTTTATGAAATTTTTGAAGAATAAATATATTCAGGTATTGCTTATATTTGTGATATGTGTGCTGCTTGAGATTTTCTTTTTCAATGCCAAGCACTTTTACGTGAATCCCCGAAAAAATCCCGAGCTTACCTACAATCTCCCTGAGGACAGCTTTTTGTACAACTCGGAATATGATTTCGATACCGGGAAGTTCACCATGCTGGAGAAAGATGCCTGGACCTTTGCGGACCTTACGCCGGATGTGGAAGTACGCAGCATTTATGTGGACTTCGAGGCGGATGCGGAATCCCTGTATGAAATCGTCGTTCGGATGAATGATGAGGGCGCCCGGGTCGCAAGACCTGACTTCCGCGTCTCCACGCAACGGAATGTTGAGGAAACGAAGTACATACCGACGCATTTTACGGGACATACTACACAGATTCGAATTGCCATTGACGGACTTGAGGAGGGAGATACATTCTCGTTTCCCAAGATTGTCATCAATAAGAAGATACCGTTTCATTTCAGCATCGTGAGGGTTCTTGGCCTGTTCCTGATTGTGTTTTTGTTCTACGGGGTGGGCAGGCTTTGCTTCTTTAAAACTACGGAGCGCAGATGGCTGCACACTCTGGTGAGCTTTGGCATCCCGGTGGTTTTTGTTCTCCTTCTTCTTATGATAGCATTTTGCCGTAAGACGGACCCAAGGTACAGTTACGGCTTTAACAACGTAAATCGTGTGGATGCCTGGATGAACGGTACCACGGCACTTAGTATTGACGGCGTGGATGAGCGGTTTTACAGCCTTTCGGAGCCGCATGACATCTCGGAACGAGAGCAGGTGTTCGGCTCCTTTTACCTGAGGGAGATTTGGGATTCCGCTTACTATGACGGAGAATTCCACTGCTATTTCGGCGTTGTCCCTACGGCACTTTTCTTTTATCCTTATAAGCTGCTGACAGGCCGGTATTTAAGTAACAGTAAGGTGGTCTGGTGCGCCTATGCGATGCTGCACATGGTGCTGACGGCATTCCTTGTGCGCCTTTTACGCAAAAAAGCAAAGCAGCTGCCGTACGGCTATGAATTCGCCATGATTCTTTTGGCAAATGTCGGAACGCTGTCTCTTTATGAAGCACAGTATGCCAATATGTATGTCGTGCCTTATGCGGTCGGAATGCTGTTTGTAATGCTTGGACTTTGGGCCTTTGCGGAGTGGTACATGGCCGAAAAGAAGAGGGCGTATCTCTTGTTTTTTGGCGCAGCCTTCATGGCATTGTCGGTAGGTTGCAGGCCGATTATGCTTCTGTACTCCCTGATTCTTGTGCCGTTTGCACTTCGGTATATGATTTTAGAGGGCAACAAAAAAACGAATTGCATAAGCCTGGTGACCACGTTCATACCCTATGGTGTGATCGGTGCGCTGCTGGCTTACTATAATTACATACGATTTGACAGTATTCTGGAGTTCGGGCAGAATTATCAGATTACGGTCAATGACAACCGGTACTACAGTTTTTCGCTTATAAAGCTCTTGCAGGGACAGTTTTTGGCCTGGTTCATGCCGCCCAAGATTACTTTGGATTTTCCTTTTATTGAACTGGGCTCGCAGGAATTGAACATTCCTTACCAGTTGTATGTGGAGGGTCCCGAACTTGTATCACTTCTGTGGCTGATGCCGGTGTTTGTGTTGCTTCTGTACGGACCGCTTTGGAGGAATCTTTGGAAAAAGAGCACCGCATTTGTAAAATGGCTTGTAATCGGAATGACCGGAGCGGGCGTTTTACTGAGCAGCTTTATAACGATAAGCACCGGAGTGCATGCCCGGTATCATATTGAAGTCATACCGTTTTTCCTTGCGGCGCTGTTTGTCCTGATTGCTTTGTATGCGCGGGAGATAAGCGAAGAACGGCATACGGTGTGGATGCGACTGCTTTTATTCTTCGGAATCAGCGCAGGCTTTTTAATCTTTTTTACGGGAGTGAGCCTGTCCACCGTAAACTGCGAAGCATTCTTACGACTTAAGGAATTCTTTGAATTTTTAAGATAGTTTTTAGCATAGTGCGAAAGAGGTAATCAAATGAATCAGAAAGACATGAGTGAAATCACAAAGAAGGCGGAGGTGCTGATTGAGGCGCTCCCGTACATCCAGAAGTTTAACCGAAAAATTATCGTTGTGAAGTACGGCGGTGCGGCAATGAGTAATCCGGAACTGCAGCACAACGTAATTAAGGATGTTACCCTTTTAAAACTGGTCGGCTTTAAGCCCATCATCGTGCATGGAGGTGGTAAGGAAATCAGTCGCTGGGTGCAGAAGGTCGGCAAGGAAGCAGAGTTTGTGAACGGCCTGCGTGTTACGGATGCGGAAACCATGGAGATTGCCGAGATGGTTCTTTCCAAGGTGAACAAGAGTCTGGTTGCCATGGTGGATGAACTCGGAGTAAGCGCCGTAGGTATTTCCGGCAAGGACGGCCGCCTCTTAAAGGTACAGAAGAAATACTCAGACGGCAAGGATATCGGCTTTGTCGGCGAGATTAAGGAAGTAAATGCGCAGATTCTCTATGACCTTTTGGAGAAGGATTTCCTTCCGATTGTCAGCCCGATCGGACTGGACGATCATTTTGATACTTACAATATTAATGCGGATGATGCGGCTTGCGCGATTGCCAAGGCAGTCAGTGCAGACAAGCTTGTATTTCTCACGGATGTGGAAGGACTCTATCGTGATTTTGAAGATAAGTCTTCCTTCATTTCAAGAATTACGGCTTCCAAGGCCGATGAACTCATTCAGAGCGGACTCATCGGAGGCGGCATGCTTCCGAAACTTTCCGGTTGCACGGATGCCGTTAAGAACGGCGTAAATCGTGTGCATATCCTCGACGGACGTATGTTACACAGCATGTTACTTGAAATCTTTACGAACGAAGGAATCGGAACCGCAATCATTCAGGATGGAGAAGAATAATGACAACACAGGAGATTATAGATACTGCCGAGGGCAGTTTACTTCATACTTATAACAGATATCAGGTTGTTTTTGACCATGGTGACGGCGTCAGGCTGTATGACCATGACGGCAGGGAATACCTTGATTTCGTTGCCGGCATTGCCGTTTTTGCTCTTGGATACAACAACAAAGAGTACAACGATGCAATGAAGAATCAGATTGATAAACTGATGCACACCAGTAACTATTATTACAGTGAGCCCAGTGCACTGGCAGCGCAGAGAATCGTTGCCGCTTCCGGCCTTTCGAAGGTTTTCCTTACGAATTCCGGCGCTGAGGCCATTGAGGGTGCCTTAAAGGCGGCCAAAAAGTACGCATATCTTAAGGACGGCAAGACCGACCATGAGATTATTGCCATGAATCATTCCTTCCACGGACGTACACTCGGTGCACTTTCCGTAACGGGAAATCCCCATTATCGTGAAGCCTTCGAGCCCCTTGTTGGAACGGTACGTTATGCGGATTACAACGACCTTGAATCCGTAAAGGCCCTTGTGAATGACAAGACCTGCGCCATCATTATGGAGACGATTCAGGGCGAGGGCGGCATCTATCCGGCCGCTCCCGAATTTATCAAGGGAGTCAGAGCACTGTGCGACGAGAAGGACATCGTGTTAATCCTCGACGAAATCCAGTGTGGTATGGGCAGAAGCGGCAGTATGTGGGCTTTTGAACAGTATGGCGTTAAGCCCGATATCCTTACCTCGGCCAAGGCTTTGGGTTGCGGTTTCCCGGTCGGAGCCTTCCTTTTAAACGACAAACTTGCCCGGGCTTCCCTCGTTGCAGGGGACCATGGTACGACCTACGGAGGCAATCCGATGGCAGGTTGTGCCATCGGCAAGGTGCTTGATTTATATGCCAAAAACCATATAATAGAACATGTGGCCGGCGTTGCACCCATCATGGAAGAAACCCTTCTTTCCATTAAAAAGGACTTCCCTCAGGTTTTGGATGTACGTGGACGCGGCCTTATGTGGGGCATGGAATTTAACTGCCCGGTAGCACCGATTATCAACAAAGCGCTTGAGAAGGGCCTTGTTCTGATTAATGCCGGAACCCACATTCTTCGTTTTGTTCCGCCTCTTATCGTTACGGAAGAGGATATCAAGAATATGTCAGTTCTCTTACGCGAGGCGATGAAGGAAGTTTTCTAAGTCATCCTCCGCGGGGGTGAATGAAAGGAAATAGTGTGAAAAATGCAGGCATTTTTCACGCGACACTTTGTGTCGCTATCCGTAGCAGCTTCGCTACAATGCAGTGAAGGGCTAAATATACCGGATTGCGAAATGCGGGGATTAGTGTGAAAAATGCAGGCATTTTTCACGCGACACTTTGTGTCGCAATCCGTAGCAGCTTCGCTGCAATGCAGTGAAGGGCTAAATATACCGGATTGCGAA